>NZ_DALZXX010000076.1:6449-14153 GCF_031988965.1 Microbacterium sp.
GACGAGCGATCGGCCGGGCGATTCTCATGCGTCCGGGGTGGGTGTCACGCGCGCACGAGGTGCAGGACGACAGCCTGCGCGGGCCAGAACGGGGGGATCTGCACCCCGACCGTGCCGAGCACGGCCCCCGACAGGGTCACGCCCCCGGACTTCAACCACTCGGGCGTCGCGAAGCCGTGCGGCGCCGCGCCGATCTCGTCGCGGACCCTGAGGCGGTACCGAGCGTCGGGGTCGAGTCCGTGCAGGCGGATGCGCTCGGGCAGCGAATCCTCGAGCGTGGCGACGCTCGCGATCGTGAACACGGCCTCGGCACGGTCGACGCTCACGGCGCCGACGACCCGAAGCGCAGGGTCGCGGACGTCGGCGTGCACGGCGGTACCGGTGTGGATCGTCGTGCGGAGCTCCTTGTAGAGCGCCGCCCACCGACGCAGGACCTCGACCTCGTCGGGGGTGCACTCGGCGATGTTCCACTCGAATCCTGCGGATCCCATCAGGCTCGTCGCGAGGCGGAACGCGAGCGACGTCGTGCGCCCCGAGGAGTGCGCGGTCGTCGGGCCGACGTGTCCTCCCACCAGCTCGGGAGCGAGCAGCAGCTGGGTCCAGCGCTGGATGTCCTGACGCTCGATCGGATCGTTCGAGTCGCTCGCCCACACGCGGTCGGCGACGCTCAGGACGCCGAGGTCACTGCGGGCGCCGCCGGACGAGCACGACTCGATCTCGAGCCCCGGATGCCGGGACTTGAGCTCGGCGATCATGCGGTACGTCGCGAGGGTCTGAGCGTGTGTGCCCGGTGCGCCCGCGTGCTCCGCCTCGACCAGATCGCGGTTGTGATCCCACTTGATGAAGTCGATGCCGAGTTCCGTCACCAGCGCGTCGATGCGCCCGAAGATGTGGTCGTAGACCTCGGGCCGCGCGATGTCGAGCACGTACTGCGACCGCCACGACAGTCGCGCCGGGGTCGGGAGGTGATCGGCGGGATGCAGCAGCCAGTCGGGATGCTCGCGGGCGAGGTCGGAATCGAGGTTGATCATCTCGGGCTCGAACCAGAGGCCGAACTCCATGCCGAGATCGTGCACGTGGTCGGCGAGCGGGGCGAGCCCGTCGGGCCAGACCGCGCGGTCGACGATCCAGTCCCCGAGGCCGCTGCGGTCATGGCGACGACCGAGGAACCAGCCGTCGTCGAGCACGAAGCGCTCGACGCCGACGTGTGCCGCGAGGTCGGCGAGCGTCTGCAGGAACGCCGGATCGTGATCGAAGTACACGGCCTCCCAGGTGTTCAGCACGAGCGGGCGCGGACGGATCGGATGCTGAGGGCGGGCGCGCTGGTACCGGTGGAATCGCTCGGACAGACCGTCGAGGCCGGCACCCGACCAGGCGAAGTATGCGGTGGGGGTCGTGTAGGTCTCGCCCTGTCGCAGGGTGACCTCGCCCGTGCGCAGGAGCTCGCCCGCACCCAGGACGTCGACCGAATCGGGCAGTCGATCGTTGCGGTAGGTGACGTCGGCGCTCCAGCCCAGGTGCACGCCCCAGAGCTCGCCGGCACGGTCGCGGGGAGCGTCGATCGACACGAGGTAGAGCATCGGGGAGTCGTGCCCACCCCGGCCTCGCCGCGTCTGCCGCACGGTCGAACCGCGCGGGACGGCGCTCGTGTGCGGCGCCTTCTCGCGGGTCCACCGGCCCGAGAACGAGGTCAGGTGGTCGACGGCCTTGGGGGTGGGAAGCGTCGCCTCGAGCCAGCCGACGGAGAGGGCGCCGGTGGAGCCGCCGTTGTCGTCGTGCTCGTCGGGCGCGGTCGAGGTCAGGGAGTGCTCCACCGTGACGACTCCGCCGACCTGCATCGCGATGGTCGACTCGAGCCGCATGCCGTTGCGGGTGTCGTCGGCGACGATCGAGAGCACGTGCCCCTCGTCGTCGGCGATGCACTCGACCCGATCCCATCGGGGATGCACGGGGAATCCGCGACGGGAGACGGCGAGCCCCGGGCGGCCGGCCCATCCGTCACGGTCCATCGGCAGGATCGAGGCCTGCCAGGCGGCGTCGAGATCTCCCGACGAATGCTGACGGCTGACCGCCGTGGCGAGATCGACGAGCTCGTCGGCCGTCGGGGACCCGAGGTCGGCGCCCCAGAACAGCACCTGAGGCAGGGCGGCGGTCGCGGCATCCGACGCATCGCCGGCGGAGTTCTCGACGAGCAGGGAGACCCCATCGCGACGCAGATGGGTGAATCGCGCAGCGTCGGTGCTGTCGAGACGCAGCGCGTCGGTGCGGTCGTGGCGCGCAGCATCGTCGCTGTGCGCGGGAGGAAGTGCGAGGTCGGTCATGGTGCCCTTTCGCGGCTGAGTGCGTTCGGAGAGCTTCTCGGAAAACGCTTGACGGACATAGTTTAGCTAAGTAACAATGGGGCCGGAAGGTGAGATTCCTCGATCACCACCACACAGTCGGCGCCGACAGCTCTCAGCGGACGCGCCTGAGAAAGGACCAACGATGTTCCGCAGAAAGCACCACGTACGACCGTCCGCGCGGCTCTGGATCGCGGGCGCCGCGGCCGCCGCCACCGCCGCAGTCCTGCTGTCGGGATGCGCGCCCGCGGGAGGGGGATCGTCCTCGTCGTCGAGTGCCGACACCCTCGTCGCCTACACCGGCCAGTCCGGCGACTACCAGATCAACTTCAACCCGTACTCGCCCTCGCAGATCGGCGGCATCGGCACGATCTACGAATCGCTCTTCTTCGTCACGAACGTGAACAACGACCCCTACGTGCCGCTGCTCGGCACCGAGTACACGTGGAACGACGACGGCACGCAGCTGACCGTGGCGATCCGCGACGGCGTCACCTGGTCAGACGGCGAGGCCTTCACCGCGAAGGACGTGGCCTACACGTTCCAGATGATGCTCGACACGCCCTCGCTGAACAACGGCGGATTCGACGGCACGGTCGAGGCCGTCGACGACACCCAGGTCGTGTTCACCTGGGACTACCCGGCGTTCGTGAGCGGCCCGACGATCCTCGGCCGCACGCCGATCGTGCCCGAGCACATCTGGTCGGGGATCGACCCCACCACCGACGTCATGGCCGAGCCGGTCGGCACCGGACCGTACACGCTGGGCAACTTCAAGCCCCAGGCGTTCACGCTCGAGTCGAACCCGGACTACTGGGACGGCGAGCCCGCGGTGAAGGCCGTGCGATATCTGTCGCTGTCGGGCAACACCGCGGGTGCCGACGCGCTGAAGGCCGGCACGATCGACTGGCAGACCGGCCCCGTTCCCGACATCCAGAACGTGTCGACGACCTACCCGGGCTACGACGCGATCACGATCCCGCAGAACCAGGTGGCCCTGCTCACCTGCTCGAGCGCCGAGCTCGGCTGCACGGGGCCGCAGACCGACCCCGCTGTGCGACAGGCGGTCTACGCGGCGCTGAACCGCGACCAGATCAACTCGCTGGCCTTCCAGAACACCGCCAGCGAGATCTCGCCGACGTTCGCGCTCACCACCACGCAGAAGGACCTGATCTCGGCCGCGGTGACCGAGCCCGTCGCGCCGGGCACGCCGGACGCCGAGGCGGCCGCCGAGATCCTCGAGGCCGCCGGCTGGGCGAAGGGGGCAGACGGCATCTACGCCCGCGACGGCGAGTCGCTCGCGCTGACCGTCGAGGTCGTGACCGGGTGGACCGACTACATCACGGCCATCGACACGATGGCCCAGCAGCTCAAGGCCGCGGGCATCGAGCTGAAGGTCTCGCAGTCGTCGTGGAACGAGTGGACCGACAAGAAGGGCAAGGGCACCTACCAGCTGGCGATCGACTCGCTCGGGCAGGGCGCGGCATCCGACCCCTACTTCCTCTACGACAAGTACTTCAACACCGAGTTCACGGCCCCGGTCGGCGAGGTCGCCCCGCAGAACGTCGCGCGCTTCAGCGATCCCGAGGTCGACGCCGCGCTCGCCGTGCTCAAGGCGACCGACCCGGCCGACACCGCCGCACGCCAGGCGCAGTTCGACATCATCCAGGCCGAGATCGTCACGTCGATGCCGTACATCCCGGTGCTGACCGGCGGCACGACGAGCGAGTTCCACGCCGACAAGTTCACGGGCTGGCCGACGCTCGACGACCTCTACGCCTTCCCGGCGATCTGGGCGTCGCCGGACAACGCGCAGATCTTCAAGTCGCTGACGCCGACGGGGGAGTGAGAGTGATCGCCGCCGCGAAGGATCCCGTGGGCCGGGACGGAGGACGGACGCCGTGAACTACGTCGTACGCAAGCTGGGGTTCTACCTCGTGGCCCTCTGGGCCGCGCTGACCCTGAACTTCCTCATCCCCAGGCTGCTGCCCGGAAATCCGGTCGACATCCTGCTCGCGAAGCTGCAGCAGCGGGGTGGCATCGTCACCCCCGCGACCCGCGAGGCCTACGAGCTCCTTCTCGGCGGCGACTCCGACCAGCCGCTGCTCCTGCAGTACTGGAACTACCTGGTCAACGTCTTCCGCGGCGACCTGGGCGTCTCGGTGAGCTACTTCCCGACACCCGTGACCGAGGTGATCAGCACCTCGCTGCCGTGGACGATCGTCCTCGTCGGGGTGGCGACCGTGCTCGCCGCCGTGATCGGTGTCACCCTCGGCGCGATCGTGGGGTGGAAGCCGGGCACCTGGCTGGACTCGCTGGTGCCGGCCACCACCCTGCTCGCCGCCGTGCCGTACTTCTGGCTGGCGCTGATCCTGGTCTACTTCTTCGCCTCGACGCTCAAGATGTTCCCGTCGCAGGGCGGATACGACGTCGTGCTCGATCCCGGGTTCAGCTGGGAGTTCATCGCCTCCGCGATCCAGTACGGGTTCCTTCCCGCGCTCACGATCGTCATCGCGTCGGTGGGCGGCTGGCTGCTCGGCATGCGCAACATGATGGTGTCGACGCTGTCGGAGGACTACATCGTGACGGCGCAGGCGAAGGGGCTCACACCCGGCCGCATCCTGCGCAGCTACGCGGCCCGCAACGCGGTGCTGCCGTCGATCGCCGGGTTCGCGATCTCGCTCGGCTTCGTCGTGTCGGGGTCCATCGTCACCGAGCAGGTGTTCTCGTACCCGGGCATCGGATCGAAGCTGCTCTCGGCCGTCACCAACAACGACTACGCACTGATGCAGGGCCTGTTCCTGTTCATCACCCTCGCCGTGCTCGGCGCCAACCTGATCGTCGACCTGTTCTACGGCCTCATCGATCCGCGCACCCGGGTGAACGCATGAGCCGCGCGACGACGACCGCGGATCCCGCATCCACGCTTCACCCCTCGGAAGGATTCGGCGCATGACGAACCTCTCACCTCGGACCGAGCCCACCGTCGCCGACTCGACGATGACCCTCGCGACCGCCCGAGCGGAGCGGGGCAAGCCGCCGCGCTCCGCCTGGCGGATGATGCTCCCGACGATGACGCCGTGGCTCGCCTTCGGCCTGATCCTGATCGGCGGCATCACCCTTTTCGGCGTCATCGGCCCGTTCTTCGTGCAGGACCCGACGACCATCCGTGACACGGGGCTGCAGCCGCCGAGTGCGGAGCACATCCTCGGAACCACGCAGACCGGGCAGGACGTGTTCGCGCAGCTCGCCTACGCGACGGCCGGATCTCTGCAGATCGGCCTGATCGTCGGCGTGCTGGCGACGCTGCTCTCGGCGTTCTTCGGCATCCTGGGCGCGTACATCGGCGGCTTCGCCGACGAGGCCTTCTCGCTGTTCTCGAACGTGTTCCTCGTGATCCCGGGTCTGCCGCTCGTGATCGTGATCTCGGGCTTCGTCCCGCAGGAGCAGCGTGGTCTGTGGACCATCGCGGTCGTTCTCGCGATCACGGGGTGGGCGGCGTCCAGCCGTGTGCTCCGTGCGCAGACGCTCTCGATCCGCAACCGCGACTACGTCGCGGCATCCCGGGTCGCGGGCGAGAAGGCCGGGCGCGTGATCGCCGTCGAGATCCTGCCGAATCTGCTCCCCGTGCTCGCCTCGCAGTTCGTGTTCGCGGTCATCGCGGCGATCCTCGGAGAGGCGGGGCTCTCGTTCCTCGGTCTCGGCGCCTCGAACTCGTCGACCCTGGGCACCATGCTGTTCTACGCGCAGAACGGCTTCGCCCTGTCGCTCGGTGCCTGGTGGTGGTTCGTGCCGCCGGGGCTCATCATCGCCCTGTTCGGCATGGGGCTGTCGCTCGTCAACTTCTCGATCGACGAGATCATCAACCCCAAGCTCAAGAACGTGCGGCTGCACCGTCGCCGCGCGAAAATCGCGGCCCGCGAAGAGCGCGCCCTCGCCGCGCGCGAGAACCGCGAGAGAAAGGCCCTGGCATGACCCTCACCGAAGCTCCCCCTCGCCGCTCCGAGCGCGACGCCGTCATCAGCATCGACGACCTCTCGGTCGTCTACGAGGTCGAGACCCCGGTCACGGCGGTGAAGAACGCGAGTCTGACGCTCGCTCCCGGTGAGATCCTCGGACTCGCGGGGGAATCCGGATGCGGAAAGACGACGCTCGCCTATGCGATCAACCGGCTGCACAAGCCGCCGGCACGCATCGCGTCGGGAACCATCACGTTCCACGACCGGGACGGGTCGGACCTCGACCTGATGGCCCTGGAGGACGACGAGCTCCGGGCCTTCCGCTGGACCAAGCTGTCGATGGTCTTCCAGGGTGCGATGAACGCGCTCAATCCCGTCACGACGATCAAGGCGCAGCTGTGCGACGTGCTGCTGACCCACCGGCCCGAGCTGTCGAAGCGGCAGCGCGTCGAGCGGGCGGGCGACGTGCTCGAACGCGTCGGCGTCGATCGTGCGCGGCTGCAGTCGTATCCGCACGAGCTGTCGGGCGGAATGCGCCAGCGCGTGATGATCGCGATGGCGATGCTGCTCGAGCCCCAGGTCATGATCATGGACGAGCCGACCACGGCACTCGACGTCGTGGTGCAGCGCGACATCCTGCGCGAGATCGTGCGGTTGCGCGACGAGCTCGACTTCGCCGTCATCTTCATCACGCACGACCTTCCGCTGCTGCTGGAGATCAGCGACCGCATCGCGATCATGCTGCGCGGCGAGATCGTCGAGCTCGGCACCGCGGAGCGCATCTACCGCGAACCCGAGCACGAGTACACGCGACAGCTGCTGTCGTCGTTCCCGAGTCTGAGCGGATCGCGTGGAGCATTCATCCGAACCGGCGACGACGAAGGACAGGGGGACTACCGATGACCACGATCCGCGTGTCCGAGCTGACGAAGGACTACACGATCAAGAAGGGGCTCCGCCGCAGCGCATTCCGCGCGGTCGACGGGGTCTCGTTCGAACTGGTCCCCGGGCGCACGGTCGCCCTCGTGGGCGAGTCGGGGTCGGGCAAGTCGACGATCGCGCGCATCCTCTCTCGTCTCGAGAAGCCGACGGGGGGACTCATCGAGGTGACCAGGGACGACGGCACCCCGGTGCCGCGTGCGCTCTACCGCCGGCACGTGCAGATGGTCTTCCAGGACCCGTTCGCCTCGCTCAACCCGTTCCACACGATCGAGCACCACGTCGCCCGGCCCATCCGCATCCATCACCCCGATCGCAACGCGCGGGCCGTGCACGACAAGGTCGTCTCGATGCTCGAGCGGGTGAACCTGCACCCCGCGGCGGAGGTGGCGGCGCGGCGGCCGCACGAGCTGTCGGGCGGACAGCGGCAGCGCGTCGCGATCGCCCGCGCCCTGGCGCCCGGCGCC
>NZ_DALZXX010000077.1:0-2302 GCF_031988965.1 Microbacterium sp.
CGCCGCGGCGGCGTAGGCCTCGGCGTCGGCCACGACGTCGGCGGGGAAGGTCATCACGGCGTCGCCCGCCTCCGGCAGCCCGGCGTTGCTCATGAGCACGACCACGCGCAGGTCGCCGTGATTCACAGCCCGGTGGATCGTGCCGGGCGTGAACCACACGACGGATCCCGCAGCGAGCGGCGTCTCACGGAAGCCCTCACCGTCGATCGTCTGCAGTGCCCCCTCGCCGGAGATCACCACATAGGCCTCGGTCGACACGAGGTGCATGTGCGGGCTGCCTCCGCAGATCCCGTCGGGAGCGGCATCCGCATAGACGTCGAGGTGTGAGAGCGAGGTGCCGCCGGGGAATGAGGATGCGATCATGATGCCGCCTCGATCAGAGAAGCCGTCTTCTCGAAGAAGTGCGGTGCGTTCGCGACGAGCTGCCCCGCACGGTAATAGGGGTCGGATGCCGCGATGGGCAGGGACACGAACTCGCGCTCGAAACCCGCCTTGTAGATGGCGGTGACGACCTCGATCGCATCACGGCCGTCCTGTCCCCCGGCGATCGGCGGACGTCCGTCGCGGATCGCGCTCAGCAGGTCGCCGATCTGCCCCTCATGGCCGAGGTGGGCGAGCGGGGTGCGCGCGGCGACGAGCGCGTCGATGCGCGCGACGACGTCGGGGGCGCCGCCCGGCTGCGGGAACCCGTCAGGCCGAGAGCGCTCGGCGACGACCGAGAACGGCTGGGACACGCGTGCGTTCGCGCCCTGGATCACGATCGCCTGCTCCTCACCGTGATGCACGACCGAGCTGGTCAGCTGCGCGAGACCCCGGTCGTATCGGAACACCGCGACAGAGAGATCCTCGACCTCGGCATTGTCATGCTGCGTGTTGGCGAGCATGGCCGTGATCTCGGTGGGACTGCCGAGCAGCCACAGGAGCAGGTCGATGTGGTGGATGGCGTGGTTGAGCGTGCAGCCACCACCCTCCTTCTCCCACGTGCCGCGCCACCACAGGTCGTAATAGGGCAACCCGCGCCACCACGCCGAGTCGACCCGGACGTGTGAGATGGAGCCGAGCAGACCGGAGTCGACGACCTCTTTGAGCGTCGCGAGGTCATCGCGGAAGCGGTTCTGGGCGACGACGGACAGGATCCTGCCCGAGCGCTCCTGAGCCGCGAGCATCGCGTCGCACTCCTCGAGCGACGGCGCCATGGGCTTCTCGACCAGCACGTGCACACCCGCATCGAGCGCGGCGATCGCGAGGGCGGCATGGGTCGACGGCGGGGTGGCCACGCTCACGAGGTCGACCAGACCCGAGGAGATCATCGCGACCGGATCGTCGAAGGCCGTGACGCCCGCGAGCGAGAATGCCTCCGCCTTCTGCGCGGCCTTGCCCGGGACGACATCGGCGAGCGCGGTGATCTCGCAGTCGTCCGGGAACGCGAGGTACCCCTCGATGTGCGCGTCGGCGATCCCGCCGGTGCCGATGATTCCGATCCTGAGCATCGCTTCTCCTCACTGAGGCGTTACTACGTATTACTAAGACGTAGTAGATACTATCGACACGGACACGGGGCTCGTCAAGCCCGGGAAGGACGGATGCCATGGAGAAACGCCCGACCAGTCATGACGTCGCACACCTCGCCGGGGTGTCGCAGTCGACCGTGTCGTTCGTCTTCACGGGCCGTCCCGGGATCTCCGACGCCACGCGAGAGAAGGTTCTGCGCGCGGCATCCGCACTGCACTACCGCCCGAACCTCGCCGCGCGCTCCATGCGCACCCAGCGCACCGGACGCCTCGCCGTCGTCGTGCCGGTGGCGACGCTCAACCCGCTCACGCTGCTGTCGGGGGCGATCGCCGCAGCGCGTGACGACGGCTACGTCGTCGAGGTCGTGAGCCTGCCGGACGAGCCGGGTGCGCGCGACGAACGCCTGGCCGAGGTCGTCGATTCGGGGCAGTACGAGGGCGTTCTGTCGTTCACTCCGCTCCCGACGATCGACAGCACGGGCGGCCCGGTCGTGCTGCCGGTCGGCGAGTTCGACGACGCCATGCATATGACGGGGGCCTTCACAGACTCGCGTCCCATCGCCGAGATGATCGAGCGCCTGGCCGTACAGGGACATCGACGGTTCCTGCACATCGCCGGCCCGGCGGACTTCCCCTCCGCGCAGTCTCGCCGGCGGGCCTACCTCGACACCGTCGCCCGTCTCGGGCTGGAGTCGATCGGCGTGGTCGACGGCGACTGGAGCGGCGACTCCGGAGCGGACGCGATCGACGCGCTGCCATCGGATGCGCCGCCGCTCGCCGTGATCGCCGCG
>NZ_DALZXX010000077.1:2385-14114 GCF_031988965.1 Microbacterium sp.
CTGCCGGCCGACGTCGCCGTGACCGGATGGGACGATCACAGCCAGAGCGCGTTCCTGGTGCCCGCACTGACGACGGTCTCACAGGACCGCGAGCGGCTCGGAGCGTGGTCGATGCAGCGTCTGATCGCCGCGGTGCGAGGGCTCGAGGCTCCAGAACGACCAGACGATCTGCTCACGGTCGTGTGGCGCGAGTCGACCGACTCACCCATGGCAGTGGGTAGCGTGGAGGCACCATGAAGATCCTGATCCCCGACACCATCACCCTGCAGGTCTCCGCCGACGCCGAGGTCGTGGTGTACGACATCCGCTCCGACATCCCCGCCGAGCACCGCGACGCGCAGATGCTGGTGGTGTGGCACAACAGTGCATCCTGGTTGCAGGAGGCCGCCCGCTCTCTGCCTGACCTGCGACTCGTGCAAGCACTCGCGTCGGGTGCGGACGTGGTGCTGAACGCCGGGTTCGGACCGGACGTGCGGATCTGCTCCGGTCGTTCGCTGCACGACGGACCGGTCGCCGAGCACGCGCTGGCGCTGATCCTGAGCGCGGTGCGCCGCCTCGATCGACTGCACGACGCGCAGCGCGAGCACCGCTGGGACGAGGACTTCAACGACGAGCAGAGCGCACGCGGCTCGCAGGGCGCCTACACGCTCGCCGGAGCGCGCGTCACGATCTGGGGGTTCGGGTCGATCGCGTCGACACTGGCGCCCCTGCTCACCGCGCTCGGCGCCGATGTGCAGGGCATCGCCCGCTCGGCCGGCACTCGGTCGGGGTACCCGGTGCACGCGGATGCCGATGCGGCGGCCGTGCTCGCCGACACCGACGTGCTCGTGTCGATCCTCCCCGCGACCGAGGCGACGACGGGTCTGTTCGACTCGGCTGTCTTCGCCGCGCTGAAGCCCGGCGCTGCCTTCGTGAACGTCGGGCGCGGTGCGACCGTCGACGAGACTTCCCTGATCGGTGCGCTCGAGTCGGGACGGCTGCGCGCGGCAGCGATCGACGTCACGGCATCCGAGCCGCTTCCGACATCCGATCCGCTGTGGGATGCGCCGAACCTGCTGATCACGCCCCACGTGGCCGGCAACCGGCCCGTCGGTGCCAGCGCGCTCATCGACGCGAACATCACGCGCCTCGCCGCCGGCGAATCGCTCGTGAACCAGGTGCGCCCATGAGGGGCTGGACAGCCCGTCACGACCGGCGCATGCTGAACGCATGACCGCATTCCAGACCACGCACGCGTTCAGCGGATTCAGTGTCGACGACATCGACGCCGCCCGCTCCTTCTACGGCGACACCCTCGGGTTGGACGTCACGACCAACGCCATGGGGTTCCTCGACATCCATCTGCCCGACGGCGGATCGATCCTCGTCTACGCCAAGCCGAATCACGAGCCCGCCAGCTTCACGATCCTGAACTTCCCCGTCGACGACGTCGAGGCGGCCGTCGACGACCTCAACGGACGCGGCGTCGTGACGAAGATCTACGACGACTCGGAGTTCGCGACGGATGCCAAGGGCATCCTGCACGGCGGACCGGAGAGCGGCCCCGACATCGCCTGGTTCCGCGACCCTGCGGGCAACGTGCTCGCCGTGCTCGCCGCCGGCTGACCGCGAACCGCGTGTGTGCGAGACCCGCATCCGCGCGTGTGACCCGCGTCCAGGCGGCAGGTCTCGTGCTCGGGCGCGGGGTTCGTGCAGTGGCGGCGGTCGCGCCGTACGCGGAGGCCACGCGTAGGCTGAGAAGGTGACACCGCGAACCGAGACGACCGGCGCAGGCATCACGCTCTCTCAGATCGAGGCGCTCGTCGCCGTCGTCGATCACGGCTCCTTCACCGCTGCAGCGGACGTGCTCGGCATCTCGCAGCCATCTCTGTCCCGGCGCATCCAGACCCTCGAGACGACCCTGGGCACACAGCTGTTCGTCGCCGCGGGCCGAGCCAGGGAGCTCACCGATGCGGGGCGCAACACCCTCACCGCCGGTCGCCGCGCACTCGGTGAGGTCGCGACGATCCGCTCGATGTCGGCATCCACGCGAGCATTGACGACGGGCACCCTCCGCATCGCGAGCCTGCCCTCGCTCGTGGCCGCCGTCTCGCCCGATCTCATCGGCAGGTTCCACCGGTTGCACCCCGGCGTGCGCATCGATGTCTTCGGTCTCGAGGAGCCCACCGACATCGTCGAGGCCCTGCGCACCGGTCGTGCGGACGTCGCCATCACCACGATCGAGCGGATCCCGAGCGACCTTCACGCCGAGCCGCTGCCCTCGCAGGTGATGGTCGCAGTGCTCCCGGAGGATGCCACCGGAGCCGGTCGGCTCCGTCGAGAGGACCTGGCGCATCGCACCCTTGTCACCCTGCCCCGTGGCACATCGATCCGCGCACTGACCGACTCCGTCTACCGCGAACTGCGCGCTTCACCCGCCCGCGTGATCACGACGACGCAGCGCGACTCCCTCGTGCCACTCGCCGTCGCATCGGGAGCGATCACGATCGTGCCCGAGATCCTCGCATCGTCAGCCCCGCGTCTCGGGGGCGTCGTCATCGAGCTTCCCACCGCGACGGAGCGCGCGGTGGGGCTCATCCATGTTCCCGCCTCGATTCAGAACCCCGCGCTCGCGGAGTTCCTCGAACTGGCGCGCTGAGTCCTGGGCCGCCGCATCGCCCGTCATGCCGCGCACAGGTCGACGTCCGCCCCGCGGGAGGTCGCCTCGATCGGTCGGGACGGCAGCGGCTCCTCTGCGGTCTCCCTCGGCAGTTCCTCGTAGTCGGCCCCCAGCAGCAACTGCACTCCGTGGGTCTCGCCGACCTCGACGCTCAGCGGCACGCCCAACTCGAGCGCCAGGTTCGCCGCGGTCTCCTGCGATTCGACGCCGGCGTCTGCGACCAGGCGGGTCACGTCCAGCGCCGCGTCCGCATTGCCGCGCACGGCGACGGTGTAGCCGAGCGCCGCCGCCTCGTCGCCCACGCTCGCCGCGAGGCCGGCGACGCCACTGCCGTTGAGCACCGCGATCGGCGCGGAGCGATCGGGAACGGCCGCAGTGTCGTCGCCCGCGAGGATGATCGGCACATCGTCCGCGACCGCGCGGAAGACGACCCCCGCATCCGCGCTCGCCACCACGCGGTTCGCGTCACCAGGAGCAGGCTCCCACGGCATCGTCAGGAACACGATCTGTGACAGCGGGACCTGAGCGGCACGGGTGGCGAGGGAGATCAACGAGGGGATGCCCGCAAGCCCGGGGTCGACCGTCGTCGACGACGTCGCCGCGTCGAGGAACGAGTAGAGCTTCACGGGATTCGTCAGGACGTCGGTGCGCGTCGCCTCCTGCACGATCGCGGACATCACCATCTGCTGATGACCGAGTCGGGAGATGTCGCTGCCGTCGGCCAGCGCGTGACGAGTGCGGGCGAGCGCGAGGGCCTGAGCGCCGTCGACGATCTGCGGCCCGGCCGGAAGGTCGAGTTGCGCGTGCCCGTCGGACAGCGGCTCGGGCAGGCAGACGTCCACTCCGCCGAGAGCATCGACCATCCGCTCGAAGCCCTCGAAGTCGAGCTCCATGAAATGGTCGATGCGCACGCCCGTGAGCGCCTCGACTGCGGCCACCGAGCACGCCGGCCCGTTGTTCAGCGCGGAGTTCAGCATGCCGCGACCAGCCGAACGGGCGCCGTCGCCGAGGTCGTCGCACACCGGCAGATCCACCAGGGTGTCGCGGGGCAGCTGGATCGCGTCGATGCGCGATCGGTCTGCCGCGAAGTGCGCGAGCACCATGGCGTCGCTGCGCTTCGTACCGTCTCCGACACCGAACGTCTCATCGGAGAGGTCGCGGCTGTCGGAGCCGAGCAGCAGCACGTTGAGGTCGCCGTCGTCGGCGGCATCCGCCTGCTCATCGCCGGTCGGCGCCGATGATGAGCTCGGTCGGATCGGGGCGGTCGAGACGTTGGCGTCGAGCCTCGCGACGGCCACGGCGGCGGCGCCCACCAGCGCGACCGTGAGCGCACCCGCGATCACCGCGGCACGTCGACGTCGGATGCGTCGGCGATGCGCGCCTCGAGCGCTGATCTCGGACCGGGAGTCGATCGACGCGTCGTCGTCGGGGATGTCTTCGTTCGGGCTCACCACTCCTTCAGCGCATCACACGCGCCACCGCGAGCGCCAATAGCCTCAGCGTCGAGACCCATGCGCCGAGGCTATACGGCACCCGTGAGAGCGGGTGAGACCCAGGTCGGCGCGGGAGCCCCGCGTGGAGAGCCGGGGCCTCGCTCACGGCAGGAGGTCTCGTCGTGCCCCGGGTCAGCTGCCGAGCGGATCAGGCGAGAAGGCGGTCGAACAGGGCGTTCATCGCTGGGTCGACCCGCTGCAGCTCCGGGTGCGCATCGTGCCAGTCGATGATCTCGCGCGCGGCGGTGTGCAGCGGCACGACCGGGGTGAAGTCGGGCACGATGCTGCGGATCTTCGTGTTGTCGAACACGACCGAGTGCGCCATGTCGCCCCGGAGCTGACCGGCACGCTCGGGTGCCGCATCCTCGATCGCCGCGCTCGTCGCGTATCGAATTCTGGGTTCTGCACCGGCCGCGCGTCCGAGGATCCCGTAGATCTCGTTCCAGGTGTAGACGAAGTCGCTCGTGATCTGGAAGGTGTCGCCGTACGCGAGAGGGTTGCCGAGGAGGCCCGCGAAGCCGACCGCGAAATCACTCGAGTGCGTGAGCGTCCACAGCGACGTCCCGTCGCCGTGCACGATGATCTCCTCACCGCGACGGATGCGGTCGATCGCCGTCCACCCGCCGAACGCGGGGATCGTCCACCTGTCGTACGTGTGGGACGGGCGCAGGACCGTCACCGGGAACCCCCGATCGCGATACGCGGCCGTGAGCAGGTCTTCGCAGGCGATCTTGTCGCGCGAATACTGCCAGAACGGGTTGCGCAGGGGCGTGGACTCTGTGATCGGGAGGCGCGCCACCGGCTTCTGGTACGCGGACGCCGAGCTGATGAAGACGTACTGCCCCGTGCGGCCCTCGAACCGGTCGATGTCGCGCTGCACCTGCTCGGGGGTGAACGCGATCATGTCGGCGACGACGTCGAACTCACGGCCGGCGAGCGCGGCGTCGACGGCCGCGGCATCCGAGATGTCCGCCGTGAGCACCTCGACACCCTCGGCCGGCTCCCGACGCGACTGCCCTCGGTTGAGGAGAGTGACCTCCATACCCCGGGATGCGGCGAGCGCGCTCGCTGCCGAGGAGATGATTCCGGTTCCACCGATGAACAACACCGTCGTCGCAGTCATGCTCCGACTCTATCGACGGGACGGCTGCGGGGCGCCGGAAACCCTAGGGTGAATCCATGGAGACGAACCCCTGGCACGACGTCCGTCTCGACGTCTACGAGTCCCACATGAGGCACGCCGAGGTGGGCCAGCTCGAGCGACTGCGCGAGATCATGACCGAGCAGATCGCTGACAACCCTGCCAGGACCATCGGCGTCCTCGGCGTCGCGGGCGGCAATGGGCTCGATGTGATCGACCCCGCATCGGTCGACACCGTCTGGGGGTACGACGTCAACGCGGACTACCTCGAGGCGTGCCGTGCGCGGTTCGGAGAGCGGTTCGGGGAGCGGCTCGTGCTGACGGAGTGCTCGGTCGACCGCGCGTTCGTCATCCCGCCCACCCGGCTGCTCATCGCCAACCTGATCGTCGAGTACATCGGCGTCGCGGAGTTCGCCGCGTTCGCGGCGCTCAACGCCTCATCGATCGGCGTTCTCTCCTGCGCGACGCAGACGAACGAGGGCGTCGGGATCGTCAGCGCGACGGAGCACGCGGCGGCCTTCGAAGGCATCGAATCGATCGCGACCGAGGTCGACCCCGAAGAACTGGCTCATGCCCTGTCGGAGAGCGGATTCGTCGCGACTCTCGTTCGCGAGTATTCGCTCCCCAACGGCAAGGCCCTCGTGCGACAGGATTTCACCGCCGCGACATGACGGCGTCGGTGCGGCTCAGACCACGCTGGCGCCGGGCGTGGCCGCGAACTCCTCGAGTGCGGCGATGACGTCGACCGAGAGCACGACCTGGCTGGCGGCGACGGCGTCGTCGATCTGACCGGTACGCGACGCACCGATGATCGCGGTGGTCACCACGGGGTCGCGCAGCACCCACGCGATCGCGAGCTGCGGGATCGAGAGGCCCGCGTCCTTCGCGACACGGTCGATGCCGCGGATGCGCTCGAGGTAGCTGTCGGTGAGCGCCGAACCGTTGAGGAAGTGGCTGTTGGCCGCCCGGGAGTCGGCGGGCACGTCGCCGTCGATGTACTTCGCGGTCAGCAGTCCCTGCGCGAGGGGCGAGAACACGGCGCTGCCGACCTGCAGCTCGCGCAGAGCCGGGAACAGCTCGGCCTCGGGGGTGCGGTCGAACAGCGAGTACCGCGGCTGGTGCAGCAGCAGCTTCACACCCTGCTCGGCGAGCAGCTCGTACGCGCGACGAGCGAGCTCGGCGGGGTAGTTCGAGATGCCGACGTAGAGGGCCTTGCCGCTGCGCACGATGTCGGCGAGTGCCGTGACCGTCTCTTCGAGCGGCGTCTCGGGATCGGGCCGGTGCGAGTAGAACACGTCAACGTAGTCGGTGTTCATGCGCGTGAGGCTCTGCTCGAGCGAACGGGTCAGGTACTTGCGGGAGCCACCGTCGCCGAACGGGCCCGGCCACATGTCGTACCCGGCCTTCGTCGTCACGAACAGCTCGTCGCGGTAGCGCGCCAGGCCGCTGTCGAGAACAGCACCGAACGTCGACTCGGCCGAGCCGTAGGGCGGGCCGTAGTTGTTGGCGAGGTCGATGTGGACGACGCCGCGGTCGAACGCGTGCAGCACGATCTCGCGCTGGCTGTCGAACGTACGGTCGCGACCGAAGTTCTGCCAGAGCCCGAGCGAGACCTTGGGCAGCTGGACGCCGCTGGAGCCTGCGCGCTGGAACGGCACATCCTTGTAGCGGGTGGGGGACGCCTCGTACGGAGACGTCAGGCGGGGGTCATCAGCGGCGATGGGCATGAAGGATGCTCCTATGCAGGGTGGGGTCGCGTTCAGGATAGCGCTTGCCGGCCACGACCCGGCGGGCGCCGCACTCCGGCGTCATCTCGGCGTCGGAAGGAACTCTTCGGCTCACGCCGGCCACTGTCAAGGACGCCGACGAAGTCGGAGGGGCCGGGTAGCGTGGAGCAGAGTCAACGAGAAGAGGTCCATGATGGGCGGGACCCCACCGTCGAAGCTCTCCGGCACGTCGAATGCGATCGTCGTGACCGGAGCACGTGTGCACAACCTTCGCGACGTCGACGTCGCGATACCCCGCGACGCTCTCGTCGCTTTCACGGGAGTCTCGGGTTCGGGAAAGAGCTCCCTCGCGTTCGGCACCCTCTACGCCGAAGCTCAGCGTCGATACTTCGAGTCGGTGGCGCCCTACGCGCGGCGCCTGATGAGCCAGGTCGACATCCCCGACGTCGACGCCATCGCAGGACTGCCCCCGGCGGTGGCCCTCCCCCAGCAGCGCACCGCGGGAAGCGCTCGATCAACCGTCGGCAGTGCCACATCGATAGGCAACGTCGTGCGCATGCTGTTCTCGCGCGTCGGCACCTACCCGCAGGGCGCGGAACAGCTGTTCGCCGAGGACTTCTCCGCGAACACCGTGCAGGGCGCGTGCCCGCAGTGCCACGGGATCGGGCAGGTGTACGACGTGCCCGAGCACCTCATGGTGCCCGACGAGTCGCTGACCATCCGCGACCGTGCTCTCGACGCATGGCCGCGCGCGTGGCACGGCAAGCAGCTCATCGACAGCCTGATCTCGCTCGGCTACGACATCGACATCCCGTGGCGAGACCTGCCCGAGGAGCAGCGCCGGTGGGTGCTGTACACCGAGGAGTCCCCTCAGGTGCCGGTGTTCACCGACCGCGGTCCTGCGCAGGTGCGCAAGGCGGTCGCGGCAGGAATCGAGCCGTCGTACATGAGCACCTTCGTCGGCGTGCGGCAGTACGTGCTGAACACCTTCGCGAACTCGAAGAGCGCGAAGATGCGCGAGAAGGCGGCGAGCTTCATGGTCAGCGTCCGCTGCCCGATGTGCGAGGGACGCCGGCTGAAGCCGGAGGCGCTCGCCGTGACGTTCGCCGGTCTCGACATCACGGAGATGGCCGGGATGCCGCTCGCCGACCTCGCGGCTCTGCTCGAGACGGCACTCGATCCGTCCCACGGCGGGTCGGTCCTCGGCGATTCCGGTGGGCAGGCCCTCGCTCCCGAGAAGCAGCTCGCGGCGCAACGACTGGTCGACGAGCTGCGGGATCGCGTCTCGCCCATCATCGAGCTCGGTCTGGGGTACCTCTCGCTGGACAGGTCGACTCCCACCCTCTCATCGGGGGAACTGCAGCGCATGCGGCTCGCGACCCAGGTGCTCTCCCAGCTGTTCGGGGTCATGTTCGTGCTGGACGAGCCCTCGGCCGGTCTTCATCCCGCCGACGGGGAGGCGCTCGTGCGCATCCTCCGCTCCCTCCGGGACTCGGGCAACACGGTCTTCTTCGTCGAGCACTCCCTCGACGTGATCCGGCACGCGGACTGGATCGTCGACATCGGCCCGGGTGCGGGAGTCACCGGGGGCGAGATCGTCTACTCGGGCCCGATCGACGGGCTCCGAGCTGCGGAGCACTCCCAGACCCGGCGCTACCTGTTCGCCGACGATCTGCGCGCCGATCAGCCGACGCCATCGAGGCCCACCACTCGCGAGGCCGACGGCGAGCTGGTGCTCACGGACGTCGCACGGAACAACCTCCGCGACGTCTCGGTGTCGATCCCCCTTGGCTGCCTCACCGCCGTCACGGGGGTCTCCGGGTCGGGCAAGTCGTCCCTCGTCACCCAGGCCCTGCCCGATCTGCTGCAGAGGAGCCTGTCGAGCGAGGTGGACGGCTCGGTGGCCGATGCATCCGGCGACGAGCAGAGCAGCGCGACAGCGGATCCGCTGTTCTCCTCGCCCACGGCCGAGACCACGGGCCGTGCGTCCGGACCCGCCGGCCGCGTGCGGCGCGTCGTGCAGGTCAGCCAGAAGCCGATCGGTCGCACGTCGCGATCGAACGTGGCCACGTACACGGGGCTCTTCGACCGCGTCCGTGCCCTGTTCGCCGCGACACCGGAAGCCCGCCGGCGGCGATACGCCGCCAGCCGGTTCTCGTTCAACCTGACGAGCGGGCGGTGCCCCACCTGCAAGGGCGAAGGCACGGTCGAGGTGGAGCTGCTCTTCCTCCCCACCGTCCATGCCCCCTGCAGCACATGCGGCGGCACCCGTTACAACCCGGAGACGCTCGAGATCGAGCTGCACGCGCACACGATCGCCGACGTCCTCGCCATGACCGTGACCGACGCCCGTGTTCTCTTCGCCGACGACGCCGAGGTCGTTCGACACACCGATGCCCTTCTCGACGTCGGGCTCGGGTACCTGCCGCTGGGCCAGTCGGCGACCGAACTCTCCGGCGGCGAGGCGCAGCGAGTGAAGCTGGCGTCCGAGCTGCGGCGCGCTCAGCACGGTGACACGCTCTACCTGCTCGACGAGCCCACCTCGGGACTGCATCCGTCCGACACCGATCGGCTGCTCGTGCACCTGCAGCACCTGGTGGATGCCGGCAACACGGTCGTGATGGTCGAACACGACATGCGTGTGGTCGCGCAGGCCGACTGGGTGATCGACATGGGTCCCGGCGCGGGAGATCTCGGAGGATCGGTCGTGGCTCAGGGGACTCCGGGCGCCGTCGCGTCAGTGAGCGGGAACATGACGGCCTCGTACCTGGCGAAGGCCATCGCCGCGCAGGAGATCGGCACACACCCCTGAGCACACGCTTGCTAGCGTCGTCGTCATGCGTCGATCCGTCTCAGTTCTCTCTGTCGCCCTCCTCGCTCTCGCACTGTCGGCCTGCACGCCGGCGATGGACGACGAGACGGCATCGGCGCTGAACGACAGCGCGTGCTCGTGGGTCGACACGGTGGCCACCCAGGCCAACAGCAGCATGATCTCCGCGGATCCGACGGCTCTGGTGACGGCCGGCGATCACCTGCGCGAGGGCATCTCGCTGCCCGACGGCGACCTGAAGAACGCCATCGCGGCCGCCGGCGACGCTGCGCCCGAACTCGAGACGAAGACCGTCATCCTGCCCGAAGACCTGGACTCGTTCAATGAGCATCTCGACAGCATCGCGTCGATCTGCGCCGATCTCGGACATGATGACGTCGAGACCCGCGTGAAGTACCCCGATTCGCAGAACGTCGTCGAGGTTCTCGACGGTTCGTACGGCGGATAGACACAGACCCGAGAAATAGACTCTCATCGGGTTTTCACTGCGGAGACGAGGGGATTTGAACCCCTGGTCCCCGTGAGGGGACTCCACCTTAGCAGGGTGGTGCACTCGGCCGGACTATGCGACGTCTCCAGGCATCCGCTCCGTGAAGACCGGATGCACCCTGCAATCATAACGGGTTCGAGCGGCAGTCACGAATCGCCGTACCGATCGTCGAGCGAGGACCGCGACGCGGCCCGAGACGACACGCGGCACGTTCCGCAGAACGGGTCGCGACGTGTCGTCTCAGTCGACTCCGTCGGCTTCGATCAGTGTCCGGGGATGCCCGCGGAGCTGGACTCACGCACGACGAGCTCGGGCTGGAACCGCACGCGCCTGTCGTGCTCCACGCCGTCGAGCTCCTTGAGCAGCAGGTCGACACCCGTCCACCCGAGCAGCCTCGCGGGCTGACGCACCGAGCTCAGGGGCACGATGGTCGCCGAGGCGAAGTCGATGTCGTCGTAGCCCACCATCGCGATGTCCTCGGGCACGCGGATGCTGGCGCCGAAGCTGAACGCCTGGAGGAGCCCGACGGCGAGCAGGTCGTTCGCCGCGAACACGGCATCCGGACGCACATCCGCAGAGCGCGCGACGATCTCCTCCCCCGCGGCTCTGCCCTGCAGCACCGTGAGAGCCGACTGCTCGAACACCTCGAGCGACGCGTCGGGGTGGGCGGCGACCGCCGTCCGCACTCCGCGGAGACGATCGGCGACCTGGTGCACTGACTGCGGTCCTCCGACGAAAGCGAGCCTGCGCCGCCCCGACGAGAGCAGGTGCTCGGCCGCGAGACGACCGCCCTCGACGTCGTCGACCGACACCGACGGCAGCAACCCCTCCTCGACTTCGCGGTCGACGAGGATCACCGGCATGCCGCCGGTGGCGAATCGATGCACGGTCGAGAGATCGTCGGACGCCGGGGTCAGCAGCACGCCATTCACCCGCTGCTCCTGGAAGAGCTCGAGATGGGCGAGTTGCCGCTCATCACGCTCGTCGCTGTTGCCGAGCAGCACGGTCATGCCGGCATCCGCCGCACGATCCTCCGCTCCGCGCACGACCTCGGCGAAGAACGGGTTGCCGATGTCGGGCACGACGAGTCCGATGCTGCGGCTGCGACCGGCGCGCAGCTGACGGGCGGCGTCGTTGCGCACGAAGCCGAGCTCCTGGATCACCCGCTGCACGCGCTCGACGGTTCGCGCGGACACGCGCTCGGGCTGATTCAAGACGTTCGAGACGGTGCCGACCGAGACGCCGGCCGCGGCCGCGACGTCCTTCACCCCTACCGCCATGGCGTGCCTCCGTCCGTCCGCGCGTGCGCCAACGACTACCTTCTCATCCCTCGCGGTTCGCCCGGCGCCGACGACGCCCCGGCACGGCGACGACGGCGATAGCCGCGCA
>NZ_DALZXX010000078.1:0-14015 GCF_031988965.1 Microbacterium sp.
TGACGATCTCGTCGAGGAAGTCGTCGACCTCGTCGGGGTCGAAGCCGTCCTTGAAGCGGACGTGCTGGAACTGCTTGGTGACGACGTCATCCGGGGTAAGTGCCATGGTGGCTCCTTCGATGAGTTCGGTTGCCAGTTTCGAGAATGGCGTGGTCGAGATGTGGCGCGAACCCGGGGCGCGCACCTGGGAGCCAAGCATAGTCCCCGAGTCTGATCGTTGCGACGGCGCGACACTCGAGCGCGCCGAAGTCACAGCGATGTCAGAAGAAGATGCCGACGATGTTCATGAGGATCAGCACGATGAGGATCGTGATGGAGAACCCGAAATCGAGGGAGATCGAACCGATGCGCAACGGCGGGATGATCCGACGGAAGAACCGGACCGGCGGATCGGTGATCGTGTAGACCACCTCAGCGGCGACGAGCCCTGCACCCTTGGGACGCCATTCCCGATTGAACATCGGGATGTAGTCGAGGATGAGCCGCGCGAACAGCACCAGAAGATACACCAGGAGCATCAGGTGGATGATGCTCGCGATGACGGAGACGACCCCCACGGGTTACGAGTGGTCGAAGCCCGCAGACTCGGCGTCTGCGTGTGCGATGCCCCCGTGACCGGAGACCGCGATGTTCTCCGGCGACAGCAGGAAGACCTTCGAGGTGACGCGCTCGATGCGGCCGTACAGGCCGAGCGAGAGACCGCTCGCGAAGTCGATCAGACGACGCGCGTCGGCGTCGCTCATCTGGGACAGGTTGATGATGACCGGCACGCCCTCACGGAAGCTCTCGGCGATGAGCTGAGCATCGCGGTACTGCTTCGGGTGCACGGTGAGGATCTCGTTCACTGCCCCTCCTGCGGGCTGACGCACGGCGACGGGACGACGCAGCGGGGTGACGGGAGCCGGAGCCGGCTCTTCGCGGTCTCGGTCACGGTCACGCTGCTGAGCGCGGGCCGGAGCCTGCGTCTCCTCCTCGTAGACCTCTTCCTCGTCTGCGAGGCCGAGATACACCATGGTCTTCTTCAGTGGGTTACCCATCGTGTCCTCCGGTTCGAACGTTTCGGGCGGGTCTGTTCACAGGTTAACCCCGGTCGGGGCGGGGGCCTGTGATTGCGGAGCCGATCCGCAGGTGTGTCGCGCCGGCGGCGATCGCCTCGGCGAAGTCACCGGTCATTCCCGCAGAGATCCAGTCCGCGGCGGGGTCGACCGTGCGGACGTCGTCTGCGATCGCGCGCAGGCGCTCGAACGCCGACGCGGGTTCTTCGTCGAGTGGGGCGACCGCCATGACCCCCCGCAGTCGGAGCGAGGTCAGCTCGAGGATGTGCTCGGCGAGTCGACGCGCGTCGCCGGGCGCGACCCCGCCGCGGCCCTGGTCATCCGTGAGATTCACCTGCACGAGCACGTCCAGGAGGTCGTCGCTGTCGGCCGCACGGTGCAGCGCATCCGCCAGCCGCTCGCGATCCACCGAGTGGACCGCTTCTGCACTGCGACGGATCGCCGCGGCCTTGTTGGTCTGCGCCTGCCCGATGAAGTGCCAGCGCACGTCGTCGAGGGACGTGAGCTCGTCGCGCTTCGCGGACAGCTCCTGCTGGCGGTTCTCCCCCACGTCGCGCACGCCCAGAGCGTGCAGCTCCGTCACGAGCGCGGCGGGGTGGAACTTGGTGACGACGATCCTGGTCAGATCCTCGGGATCACGCCCCGCGGCACGCGCGGCGTCGGCGATGCGCAGATCGATCGCCGACAGCCGCGCGGCCAGGTCACTCACTTGAGGAATTCGGGGATGTCGATGTCGTCGTCGGCGAAGGCCGGCTCGATGCTCGTCTGCGTCGCGCGCTGCTGGACGGGCTCCGGGTCGCGCTTCTCGGCCGCCGGTGCGGTCTCCTCGTCGCTCGGCAGAGCGACCTCGGGCAGCGTGGCCGCAGCCGCAGGCCGGTTGACGACCATCGGGTCGAGACGGAGAGTCGGCTCACCGCTGTCGAATCCGGCCGCGATCACGGTCACGCGCACCTCGTCGCCGAGGGTGTCGTCGATGACCGTACCGAAGATGATGTTCGCCTCGGGGTGCGCGGCCTCCTTGACGAGGTCGGCGGCGTCGTGGATCTCGAAGATCCCGAGGTTGGAGCCACCCTGGATCGAGAGCAGCACGCCGTGCGCGCCCTCGATGCTGGCTTCGAGCAGCGGCGACTCGACCGCGAGCTCAGCGGCCTTGATCGCCCGATCGGCGCCGCGCGCGGAACCGATGCCCATGAGCGCGGAGCCTGCGCCCTGCATGACCGACTTGACGTCGGCGAAGTCGAGGTTGATCAGACCCGGCGTCGTGATGAGGTCCGTGATGCCCTGGACACCGGCGAGCAGCACCTGGTCGGCGGTCGCGAAGGCCTCGATCATCGAGATGCCACGGTCGCTGATCTCGAGCAGACGGTCGTTCGGCACCACGATGAGGGTGTCGACCTCTTCCTTCAGCTTCGAGACGCCGGCTTCGGCCTGACTCTGGCGACGACGCCCCTCGAACGAGAACGGCTTGGTCACGACGCCGATGGTCAGCGCGCCGATCGACTTGGCGATCCGTGCCACGACAGGTGCACCACCGGTACCCGTGCCGCCACCCTCTCCGGCGGTGACGAAGACCATGTCTGCGCCGGTCAGCGCCTGCTCGATTTCCTCCGCGTGATCCTCTGCCGCGCGGCGACCCACCTCGGGGTCGGCGCCGGCGCCGAGGCCGCGGGTGAGCTCGCGCCCGACGTCGAGCTTGACGTCGGCGTCGCTCATGAGCAGCGCCTGGGCGTCCGTGTTGACAGCGATGAACTCGACTCCGCGGAGACCGAGCTCGATCATGCGGTTGACGGCGTTGACGCCGCCACCGCCGACGCCGACGACCTTGATCACGGCGAGGTAGTTCTGGTTCTGGCTCATGGCCGGCCTCCGAATAATCGAGCCTGTTGTATGTGTGCGGGAAACCGTGGGGTTGAACCTTAAACCTCAACTAGAGGTGTAAAGTATTTCCCGGTATTGGTTTCTCTTGTTCGAAGGTAAGCGCCGCGCCTGCGCGCGCACGCAGCGACACGGGCGTGTCGCCCGTTTGCCGTCGAAACCTCAGCCGATGACGACCGCGTGCGGCGATGTGACGTCGATCGACGAGGCGTCGGGCTTCGCGATGAGCGCCTTCGCGAGCGCCTCGCTCTTCAGAGGCGAGTTCTCGGAGCTGCCCCACACGACGACGAGCCCCGAGCTCACGGTCAGCGTGACGTCGTCGCGTGTCGACGCCCGCACGCCCGTGAGCCCCGCCCGCACATCGGCGGGAAGCGAGCGGATGACGAGGCCGGCGCTCTCGAAGGCGTCCGAATCGGTGCCGCCTTCGATCTCGAGCAGCGGCTGCCCCGCCGGCTGGTCGGAGGTCGTCGACAGCGCGACGCCTGCCGCATCGACGAGTGTGTAGCCGGCATCCGACCGGATCACGCCCACCGGCGTGCGCTCGACGATGCGCACGGTGAGGTCGTGCGGAGGCTTCGCTTCGAGAGAGTACGTCTCGATCAGTGGGAAGGTCAGGAGAGCCGCCTTGACCTCGCTCGCGTCGACCAGGGCGAGTGGAGTGCCGACCTGCCCCGAGAGGGCGCCCTCCACCGCCGCAGGGTCGAGGGTGGAGGCGCCGACGACCGTGATCCGCTCGACCGCGAACAGAGGACTGTAGGCCGCCGCAGCGCTGCCGCCGACGAGCAGCACCACTGCGCCGATCGCACTCAGCCAGATGATGCGACGTCGGCGGGATCGCTGGGTGAATCGGCGGATCTCGGCGCGCAGCGCCTTTCTCCTCGCCCGCGCGGCACGCCAGACGTCCATGCTCGACGTCGGGCGATCGACGGCATCCGTCCCCGAGTCATCGAGGTTCGGGGCGTCGTCACCGTTCGCGATCCGACCCGACGCAGGGTCACCGGCCGGTCCGCGCGCACGCCCGCGCGTGCGGGAGGCATCGCGGGCTTCTCCCCCGGTGACGCCCTCGGGCACGACCGGCGGCGGAGGTGGGCGACGCATCGACTACGCCTCGGTGGACCGCAGCGACTCGAGCACCTGCGGGATGATCTGGTACACGTTGCCGCAGCCCAGGGTGACCACGAAGTCACCCTCTCGAGCGACGGCGGCGGTGTAGTCGGCAGCCTGCTGCCAGTCGGCCACGAAATGCACGTTGTCCTGATCACGGAAGGCCCCGCTGACGAGCTCACCCGTGACACCGGGCACCGGATCCTCACGAGCGCCGTACACATCGAGCATCACGGTGTGATCGGCGAACTCCTCGAGCACATCGGCGAACTCCTGGAACATGTGCTGCGTGCGCGAGTAGGTGTGCGGCTGCTGGATGGCGATGATGCGGCCGCCCCCGGCGATGGAGCGCATGGCTTCGAGCGCCGCGCGCACCTCGGTGGGGTGGTGGGAGTAGTCGTCGTAGACCGTGACGCCGCGTTCCACGCCGTGCTGCTCGAGGCGACGCACGGTACCCGCGAATCCCTCGACGGCGCGCGCGGACTCCTCGAGACCGTGCCCCAGCGAGAGGAGCACGGTGATGGCGCCCGCGGCGTTGATCGCGTTGTGCACGCCCGGCACGGCGAGCTGCAGTCGCACGCTCTCGTCGCCGCGGGTGACGGTCGCGGCGACGGGGCCTGCCGCGATGACATCCGTCACACGCACGTCCGCCCCCTCGGCCTGTCCGAAGGTGATCACGTTCGGGTGGGACAGCCCCGCACCGACGCGCAGCGCGCCCGGGTCGTCACTGGAGATCACGACGGCCTCGGATGCCGCATCGGCGAATCGCACGAACGCGTCGTGGAAAGCCTCATCGGACCCGTAGTGATCGAGGTGGTCGGGGTCGACGTTCGTGATCAGAGCGACAGCCGTGTCATAGAGCAGGAAGGTGCCGTCGGACTCGTCGGCCTCGATCACGAAGAGGTCGCCGGTACCGGTGGCACTCGACACACCCAGCTGCTCGATCACGCCGCCGTTGACGAAGTTCGGATCCGCATCCAGCGCCTGCAGCGCGGTGACGATCATCCCGGTCGAGGTCGTCTTGCCGTGCGCACCGGCGACCGACACCAGGCGACGCGACCCGATCAGCCAGTGCAGCGCCTGCGAACGGTGGATGACGTGCAGACCACGTTCCTTGGCGAGGAGGAACTCGGGATTCTCCGGCCAGATGGCACCCGTGTGGACGACTGTGTCGGCATCGCCCAGGTGGGCGGCGTCGTGACCGACGTGCACGGTGGCACCGGCGGCGGCGAGAGCACGGAGGTTGTCGCTGTCGGCGCGGTCGCTTCCGGAGACGCGGATCCCCGCGTCGAGGAACATCTTCGCGAGCCCGCTCATGCCGGATCCGCCGATTCCGATGAAGTGCGCGGCGGTGATCGACTCGGGGATCGGAAGGGAGAGGTCAGGTCTGATCATGTCGGGTTCAGTCTACTTTTCGCTGGGGACGTTTCGTCGTGGAGATGAGGTCGACGACGGTGTCGGGATGACGCGTCAGGATGACGCGAGAGCGCGATCGACGAGGGCGATGACGTTGTCGGTACCCGTGCGGGTGCCGACCTTCTCGGCGGCCTCCGCCATGGACGCGATGCGCTGCGGGTCTTTCAGGAGCGGGATGACGAGGCGACGCACCGCGTCGCCGTCGAACGATGCGTCGTCGAGCAGCCTCGCCGCTCCCGCCGCGACAGCGGACGCCGCGTTCAGACGCTGTTCGCCGTTGCCGACCGAGTAGGGCACGTAGAGGGCGGGCAGCCCCAGCGCGCTGATCTCGCTGACGGTCGCGGCCCCCGAACGCGAGACGATCAGGTCGGCGACGGCGAACGCCAGGTCCATCCGATCGACGTAGCGTCGCAGTGCGTAGCCGGGAACCTCCGGATCCGCCAGCTCGCTCCGCTCCCCGGTGACATGCAGCAGCTGCCAGTCGGCCGCGAGCACATCGGCCCACGAATCGGCCAGAGCCTCGTTCAGCCGCTGAGCCCCCAGCGACCCGCCGAAGACCAGCAGCACGGGACGCGCGGGATCGAGACCGAAGTAGGCCGCCGCCTCATCTCGCACGGCGGCCCGGTCGAGTTCGATGACCTCACGCCGCAGCGGCATCCCGACGACTTCTCCGCCCCTCAGCCTGGTCCCCTCGAAGGCGACACCGGTGGCTGCCGCACGCCGTGCGCCGAGGACGTTCGCGAGTCCCGGCTTGGCGTTCGCCTCGTGCACGACGAAAGGGATGCCCTCCCGGCGTGCGGCGATGTATGCGGGGGCGGAGGCGTAGCCTCCGAAGCCGACCACGACCTCGACGCCGTGTGCGCGGATGTGATCGCGCACCTGGGCGATCGCGCGGCGGAAGCGACCGGGGAACGCCGCGGCCTGGCCGTTCGGTCGACGGGGGAACGGCACCTTGTCGACGATGAGCAGCTCGTAGCCGCGCTCGGGAACGAGACGGGACTCGAGCCCTTCGGCGGTGCCGAGGACCAGCACCGTCGCTTGCGGGTCGCGGGATCCCCCGCCGGCGAGAAGGTACGTGGTCACCGTGTGACCTTACCCCGCCCTGCCGAGGACGCCCGCCCAGCCGAGGACGCCCGCCCGGCCGAGGATGCGCGCGCGGCCGCCCGCGCCTCGGGCACGGGAAGCGTCCGTGCGAAGGCCAGGAGGACACCGCATGCGATGAGGACGGCGAGAAGCGCGGTGCCGCCCTGCGACATGAACGGCAGAGGCACGCCCATGACCGGGAAGACGCCGATCACGACGCCGATGTTGAGCACGGCCTGACCGGTGATCCAGACCGTGATGCCGCCGGCCGCGACACGGATGAAGGGATCGGCGGTCTTGCGGATGACATGGAACGCGCCGACCGTGAAGAGGGTGAACAGGGCGAGCACGACGATGCAGCCGATCAGGCCGAGCTCCTCCCCCACGATCGCGAAGATGAAGTCGTTGCCCGCAGCGGGAAGCCACCCGTACTTCTCCTGGGAGTTGCCGAGGCCCACCCCGAAGATCCCGCCCGAGGCCATGCCCCAGACGCCGTGGATCGATTGATAGCAGTCACCGGTGTAGGCCGACATGTCCGAGCACGTGGCCGTGATGCGACGCATCCGGTCGGGACTCGTCACGGCCAGAGCGATGACCGCCGCGATGCCGAGGAGAACGGGGAGGATGAAGAGACGGAGCTTCACGCCCGAGAAGAAGAGGCAGCCCAGCAGGACCAGCACGAGAACCATCGCGGTGCCGAGGTCCTTGCCGGCGAGCACGGTCCCGATCGCCAGGGCGCCGACCGGCACGACGGGGATGAACACCTGATGCCACGTGCCGAGCATGGTGCGCTTGCGCATGAGCACGTAGCCGATCCAGACGGCCAGCGCCAGCTTCAGGAACTCGGAGGGCTGGAGGGTGAATCCGGCGATCTTGATCCAGTTGCGGTTACCGCCGTCCTCGATGCCGAGGGGGGTGAACACGAGCAGCTGGAGCGCGATGGCTCCGAACAGCGCCGGCCACGCCATCCTCTTGAGGAAGGTGATGGGCGCACGCGAGATGAGGAACATGAGCGGGATGCCGAGGACCGCGAAGATGCCCTGACGCAGAGCACCGTCCATCGGGTTCTCTCCGCGCGAGACGGCCGTCGCACTGGTCGCGGACAGCACCATCACGAGTCCGAAGATCGTCAGCATCAGTGCCGCCGAGGCGATCATCAGGAACTCGGTGGAGACGGGGGTGAACCGACGCCCGAGCGAGACCCTGGCGGCGAGGCCGCGACCTGAGCCCTCGGACTCAGAGCGAGGGGGGCGTGCGATCTGCGTCATCGGCGCTCCCCCGGTCTATCCAGTCCCGCACCGCTTCGGCGAAACGGTGTCCGCGATCCGCGTAGCTGGAGAACTGATCGAAGGATGCCGCGGCGGGAGCCAGGAGCACTGTTCCCTCACCGTCGACGATCCCCGCCGCGATCTCCACGACACGGTTCATGACCTGTCCAGTTTCGCCAGCATCCACCTCGAACACCGGCACCGTCGGCGCGTGTCGCTCGAATGCCGCGACGACGTCGCCACGCTCGATCCCGATGACGACGGCGGCTCTCGCGGTCGTGCCGACCGTGGCGACGAGATCCGCGATGTCGACACCCTTGAGGTCTCCGCCGACGACCCAGACGGATCCGGGGTACGCACGCAGAGACGAGGCGGCCGCGTGCGGGTTGGTGGCCTTGGAGTCGTCGATCCAGGTGATGCCGCGGTGGCGGGCGATGACCTGGATGCGATGCGCGTCGAGCCGGAAGTCCTGCAGCGCCGACCGGATCGCCTCGGGTTCGATGCCGAGCGACCGGGCGAGAGCACTGGCCGCGAGGATGTTCTGGACGATGTGCGGAGCGGCGAGACCCGCCTCCTGCAGATCGGCGACCGTCGTGAGTTCGAGCGCGCTGCGTGCGCGGTCATCGAGGAAGGCCCGATCGACGAGCAGTCCCTCGACGACTCCGAGGTCACTGGGGCCCGGGGTGCCGAGGTCGAAGCCGATCGCACGCGCACCATCGACCACCTCGGCGTCCTCGACCATGCGACGCGTGGCCTCGTCCGCCTTGTTGTAGACGCACGCGACACGGGTGTTGCGGTAGACCAGCGCCTTGGCGTCACGGTACGCAGCCGCGCTTCCGTGCCAGACCAGGTGGTCGTCGGCGAGATTGAGGCAGACCGAGGCGTACGGCGACAGCTCTCCCTCGGGCCGCGAGAGGCCGAGGTACCAGAGCTGGTGGCTGGACAGCTCGACCACGAAGACGTCGAAACCGGCGGGGTCTCGGACCGCGTCGAGCACCGGCACGCCGATGTTGCCGCAGGGTGCCGCCCGAAGGCCGCCGGCGACGAGCAGCGAAGCCGTCAGCTGGGTGGTCGTGGTCTTGCCGTTAGTGCCCGTGATGAGAACCCAGTCGGCGGGCGTGCCGTCGGGGCGGACGACCTTGTCGCGGACTCGCCAGGCGAGCTCGACGTCGCCCCAGAGCGCGATGCCTTCGTCCTGCGCCCATCGGATCACCGGATGCGACGGCGAGAAACCGGGAGACGCGATGACGACCTCGGGCGCGAAATCGATCAGTGCCGCGGGAACGGTCTGGAGCGTGCCGAGCTCGAGACGTGCGCCGATCACCGGAAGGAGCCGGGCGTATTCCTCCTCGGCGGACTCGCTGAGCACCAGCACGTCGGCACCGAGTTCGGTGAGTGTGTCGGCGACCGAGAACCCCGTCATCGACAGCCCCAGCACGGCGACCCGCAGGCCGGACCAGTCCGCGTTCCAGCTCGTCAGCGTCGACAGTCGCGACGCGGCCGACGACGTCGACTCAGCCGACACGGGTCAGCCACTCGACGTAGAACAGACCGACCGCAGAGACGGCGAGCAGGCCGGCGATGATCCACATGCGCACGACGATCGTGACCTCCGACCACCCGCGCATCTCGAGGTGGTGGTGGAAGGGGCTCATCAGGAACAGACGCTTGCCGCGTGTGATCTTGAAGTAGGCGCGCTGCAGGATGACCGACCCGGAGGCGAGCACGAAGACGCCGGCGATCACGAAGAGGAGCAGCTCGGTGCGGGTCAGGATCGCCATCGCGGTGATGACGCCGCCGATGGCCATCGAGCCCACGTCGCCCATGAAGACCTTGGCCTTCGGTGCATTCCACCAGAGGAATCCGATGAGGCTCGCGCCGAAGGATGCCGCGATGATCGCGAGGCTGAACGGATCGCGCACCTCGTAGCATCCGGTGATCGCCGTCGTGTCGACGCCCTCGCCGACGCAGGACTGCTTGAACTGCCAGAAGGCGATCAGGCTGTAGGCGCTGACGACGAGCACACCGGCACCGGCCGCGAGGCCGTCGAGACCGTCGGTGAGGTTCACGCTGTTCGAGGTCGCGACACCGATCACCGAGATCCACAGCAGGTAGAGGGCCCAGCCGAGGATCGCGGTGAAGGCGAACAGGTTGAGCCAGGGGATGTCGCGGAACAGCGAGATGGATCCGGACGCCGGCGTCTGATCGAACTGATTCGGGAAGTTCAGCGCGACGATCCCGAACGGGATGATGACGATCAGCTGGCCGATGACCTTGCGCCACCCGGAGAGCCCGAGACTGCGCTGGCTGCGGACCTTCATGTAGTCGTCGATGAAGCCGACCACGCCGAAGCCCACCATGAGCCAGATCACCAGCAGCGCCGAGAGCGCGGGGGTCCCTCCGCCGACGAAGACTCCGGTGAAGTAGCCGACCATCGTGCCGACGATGAAGATCACGCCGCCCATCGTCGGGGTTCCGCGCTTCGCCTCGTGGCTCGGATTCTCGATCGCCTCGGGCGTGCGGATGACCTGCCCCCAGCCCCACTTGCGGAAGAGCCGCAGGAAGACGGGAGTCAGGAAGAGTGTGAAGGCGAGCGAGATGGCCGCCGCCATGATGAGTGACCTCACGAGAACAATTCTCCCAGACGATCGCCGAGATGCCGGAGGCCCACGGAGTTGGAGGACTTCACGAGCACGCGATCGCCGTCGCGGAGCTCGCCGCGGAGATACTCGAACGCCGCGTCCTGGTCGGGGAAGAAGACGGCCTCGCTGTCCCAGGACCCCTCGCCGATCGCCGAGATGAAGAGTCTGCGGGCCTCCGGCCCGACCACCACGATGCGCTGGATGTTGAGTCGGACCGCGAGCAGCCCGATGCGATCGTGTTCTTCGCCCGCGGTCTCGCCCAGCTCGCTCATCGCGCCGAGCACGGCGACCGTGCGCTCGTCGGGGCCCGTGATCTGGGCGAGGGTGCGCAGAGCGGCCGCCATCGAGTCGGGGCTCGCGTTGTAGGCGTCGTTGATGATGCGTACGCGGTCGCTTCCCAGGGGCTGCATGCGCCAGCGCTCGGCGATCTCGACGGTCTCGAGGCGAGCGATGGCATCGGCGGCGGACACCCCGAGCACGCCCGCCGTCGCGATCGCGGCGAGGGCGTTGTTCACATGGTGAGCGCCGAGCACGCACAGCCGGAGGGGAAGCTGCTCTCCGCCGGTCTCGATCACGCAGGACGTTCCGGATGCGGTGACCTCGAGGTCGCGAGCGCGCACATCTGCGGCATCGCTCTGGCCGAAGCCGACCACGGTCATGCCGCGGGACTCGGCCAGCCCGCGCATCGCGGAGACGCGGGGGTCGTCGACGTTGAGCACGGCCGTTCCGCTCGCGATCGCGGCGGATACGAGTTCGGACTTGGCCTTCGCCGTCGCCTCGATACCTCCGAACCCGCCGGCGTGGGCCATGCCGACCATGAGGACGACGGCGACGTCGGGCTCGACGAGTCCGGCGAGACGTGCGATGCTGCCCGGCGCGTCCGCACCGAACTCGCTGACGAGGAAACGCGTGCCGTGGGTGACGCGGAGCATCGTGACGGGCGCACCGACCTCGTTGTTGTACGAGGCGATGGGAGAGACCGTCTCCCCCTCGTCGGAGAGGATGCGGGCCAGGAAGTTCTTGGTCGTCGTCTTGCCGTTCGAGCCCGTGATGCCGACGATCTTGAGCGCGCCGCCGGCGCGCACGCGCGCGACGACCTCGCGGGCGAGATCGGCGAGGGCTGCGACGGCATCGGGGACGATGATCTGTGTGATCTCGTCGTCGACCGGATGCTCGACGATCGCGAGCGCCGCACCCGCGTCGAGCGCGGCACCGACGAAACGATGTCCGTCGGTCTCCGCGCCCGGCTTGGCGACGAAGATCGACCCCGGCGCCATCTTCCGCGAGTCGGTGTCCACGACACCGTCGACGACGGTCTCCGCGGTGGCGGGTCCGGCGAGCCTGAGTTCACCCCCGAGGACGGCGGCGATCTCAGCAAGCGACAGGGCGATCATGACGTCTCCAGGCGCGGAAGCGCCGACTATTCGAACTTGGGAAGCAGCGCGTCCATCGGAGTGGAGGATGGCATCACGCGATAGGTCTTCATGGTCTGGGTCATCGCCTTCTGGAAGGCCGGGGCGGTAGCAGCAGACGATGTAATTCTAGTCGGCTCGTCGAGTGTCACCACGACGACGTACTGCGGGTCGTCGACCGGCGCGAAGCCCACCATGCTGGTGTAGTAGATGCCCTGCTTGTACCCGCCGTTGCCGTCCGGCACCTGCGCAGTACCGGTCTTGCTGGTGACGCGATAGCCCGGGACCTCGATGCGCTCGGCGTTGCCGCCCTGCACAGCGACGTTCTCGAGCATCCGCGTGAGGTCGGCGGCCGTCTGCGGCGCGATGATCTGGTTGCGCTCCGGAGCCTCAGGCGTCACGACGGTGCCGTCGGCGGCCGTGCACGACTCGATGAGAGAGAGGTCGATCTTCTCGCCGCCGTTCGCGATGGCCTGATACGCGCCGGCCACCTGAGGAGCCGTGACGGTGAAGTACTGACCGAAAGTCGTGGTGTACAGCGACTGGTTGTCCCAGTCGGCGGTCGGGTGCAGTTCGCCGCCCTGCTCGTTCGGGAAGCCGACTGTCGTCTGGCCGACCCCGAAACGCTGCAGGTAGTCGTAGCGCACGTCGGGGCTCACCATCGTGCCGAACTTCGACAGAGCCACGTTGGACGAGTCGATCAGCGCGCCCGCCAGGGTGTACTGGAAGGCCGGGTGCACGAACGCGTCGTTGATGACGGCGCCGTTCTCGAACTTCTCGTGCGATGCGGCGGTCACGGTCGGGCTGGACATCGTCACGCCGGCGTTCTCCATCACGGCAGCGGCCGTGACGGCCTTGAACGTCGACCCCGGCTCGAAGGTGCGGGAGAACAGCATGCTTCCCCATGTCTCGGAGCCTGAGGCGTCGAGGTCGTTGGGATCCATGGTCGGCCACTCCGCGGCCGCACGGATCTTGCCGGTCTTCACCTCGACGACGGTCACGGTGCCGCCCTTGGCGCCCTGCGCCTGGGCCTCTTCCGCGATCATCTGCTGCATGTACCACTGCAGGTCGCTGTTGATCGTCAGCTGCACGGCGCCGCCGTCGATCGCGTCGACCCGGGTCTCGCTGCCCGGGATGATCACGCCGTCCTTGCCCGTGCGGTAGCTCTCCTCGCCGTCGGTGGGGGCCAGGCACTGGCTGTCCATCTTCTCGATGCCCGCCTGCGCCTCCCCCTCGCCGTCCAGGTAGCCGATCACGTTGCCGGCGACGGCACCGTTCGGGTACACGCGCGTCTCCCGCGCGGTGAAGTGCATGTAGGGCAGCCCCTGCGCCTTGAGGTCCTTGAGCTCGATGTGCTGCTCGGTGCTGAGCCCCTTCTTGACCTGATACCAGCGCGAATCGGGATCGGCGGCATGCTGGGACTCGACCTCGGTGCGCAGGGTCTCCGGGTCGAGACCGGTGATCCCTGCGATACGCTGCGCGGCCTCGGCCCAGGGGATCTCGGGCGGGTTCTTCTCGTCGTCCTCGAGGAGGAAGACCACCTGCGGGTCGATGCTCCAGTCGTAGACGGTGACGCTCTCGGCGAGAACGGTCCCACCGGCGTCGACGATCGATCCGCGCTGCCCCGGAAGGGGGGTCCCCACCGAGATGTACTTGAGCGATTCGCTGACGTGCTCATCGGCCTTGACGACCTGGATGTCGATCAGACGCACGACGAACGCGGCGAGGATCGCGAGGATCACTGCCAGCGCGACGACCGTGCGTCGCCGGGGGCTCCGGGTTGCTCGTGTCGTCATGGACTGTCTCCGTCAGTTCGTGATGGTCGTGGATGTGTCAGCGGGTCGTCGGGCTCGGAAGTCCGTCGGTGATGGCGGGCGGCAGCTCCTGCGCGGGCGGGAGCGCGGCGTCCGCCGCGTCGCCGTCATCGCCCGTGGTCGGAGCGACCACCGGGTTCTGCAGCAGGGCGTTGCTCACCGCCCCGGCACCGTTGGGGTTGATCGTCGACACTCCCCCCGCACCGGTGACGGCGCCGAACACGGCGCCGTCGCTGAGTCGGAGATAGGAGGGCGATCCGGCGACGATCATCCCGAGTCCCGCCGCGCTGGTGGCGAGCGACTGCGGCGAGCTCATCCCCGTCAGATCCTCCTGAAGAGCATCCGT
>NZ_DALZXX010000079.1:0-13579 GCF_031988965.1 Microbacterium sp.
GTGCTGAGCGACGCCGAGCGCTGGCCGACGCTCGATTCCGCGGGCGCGGCCCGGCTGTCGCGATGGCGCACCCACCCCGATGCACCGCAATGGACGCATGCGACCGGCGACCGGCTCACGGCCCCGCAGACGGAGCGGGTCCGGCATCCGCTGCCGCTCGACGGATGGATGACCGAGCACCTGGATCTCGCACGGCGCACGCTGCGCTACCGCGGCATGCCCGAGAACGCCGTGCTCGACGACTTCCCCACGATCTCGCGGCGAGACCTCGTCGACGATCTCGCCGCGTTCGTGCCGCTCGACGCGGACCTCTCGCGCATGCTGCACGGCACCAGCTCAGGCTCGACCGGGGCTGCGCTGCTGATCCCCGACGACGTCGAAGAGGTGGCGCGCGGATTCCATCTGCTCGTCGCGCTCGCCGCATCCGCCGGAGTCTCGGTCGCCGCCGAGGGCGAGCGGCTGGCCGTGGCCAATCTCGTGTTCCAGCGACAGGCGTTCACCTACGTCTCGGTCATCTCGAGCTTCGAGCAGCGGGCGATGGCCCGGCTCAACCTGCATCCGTCGGCGTGGACCGGACCCGATGCCCGCGAGCGCTTCCTCGCCGAGGCCGATCCGCAGATCCTGAGCGGTCACCCCACCAGCCTCGCCGAGCTCCTCGACGGGGGCCTCGATGCCGTGCTGCATCCGCGGGTCGTCTTCTCGGGAGCCATGGCCCTGTCCGGGCCGCTGCGGGCGCGTCTCGAGACGGCTTTCGGATGCCCGGTGTTCGACGTGTACGGCCTGCACGAGACCCGGCCGATCGCGGTGCGAGCCGACGACGGGCCCTTCCGGGTGCTCGACCGCCGGGTGCATGTCGAGGTGCTCGATCCGCACCGCGACGTCGCGGTCGCTGACGGCGCGATGGGGGAGATCGTCGTGACCGCGGGCGAGAACCCGCTGCTGCCGCTCGTGCGCTATCGCACCGGCGATCACGGGCGGCTCGTGACGCTCGACGAGGGCGCGCTCGGCATCGCCGATCTGGAGGGGCGGGAGAACACGCGCTTCCGTGCCGCGAGCGGTGCGCTGGTGCCGTGCGTCGAGCTCACGCAGCACCTGCAGGCACACGGCGCGGAGGGCTGGTCGGTCGAACAGGGCGCGGACGGACGCGTGAGCGCCGTGATCGCGGGAGGCGATGAGGTCGGCGCGCGGCATGCGCTCACCGCCCTTCTCGGCGAACCGGTCGAGCTGCGCAGAGTCGCCCGGGTGATCGATCTCGGCGAGGGCAAGCCGCGACGCTACCGGAGCGCCGTGCCCGACTGACGGACTGATGATCGAGTGCGGTGGCCCTGACAGCGTCGCCCGACCGTCGTACACTCGCGGGATGAGCGGACTGATCCCCTACCTGCTGTTCCCCGGCAATGCCGAGGAAGCGCTCGACCACTATCGGTCGATATTCGGCGGTGAGCTGCAGACCGTCGACTACGCCACCGCGGGGCGGCACGACGGCCCTGCCGACTCGATCGCGCACGGGCAGCTGTCCGGTCCGGTCGAGCTGGCCGGAGCGGATGCCGGCGCCGACGACGACGCGGTGCAGATGAGCGGCATGTTCCTGTCGCTGCTCGGCACCGCCGACGCGACCACCCTGACGAGCTGGTTCGACCGGCTGTCGTCAGGGGGCCGCGTGATCGACGCCCTGCAGAAGAGGCCCTGGGGCGACTACGACGGCACGCTCGTCGATCGCTACGGCATCCGCTGGCTCATCGGCTTCCACGACGAGGAGTGATGATCAGCTGAACAGCCGCTGCAGCCGCTGCACTCCTTCGAGCAGCTGGTCGTCGCCGAGGGCGTACGACATGCGGATGTAGCCCGAGGGACCGAACGCCTCGCCGGGGACGACCGCGACCTCGGCCTGCTCGAGGATCAGGTCGGCGAGTTCGAGCGAGGTGGTCGGCGTCACGCCGCCCCAGGTACGGCCGAGCAGGCCCTGCACATCGGGGTAGACGTAGAACGCGCCGAGCGGGTTCGGCACCACGAGGCCGTCGATCTTCGACAGCTCCGAGACGATCAGGCGGCGGCGGCGGTCGAAGGCTTCGCGGAACTGCTCGGCCTCGGTCTGCGGGCCGTTGAGCGCGGCGATCGCGGCCTTCTGCGCGACGTTGTTCACGTTGCTCGACAGGTGCGACTGCAGGTTTCCGGCGATCTTGATGGCATCCGCCGGCCCGACCATCCAGCCCACACGCCATCCGGTCATCGCGTAGGTCTTGGCCACGCCGTTGACGAGGATCGTCTGGCCGGCGAGGGCCGGTACGGCCTCGACGATGGAGGTCGCCTTGACGCCTTCGTAGGTGAGGTTCTGGTAGATCTCGTCAGAGATCACCCAGATGCCGTGCTCGAGCGCCCACTCGCCGATGGCTGCGGTCTCCTCGGCGGTGTACACGGATCCGGTCGGGTTCGACGGCGAGACGAACACGAGCACGGTGGTGCGGTCGGTGCGTGCGGCCTCGAGCTGCTCGACCGTGACCTTGTAGTCCTGGTCGGCTCCCGCGAAGACCTCGACCGGGGTGCCGTCGGCGAGACGGATCGCCTCGGGGTACGTGGTCCAGTACGGCGCGGGGAGCAGCACCTCGTCGCCCGGGTTCACCACGGCCTGGAAGGCCTGGTAGACCGACTGCTTGCCGCCGTTGGTCACGATGACCTGGCTCGGCGAGACCTCGAGGCCCGAGTCGCGGAGCGTCTTCGCCGCGATCGCCTCGCGCAGTGCGGGCAGGCCGGGTGCCGGCGTGTAGCGGTAGCTCGCCGGATCGGCCAGCGCCTCGGCCGCGGCGTCGACGATGAACTGCGGTGTCGCGAAGTCGGGCTCGCCCGCGGCATACGAGATGACGGGCTTGCCTTCGGCCTTGAGAGCCTTGGCCTTGGCATCGACCTTGAGGGTCGCCGACTCGGCGATGGCGGACAGCTTGCGAGAGAGAGGAGCGCGTTCGGTCACGACTACGAGCGTACTCGGCCGAGCGCGCGTCGTGAGGGGGCGACCGTCATCAAGAACCGGCATTCTTTCCGGTCGACTCCACGCTCGCCGCATCCGTCGCGACGGACGCCTGCGCGCGACGGCGCCTCTGCACGAAGAAGAATGCGACGATCGCGATCACCAGGCACGGGATGCCGAACGGCAGCGTCGCCCGGAACTCCTCGGTCAGGGCCGTCGAGACGGTGATCGCGATCATCAGCAGCGCTCCGACGACCGCTCCGATCCGCGCGCCCCACACGGTATAGGTCGGCTTCTCGCCCCGCGCGGCCAGCGTGCGGCGGAAGGCGACGTGCGTGACGAAGATCATGAACCAGGTGAAGAGCGCCCCGAACATCGAGATCGCGAACATCATCGTGAAGGCCTGGTCGGGATTCAGCACGTAGATCACGGTGGCCACGACGATGCCGCAGGTCGAGAGCAGGAGGGCGTTCAGCGGGGCGCCGTTGCGCCCGACCTTGCCGAACACGGCGGGTGCCTCGCCGGCGCGCGAGAGCGAGAACATCATGCGGGTCGAGATGTAGAGCTGGCTGTTCATGGCCGACAGGGCGGCGATGATGACGACGAAGTTCAGCACCGAGTCGGCGAACGGGATGCCGATGACCTGCATGACCGTCACGAACGGGCTCGACCCCGACAGGATCTCGGACACCGGCGCGATCGACACGATGAGCGACAGCGTCAGGATGTAGAAGATGAGCAGACGGAAGGTGGTGACCTTGAACGCCTTCTTCACGGCCTTCTCGGGCTCTGCCGCCTCGCCCGCGGCGACCGCGATCATCTCGATGCTGAGGTAGCTGAAGATCGAGACGATCACCGCGAACCACATGCCGCTCAGGCCGTTCGGCATGAAGCCGCCCTCAGCACCCCAGTTGTGCAGGCCGCGCTCCTGATCGCCCGAGAAGAACACCAGCCACCCGGCGACGACGATGAACGCGAGGATGGCGAAGACCTTGATCGCCGAGAACCAGTACTCGAGGGTGCCGAAGCTCTTGACGTTCATCGCGTTGACGAGGATCAGCGCACCGCCGAAGAGCACCACCCAGATCCACGGCGGGATGCCGGGGAACCACAGCTGCATGTACTCGCCGACGGCCGTGACCTCGGTGCCGACCGCCAGGACGATGCAGCCCCAGTACATGTAGCGCACGAGGAACCCGGCGAGCGGACCGATGTAGTGCTCGGCATAGGCGCCGAACGACCCGGAGGTCGGATGCTGCACCGTCATCTCGGCGAGCCCCGCCATGAGCAGCAGTGCGATCATGCCGCCGATCAGATAGCTCAGCACGACGCTGGGGCCCGCGAAGCCGATCGCGAACCTGCTCCCGAGGAACAGGCCGGTGCCGATCGCGCCGCCGAGGGCGATCATGCTCAGCTGTCGTGCCGTGAGTGCCTTCTGCAACCCGATCTCTCGGGTCTGGATGTCGGAGAATTCGGCCATCATCGTCCTTCCACGCGTCGTCGCTGGGATGTCCATGCGACGCAGCACTGCGGCGCGGACGGTCCTGCCCGGAAGTCGATTCCGGCACGGAGGCAGAGTCTTGCAAGAATTCGACCCGCATGGCACTGTTTCGAACAGGATTCAGGGATCGATCGCCTTTCTGAACAGGATTCGATCCGGGGGTGAGGAGAAGCCGTGGGGATCGTATTGACCGAGAGCGACCGCGGGATCCTCCGCGCGCTCGCCGCAGACGGCCGGCTGTCGAACAAGGAGCTCGCCGACCGCGTCGGCCTCGCGCCGTCGACCTGCCACGGGCGCGTGCGTGCGCTCGAGGAGGCCGGGGTCATCCGCGGATATCGAGCCGTGGTCGACCCGGTGGCGGCGGGGGCGGCCATCAGTGCGCTGATCTCGGTGGCGGTGCTCGATCACGCCCGCAGCCAGGTCACCGAGCTCGTTCCGATGCTCCGGGCGATCCCGGGGGTGCAGCAGGTGTTCCTACTCGGCGGCGACCGAGACATCGTCCTGCACGCCTCGACGGCCGACGTCGCGTCGCTGCGCGAGCTCATCCGCGTGCACATCGGTTCGCATCCGGATCTCGGTCAGTCCCAGACGCAGCTGATCTTCGAGCACGCGGTCGGAGAGGTGCCCGCATGAGGCGGTCGTCGACGCGCCACTACGCTGAGGAGACGTGATGACGGACGGGGAAGTCGTGGATGCCGACGAGTTGACGCCCGAGGCCGCCGTGCGTCCTCAGCACCTCATCGTGACGATCTTCGGGCGGTACGTGCGAGCGCACGGCGGGGAGATCCGCATCGCGGATCTCATCGAGATGATGGGCGCCCTCGGGGTGGACCCCGGCGTCGTGCGCTCATCCGTCTCGCGCCTCAAGCAGCGCGGCATCCTGGTCGCCGAGGGGGGCGGCGCCTATCGGCTCGCGCCATCGCTCGACGAGGTGTTCGCCGCGGGTGCCCGGCGCATCTTCGAGCCGCGCCGTGCGCAGCTCGACGAGCCGTGGCTGCTCGCCTCGTTCAGCGTGCCCGAGAGTGAGCGGCCCGTGCGGCACCGGCTGCGCAAACTCCTGCAGCGACTCGGATTCGGTCAGGTGAGCGGTGGTCTGTGGGTCGCGCCCGGACAGGTCGTCGACGAGACGGCGTCCGCTCTGCGCGGCGCGGGCCTCGACGGGTACGTCGAGCTGTTCCTCGGCTCGCGGGTGTCATCCGAGCCGCTGGAGGACGCGGTGCGCGAGTGGTGGGATCTGTCGGCGATGGAGCCCCTGTATCGCGGGTTCGTCGATGCCTTCCGGGAAGAGGTCGACGAGCGTGATGAGCGCGCTGCCTTCGCAGCGCACGTGCGAGCGATCACCCAGTGGCGACGCCTCGTGTATCTGGACCCCGGGATCCCTCTCGGCATCCTTCCGCAGGGGTGGGTGGGCGTCGAGGCGGGGCAGCTGTTCGCCCGGCTGCATGCGCGGCTCGAACCGCACGCCGAGCGTTTCGTGACCTCGGTCATGCGCTGACGCTTCATATCGCTATCGCACTTGCGTGACGGTCGTCACGTATGTGACACTTCTTCGACACGCAAGCGAAGGAGCTTTCATGACCGAGCACGAACTGCGCTGGGACCGGTCGCCGCAGGTGACCCGCGCCGGCGAGGAAGACACTCAGACGATGTCGTCGGGCGGATGCATCCGCGTCTCCGGTGTCGGCCCGCAGCACACCGAAGCGACGAAGATCTGGTTCGGTCAGGTCTCGAACGATCCCGGCTATCGATCGCTGCCGCACCACCACGGCGAGGCCGAGACCGGCGGCTACGTCCTCCGCGGCTCCGCCCGCATCTACTTCGGCGAGGGCTTCCGCGAGTACCTCGACATGACCGCGGGCGACTGGGTCTTCGTGCCGCCGTTCATGCCGCACGTCGAGGCGAACATGTCGGTCACCGACGAGCTGATCTGGCTCACCACGCGCACGCCGGACAACATCGTCGTCAACCTCGACGACGTCGACGACGCGACGCTCGACGGCTTCCGTCGCGCATGAGCACCTCCGACGCCTTCCGCCGCGCGACAGCGCTCACCGAGGTGCGCACCGCTTTCGGAGGGAGGGCGTTCGAGGCGCAGCCGCAGCCGGTGCCCTGGCCCAAGGCCTACGGCGGCGACACGGTCGCGCAGAGTGTGGCGGCGGCGCTGCGCACGGTCGGCGACGACCGCGCACTGCACTCGGTGCACAGCACGTTCCTGCGCGGTGTCGACGTCGCCGAGCCGGTGCACTACGACGTCGAGATCATCCGCGACGGGCGAGGTTTCTCGACGCGGCACGTGCGCGGCCACCAGCACGGCAAGCTCGCATTCATGGCGACGGCGTCGTTCCACGTGCCCGAGCCGTTCCCCGAGCACGGTCCGGCGATGCCCCAGGTGCCGTCGCCCGACACCCTGCCGTCGTCGGCCGACGCCCTCGCCGGTCACGTCGGGCCCGACATCGAGTACTGGTCGTACGGCCGCAGCTTCGACATGCGTCATGTGCCCGGCCCCGTCTACCTCGAGGTCGAGGGCGGAAGGGCGGCGCATCAGGCCGTCTGGGTGCGCTCGTTCGACCGGCTCGACGACGACCCGCGCACGCATCAGGTGGCGATCGCCTACGTGTGCGACTACACGATCCTCGAGCCGGTCCTGCGCGTGCTCGGTCTGCCCTGGCGGGCGGAGGGTCTCGTGACCGCGAGTCTCGACCACGCCATGTGGTTCCACTCGGCGGCGCGAGCCGATGAGTGGCTGCTCTACGCGCAGGAGAGCGCCGGCATCGCCGACGGGCGGGGCCTCGGTCTCGGTCGGTTCTACACGCAGGACGGTCGCCTCGTCGCCACCGTCGCCCAGGAGGGGATGATCCGCCCGGGTCGTCCGCTCTGACTCCACCTCTCATCCGCTTCCGAAGGGACCGCAATGACGCTCTCCCCCTCCGCGCACGTCGACACGTACACGCGCGAATCACTGCCGCCGGCCGATCTGTGGCCGACGCTCGAGTTCACGATCCCCGAGGTGCAGTACCCCGAGCGGCTGAACGCCGCCGCAGAGCTCCTCGACCGCACGATCGACCGATACGGCGCCGACCGGCCCGCGATCCTGCTGGCCGACGGATCCTCGTGGTCGTACGGCGATCTGCAGCGCCGGGCCGATCAGTTCGCGAAGGTGCTCACCGAGGACCACGGACTGGTGCCCGGCAACCGTGTGCTGCTGCGCATGCTCAACGGGCCGTGGACGGTGGCGTGCTGGCTCGGGGCGCTGAAGGCCGGCATGGTCGTCGTCACGACGATGGTCGCCTGGCGCACGCAGGAGCTGCACCCGATCGCGGCACGCGTGCGACCGGCTCTGGCGCTCGTCGATCATCGCGGACTCGACGACGCGGATGCCGCCTTCGGCCGACTCGACCGACCGCCGGCCGTGATCGTGGCCGGCGGTGAGCGCGACCTGCTCATCGAGGCGTGCGAGACGAAGAGCGGTCCGTTCACCGCGGTCGACACCGCGTCCGACGACGTGGCCCTTCTCGGCGCGACGAGCGGCACCACCGGCGTGCCGAAGATCACGATGCACTTCCACCGCGACATCCTCGCGAACGCCGATACGTTCGGGCATCACGTGCTGCACCTCACATCCGACGACGTCAGCGCGAGCACCGCACCTCTCGCCTTCACGTTCGGGCTCGGCGGCAACGTCGTGTTTCCGCTCCGCAGCGGGGGAGCGATGGTGCTGGTCGAACGGGCCACCCCGGTCGAGCTCGCCAAGCTGATCGAGCCGCTCGGCATCACGGTGCTGTACACCGCGCCGACGGGATATCGGAGCATCATCAAGGAGGGGCTCGCCGGCGAACTCCGGAGGCTGCGGATCGGCATCGCGGCGGGCGAGCACCTCACGATCTCGACCTTCGAGGCGGTCGAGGAGGCGAGCGGCCTCCGGCTCATCAACGGCATCGGCTCGACCGAGATGCTCCACGTCTTCGTGTCGGCCTCGGGCGACGACATCCGTCCCGGCGCGACGGGGCGCGCGGTTCCCGGTTATCGGGCCGTCATCCTCGACGACGACGGTGCGGAGCTGCCCGCCGGTGAGCCGGGGCGCCTCGGTGTGATCGGTCCGACCGGATGCCGGTACCTCGACGACGACCGTCAGCGCGTCTACGTGCAGGGCGGCTGGAACGTCACCGGCGACACCTTCGTACAGGACGACGACGGGTACTTCACGTTCCAGGCGCGCAACGACTCGATGATCGTCACGGCCGGCTACAACGTGGGCGCCCCCGAGGTCGAGGAAGCCGTCCTCGATCATCCCGACGTCCTCGAGTGCGCCGTCGTCGGGTGTCCCGACGACGACCGCGGCATGATCGTCGTCGCCTTCGCGGTGGTGCGCGACGGCGTCACCCCGTCGGCCGACCTCACCTCGAGCATCCTCGATCACGTCAAGTCCCGACTCTCCGTCTACAAATGCCCCCGACGCGTCGAGTACGTCACGGAGCTGCCGCGCAATCCCAGCGGCAAGGTGCAGCACTTCATCCTGCGAGAGCGGGCGGCCGCGCAGGTCGCCGTCTCGCAGTCCCGGATCCAGCCCCAGAATCAAGGAGCCTGACATGCGCGTAGCAGTCATCGGCGGAGGCCCCGGAGGCCTCTATTTCGCCGCACTCATGAAGCAGCTCGACCCCGCGCACGAGATCACGGTGTGGGAGCGCAACGCCCCCGACGACACCTTCGGATTCGGCGTGGTGTTCAGCGATGAGACCCTCGGCGGCATCGAGAACGCCGACCCCGTGATCGCCGAGCGCATGGGCGAGCAGTTCGCGCGCTGGACCGACATCGACATCATCTTCGGGGGCACGACCCATACCGTCGGCGGGCAGGGGTTCGCCGCGATGGGACGCAAAGAGCTGCTGCAGCTGCTGCAGCAGCGGTGTCTGGAGCTCGGCGTGACGATCCTCTTCCGCACGCCGGCTCCCGACGCCGAGGCGCTGATGGCGGACCACGACCTCGTGCTCGCTGCAGACGGGGTCAACTCGCAGGTGCGCGGTCAGTTCGCCGACAGGTTCGGGCCGAACCTCGATCGTCGGGTGTCGAAGTACATGTGGCTGGGCACGGATCGCGTGTTCGAGGCGTTCACCTTCGCCGTCGTGCACACCCCGCACGGCATCATGCAGCTGCACGGGTACCCGTACTCCGATCAGGGCAGCACCTTCCTGATCGAGATGCATGAGGACGTCTGGCGCGCGGCAGGTCTCGACGCCACCGAGCACGAGGTCTTCCCTCCCGGGGTGAGCGACCAGTACTCGGTCGACCGGCTCCGCGGCTTCTTCGCGGAGGTGCTCGACGGTCATGACGTGCTCACGAATAACTCCAAATGGCTGAACTTCACCACGGTCAAGAACGAGCACTGGCACCACGAGAACCTCGTGATCCTGGGGGATGCGGCGCACACCGCGCATTTCTCGATCGGCTCCGGCACCAAGCTCGCGATGGAAGACGCGCTCGCGCTGGCGGCATGCCTGCACGAGCATCCGTCGCTCGATATCGCGCTCGACGCCTATGAGACCGAGCGCCGCCCGGTGGTCGCGTCGACGCAGCGTGCGGCGCAGGCATCGCTGGAGTGGTTCGAGCGCATCGGCCAGTACGCCGATCAGGACCCGCTGCAGTTCTCGTTCAACCTGCTCACCCGCAGCCGCCGCATCACGCTCGACAACCTCGCGGTGCGAGACCCGGAGTTCGCGGCCGAGCTGCTGCACGGTGCGCCGCTGATCGCCCGCGAACCCGACGAGCCCGCCATGTTCCGACCGCACCGCATCGGCACGCTCGAGCTCAAGAACCGCATCGTCGTGTCGCCGATGGACATGTACTCGTCGCATGACGGCGTGCCGGGGGACTTCCACCTCGTGCACCTCGGCTCCAAGGCGATGGGCGGCGCCGGACTCGTCATGACCGAGATGGTGTGCGTGTCGGACGAGGGGCGCATCACCCCCGGGTGCGGAGGGCTCTATACGGACGAGCAGCGGGACGCCTGGGGGCGCATCGTCTCGTACGTGCATCGCCACTCGACCGCCCGTATCGGCGTGCAGATCGGTCATTCGGGACGCAAGGGTTCGACCCGGAGGATGTGGGAGGGCATCGACGAGCCTCTCGACACCGGCAACTGGGACACCCTGGCGCCGTCGGCGCTCCCGTACGGGTCGGAGAACCGCGCGCCGAGAGAGATCGATCGCGAGACCATGACCCGGGTGCGCGAGGAGTTCGTCGCCGCCACCGAACGCGCCGCCGCGGCGGGATTCGATCTCGCCGAACTCCACGCCGCGCACGGGTACCTGATCTCGTCGTTCCTGTCGCCGATCTCGAACCGACGCACAGACGAGTACGGCGGGTCGCTCGAGAACAGGCTGCGGTACCCGCTCGAGGTCTTCGACGCGATGCGCGCGGCCTGGCCTGCGGAGCGACCCCTCACGGTCCGGCTCTCGGCGGAGGACTGGATCGAGGGCGGCAACACCGTCGACGACGCCGTCGAGATCGCCCGGGCGTTCATCGAGCACGGCGCCGATGCCATCGACGTGTCGTCGGGGCAGATCGCGAAGCACGAGCGTCCGCAGTTCGGACGCAGTTACCAGACGCCCTTCGCCGATGCGATCCGCAACCGCGTCGCGGCCCCGGCCGGTGTCAGTGTGATCGCGGTCGGCGCGATCTCGAGCCACGACGACGTCCACTCGATCCTGCTGGCGGGGCGTGCCGATCTCGTCGCCCTCGGGCGCACGCACCTGTGGGATCCGCAGTGGACGCTGCACGCCGCGGCCGACCAGGGATACCGGGGCGCGGGGGCCGACTGGGTGCCGCAGCTGCGCGCCGGGTCGCGCAAGCCCCCGTCGTCGCGCACGGATGCGGTGCGTCCGCGCCTCGCCCTCGTGCGCGACGCGCTCGCCGACGGCTCGGTGAGCCGTCGGCGCTGGAGGCCCGAACCAGCCGCCGATGCGCTCACGCGCTGACCATCATCCGATACGTCCACCACACGAAGGAGACCGCTCATGACGCGGCAGATCATCAACCCTGACTCTCTCGTGAAGCCGATCGGCTTCGCCCACGGCGTCCGCGCCGGGGAGTTCGTCTACCTCGGCGGCCAGACGGCCATGAACGCCGAAGGTGCGATCGTGGACGGAGGAATCGTCGAGCAGTTCGTGCAGGCGTTCTCCAACGTGCTCACGACCCTCGCCGCGGCGGGGGGCCAGCCGAGCGACCTCGTCGACGTGACGATCTACCTGACCGACGTCGACGACTACCAGCGCAACGGCCGCGAGATCGGTCGTCGGTGGCGTGAGCTCGCGGGCACCGAGTACCCGGCGATGGCCGGCATCGGCGTCACGCAGCTGTGGCAGCGCGAGGCGATGATCGAGATCCAGGGCGTGGCTCACATCGCTGCACCGCAGGAGGACTGATGCGCCTCGCCACGGTGCGTCGCGCCGACGGCAGCCGCGCTGCGGTCGGAGACGAGTCGGGCTGGGTGCTGCTCGACGAGGCGGATGCGCAGGAACTCGTGTCCACCCCGGAGTGGCGGGATCGCGCGGACGCCGCTCTGCGGCATCCGGCCCGCGTCTCCCTCGCGCCCGACGAGTTCGCGAACCCCGTGCCCCGGCCGACGAAGATCTTCTGCTGCGGCCTCAACTATCGGGATCACATCGTCGAGACCGGGCGACCCGTGCCGGAGTACCCCACCCTGTTCGCGAAGTTCGCCGACACCCTGACCGGGCCGGTCGACGAGATCGTCGTGCGCGACACGGATCGCCTCGACTGGGAGGCCGAGCTCGCCGTCGTCGTGGGTGCCGAGGTCTATCGAGCCGATCGTGACCGGGCGCGCGCTGCGATCCTCGGGTACGCGGTGGCGAACGACATCTCGATGCGCGATTGGCAGCAGCGCACCCTGCAATGGCTGCAGGGCAAGGCCTTCGACGCCACGACGCCGGTCGGTCCGTGGATCGTCACCGCCGACGAGGTCGACCCGAGTGAGGGTCTGCGCATCAGCTGCGCGGTGAACGGCGAGCGGATGCAGATCGGCGACACAGCGGAGCTCGTCTTCGACGCCGCCGACCTCGTCGCCTACGTCTCGCAGATCACCGTGCTGCGGCCCGGTGACATCGTGCTCACCGGCACCCCGGGTGGCGTGGCTCTCGGCATGGCCGAGCCGCGATGGCTGCGCGACGGCGACGTCGTCACCACCGAGATCGAGCGCCTCGGCACGCTCCGCAACGTCATCCGCTTCGACGAGGGGTGAGGCCGGACCTCGGTCAGGGCGTTCTCCGCTCCGCGCGATGCGAGAGGTACAGGGGGATCGACGCGGCGAGCAGCACCGCTGCGCCGATCCACCCGGAGAGAGCCCTGAGCATCGGCAGCGCGAAGATCGCGGTAGCGCCGAGCGCGACGAGGATGCCGGCGAGCACGCCGTAGGCCTTCATCCCGTACAGCGAGATGAAGGTGAGGTAGTGCGCTCCGACGATGATGAGGGTGGCGGGGAGGAACAGCGACGGCTCGAGAGCGCCGAGCGCGATGGACACGAGCATGCCCAACGGCACCGTGAATGCGCTCTGCATGGCCAGAGCGATGGACGGGTGTCCTTTCGGAAGGGACGCGGGCCCGCCCATCGCCTTCAACACGAGTGAGGACAGCGGGAAGATCAGCATTCCGCCGAGGAACAGCACTGCCATCGCTGCTGTGGGCGATCCCCATGAGTATGTGGCCGACGCCGCGGCCCAGATGACCGCCGACACGAGCGGGCCGGAGAAGCCCCCGCGGTAGACGCGTCGAACATCGTGTTGAGCCTGCGTCACGTCCATGGGGTCATCCTCGCAGAACGGCGTGCGACGACGGGGCCCGATGCGATGCGTGCGGACCCCGTCGTCGCCTGCGGAGTCAGGCGTTGGCGAAGCCGTGGGCTGTGGCCACCGCGTCGAGCGTGATGCGACCGGCCTGCACGTTCAGGCCCTTCGCCAGAGCAGGGTCGCTCGCCGCAGCGGCTTCCCAGCCCTTGCCGGCGATCGCCGACACGTACGGCAGCGTGGCGTTCGTGAGTGCGCGGGTCGCCGTCTCGGGCACGGCACCCGGCATGTTCGCGACGCAGTAGTAGATCGAGTCGTGCACCG
>NZ_DALZXX010000079.1:13589-13945 GCF_031988965.1 Microbacterium sp.
AGGTCGGGTCGTCATGCGTCGTCGGGCGCGAGCCCTCGAAGCATCCGCCCTGGTCGATCGCGATGTCGACGAGCACCGAGCCCGGCTTCATCGCCGCGACCATGTCGTCGGTCACCAGCTTCGGGGCGGCGGCGCCGGGGATCAGCACCGACCCGATCACGAGGTCTGCCGTGAGCAGCTCGTGCGCGATGTCGTAGCGGCTCGACGCGCGCGTCTCGAGGGCACCTCCGTAGCGGTGCTCGAGCTCGCGCAGCCGGGGCAGCGAGATGTCGACGACGGTGACCTTCGCGCCGAGGCCCAGGGCGTTCGCCGCGGCGTGCTCACCGGCGACGCCGCCGCCGATCACGACCACCTCG
>NZ_DALZXX010000080.1:0-13734 GCF_031988965.1 Microbacterium sp.
CCGCCACGTTGCCCTCTGCACCGGCGAGTCCGAGCGCAGCCGTCTCGGTCTCGGCGAGGGGTGCACCCAGGGCCGTGACGAGTCCCATGGACTCGCCCACGCAGACGACCTCGGGGACAGGGGACGAGAGGGACTCGGAGCTCATGAAGGGGTGACCGCCAGGGGTTCGGTGTCGGGGTGCGGGCTCGCGTCGCGGTGACGCAGGTCGGGGAAGGAGCGGACGAAGACGATCGAGACGACGAGTCCCGCCGCCGCGAACAGCGTCGCTGCGAGGTAGGCGCCGCGGGGATCCGTCGCGTCGACGAGGAACCCGGCCACGGCAGACCCGGCGGCCGCGCCGATGAGCTGCCCGGTGCCCGCCCAGCCGAACGCCTCGGCGGTCTCGCTGAACTTGACGCTCGCTGTCGTGATGGCGAACAGCACCGCCAGGGCCGGGGCGATGCCGATACCGGCGACGATCAGGGTGCCGCCGAGCCAGAACTCGTTGAGGGCGAACATCGTGAGGGCGAGGCCGATCGTGACGATCGTGAGGCGCCGGGCCATCGCCCAGGGGCCGATAGGGATGTGGCCGAACGAGAGTCCGCCGGCGAGGCTGCCGACGGCGAACACCGCGAGCACGAGACCCGCTGCCAGGCTGCCGTGCTCGAACGTCGCGACGACGCCGACCTCGACCGCCGAGCACGCACCGATGAGCAGGAAGCCGATGACGGTGGCGAGGAGCACCGGCGGCTTGAGGACGACCTTGCCGAGTGCGCTGCGGCTGCGCGGGATGCGCACGCGGCCGACCTCGGGGGAGAGGATGAACCACGCTCCGCCGCCGACCAGGACCACGGCGACCAGGAGGAGCCCCTCGGCCGTGCCCACCTGCGTCGACACGAGGGTGATCACGACGGGCGCGAGCACCCAGATGATCTCCTGCAGCGAGGCGTCGAGCGAGAACAGCGGCGTGAGCTGACGCGAGTTCACGAGCTTGGGATAGATGGTGCGCACGGCGGCCTGCACCGGCGGGGTCGAGAGGCCCGCGATCATGCCGAGGATCATGTAGCCGGGCACGGTGAGGGGGAGGAGCGCGAGGCCGAGCACCGCCACGACGCAGACGCCGAGGGTGAGGGCGAGCACGCGGCGCATGCCCCACGCGCCCATCCATCGGCTCGTGATCGGACCGGCGACGGCCTGGCCCACACTGGTCGCGGCGAGCACGAGACCGGCGGACCCGTAGGAGCCGGTCTGCTGCTCGACGTGCAGGAGGATCGCCAGCGAGGTCATACCGTTCGGGAACCGAGCGGTCAGCTGTGCCGCGATCATGCGCGCCACTCCGGGCGTGCGAAGAAGGTCCGTGTATCCCGCCACAGGTCAACGCTACCGGGCGCCGGGGACACCCGACGAAGCGCGCTTCGGACGACACGCCGCGACACGCCGAGGACCACTTTCCACAGGAAATCGAATGTCCGAAGCCGCGCGTACGGTGCCTCCTGTGGATGGATCCCCGGCGGGGGTTCGAGAGGCGCGATTTCTCGCGGTTCGCGACCCCTCTCCGAGGGCTCCTGCCTGTGGAAGAAACGGTGGAGAACCTGTGTTGTATCAGTGGAGAGCGGTGGAAAACTACACGGATGTAACTACTACCCCTAGTGGTCACCCTGAATGTCCGTACCTATATGTAGTATTGAGATCCCGGTGAGGGTCTGCCGGAAAACAGCCTGATTCAGAAGCAGGCCAGAGATTTGAGGGGAAGCGAAAAGATGTCGATCACGGTCTACACCAAGCCGTCCTGCGTTCAGTGCAACGCCACCTACCGCGCGCTCGACGCCAAGGGCATCGAGTACGAGATCCTCGACCTGTCGGAGGACCCGACGGCCCTGGAGCAGGTCAAGGCGCTGGGCTACATGCAGGCGCCCGTCGTCGTCACCGACGAGGGACACTGGTCGGGCTTCCGTCCCGACAAGATCGACGAACTCGCGTCTCGTCTGGCGTGACCCTTCGGCGTCGCTCAGGAACCGGGGTGAACCATGCGCCAACTCGCGACCGCCGCGCCGCTCCTGGTGTACTTCTCGAGCGCCTCGGGTAACACCGCCCGCTTCGTCGAGAAGCTCGGGCTTCCGGCCCGACGTATCCCGCTCCTCCGGCAGGAGGAAGAACTCGTCGTCGACGAGCCCTTCGTGCTGGTCACCCCCACCTACGGCGGGGGTGAGGGACGGGGTGTCGAAAAAGGTGCCGTACCCAAGCAGGTGGTCCGGTTCCTCAACGACGAGCGAAACCGGCGCCACATCCGCGGAGTGATCTCCGCGGGCAACACCAACTTCGGCGAGTCCTTCTGCCTCGCCGGTGACATCATCAGCCGCAAGTGCAACGTGCCTCACTTGTATCGGCTCGAGATCTTCGGCACACAGGACGATGTTGATCGCGTGAGCGACGGATTGGAAAGACAGTGGGAACTGCAGTCGAAGAGCATGACGCCGTGACCGAGACGGTCGCGTTCAAGATGAACCCGAGCTACGAGGGTCTCGACTATCACGCCCTCAACGCGATGCTGAACCTGTACGACGCGAACGGGAAGATCCAGTTCGACGCCGACAAGCGGGCGGCGCGCGAGTACTTCCTGCAGCACGTCAACCAGAACACCGTGTTCTTCCACTCGCTCAAGGAGCGTCTCGACTACCTCGTCGAGAAGGAGTACTACGAGCCGGCCGTGATCGAGCAGTACTCGCTCGAGTTCATCCAGAAGCTCAACGACCTCGCCTACGGCAAGAAGTTCCGCTTCGAGACCTTCCTCGGCGCCTTCAAGTACTACACGAGCTACACGCTCAAGACGTTCGACGGCAAGCGCTACCTCGAGCGCTTCGAGGACCGCGTCGTGATGACGGCCCTCGGTCTCGCCGGCGGCGACGAGAAGCTCGCGGTCGCGCTGGTCGAGGAGATCATCTCCGGCCGCTTCCAGCCCGCGACGCCGACCTTCCTCAACTCGGGCAAGGCCCAGCGCGGCGAGCTCGTCAGCTGCTTCCTGCTGCGCATCGAAGACAACATGGAGTCGATCGCCCGAGGCATCAACTCCGCCCTGCAGCTCTCCAAGCGCGGCGGCGGCGTGGCGCTGCTGCTCTCGAACATCCGCGAGGCCGGCGCGCCGATCAAGCAGATCGAGAACCAGTCGTCCGGCATCATCCCCGTGATGAAGCTCCTCGAAGACAGCTTCAGCTACGCCAACCAGCTCGGTGCCCGTCAGGGTGCCGGTGCGGTGTACCTCAACGCGCACCACCCCGACATCATGCGCTTCCTCGACACCAAGCGTGAGAACGCCGACGAGAAGATCCGCATCAAGACGCTGTCGCTGGGTGTCGTCGTGCCCGACATCACGTTCGAGCTCGCCAAGAACGGCGAGGACATGTACCTCTTCTCGCCGTACGACGTCGAGAAGGTCTACGGCGTGCCCTTCGGCGACATCTCGGTCACCGAGAAGTACCGCGAGATGGTCGACGACGCGCGCATCAAGAAGACGAAGATCAACGCGCGTGAGTTCTTCCAGACCGTCGCCGAGATCCAGTTCGAGTCGGGCTACCCGTACATCATGTTCGAGGACACGGTGAACAAGGCCAACCCGATCAAGGGCCGCATCAACATGTCGAACCTCTGCAGCGAGATCCTGCAGGTGAACACGCCGACCACGTACAACGACGACCTGTCGTACGACCAGATCGGCAAGGACATCTCGTGCAACCTCGGCTCGATGAACATCGCGCTGTCGATGGATGCCGATGACCTGGGCCAGACCGTCGAGACCGCGATCCGCGCGCTGAGCGCGGTGAGCGACCAGAGCCACATCCGCTCGGTCCGTTCGATCGAAGACGGCAACGACCGCTCGCACGCCATCGGCCTCGGCCAGATGAACCTGCACGGCTACCTGGCTCGCGAGCACGTCTACTACGGCTCCGAAGAGGGCATCGACTTCACGAACATCTACTTCTACACGGTGCTGTTCCACGCGCTGCGCGCCTCGAACAACCTCGCGATCGAGCGCAAGCAGGCCTTCGACGGCTTCGAGGACTCGACGTACGCGTCGGGAACGTTCTTCGACAAGTACATCGAGCGCGCCTGGGTGCCCGAGACCGAGAAGGTCAAGGAGCTCTTCGCGGGCAAGCACATCCCGACGCAGGAGGACTGGGTGGCGCTGAAGGCGTCGATCCAGGAGCACGGCATCTACAACCAGAACCTGCAGGCGGTGCCGCCGACCGGCTCGATCTCGTACATCAACAACTCGACGTCGTCGATCCACCCGATCGCGTCGAAGATCGAGATCCGCAAGGAAGGCAAGCTCGGTCGCGTCTACTACCCGGCCGCGTTCATGACGAACGACAACCTGGAGTACTACCAGGACGCATACGAGATCGGCTACGAGAAGGTCATCGACACGTACGCCGCCGCGACCCAGCACGTCGACCAGGGCCTGTCGCTGACGCTGTTCTTCAAGGACACCGCCACGACGCGTGACATCAACAAGGCTCAGATCTACGCATGGCGCAAGGGCATCAAGACGATCTACTACATCCGTCTGCGTCAGATGGCGCTCGAGGGCACCGATATGACCGAGTGCGTCTCCTGCATGCTCTGAGCCCGTCACTGAACACGAGAAACGACGAATCATGACTCCCCACCCCCCGCTCAAGCTGGTCGACAGCGTTCAGGCGATCAACTGGAACCGCATCATCGACGACAAGGACCTCGAGGTCTGGAACCGTCTGGTGAACAACTTCTGGCTGCCCGAGAAGGTGCCGTTGTCGAACGACATCCAGTCGTGGAACACGCTGACGCCCGACGAGCAGCTGCTCACCATGCGCGTCTTCACCGGCCTGACCCTGCTCGACACGATCCAGGGCACCGTCGGCGCCGTCTCGCTGATCCCGGATGCGATCACCCCTCATGAGGAGGCCGTGTACACGAACATCGCCTTCATGGAGTCGGTGCACGCGAAGAGCTACTCCTCGATCTTCTCGACCCTCGCGTCGACGAAGGAGATCGACGAGGCGTTCCGCTGGTCGACCGAGAATCCGAACCTTCAGAAGAAGGCTCAGATCATCATGGACTACTACCAGGGAGACGACCCGCTCAAGCGCAAGGTCGCCTCGACCCTGCTCGAGTCGTTCCTGTTCTACTCGGGCTTCTACCTGCCGATCTACTGGTCGTCCAAGGCGAAGCTGACGAACACGGCCGACCTGATCCGCCTGATCATCCGTGACGAGGCCGTGCACGGGTACTACATCGGATACAAGTTCCAGAAGGGTCTCGAGAACGAGACCGAAGAGCGCCGCCAGGAGCTGAAGGACTACACCTTCAATCTGCTGTTCGAGCTCTACGACAACGAGGTGCAGTACACGCAGGACCTCTACGACGGAGTCGGCCTGACCGAAGACGTCAAGAAGTTCCTGCACTACAACGCCAACAAGGCGCTGATGAACCTCGGCTACGAAGCGATGTTCCCCTCGACCGTCACGAACGTGAACCCGGCGATCCTGTCGGCGCTCTCGCCGAACGCCGACGAGAACCACGACTTCTTCTCGGGCTCGGGATCGTCGTACGTCATCGGCAAGGCCGAGGCCACGGAAGACGACGACTGGGACTTCTGAGTCATCGCTTCCGATGAACGACGAAGGGGCCGGATGCCATGGCATCCGGCCCCTTCGCGTACCCCGGGACTACTTCCGGTTCGCCGCGTAGTACGCGAGCAGCGCCTTGGTCGACGCGTCCTGCGCCGCGACGGCATCCTCGTCGCCGCCGATCGCGGGCGCGATCTGCATCGCGAGCTGCTTGCCGAGCTCCACACCCCACTGGTCGAACGAGTTGATGCCCCAGATCGTGCCCTGGGTGAAGGTGATGTGCTCGTACAGGGCGATCAGCTGGCCGAGCACCTGCGGCGTGAGGGCCGGCGCGAAGATCGACGTGGTCGGACGGTTGCCCGCGAATGTACGCGCGGCGACCAGAGCGCCGGTCGTGCCCTCGGCCTCGACCTCCTCCGCCGTCTTGCCGAACGCGAGCGCCTTGGTCTGCGCGAGGAAGTTCGCGAGGAACAGCTCGTGCACGTCCTGGCCGCCGTCGGTCAGCGGGTAGGCCGGGTTCACGAACGCGATGAAGTCGGCGGGGATCAGCCGGGTGCCCTGGTGGATCAGCTGGTAGAACGCGTGCTGGCCGTTGGTGCCGGGCTCGCCCCAGAAGACCTCGCCCGTGTCGGTGGTGACGGGCGTTCCGTCCCAGCGCACGGACTTGCCGTTGGACTCCATCGTCAGCTGCTGCAGGTACGCGGGGAATCTGCTCAGCTGCTGTGCGTACGGCAGCACGGCGTGCGACTGCGCGCCGAAGAAGTTGACGTACCAGACGTTCAGCAGCCCCATCAGCACGGGCACGTTGCGCTCGAGCGGCGTCGTGCGCACGTGCTCGTCGACGGCGTGGAAGCCTGCGAGCAGCTCGTGGAACGTATCGGGGCCGAGCGCGATGGCGAGCGACAGGCCGATCGCGGAGTCGACCGAGTAGCGGCCTCCGACCCAGTCCCAGAACCCGAAGGCGTTGGCGGGATCGATGCCGAAGGCGGCGACCTTGTCGAGTGCCGTCGACACCGCCACGAAGTGATGGGCGACCGCGTCGGTGCGCGCATCGTCGTCATCGGAGATCGCACCGGATGCCGTGAGGCCGGCCCACAGCCAGTCGCGGGCGAGGCGGGCGTTGGTGAGCGTCTCGAGCGTCGTGAACGTCTTCGAGGCGACGATGAAGAGTGTGGTCTCGGGCTCGAGATCCGCCGTCTTCTGCGCGAGGTCGGTGGGGTCGATGTTCGAGACGAATCGCGCTTCGATACCCGCGTCCGCGTAGGGCTTCAGCGCCTCGTAGACCATGACGGGGCCGAGGTCGGAACCGCCGATGCCGATGTTGACGACGTGCGTGACCTTCTTGCCCGTCACTCCCCGCCAGTCGCCCGAGCGCACACGGGAAGCGAAGGCGCTCAGCGCGTCGAGAACGGCCTGCACGTCGATGTCGACGTCCTGCCCGTCGACGACGAGCGCGGGGGACGCTCCGGCGGGCCGCCGCAGGGCGGTGTGCAGCACGGCGCGATCTTCGGACGTGTTGAGGTGTTCACCCGTCAGCATCGCGGCGTACCGGTCGGCGACACCGGTCTGCTCGGCCAGGCGCAGGAGAGCCGCGAGAACCTCGTCGGTGACGAGGTTCTTCGAGAGGTCGACGTGCAGGTCGGCCAGGGGGAACGAGAGCGACTGCGCGCGGTCGGCGTCGGCGGCGAACCAGCCGCGAAGATCGGGGGTGAACGCACCGTGCAGGGCGGTGAGCTCGGACCAGGCGGAAGTGGCTGTCGGATCAACGGGAGCGGTCATGATCCCACGCTACTGCGACCGGCGAGCCGTCGCGCGCTCGTTACCGCGCCGGTTCCGGGGTGAGGTAGAGCCCGCCCGGCTGAGACGCGGTCACGGCGAGATCTCGCAGCCAGTTGCGGTTGATGTCGGGCGAGCGAGGGCCGGTGAACGAGAAGACCAGGGCGCTCGCAGGATGCACCCACACCGTCGTGCGTCCGCCACCGAGGCTCAGGTCATCTCGCCACGTGAACGGGAACGGCTCGCCGCGGCGCAGTTTGGCCGTCATGACGAGTTGCAGGTGATTCAGGGCGCGATCCTCGACGTCGACCCGTGGCCCACGGTTGTATATGAAGCGTCCCATCGGCGTCTCCTCGGTGCCTGGGACCCCAGCGTCGCACGCGCGTGTCGCGCCGCGTAGGGGGTGTACAGGCGGCACCGCGGAGAGGATCATGTACCCGCCCCTAGGATGGCGGGGATGACCGAGTCGAGCCCCCACGAGACCCGCGTGCGGTCGAGCGTCTCGCGTCTGCTGATCATCACCCCGCTGCTCGTGGGAGTCGCTCTGCTCGCCGTCGCCGTCGCCTGGACCCTCGTGAGCGCCGACCTCGGCTTCTTCGGCTTCCTGCTGATGCTGATCGGCGGATGGGCGGTCGCATTCGCGTTCGTGAACGCGACCTTCGAGATGCGACCGCGGATGCTCGGAGTCGTCGTTCACATCAGTGTGGCCGCCGCGCTGACGGCGCTGATGTACTGGGCGATCGAGCACAGCAAGGAGCCGCTCGCGGCTCTTCCGGAGGGTGCGAAGGCGGTCGTCGTCGTGCTGCAGATCGCCGCCGGCCCCGCCCTCGGTTGGATCTGGCTCGGCCTTCTCTCGCGGATCACCGATCTCTTCTCGCGGCGTGATTCCGCTCGTCGGCCCGCACCCACGGCACCGGAGTGGCAGCGCGACCGAAGCGGTGACGGATCAGTCGTCGAGTTCTCGGCGATCGAGGTGCGCATGCGCGAGATCACATCCTGGATCGTCGTGCTCGTTCTGGTCGGCGGACTCGGCGCCGTCGCACTCCTCATCGTCCTCGGTGACGCGGTCGTGCAGGCAGGACCCAAGATCGCGATCCTCGTCGTCGGCGTGGTCATCGCACTGCCCGGGTACCTGCTCTTCCTCGCCGTCGTGCGCCGGCGCACCGTCACATGCGCCGTCGCGTTCGGCAACGACGAGCTGCGGGTCCGCGTCGGATCCGGCTCTCATGTCATCCCGTTCCGGCAGATCGAGGTGCTCGTCTGGCGGACCGCCAGCGACTACGCGCGTGTCGAGGTCCGCGGTGCGGGCGTCGATCTCTCCCTCGTCGTCGGACTCGCGAAGGCGGCTGCCGGACGCACTGCCGAACTTCCCGATCTGCCGCGGCGGGTGTTCCGCAGGTTCGAGCTCGCGGGGCTGTCCGTCGAGCAGCGGCGCCGCGACGATATCGTGACATTCCGTCGATCGCAATGATCGGCATTCCTGTGCATATCCGGGCCCGCGTCGGGGTACGGTTCACTCATGGGAAGACTGCGATACGACGGCACCTCGGAGCCGATCATCATCGAAGACGAGACGCTTGCACACCTCAAAGTGATCATCGGCACGAAGCTGCGCCGGCAGGAGAGCTTCATGATGACGTGGCACCCGACCGAGGGTGGGGACCCCGGCCGAGTGACGGTGTGGATCCATCCCGCGATCCCGCTGCAGTTCCTGTTCAGCACCGCGGAGTCTCAGCACATCGAGAAGTCGCGCATCGAAGACATGATGCATGCGCTCAACGCGACCGGCGAGCTCGTGATCGACGAGTTCGTGCAGCCGAAGGTGCTCAGCGCCGGGGCGCCGGCCGCCTGAGCACCCTCCGACTGAGCGTCCGCTCTTACGACCGCACGCCTACTCCGCGGGGTAGCCGCTCTCGCTGAGCGTGCGAGCGAGATGCGCGGCGTTCCTCGCGGCGGTCGAGGTGGCCTGAGCGACCTTCTCGGGCGTCTTGGACAGATCCTTGTAGTCGACGGTCTGCATCGCCTCGCCGTTCCAGTACACCGATCCCTGGGCGGGAATCGTGAAGCCCACGTCGTTCAGACCCTGGAACAGGATCGCTGCGATGTGGTGCGCGCCGTCCTCGTTGCCGACGACCGCGGCGATCGCGACCTTGTCGAAGAGGATCGGACGCCCCTGCTCGTCGGTCTCTGCGAGTTCGGCGTCGAGCCTCTCGAGAACACGCTGGGCGACGCTCGAGTGCTGACCCATCCAGGTCGGCGTCACGAAGACGAGGATGTCGGCGGCGAGCACGCGCTGTCTCAACGTCGGCCACTCGTCGTCGCCGCCCATGTCTGCCTCGACCCCGGGGCTGATCACATGATCGACCGCGCGGACGAGACTCCCCGTGACGTCGTGGTCGGCGAGAGCGTCGAGGATCTGTGATCCGAGCAGATCGGAGCTCGACTCGGCGGGGGAGGGCTTGAGGCTGCAGGTGATGGCCAGGGCGGTGAGCGTCTTTGTCATGCGAGCGAGGCAACCACGGGACGCGCGGCACCGGCAGGGCCTTTCGTGCGGGCGATCTCTGCGCTAAAGGTATCCTTGATGCTGGCCGGTTGTTCAGACAGGAGACCCCGTGATCCTCAGCTTCATCTTCTTCATGATCCTCTTCCTCGGAGGGATCTGGCTCATGGGGCTCGCGCAGTCGCTCGAGGACTTCCAGGCGATCGTCTTCATCGCCGGCATCCTCATCGTCAGCCTGTCGCTGGCGTTCATGATGCGTCAGCGCGGTTCGGCCACCCGCCGCAAGGACAACTGGTCGGGCAACGCCACCGAGTGACGCTCAGAGCCGCTTGGTGAGCCTCATCTCGAGGTTCGCCTTCACCGCGGGCCATTCGGGCTCGATGATCGAGAACTCGACGCTGTCGCGCAGTGCTCCGTTGCTGTAGCGACTGATCGCCCTCATCACGCCGTCCTGCTTCGCCCCCAGGCGCTCGATGGCGGCGCGCGACTGGGCGTTCATCCACTGGGTCGTGAGACCGACGCGGAACACGCCCAGCTCTTCGAACGCGTGGCGCAGCAGGAGCAGCTTGGACTCGGCATTGGTCCCCGTCCCGTGCGCCGAGGGCCGGTTCCACGTGTACCCGATGTGCAGTCGGGGAACCTCGTCGACGATGTCGTAGAACGACGTCAGACCGAGGATGCGGCCTGAGGCGTCGAACGCCGTGAACGGGATCATGCCGCCGGTCTCGATGAGTCCGATACGCCGGTCGATCTCCGCGGCGAGACCGTCGGGTGACGGCACCGACGTGTACCAGGCGTTCTTCCACAGGTCGCCCTCGAGGAGCGCCTCGAGCAGGCCGTCATGGTGAGACGTCTCGAGCGGGCGCAGCTCGACGAGTCGTCCTGTCAGGGTGGTCGGTGCGGGCGTGACGCGAAAGCTCATGCCCTCATTCAACCAGTGACACGGCGCCGCGCCGCAGGAGGCGCTGATAGGCGTGCACGATCTCGATCGTGACTCCGAGTTCGAATGCGAGGCTCGCGGCATGCGTACCGCGCAGCTGCTCGGCGGCGGCATAGGAGCGGGCGTCGATGAGCAGGCGTGCCGCCCATTCGTCGGCGCGATGCTCCTGCCGGTCGCGGAGAGCGTGGTCTGACGTCGGCACGTGCCCGAGCACGGCGTGTCCCAGCTCGTGCGCGAGAACACTGCAGGTCGCGCGGGTGCTCATGCCGGGGTCGATGCGGATGGTGGAGGTGGCAGGTTCGAAGCCGCCCCGCGAGGAGCCGCGACGTTCCACGAGACGAAGGCCGTGCTGCTCGACCAGTCGGAGGAGATGTTCCATGCGTGGCCTCCTCGATCGACAGCGGCCGGCCGTGAGCCTCAGTCGTAGAGGTCGTCGGTGTCGCGGCCGTGAGGGACCCCGGATTCGAACGCCACCTCGGCGACATCATCTCGTCGACCGGGGACATCGGCTCGGGGGCGCAGGGGGGTGATGATCGCGTCACCGCGTCCTGCCTCGGTGCGGAGTCGCTCCTCCGCACGGTCGAGGATCACGTGGGGCTCGACGCCCACCACGGCGCTCACCCGATACAGCACCGGGACGGGGATGTCGCGCTTACCGGTCGTGTAGTTGTCGAGAGCACTCCGCGACACGTCGATGTCGCGCGCCATCCGCGCGATGCTGCTGCCGGCGGCGAAGATCTCGGCTTTGAGCTGCCGCCCGACTGCCCGGTTGTAGTTCTCGGCAGGTGTCGTCACCTGAATCACGATAGCACCGGCCCGAAGCCAGGATGCCGTCATGCTGGGGCGTCGGGCCTTGTCGTGTCCCAAGGACGACGATAGTGTCGTCGGGTGACGACACATGTGCGACGGGTGGTCGCAGAATCAGTGGTGCGCGAGCTCGCCCATGCCGGCGAGACGGTGCCATGGCTCGCCGAGAGAGCCGGGATCACGGTGAAAGCCCTGCAGGCGAAGATCGCGTCGCGACGCGACTTCACGGTCACCGATCTCGCAGCCATCGCCGACGTGCTCGGCATCCCGGTCTCGCGTCTCGTGCCACCGTCCTCCGAACGGTGATTCCGGCGGCGTCCTGCGCCGAATCGGGGGAAGGGTGACGGCCGCGCGCTCGGGGGAGAGCCGCGTGCCGTGGGTGCGGTCGGGGGCGTCGTGGGGTCGTGCTCCGACCGCATCCGTGTGCGAGAGGCTAGCGTGGACCGCATGAAGACTGTGCCCTTCGGCTCCGCATCCGCCCCCGCCGTCATCGCCGGCATGATGCGCATCGACGACAAGGACGATGCGCACATCCGCGAGCTCTACGATTCCGCCAGGGCCGGCGGCATCGACTTCTTCGATCACGCCGACATCTACGGCGGCAGCATGCATCACTGCGAATCGCGATTCGCCGACGCGCTGCAGCTCGGTGCCGCGGAGCGCGACGAGATCGTGCTCCAGACGAAGTGCGGCATCGATCCGGCGCAGCAGGCGTTCGACTTCTCGTACGAGCACATCGTCCGCCAGGCGGAAGGATCGCTCCGCGCGCTTCGCACCGACTACATCGATGTGCTGCTGCTGCACCGTCCCGACGCCCTCGTCGAACCCGAAGAAGTCGCGCGAGCGTTCGACGAGCTCGAGGCCGCGGGAAAGGTGCGTGCCTTCGGCGTCTCGAACCACACGCCGCGGCAGATCGACCTGCTGCGCACCGCGGTGAGTCAGCCGCTGATCGCGAATCAGCTTCAGCTCTCGATCACGCACGCCCCGATCATCGCCCAGCCGATCGCCGCCAACATGCTGGCCGAGGATCAGAGCATCGTGCGCGACGGCGGAGGCATCGTCGAGTACTGCCGCATCAACGGCATCACGATCCAGGCGTGGTCGCCGTTCCAGGGAGGGTTCTTCACCGGCGTCTTCCTCGGCAACCCCGACTATGCCGAGCTCAACGCGGTCATCGATCGTCTCGCCACGTCCTACGGCGTCGAGCCGATCGCGATCGCGACGGCGTGGATCACGCGTCACCCGGCGAAGATGCAGGTCGTCCTGGGAACCACCACGCCCTCGCGCGTTCGGGATGCCGCCGCCGGGGCGGATATCGAGCTCACGCGTGCCGAATGGTATGAGCTCTTCCGGGCCGGCGGGCACCTGCTGCCCTAGCCACTGCCCGGGCGCAACCGTCCTGCGTCGTCTACCCTGATCACATGCCGTTCCTGTTCTCGATCCTCGTCATCGTGCTGATGGTCGGCGCGTTGATCGACATCATCACGCGCGACGACGCGCAGGTGCGATTCCTGCCGAAGATGGCATGGGTCGTCATCGTGATCCTGCTGCCGTTGATCGGTGGCCTGCTCTGGTTCGCGATCGGACGCGAGTACTCCGAGGCGGGCTTGCGCATCCCCCGGATGCGGACAGCCGGGCGGTCGAGCCGTCGGCCGACTCCGCAGCCCGCCCCACAGCCTTCTCCGCCCTCTGACACGCGTTCGACCGAGCAGCAGATCGCCGACCTCGATCGTGAGATCGAGGAGTGGCGTCTGCGCGCCGAACTCGAGAAGCGCCGTCGAGAGTCCGAGAGCGACGGGCCTGCGGCCTCCGACGGGAGACTCTAGGCGGCGGCCGGCACCCCGAAGGACTCGCGCACGGCCTCGTCGAGATCGGGATAGGCGAACTCGAACCCTGCGCGTGCGAGCTTCTCGGGCAGCACCCAGCGGCTCTTGAGGATCAGCTCGGTCTCGGTGCGGATGCCGATGGCGCCGAGCTCGAGCATCCACCGCGGAATCGGCGGTCCGATGCGCGCGCCGGCCGCATGTCGCACGATGGCCATGAACTCGCGGTTGTCGACCGGATTCGGCGCTGCCGCGTTGACCGGCCCGTCGAGCTCGGGATGCAGCTCGAGGAAGTCGATGATCCGC
>NZ_DALZXX010000081.1:0-13690 GCF_031988965.1 Microbacterium sp.
GCTTGGCGAACACCGGGAAGTCCCAGTCCACAGCCTGCGCGTCGGGCCCGGCCAGCACGGTGCGCGGGGTGCGACCCGTCGGCGCGCACCGTTCGGAGAGCAGCAGCTTGTCGAGCGCCACCGAGAGCGTGTCCTGCGAGGGTGCCGCGAGCACGGCCGGCGCGAGTTCGTGGCGGCGGCCTGCGAGCGCGATCAACTCGACGTCGACGGTCGAGATCACCAGGTCGAGGCGGTCGTCCGCGACCAGGCGCGCGATCGCGGGCACGAAGTCGTCGGCACGACCCGGCGGCACCAGACGGCGATGCGTCGGCGGCACCAGGTAGATGCCGCTCGCCCAGCCGTCCATGTCGGCGGCGAACACCTCGAGGTCGGTGCGACGGAGCAGCGAGCGGATCACCGCGACCCCGGCGGGACCTCCCGCGCCGGTCACCAGTACTCGCGCAGTCATCAGCTCTCCCGCCGTGTCAGTTCATGGGCGCCGATGAACTCGGCGGTCTCGCGGACGACCTCGAGCGGCTCCACGGCGGCGCCTCCGCCGAATCGCGACCAGTAGCGTGCGGTCGCGGTCACGAAGTCGGGCGCGAGGTAGTCGCGGGTCGCCGTCTGCGACCCGAAGCTCTCGAGAATCCGGAGCTTGCGCTCGAGGAAGCCGTCGATGCGCACGAAGCGGGTCGGACGGAAATCGATCGTCGCGGACGGGCTCTGGTAGCACGCCACGGTGCCGACGCGACGGGTCGCGACGATCGTGGCCTCGCCGACCGCGCGGTGATCCTGATGCCGATCGTGTGCGGAGTGCGTGTAGACGATCGTCGGCTGCACCTCCTGCACCACCTCTTCGATGAGGCGCACGGTCGAGCCGCCGCCCGAGATCTCGGTGTCGACGAGGTCCTTCACGAAGAGCCGCGCACCGAGCATCTCGGCGGCGGCCAGCGACTCGTGCTGGCGGTCGTCGGCGTCGCCGCCGCGACCCCCACGCGAGAGGGTGAGGATCGTGATCGAATCGCCCGCCTCCGCATGCGCCGCCAGCAGCCCGCCGATGCCGATCTCGACGTCATCAGGATGCGCTCCGATCGCCAGCACGGTCTCCTTCGGCCGGTTCGCCTCACGGCGTGCGCGCCCCTCGGCCACGAGACGCGTCACGGCCTCGACGAGTCCGGCGTTGTCGAGCGGCTTGGTGAGGAACTCGTCCGCCTGAACGCGCAGAGCGGAGACGGCGTACTCGACCGACACATGGGCGGTCATCACGATGACAGGGACGAGGGGATCGGTACGGCGCAGCTCCGCCAGCAGCTCGAGCCCGCTGAGACCCGGCATCTCGATGTCGGTCACGACGACGTCCGGCGTGAAATCGGCAAGGGCTCTCGTGGCGGCGTGACCGTCTTCGGCGAGCACGACCTCGCAGCCGGCGCGCCTCTCGAGCACGGTCTTCACCAACAGGGCGACATCGGGATCATCGTCGACGACGAGGACGCGGGGCGCATCCTGAGACATATCTTCAGCTCTCCATGGGGAAGTCCCCGCCGATGAGGGGATCGGCGTGCGGGTCTCCGCGCCCTTCGCGCCGAGAGCCCGAGGGGAAGTCGAGCGGTATCTCTAAATACTGGCATACCGAGAACCCTCCCCCGGCGCGTGGGATCCGATCTCACGAGGCCGAGCGGGCCGCCTTCTTCTCCTGCTGATACACACGGATCGCCTCGTAGCGCTCCGCGGATCGTGCACGACGCTTGGTGGCTTCCTCTTCGCGGTTCTTGCGCGGCGCCGACGTCGTCAGATCGTCGACCAGCGCCCTGGTCGCCCGTGCGATCTCCTCGACCGCGCGATCGAACACGACCTGATTCGCACGGGAGGGCGCCGTCGTCCCCGAGATCTTGCGGACGAACTGCAGCGCGGCGTCGTGGCACTCGGCATCGGAGGCGGCGGGTTCGAGATTGTTCAGCGGCACGATGTTTCGACACATACCCGCACGCTACGCCGGGGGCTCGGCATCCGGAACCCTGCGATACGACGACGGAGGGGCCGGATGCTCATGGCATCCGACCCCTCCGTCGTGAGAGCGTCGACTCAGCGCTTGTAGTTCGGCGCCTCGACGACGATCTGCACGTCGTGCGGGTGCGACTCCTTGAGTCCGGCCGCGGTGATGCGCACGAAGCGGCCCCGCTGCTTGAGCTCCTCGATCGTGCGTGCGCCGACGTAGAACATCGACTGGCGGAGTCCGCCGACGAGCTGGTATGCCACGGCGGAGACGGGTCCGCGGTAGGGAACCTGGCCCTCGATGCCCTCGGGGATCAGCTTGTCGTCGCTCGGCACGTCGGCCTGGAAGTAGCGGTCCTTCGAGTACGAGGTCTGCTTGCCGCGCGTCTGCATGGCGCCCAGCGAGCCCATGCCGCGGTACTGCTTGAACTGCTTGCCCGACTGGAAGACGATCTCGCCCGGCGACTCGTCGGTGCCCGCGAGCAGCGAGCCGAGCATGACCGCGTCGGCTCCGGCGACGAGCGCCTTGGCGATGTCGCCCGAGTACTGCAGGCCGCCGTCGGCGATCACGGGGATGCCGGCGGGTGCCGCCGCGAGCGACGCCTCGTAGACCGCGGTGACCTGCGGAACGCCGACGCCGGCGACGACACGCGTGGTGCAGATGGAGCCGGGACCGACACCGACCTTGACGGCGTCGACACCCGCGTCGACGAGCGCCTGTGCGCCCTCGCGGGTCGCGACGTTGCCGCCGATCACATCGACGTGCGCGAAGCTCTCGTCGGCCTTGATCCGCTTGACGAGGTCGATGACGCCCTGGGACTGGCCGTTCGCGGTGTCCACGACGAGCACGTCGACGCCCGCGTCGCGCAGCGCCTCGGCGCGCTCCCAGGCATCGCCGAAGAAGCCGATGGCCGCGCCGACGCGCAGACGACCCTGGTCGTCCTTGGTGGCGAGCGGGTACTTCTCGCTCTTGTCGAAGTCCTTGATGGTGATGAGGCCCGCGAGCGTGCCGTCGTCGTCGATGAGCGGCAGCTTCTCGACGCGGTGCTTCGCGAAGAGGGCGATGACCTCACCGGCGGCGACGCCGACGGGAGCGGTCACGAGACCCTCGGAGGTCATGACGTCCTTCACGAACGTGGTCTGGCGCTCGAAGCCCGAGACGAACCGCATGTCGCGGTTCGTGATGATGCCCACGAGGCGGCCGTCGGGATCGACGACCGGCAGACCCGAGATGCGGTACTTCGCGCACAGTGCGTCGACCTCTTCGACCGTGGCGTCGGGCGTCGTGGTGATCGGGTCGGTGATCATGCCCGACTCGCTGCGCTTGACGCGGTCGACATGCGCGGCCTGGTCGGCGATCGACAGGTTGCGGTGCAGGATGCCGATGCCGCCCTCACGAGCCATGGCGATCGCCATGCGCGACTCCGTGACGGTGTCCATGGCGCTGGAGAGCAGCGGCGTGGCGACCGAGATCCGGCGAGTGATCCGCGAAGAGGTGTCGGCCTCGCTCGGGATGACGTCGGTGTGCCCCGGGAGGAGCAGCACATCGTCGTACGTGAGTCCGACGAAGCCGAAGGGGTCGTGCTGGTCCATGGATAGTCCTCCTGCGGGGCGCGATCTGGGGTGAGGGTGTACCAATTCTAAGCGCCGGGGCCCCGAGGAAATTCCCGCGCGCGTCACCGCGCTCGCGCGACTTCCCGCACGCGCGCGACGACGGCTGGGCAACTTCGTGATGGGATCGTTCTCACCGTGAGCAGATCGTGCCTTGGCCGAAACAGAGCCGACACATTACGCTCATACCGTCGTACATCAGGGCCGATGCACAACTCCGTCATGGCCTGTGTACTGGGCTGGAGGTTCTGTGCGTCCGACGATCTCGGCGAAACGAAGCGGAATGCGGTGGGTCACGATCCTGCTGGCGTCGCTGCTCGCCATCGCTTTCCTCTGGTTGCAGCCTCCCGCAGCGGCCTCCGCCGAAGAGACGGATGACGGGCAGGAGATCACCGACTTCTACTTCGCGGGTGTCATCACGTTCGATGACGACCCGGTCGAAGGCGTCGTGATGACGATCGAGGGCAACGGCTTCGAGGGCGAGACCGAGACCGACGCCGAGGGCAAGTGGCGCCTGTACGTGCCTGAGAAGGAGACGTACACGCTCACCGTCGACGAGGACACCCTTCCCGACGGCGTGATCGTCGACGCGGCTCAGCTCCCCGAGGGGACGCAGCCGATCTCCGGCACCACAGCGTCGTTCGAAGTCGAGTTCGGTCTCACCGGCACCAAGATCATGAATCTCTTCCTCGGCGAGGGCGAACGGATCACGGTCTCGTTCGTCGACCAGCTCGTGTCGCGTCTGGTGGGCGGTCTGAACTTCGGCCTCCTGCTCGCACTCGCCTCGATGGGCGCCGCGCTCATCTACGGCACGACTCGACTGTCGAACTTCGCCCATGCCGAGATGGTGACGTGGGGCGGTCTGGTCGCCTTGGTCGTGACCTCGTTCTGGCAGCTGCCTCTCTGGCTCGGCATCGTCGCGGCCGTGATCGGCGGCGGACTCCTCGGCTGGGCCATGGACGCCGGCCTCTGGCGGCCGTTGCGCCGACGCGGACTCGGCATCGTCCAGCTGATGATCGTGAGCATCGGGCTCTCCCTCGCCCTCCGCTACGTCTTCCAGTACTTCATCGGCGGCGGCACCCGTCAGCTCCCCGGAGCGAGCCCCACCCCGATCCAGTTCGGTCCCGTGTCGCTGTCGTACATCGACATGATCGGAATGGGCGTCAGCATCGTCGTCATCATCGGCGTCGCCTGGTTCCTGACCCGCACCCGCATCGGCAAGGCGACGCGGGCCATCTCGGACAACCCGCAGCTCGCTGCGGCATCCGGCATCGACGTCGACAGGGTCATCCGCATCGTGTGGATCCTGGCCGGCTCGCTCGCCGCGATCTCCGGCATCCTGTGGGCGTACTTCCGTCCCGGTGTGAAGTGGGACATGGGCGTGCAGATGCTGCTCCTGATCTTCGCCGCCATCACGCTCGGCGGACTCGGCACCGCGTTCGGCGCACTCGTCGGATCGCTCATCGTCGGGATCGCGGTCGAGATCTCGACGCTGTGGATCCCGTCCGACCTCAAGTACGCGAGCGCGCTCGTCATCCTCATCGTGATCCTCCTGGTGAGGCCGCAGGGTCTGCTCGGACGCAAGGAAAGGTTGGGCTGACGATGGACTTCGGAAGCATCTTCTCCAACACCGCGGTCTACCTGCTCAGCCCCGTCACGATCGCCTACGCGCTCGCGGCGACCGGCCTCGCGGTGCACTTCGGCTACGCGGGCCTGCTCAACTTCGGCATGGCCGCGTTCATGGCGATCGGCGGCTACGGCTACGCGATCTCCGTGCTCACCTTCGGGCTCCCCTGGTGGATCGGCATGCTGATCGGCCTCATCGGCGGCGCGGTGTTCGCGATCATCCTCGGCATCCCGACGCTGCGTCTGCGAGCCGACTATCTCGCCATCGCGACGATCGCCGCAGGTGAGATCGTGCGCCTGCTGTTCACGACGCAGGTGTTCGATGAGTACACGAACTCCGCAGACGGGCTCGCGCAGTTCAACGGAGGGTTCCGCGACGCGAACCCCTTCCCCGAGGGCACGTACGGCTTCGGTCCGTGGACCTTCACGGCGAATGACCTGTGGAACCGCGTGTTCGGTCTGATCGTGCTCGCGATCGCGATCCTGCTCGTCTGGTCGCTGATGCGCAGCCCCTGGGGCCGTGTGCTCAAGGGCATCCGCGAAGACGAGGACGCGGTGCGCTCACTCGGCAAGAACGTGTTCGCGTACAAGCTGCAGGCTCTGGTCGTCGGCGGGATCATCGGCGCCGCGGGTGGCATCATCTTCGTCCTCCCGTCCGCCGTCGTCCCCGGCAGCTACACGACGTCCTTGACGTTCTTCCTCTGGACCATCCTGCTGCTCGGTGGAGCGGCGACCGTGTTCGGCCCCACGCTCGGTGCCGTGCTGTTCTGGGTCGTGTTCGCCTTCCTGGCGAACCTGCTCCCCGCGCTGGCGAAGTCGGGAATCCTCCCGATGTCCGACAGCCAGGCGTCCACGCTCGTGTTCGTCTTCGTCGGAGTGGCCCTGATGCTGCTCGTGATCTTCCGCCCCCAGGGGATCCTCGGAGACAAGAGGGAGATGACCTTTGTCAAATGAACTGAACCCCGACGCGGCCGCCGACAAGGCGCCCGCCACCGGCAGCATCCGCCGCCCGAAGACGACCGGACTCACCACGGGACCCGCTGCACCCGGTGTGGGAAAGGTCGATCCGATCCTCGTGGTCGATGGGGTGCAGCGACGCTTCGGTGGCCTGACGGCCGTCGACGTCGATCACCTCGAGATCCCTCGCGGTGCGATCACGGCGCTGATCGGCCCCAACGGAGCCGGCAAGACCACGCTGTTCAATCTGCTCTGCGGATTCGACAAGCCCAACAGCGGCTCCTGGTCGTTCGACGGCACCAACCTCTCGGGCGTCCCCTCCTTCAAAGTGGCGCGCATGGGGCAGGTGCGCACGTTCCAGCTGACGAAGTCGCTGTCACTGCTGACCGTGCTCGAGAACATGAAGCTCGGCGCCCCGCATCAGCGCGGAGAAGGATTCTGGTCGAGTCTGTTCCCCTTCCTGTGGCGCACGCAGGACCAGGAGATCGAGGTGAAGGCGCGTGAGCTGCTGACGCGGTTCAAGCTCGACGCCAAGGAGAAGGACTTCGCCGCGGCCCTGTCGGGCGGCCAGCGCAAGCTCCTCGAGATGGCCCGCGCCCTGATGAGCGACCCGCCTCTCGTCATGCTCGAGGAGCCGATGGCCGGTGTGAACCCTGCGCTCACGCAGTCGCTGCTCGACCACATCCTCGATCTGAAGGAACTGGGCATGACCGTGCTGTTCGTCGAGCACGACATGCACATGGTCCGTCACATCGCGGACTGGGTCGTCGTCATGGCGGAGGGGCGCGTCGTCGCCGAGGGGCCGCCCGACCAGGTCATGGAGGATCCGGCCGTGATCGACGCCTACCTCGGCGCCCATCAGGACGTCGACCTCGGTGCCGTGACCGGACGCATCCCCGTGCTCGCCGACACCGCTGCCGTGCGACTGCGCGAGCAGATCGAGGCCGAGGCCGAGGCCGAGCTCGCCGCTGAAGACACCGAGGAGGGACGCGCATGACCGAGGTCGACCCCATCAAGAACGATCACGTCGTCGTCGAGATGAAGGGCGTGCACGCCGGCTACCTGCCGGGCGTCAACATCCTCAACGGCGCCAATCTCATCGCCCGCAAGGGTGAGCTGATCGGCATCATCGGCCCGAACGGCGCCGGCAAGTCGACTCTGCTGAAGGCGATGTTCGGACTCGTGAACGTCCGCGACGGCGAGATCACGCTCGACGGCGAGAGCATCGTCGGCCTCAAGGCCGACCGGCTCGTCAAGCGAGGTGTGGCATTCGTGCCGCAGACGAACAACGTCTTCCCCTCGCTCTCGATCGAGGAGAACCTGCAGATGGGGCTCTACCAGAACCCCAAGATCTACGCCGAGCGCCTCGAGTTCGTCACCGGGATCTTCGCCGAGCTGGGCAAGCGCCTGAAGCAGCGCGCGGGCTCGCTGTCAGGTGGAGAGCGGCAGATGGTCGCGATGTCACGGGCCCTCATGATGGATCCGTCGGTGCTGCTCCTCGACGAGCCGTCCGCCGGTCTCAGCCCTGTCCGTCAGGACGACGCGTTCATCCGCGTCTCCGACATCAACAAGGCGGGCGTGACCACCATCATGGTCGAGCAGAACGCTCGACGCTGCCTGCAGATCTGCGACCGCGGCTACGTGCTCGACCAGGGCAAGGACGCCTACGAGGGCACCGGGCGCGACCTGCTGAACGACCCCAAGGTGATCGGGCTCTACCTCGGCACGCTCGGCACCGACGCAGCCTGAGAACGCACGAGAGAGGGGCGGATGCTGCGGTATCCGCCCCTCTCTCGTACCCGGGCTGGTCCGCCTGGTCACCGCACAGGACGAAGGCCCCGGATGCGTGCTGCATCCGGGGCCTTCGCTCTGCGATCGGGTGATCAGTTGGTACGGGTGATCAGGTTGTCCGCGCCGTAGACGTAGGTGCCGATCGAGGCGCCCTGCGGGTCGCCGTTCTCGTCGAACGTGACCTCGCCGGAGTAACCGTCGTAGTCGGCCGTTCCGCCGTCGTTGATGATCTTCGCGCAGTCGGCGAAGCTGGTGCACTTCTCACCGTCTCCGCTGCCGCCCGAGACCTCCTGCATCTTCGCCGCGATGTCCGCACCCTCGGTGGAACCTGCTGCCAGCGACGCGAGGGCCACGAGCACGACGGCGTCGTACGCCTCGGCCGCGTAGGTGAAGTCGTTGACCTCGGAGTTGCCCTCACCGGTCCAGAAGGTCTGGAGACGCTCGGTGAAGTCGTCCTCGAGAGCCGGGCCGGGCTTGGTGCCCTGCGCGCCCTCGAGCGAGAACGGGAAGTTCGTGTCGGGCGAGGAGCCGTAGTCCGACAGGTTGCCGTCGACCAGGTACCACTTCTCCGGCGAGGCGCCGGCGTTCGACAGCAGCGGAGCGATGGTCTTGAACTGGTCGAACGACACGATCGCGATGGCGTCGGGGTTCGCGGCCGTGATGGTCGCGACCTGAGCGTCGAACTGACCGTCACCGACGTTGTACGAGGCGTCTGCGACGACCTCTCCGCCGGCACCCTCGAACGTCGACTTGATGTTCTCGAACAGACCGGTGCCGTAGGCGTCGTTCTGGTAGATCACACCGAGGGTCTTGGCGCCGTCCTCGGCGATCAGGTTGCCGAGGACCTCGCCCTGCAGCAGGTCGCTGGGAGCGGTGCGGAAGTACAGTCCGTTGTCGTCCCAATCGGTGAAGTCCGGACCGGTGTTCGACGCCGAGATCTGCAGGATTCCCGCACTGACGTTGCCGTCGAGGATCAGACGCGAGACGCCCGATGCGGCAGCGCCGACGATGGCGGAGACGCCCGCACCCTCGAGCTTCGTGATGGAGGTCTCGTAGGCCTTGGTGTCGGTGTCGCCCTCGTCCTCGGCGGTGAGGTCGATCGTGATGCCGGCAGCGGCCTCGTTGACCTCGGAGACGGCGAGGCCGACACCCGATTCCATGGGCGGGCCCAGGAACGAGAGAGATCCCGTCTGCGGAAGCAGCGAGCCGAGCTTGAGCGTCAGGTCCTCGGAGGACGACGATCCACCCCCGTCCGAAGGCTCCTCGGTCGGCGTGCTGCTGCAGCCCGCGATGACGATGGCGGCCGCGCTGGCCAGCGCGATCCCGGCGAAGACCCTCGCCTTGCGCGAGCCCTTCAGTGAGTTCATGATGCTCCCTTGCGTATCTGAGCGTGGATTTCGCACCACGCTCGGGTGCTCTAACACTAGGACCGGAATTGGTCGATTGGGGGTCGCCGATGTTTCGGTGCGTTAACGATCCGGCACCGGGTGCCAGAGGCACTGAGCCGCGGGTTCAGAGCAGTTCGTGCCGGGCCTGTCGACGACCGCGGCGAGCGGCGAGCAGCAGGTCGATCACGAACACCACGATCGCGATCCACACGATGATGAAGCCCAACCACCGCTCGAGCGGCATCGGCTCCCCCAGCACCGCCGCCCCGATGATGAACTGCATCACCGGTGTCACGAACTGGATCATGCCGATCACGGTCAGATCGATGCGTCGCGTACCCGCCGCGAACAGCAGGAGCGGCACCGCCGTGGCGACCCCGGCGAACGCGAGCAGCGCCGCGTGCCAGGCGCCGTACTGCCCCATCGTGATGCCGGCGGGGGTCGTGGCGACCACGATCAGCTGCACGACCGCGATCGGGATCAGCCAGAACGACTCGAGCGTGAGGCCGCTGATCGCATCGACCGCCGGGCCGATCTTCTTCTTGATGAGCCCGTAGACGCCGAACGACGCGGTGAGCGACAGGGCGATCCAGGGGAACGAGCGGTAGAAGAGCACGATCACGACGACGGCGACCGCGGCGATGCCGATCGCCGCCCACTGCAGCCGACGGATGCGCTCCTTGAGGACGAAGACGCCCAGCAGCACGGTCGCGATCGGGTTGATGAAGTACCCGAGGCTCGTCTCGACCACGTGGCCGGTGAGGGTGCCGATGAGGAACACCTGCCAGTTGACGTAGATCAGCACACCGGCGAGCGCTGTCCACCCGAGCAGTCTCGGCTGTCGCATGATGGCGCCGAGCGCCTTCCATCCCCGTGTGACGGTGAGCAGGATGCCGCAGAACACGAAAGAGAGGAGCACCCGCCAGGCGACGACCTCCCACGGACCGGTCGGCGCGAGGAGCAGGAAGTACAGCGGCAGCACGCCCCACAGCAGATATGCGCCGCCCGCGTACGCGACCCCCGCGGTCTGGGTGGCACGGTCCGCAGGCGTCGTCAGGGTCACCGGACCACACTATGCCCGGCGCTGAGCGCCGTCGCTCGGCTGAGGTCACTCGGCACGGGAATGGCAGGAATCGCGCGCCGTGTGGCGGAATGCGGAGAGGGCCCGGATGCGTGATGCATCCGGGCCCTCTCCGAGGAACAGGTGTCCCTGGCCTTCGGCAGGCTCAGGAACCGGCTCGTTCGCTGATCAGCGAACGACGACCGCGAGAACGTCGCGGGCCGACAGGACGAGGAACTCGTCTGCGCCGAACTTCACTTCAGTTCCGCCGTACTTGCTGTAGAGCACGCGGTCGCCGACGGCGACGTCGAGCGGAACACGGTTGCCGTTGTCATCGATGCGACCGGGGCCGACGGCCACGACCTCGCCCTCCTGGGGCTTCTCCTTGGCGGTGTCGGGGATGACCAGGCCACTCGCGGTGGTCTGCTCGGCCTCGACCTGCTTGATGACGATGCGGTCCTCGAGCGGCTTGATGGAAACCGACACGGTCTACCTCTTCTTTCTTGACGCTGACACGAAAGACTTGTTCGCACTCTCAACCCGAGAGTGCTAACAAACAGTCTATGCGGTGGGCTGGCACTCATGCAATGCGAGTGCCAGCCCCGACACCGAGCAGAGCACATCGCGCGCCTAAGCTGAGGGTGTGGAGATGTCCGAGCTGCGAGCCCTGCTCACCCCCGAAGGCCTCGAGCTGCTCGATGACCTGGGGCCGATCGCGCAGGTCGCGGACGTCGCTCGTGCCGTGTCACGGCTGCGCGCCGCGGGGCACTCCCCCGATCTCGTCTCCGCGGTGGTCGGACAGGCTCACCTGCGCTCGAAGGCCGAGGCGAAGTTCGGCCCCTTCGCCGAACGGATGCTGTTCACCCGCGCCGGGCTCGAACAGGCGACCCGGCTCGGCGTCGCCGCCCGGCACGCGCAGCGACTGCGTCGCGCCGGCGTGAGTCGGGTCTCCGATCTGGGATGCGGCATCGGCGGCGACGCTCTCGCCTTCACCGGGGCAGGTCTCGAGGTCGTCGCGGTCGACGCCGACGAGGTCACATCGGCGATCGCCGCCTACAACCTCGCTCCGTTCGGCGAGAGCGCCACCGTGCGCCACGGCATCGCTCAGGAGAACGTGCCGGACGCGTCAGACGGCGCCACCGCGATCTGGATGGATCCCGCCCGGCGCACCCAGGGGCACGGAGACACGCGTCGCGTCTCGTCGGACGAGTACTCACCGCCGCTGGATTGGGCGTTCGAGGTCGCATCACGCATTCCGACGGGCATCAAGCTCGGTCCGGGACACGATCGGGACGCCCTTCCCGCAGACGCGGAGACCCAGTGGGTGAGCGCGGACGGCAGCGTGGTGGAACTCGTCGTGTGGACGGGCATCCTGGCCCGCGAGGGTGTGCGTCGCTCGGCCCTGGTGATCCGCGGCGACGAGTCCCACGAACTCACCGCCGCAGCCGATGCCGAGGATGCACCGGTGCGCGAACTCGGCGCCTTCCTGCACGAACCGGACGGCGCAGTGATCCGTGCCCGGTTGATCGGCGACGTGGCCCGCAGCCTCGACGCCGGGATGCTCGACGAGAAGATCGCGTACCTCACCTCGGATGCCGCTCTCACGAGCCCGTTCGTGCAGTCCTTCCGCGTGCGAGAGGCACTGCCGGCCAATCCGAAGGCGATCAACGCCGCGCTCAAGGCGCACGGCATCGGAACGCTCGAGATCAAGAAGCGCGGGATGGACGTCGACCCCGCGGCGTTCCGAAAGAAGCTCAGTCTGCGCGGCGGGGCGTCGGCGACTCTGATCCTGACGCGCATGGGCGCTCAACGCCGCGCGATCCTCGCCGACCGCGTTCCGGCGGCCGTCTGATCACCCCGCGTCGCCGGGAGGAACGTCGACCGGGATCGGGTCGCCGTGCTCTCCGCCGACCTCGAGGGACTCACCCGGCCTCACCGTCGTGGTCCCGGTGGGCGCTCCGTCGCCGGGCGCATGCTCCGGAAGCTCCCCGGTGACGATGAGGTACGACCGGCCCATAGGCGTGATGTCGAGGGTCACGCTCCAGGGCATCGTCGTGGCGCCTCCCTCGTCGACGGAGGTGCCCGCGACCATGACGCCCTCGCCCGGGATCATGCCGTCGTTCGCCTCGGCGCAGCTCGTGGCCTCGGCGGCATCGACGATCAGGCACTGCGTGGTGGTGAACCCTTCGGTCCGAACGGCGGACCAGACCGGGGCGCCGCCGGCGTATCCCACGACCGCCAGCGAGTAGGGCTCGTACCCTCGGTCGAGCAGCTCCTGTGCCCGTTCGCGCTCTGCGGCGTCGAACTGCTGCATCCAATCGTCGACGCCGAGCGCCCAGCGCTGGATCAGCGCGACCATCTCTCCGGTGTGCGACCGGGCTGCGGTGGCCGAGATCTGCTCACCGCGCCCCTCGTCGCTGCGGCGGGAATCGATGACCGCCGCGCTCAGCCCGTAGCCGCGCTCGAGATCGGCGGCTATCTGGCAGCCCGTCGCCGAATCGCCCGCGACATCGAGGACGATGCACTCCATCTCGCCGCTCTTCTTCGTGCCGAACCAGACGATCGCGTCGTCGTCGCGGCCGATCGCCTCGACGCTGCCCGGATCGTAGTCGCCTTCGGACTGCAACTCGGCACTCCGCTGCTGCTCTTCGGAGGTGAGCGGGATGCCGTCGTCACCGCGCCCGAACAGAGCCCATCCCGTGCCGAGGCCGATCACGAGCAGGCCCGCACCGACGAGCGCCAGGGCGCGCCAGTGCCGGCGGAGCGACGGACGGAGAGGTGTGGGGTCAGCCTGCGTGGCCGGTTCGGGATCGGCCTGGGCCGAGGGCGAAGCCTGTTCGACGGGATCTTCGGGTTCGGGCTCCGCGCTCTCAACGGCGGGGGCCGCATCCGCATCCGCACCGCCGTGAGGAACGCCGCCGGAAGTCCGGAGACGCATGGTCTCGAGTTCTCTCAGCCGCGCCGCATCCGCATCGCCGAGTCCCCCGTCGCGGCCGTACGCTCGCGCCTGCAACGCGCGCAGCTCCGCGGTCTCGTCGGCGTCGAGCATGGCGTCAGCCGAGCCTCTCGAACTGCATGCCCGCCCACACCAACCAGCCGAGGCTGTAGACCGTGGCGCACAGACCGAGCACGAGTGCCCATCGTGCGATCGCACGGCTCTCGACCGGGCGGCGGAGCGACATGATCGAGGCGATCACGGCGACGATGGCGATCGGCACACCCCAGCCGACGAAGAACGAGGCGACGAGCGCGACGATGGCCGCCATGAGCGCCCATGGCGCGAGCC
>NZ_DALZXX010000082.1:0-10989 GCF_031988965.1 Microbacterium sp.
ACTTCAACCGACGCGTCATCGAGGCCCGGCGGCAGCTGCAGGGAGGCCCTCCTGTGGTCACGGATCCACGTGACATCGATGCCGAGGTCGCCGCGTGGGGCGAGCGTCGTGCGGCGCGGCTCGCCGCACGCGCCGCTGCGGTGCCGGAGCAGTCGCGGCGTCGCTTCGGTCTGCGCCGCAAGGCCTGACCTCCGCGGGATCCTGACCGAATGTCGGAGCGACGCATAGGCTGGTCGCATGACTGACGTGCTTCCCTCCGGCCTTGAGACCTCCGAGTTCAGCTCCGACATCCGTCCGCAGGACGATCTCTATCGTCACGTCAACGGCGCATGGCTCGCGCGCACCGAGATCCCGGGCGACAAGGCCCGCTGGGGATCGTTCCACCTGCTCGCCGAACAGGCCGAGAAAGACGTCCGCGCGATCATCGAGGAGTCGCAGGATGCCGAGAGCGGCACCCTCGCCCGCAAGATCGGCGACCTGTTCGCCAGCTTCATGGACACCGAGCGCATCGCCGCCGCCGGCGTCACACCGCTCGCAGAGACGCTCGCCGAGATCGACGCGATCGACAGCGTCCCGGCATTCCTCCGCACCGTCGGGGCCTACGACCGCGACGGCCGCGCCCACCTGATCGGCTTCTACGTCGACGGCGATCCCGGCAACCCCGAGCGCTACCTGCCCGTCATCGTGCAGTCGGGTCTGTCGCTGCCCGACGAGAGCTACTTCCGCCTCGACACCTTCGCCGAGACGCGTGCGGCGTACCGTGCGCACCTCGAGCGCCTGCTGACCCTCGCCGAGATCCCTGACGCGGTCGCGACCGCCGACCGCGCGATCGCCCTCGAGACCGAGCTGGCCGGCCACCACTGGGACAACGTGCGCAGCCGCGACGCGGTCGCCACCTACAACCTGAAGACCTGGGCAAAGATCCAGCAGCTCGCCGGCGTCGACCTCGAACCGTGGCGCGAAGCGGTCGCCCCCGCGCACCCCGAGGCGTTCGCCGAGATCGTCGTCTCGCAGCCGAGCTTCCTCGAAGGGCTCGGCTCGCTGCTCGTCGCCGAGCGTCTCGACGACTGGAAGGCATGGCTGCGCGCGCAGGTCGTGCACGCGGCGGCGCCGTACCTCACCGACGACTTCGTGCAGGAGAACTTCTCGTTCTACGGCACCGAACTCACCGGCGTCCCGTCGATCCGCGAGCGCTGGAAGCGCGGTGTCTCGGTCACCGAGAGTGCGCTGAGCGAGGCGATCGGCAAGGTCTACGTCGAGCGCCACTACCCGCCGACGGCGAAGGCCGCGATGGACGAGCTCGTCGCGAACCTCATCGAGGCCTACCGTCGCAGCATCACCGACCTCGAGTGGATGACTGCCGAGACGCGCGAGCGAGCCCTCGCGAAGCTCGGCTCGTTCACCCCCAAGATCGGCCACCCCACGGTCTGGCGCGACTACTCGACGCTCGAGATCGACCGCGACGATCTGTTCGGCAACGTGCGCCGCGCGGCGATCTTCGAGCACGACCGCAACGTCGCGAAGGTCGGCAGGCCGATCGATCGTGACGAGTGGCACATGCCTCCGCAGATGGTCAACGCGTACTACAACCCGTCGATGAACGAGATCGTCTTCCCCGCGGCGATCCTGCAGTACCCGTTCTTCGACGTCTCGCGTGATGCCGCCGCGAACTACGGTGGAATCGGCGCGGTCATCGGTCACGAGATCGGTCATGGCTTCGACGACCAGGGCAGTCGCTACGACGGTGCCGGCAAGCTCGAGGACTGGTGGACGGATGCCGACCGCTCGGCGTTCGAGGAGCGCACGAAGGCTCTCATCGCCCAGTACGACGAGCTCGTGCCCGAAGGGCTCGACGCCGCGCACCACGTCAACGGTGCCCTCACGATCGGTGAGAACATCGGCGACCTCGGTGGTCTCGGCATCGCGTTGAAGGCCTACGAGCTCTCGCTCGACGGCGCAGAGGCTCCGGTCGTCGACGGATACACGGGCGTGCAGCGCCTGCTGCTGTCGTGGGCTCAGGTGTGGCAGCAGAAGAGTCGCGACGCCGAGACGCTGCGTCTGCTCACGATCGACCCGCACTCGCCCAACGAGTTCCGCTGCAACCAGATCGTCCGCAACATCGATGCGTTCTACGAGGCGTTCGGCGTCAGCGAGTCCGACGCGCTCTGGCTGCCGCGGGAGTCGCGCGTCACGATCTGGTGACCCGTTCGTCGTGATCGACCGCCTGGGAGGGGGAGCCCTACGGCTTCCGAAATGACGATCCGTTGACCGTATACCGGAGTGCATAGGGCATCCTCACCTGGCGGGGTTACGATATCCGTGCTGCGGCGGATGGACCTCGCGGCATCCCGCCAATCCCCTCCCCCTTTTAAGGATCACGCGTGGGCGCTTCCGAGCCTGTCGATGGGCCGCCTCTGGCCTCGCTGCGCCGCTCTCAGCGGACGAGCCGACGGCTGCCGCGCCGTGCGGCTGCCGGGCGTCGGTCGTTCACCGCGGCGACGCGAGCGCTGGAACAGCTCGTCGAGTCGGGTGCTCAGGTGTCGGTGCATGTGGTCGACCTCGACACTCATGTGCACGTGCTGTCCGGAGACGACCACGTCACGATGCCGGTCGGCGGACTCGGAGTCGTGCCTCTGCTCATCGAGGTCGCGGCCGGCTTCGCATCGGGTTCTCTCGACCCGCTCGAGATCGTCGAGCGCAGCACCGTCGCCCCGGTCTCGACGGCCGGTGTGTGGCGGCATCTGCACGCACCGGCTCTGCCGCTCGAAGACCTCGCGGTCCTCGCGGCGACGTCAGGCGACCCGATCGCGATCAACGCACTGCTGCAGAAGGTCGGTCACGACCGCGTCCGCGAACGGATCGAGGACCTGGGTCTGCGTCGCACAGCGCTGCTCGACCGGTTCCGCGACGAGCGGGGTCCGGATGACGCCCCGCAGGTCGCGGTGGGGTCTGCCCGAGAACTCGCGGGGCTGTTCTCGGCCCTCGTGAACTCGCAGGTGGTCGATGCGCCGGTCAGCGCCCAGGTGTCGGAATGGCTGAGCCTGAATCAGGACCTCAGTCTCGTCGCGGCCGCCACGGGACTCGACCCCTTCGCACACGACCACGACGCGCACGGCCTGCTCTTCATCAACAAGACCGGCCGCGATCGTGGCGTGCGAGCCGAGGCGGGCGTGCTCGCGGGGCCGAGGGCAGGCGTCGCGTACTCGCTGATCGTCTGCTTCGACGACCTGTCGATCACGCATCGTCTGCGCGCCCACGACGCGTTCCGCGTGCTGGGCGTCGAGCTCATGGAGTACACGCACTGAGCGAACCGCTGCCGAGCGAGCCACGACCGAGCAAGCCACGGCCGAGCGCGCCACGATCGAGCTCGCCACGATGCAGTGCGCCGACGATCGGTAGCATCGTGTGATGCCCCGCCCCGACTGGACCCCGCATCGACGCGATGACCGCGAGCTGCTCGGATGGATCCATCCCGACGGCGACGGCTGGGTGGCCGTCGACGTGCTCGGTCGCCCGGCATCCGGTCGCACGGAGTGGCTCGACGCGGAGGCCGCTCTCGAGGCGCGAGGCATCGCGTGGCTCGCCGACTCGTGGATTCTCGAGGGCGACGAGGGCGACGAGGGCGACGAGGGCGACCAGGGCGACGAGGGCGACGAGGGCGACCAGGGCCACCAGGGCCACCAGGGCCACCAGGGTGACGGGAGCAGACCGCTGCGCGTGCGCATCCTCGAGGTCACTCCCGATGACGACGGTGTTCCCGGGCGCATCGTCGTGAAGGTCGACGACTTCGGTGACGTCACCCGACCGCCGGTGCAGCAGATCGTGCTCGACTGGCCGATTCCCGATCGGCTGCGTCAGCCGCTGCCGACGGATCCCGATCCGCGGGTGATCTGACCCGAGGTCGCACCCGGGGTCATCCGGGCAGCGACGGGTGCTGCTCGGCAGACCGCTGCCGGGGGATGAACAGCGACAGCACCAGGGCGACGATGCCCGCCGCGATGGCGAGCCAGAAGCACAGATCGAACGCTGCGCGCGTGGGCACCGAGACCCCGCCCACGTCGACGCTCATCGCCGCGAGCACGCCGCCCATCACGGCGGATGCGCTCGAGGTTCCGACCGATCGGAAGAGGGCGTTGAGCCCGTTCGAGGCGCCGGTCTCGTTCGCCGGCACCGAGCGCATGATGATCATCGGCATGGCGGCGAACGTGAAGCCGATGCCGACGCCGATCAGCAGGTTGCCGACCAGGATGTGCCAGACCTCGGTCGACCACAGCAGTACGAAGACGTAGGCGAGCACGATCGCCCCCGCCCCGACCGTGAAGAGCGGGCGAGGGCCGACCGTGCGCTCGAGGAAGCCGGACAGCGGCGAGATGACCATCATCACGAGGCCCGCGGGCATGATGATGAGCGAGGCCGTGACCATGTCGAGTCCGAAGCCGGCGCCGGCGGACACGGGCCCCTCGAGCAGCTGCGGGAACGTCACGTTCGAGGCGAACAAGGCGAAGCCCATCCCGATCGCGGCGATGTTCGTGAAGAGCACGGCGGGGCGGGCCGCGACGCGCAGGTCGAGCAGGGGGTCCTTCGTGCGCAGCTGGTACCAGCCCCAGACCAGCAGCACACCCACCCCGCCGATGATGCAGGTGAGGGTCAGCGGTGCCGTCCACCCCCACTCGGCTCCGCGAGAGACGAACAACAGGATGCCGGTGAGTCCGATCGCGAGGCCGATCGCGCCCAGCACGTCGAGGCGGCCCGGGAAGCGCAGGACGTCTTCGGGAACGGCGGCGAGCACGAGCAGCAGCCCGGCGACGCCGAGACCGGCCGCGAGCCAGAAGAGCCAGTGCCAGTCGGCGTTCTCGGCGAGCAGGGCGGCGACCGGCATCCCGATCGCGCCGCCCACGCCCATCGTGGCGCTCATCAGCGCCACGGCCGTGCCGAGCCGCTCGGGCGGCAGCACGTCTCGCATGATCGCGATGCCGAGCGGAACGACTCCCGTCACCGCGCCCTGGAGGGCGCGTCCGATGATCACCCCGACGATCGATCCCGAAAGCGCCGCGATGACCGACCCCACGATGAGCAGTGACAGCAGCACGATCACGACGCGACGTTTGCCGTACATGTCGCCGAGGCGTCCCGAGATCGGGGTGGCGACCGCGGCGACCAGCAGGGTGATGGTGACCACCCAGGTGGTGTCCTCGCGCGAGGCGTTCAGCAGCCGAGGCAGCTCCGCCTGCAGGGGGACCACGAGTGTGAACATGAACGACGAGCAGAGCCCGGCGAAGGCGAGCACCGCCACGGTCGCCCAGCGGGGGACTTTTCGGGAGAGCCTTCGTCGTGCGCGATCGTCGTTCTCTCCCATCGCTTCAGGCTATCGGCGATCCGGACACCCGGGCCTCGTCGCGATCCTGCACGAGGCGCCCTCGGTCAGCTCACACCCTTCATGAGCCGCAGGACGGGCTTCGCCGACAGCAGCAGGCCGACGCCGACCACGATCGCGATGCCGCCGAGGATCGAGAAGTACGGCACCTCGTTCTTCGGGTCGTAGAACTGCACGAGCCACCCCGAGATCGCCGTGCCCAGCGCCACGGACAGGAAGAAGAGCGCGACCATCTGCGTGTGGAAGACCCGTGGTGCGAGCTTCGTCGTGACCGAGAGCCCGACCGGCGAGATCAGCAGCTCGGCGAGCGTGAACACCAGCAGGATGCCGACGATCGCGAGGAGCGGCGTCGAGTTGGCGGCGCCGTTGGCGAAGGGCAGGAACAGCAGGAAGGCGGCGCCCATGATCATCGCTCCGAGCGCGAACTTCACCGGCGTCGACGGCTGGCGCTTTCCGAGACGCGTCCAGATCGCGGCGAAGACTCCCGACAGGATGATGATGAAGACCGGGTTGATCGACTGCACCCACGAGATCGGCATCTCGAAGCCGAACAGATCGCGGTTCAGCCGCTCGTCGGAGTACACGGTGAGCACGGTGAACTGCTGCTGGTAGAGCGACCAGAAGGCGACGCTCGTGATGAACAGCGGCAGGAAGCCCCACACCCGAGAGCGCTCGGTGCCGTCGATGCGGCGACTCGTGAGGATGACCGCGAAGTAGGCGATCGACGCGACGATCGTGGCGATGATGACGATGGTCGAGAGGTTGTCGGCCGTGATGACCCCGACCAGCACGAGCACGGCGATGAGAACGACGGCGGCGATCGCGATGCCCACCACGAGCGGATAGCGCGACGCGGGGAGCGGGTTCGGCACGGCCCGCGCCTCGTCGGGGAGTCCGCGACGGCCGAAGGCGTACTGCACCAGGCCGAGCGTCATTCCTATGGCGGCGAGTCCGAAGCCGAAGTGGAACCCGAGCGTGGACTGCAGGATGCCGGTGAGGATCGGGCCGAGGAAGGCGCCGAGATTGATTCCCAGGTAGAACAGCGAGAACCCGGCATCGCGCCGCGTGTCCTCAGGGCTGTAGAGGGTGCCGACGACCGCTGTCGCGTTCGCCTTGAGCCCGCCCGAGCCGAGCGCCACCAGGACGAGACCGACACCGACACCGAGGAAGCCGGGCAACAGTGCGAGGGCGACGTGGCCGGCGACGATGACGATCGCGCTGAGGAACAGCACCCGTTCCGATCCGAGAATCCGGTCGGCGATCCACGCGCCGAGGATCGTCGAGAGGTAGACCGATCCGCCGTACGCGCCGACGATTCCACCCGCGACCGCCTGCGAGAGGCCGAGCCCGCCCTCGGTCACGGAGAAGTACAGGTAGATCAGCAGGATGCCCTGCATGCCGTAGAAGCTGAACCGCTCCCACATCTCTACGCCGAAGACGTGGACGAGTGCCCAGGGCTGCCCGAAGAACCGGGTGTCGGACTTCTCGGCTGTGGTGTCGCTGGATGCCATCCCTCCACGGTACGCCCCGTCAGCGCACGGATCCCAGCCCGATCGCGTCGCGCGATTCCGAAATCCTGCGCGGGAGGGGCAGACTGGGGTCGTGCGAACCATCCGTGATCTCGACACCGTTGAACTCATCATCGACGCGCAGAGCCTGCTGGACTCGATCCGCGGCCCCGAGCGCGTCATCGACGCCGGAACCCTGCGCGCGCTGCAGCAGTCGGGCAACTACGTCGTCGGCCTCTTCGATGCCGAGGAGGGGGAGGAGCGCATGGTCGGCGCCTCGATCGCCTTCTTCGGCGCTCCGGCCCGGCGGGCGATGCACTCCCACATCACCGCGCTGCTGCCCGAGTACCGCGGTCGCGGATGGGGCCGTGAGCTCAAGGAGCACCAGCGGCAGTGGGCCTTCTCGCGCGATGTCGGCCGCATCAGCTGGACCTTCGACCCTCTCGTCGCCCGGAACGCGCACTTCTTCCTGACGGTGCTCGGTGCACGCGCGACCGGATACTCCGTCAACCGCTATGGCATCTTCGGCGGCGGCGACGCCGGAGACGAGAGCGATCGGCTCGACGTGGAGTGGGCACTCGCCGACATCGCCAAGCAGCCGGCATCCGAGTCCGTCGTCGAGACGCTCGAGATCCCGACCGACATCGAGGAGATGAGGGTCTCCGACCCGGATGCCGCGCACGAGTGGCGCCTGCGCCTGCGTGCGCAGATGGAGGGACTGCTCGGCAGCGGTCTCACCCTGTCGGGGTTCGACGTCGAGAGGGGCTACCTCTTCTCGGCCTGAGCATCTCGAGGCTCGAGAGTGTCGAGGTCTGCGAGTTGCGCTGCATCACGCGCGGATAAGATTGACGTGCCCGTGATCACGGGTCATCTCCCGCAGCCGACCATTGGAGCCACCGTGGCCGAACAGTCCCGTCTCGACAAGGTCATCGCCCTTGCCCGCCACCGCGGGTTCGTCTTCCAGGCGGGTGAGATCTACGGCGGTTCGAGGTCGGCGTGGGACTACGGGCCCCTCGGCACGGAGCTCAAGGAGAACATCCGCCGCCAGTGGTGGCAGACGTTCGTGCGCGGCCGCGGCGACATGGTGGGCCTGGACTCGAGCATCATCCTGCCCAAGCGCGTGTGGGAGGCCTCGGGCCACGTCGCCACCTTCACCGACCCGCTGGTCGAGTGCCTGAGCTGTCACAAGCGCTTCCGTGCCGACAACCTCATCGAGGACTTCGAGGCGCGCAAGGGACGCAAGGCCGAGAACGGCCTCGCCGACGTGCCCTGCCCCAACTGCGGAACCAAGGGCCAGTACACCGAGCCCAAGTCGTTCTCGGGCCTCGTGAAGACCTACCTCGGCGTCGTCGACGACGAGTCGGGCCTGCACTTCCTGCGCCCCGAGACCGCGCAGGGCATCTTCGTGAACTTCTCGAACGTGCTCACCGCCAGCCGCAAGAAGCCGCCGTTCGGCATCGGCCAGGTCGGCAAGGCGTTCCGCAACGAGATCACCCCCGGTAACTTCATCTTCCGCACCCGCGAGTTCGAGCAGATGGAGATCGAGTTCTTCACGCCGCCCGCCGAGGCGCAGGAGTGGTTCGACCACTGGGTCGAGGCCTGCTGGAACTGGTTCATCGACCTCGGCATCGACCCCGAGAACATGCGCCAGTTCGACGTGCCCGAAGACGACCGCGCGCACTACTCCGCCGGCACGATCGACGTCGAGTACCGCTTCGGCTTCACGGGCAAGGAGTGGGGCGAGCTCATGGGCGTCGCGAACCGCACCGACTACGATCTGTCGAGCCACAGCGAGGCGTCGGGACAGAGCCTGACGTACTTCGACCAGGCCACGGGCGACCGCTACACGCCGTACGTCATCGAGCCGTCGTTCGGTCTCACCCGCGCCATGATGGCGTTCCTCGTCGACGCGTATCGCGAAGAGGAGGTGCCGAACGCCAAGGGCGGCACCGACGTGCGCACCGTGCTGAAGCTCGACCCGCGCCTGGCTCCGGTCAAGGCCGCCGTGCTGCCGCTGAGTCGCAACGAGCGCCTGTCGCCCCTCGCCCGCGAGGTCGCCGACACGCTGCGCAGCTCGTGGGCCGTCGACTTCGACGACGCGGGCGCGATCGGTCGCCGCTACCGTCGCCAGGACGAGATCGGCACGCCGTTCTGCGTCACGATCGATTTCGACTCGCTCGACGACCGCGCCGTCACCGTGCGTGACCGCGACACGATGGCGCAGGAGCGCGTCTCGATCGACGAGCTGCACGAGTACCTCGCGGAGCGCCTCAAGGGCGCCTGACGTCCATGGATGCTCCGGGGGGAGGCGTTCACGAGGAGCGGCACGCGGCGACGCTCGCCTCAGCCCGTGACAGTCAGCTGCACCTGATCCGTGCCGCCCGCTTCGACCCACGCGAGTGATCGCTCGAGGATGCCGCGGAGCACGCCGAGATCGATCTGCTCGAGGTCCTTGATGTACAGGCATCCGACGCCGGTCGTGTGCGGGCCGAGATCCTGGAGCGCCGCGCTGTGGGCATCGACGCCGTCGAACAGGTAGATCGTGGTCGCCGCCTTGCGGGGAGCGAAGCCGAGCAGGCCGCTGTCGCCCTCGGTGCCCGTCGGGTACCGGTAGTGACAGCTGCCGAAACCGATGATCGTGCCCCAGGTCTGCGGTTCGCGCCCCGTGACCTCCTGCATCAGCGCGGTCAGCGTCTCGGCATCCCGACGGCGCACGGCGGGCGTGGCGCGGGCGATCAGGCCGGCGACGTCATCGCCGGTGGGCTTCATGCCTTCGCCTTCGCCGCGGCCTTCATGGCCTTCTTGTGCTCACGAACCTTGGTCAGGGACTCGGGGGAGACGATGTCGGCGACGCTGCGGTACGAGCCCTCGACGCCGTAGTCGCCGGCGGCCTCACGCCAGCCGGCACCGGTGAATCCATACTGCTTGCCCAGCAGCGCGAGGAAGATCTTCGCCTTCTGCTCGCCGAATCCGGGCAGAGCCTTGAGGCGCTTGAGCACTTCGGCGCCCGACGGGTCGCCCTCGGTCCAGATCGCCGAGGCGTCGCCACCCCACTGATCGACGAGCTCCTGGCAGAGCGTCTGCACGCGAGCCGCCATGGAACCGGGGAATCTGTGGACGGCGGGGGTCTCCTTGAAAGCGGTGAGGAACTCGTCGGGATCCATGCCGGCGATGGCGGTCGCGTCGGAAGCGCCGGTGCGCTGTTCGATCTTGAGCGGACCTGCGAAGGCGGTCTCCATCGGGACCTGCTGGTCGAGCAACATCCCGACGAGCAGTGCGAGCGGGTTGTCGGTCAGGAGGGCGTCGGCGGCGGTGTCTCCGGTGATATGAAGGGCCATGCATCCAGTCTGTCACCCGCATGCCTGCCCCGAGAGGTCAGATCCTCTGCAGCTTCGGCAGCGGACCCTCGAGGCGGGCGATCGAGACGCGGACATCGGCGATGTCCGCCTTGAGCTCGGTCTTGACTCCGGCGATCTCTTCTTTGAGTTCGGTGCGGAGGTTGGCGATGTCGGTCTTGAGCTCGGTGCGGAGGTCGGCGATCTCGACTCTCACGGCGGCGATGTCGCCCTTCAGCTCCGTCTTGAGGTCTGTGATCTGCGTCTCGACCGTCGTGAACCGGTCATCGATCCTGTCGAATCGGATCTCGAGCCCCCGGGACTGCCGAGCGAGCATCCGAGAGACCCCGCCGAGCACTGTGGCGGTGAAGGCGAAGAGGGCGATGATGATGCCGATCACATTCGGGTCCACGAGCATGCTCCCAGTCTGCGACGCGCGTCGGACGCTGTCATGGGTTCGACGATATGAAGCAGGGATGATGCGTGGGGTGAGGCGTCGTCCGAGATCGCGAGTTCGGGGGACGAGCCCTCGACGACGTCTTCTGTGCAGAGAGGGTGACGCCTCAGGCGGTCGCTGCGGTGTCCGCGTCGGAGGACTGCGCGGGCTCGGCAGGTGCGATGCCGTAGAGGGTCGCGAGCGCCGCGGCGAACTCATCCGCCTGCCCGGTCGCGGCGAGCTCATGCGCGCGCGTCGTCGGCGTGTGAAGCAGCACGCCGGTCAGGTGTCGCAGCGCCTGCTCCACCTTGCCGTCTTCGTCGCCCCGAGCGCGCG
>NZ_DALZXX010000082.1:10999-13562 GCF_031988965.1 Microbacterium sp.
CCTCGAGCAGTGCGAACATGTGCGAGCGCAGCGCCACGACCGACGGGGTCACGCTCTGACGGCTCCCCACGACGTGGAAGGTGTCTGCGGCTTCGCGGACCACGGTGCGAGCGGCATCCGTCGCCTGGAGCTCGTCGAGCGGAGCGTGCAGGCTGATCGTCTCGAGATCGAGCAGCGCGACGCCCTCGAGAGCGGCGATCGCGGGGTCGACGTTGCGGGGCATGCCGAGGTCGACGACGAGCTGGCTGTGCGAGGCGACGGGGCAGCCCGCGGCCGCGATTCCCGTCGGAGCCTGCAGGTGCGCCGGCGTGAGCACCGGCTCGGTGGCCGTCGTGCAGGTGATCAGCAGGCTCGAGCGTGAGGCGATGCGCGCGTAGTCGTCGGCGGCGACGGGCCGGATGCCGTGCTTCGCCGCGAACTTCTCGGCGCGGCCCGACGGTGAGTACACCGAGATGTTGACGGCGCCGCGCTCGCGCAGAGTGGCGAGGGTGACGGCCGCGTACGCGCCGGTACCCACCAGCAGCACGCGCTCGGCGGCCCAGTCGGCGATGCGGCTGTCGGCGAGCTCGAGTGCGAGGCGCACGAGCGATCGTCCCGCGCGACCGAGGGCCGTGACGTTCTTGACCTTGCGCTGCGCCTGGCTCGCGCGCTGGAACAGGCGCTCGAGCTCGGGAGAGGTCGTGCCGTCCTTGCGGGCGGACTTCAGGGCGCGGCGCACCTGACCGGCGATCTCGCCCTCTCCGGACACGACGGATTCGAGACCCGAGGCGACCGAGAACAGGTGCTCGGCGACTCGGCGACCGGAGTGCACGTCGTAGGCGCCGTCGAGCTCTGCGGTCGGGATGCCGGTGGCGGATTCGACGGCCTCGAGCACCGCTTCGACGCCGATCGCGCCGGCCGCCGTGACGGGTTCGTCCATCTCGACGTACGCCTCGAAGCGGTTGCAGGTAGCAAGAACGACCGCACCCTGCACGCAGGACGCCGTGTCCACGATCGTGGAGGCGACGTCATCGGGGGTGCGGCTCAAGCGTTCGAGCAAATCGAAGGAGGCGGTCTTGTGACTCGCCGTGACACACAGCAGCACAGGTCGATTCTACCCCTCCTCGCGCACAGGTCGGCCAGAGGGGCGGGATGGGAGGATGGAGTCATGCCTCTCTCCGACGCTCCGCTGCTGCGCGCCCTCACCGGACCACGCCCCGAACATGCCCCCGTGTGGTTCATGCGACAGGCCGGCAGGTCGCTTCCCGAGTACCGCGAGCTGCGAGTGGGAACGCGGATGCTGGACGCCTGCCTCACGCCGGACCTCGCGGCCGAGATCACTCTGCAGCCGGTCCGTCGGCACGGCGTCGACGCCGCGGTGTTCTTCAGCGACATCGTGATCCCGCTGCGTCTCGCCGGGGTCGAGGTGGAGATCGAGCCCGGACGCGGTCCCGTGTTCGCGAACCCGGTTCGCACGGCTGCCGATGTCGACCGGATCACCGCGATCGACCCGGACTCCCTCGACGGCACGGCGATCGCCGAGGCCGTGCGCCTGGTGACCGCCGAGCTCGGCGACACCCCGCTGATCGGGTTCGCGGGAGCGCCCTTCACGCTCGCCGCCTATCTCGTCGAGGGCGGTCCGTCGAAGGAGCACCTGCGTGCGCGCGGCATGATGCACGCAGACCCCGACGCCTGGAATCGACTCGCCGGCTGGCTGGCGCAGATCTCGCGTCGCTTCCTCGAGACGCAGCGCGACGCCGGAGCATCCGTCGTGCAGCTCTTCGACTCGTGGGCCGGATCGCTCAGCACCGCCGACTACCGCGCCTTCGTCGCTCCGCACTCGCGTACGGCGCTCGAGGGCATCGGCGTGCCGAGCATCCACTTCGGTGTGGGCACCGGCCCCTTCCTGGCGGACATGCGACTCGACGGCATCGCCGACGGCGTCGGCGTCGACTGGCGGCTGCCGCTCGACGAGGCCGCCGCCATCCTCGGACCGGACGTCTCGGTGCAGGGCAACATCGACCCGGCACTGCTGTCGGCGCCGTGGCCCGTTCTGGAGGCGCACGTGCGCGATGTGGTCGAGCGCGGCCGCGCCGCCCGCGGACACATCGTCAACCTCGGGCACGGTGTGCCGCCGGAGGCGGACCCCGACCAGCTGACACGGATCGTCGAGCTCGTCCACTCCATCTGATCGGTCTGATGCGCGGGTCTCACGCCCTCTCGTCCAGGTCGCGGATGACAGGATTGAGCCATGACCTCGAAGCCCGCGAACCATGAGTCTTCCCGCGCAGAGCTCGCAGCCCGAGCGGAGCTCGCTGCGAAGAAGCACGTCGTCGTCGTCGGCGGGGGCGTCGGCGGACTGATCGCGGCGCGCGAGTGCGCCAAGGTCGGCATGCGTGTGACGCTGCTGGAACGTGCGGATGCCGTGGGTGGTGCCATCCAGCGGGCCGAGCTCGACGGCATCGTGGTCGATGCGGGGGCCGAGAGCTATGCGACTCGCGGCGGCCGCGTCCGTGCGCTGATCGACGACCTGGGCATCGCCGACCGCATCGTGGCACCCGCGGCGGGAGGCGCCTGGCTCGCG
>NZ_DALZXX010000083.1:0-13404 GCF_031988965.1 Microbacterium sp.
CGGCGACGACCGCGAGACCGCCCGCGACGTGCGCCGCGTCGATCACCGCGCTGGGGTCCCAGACGCGTCCCGACGCCGCGGGGTACTGCACGAACACGCCGAAGAGCTCGGCGGGGAGCTCCTCGCCTGCGGCGAAGTCGACGGTCACGAGCTCGATGCCCACCGCCTCGGCGCGGGCGGCGAGCAGAGCCGCCGTCTGCGGGAACGCATCCGCGTCGACGACGAACACGTTCGACGCCTTCTTCGACGCACGACGGGCGAGCAGCATCCCCTCGACGACCGCCGTCGACTCATCGAGCATCGACGCGTTGGCGGTGGAGAGGCCGGTGAGCTCGGCCACCATGGTCTGGAAGTTGATGAGCGCCTCGAGACGCCCCTGCGAGATCTCCGGCTGGTACGGCGTGTACGCCGTGTACCAGGACGGGTTCTCGAGCACGTTGCGCTGGATCACCTGCGGGGTGATGGTCCCGTAGTAGCCGAGACCGATCATCGACCGGTTGACCGTGTTACGCGCGGCGAGCGCCCGAAGCTCGGCGAGAGCCTCGGTCTCGCTCGCGGCGCGCGGGATCACGGAGTCATCGTTCGCTGCGGTGTAGATCGAGGCGGGTACGGCCTGGCGCATCAGCGCCTCGACCGGGCTCCAGTCCGCGAGATCCGACTCGACACCCAGCGCGTCGAGCATCTGACGCTGGGCGGCTGCGGTCGTTCCGATGTGACGGTCGGCGAAAGAGGTCACGGGTGGATCAGCCCTCCGTCAGAGCGACATACGCGTCGCGGTCCATCAGTCCCTCGAGGGCACCGTCGGCGACGGAGACCTTGATGAGCCAGCCGCCCGCGAAGGGCTCGGCGTTCACGAGAGACGGGTCGTCGACGACCGTGTCGTTGATCTCGACGACGGTGCCGGTGACGGGCGCGTAGAGCTCGCCGACCGACTTGGTCGACTCGATCTCACCCACGACCGTGCCTGCGGTGACCTCGGTGCCGACGGCGGGGAGTTCGACGAACACCACGTCGCCGAGCTTCTCAGCCGCATAGTCGGTGATGCCGATGGTCACGGTGCCGCCGTCGGCGGCGATCCATTCGTGCTCGTCGGTGTAGTGGAGCGCGTTGAGGTCGGTCATTTGGTCCTCCGATAGAAAGGCAGGGCGGTCACGGTCGCGGGGATGCTGGTCCCCCGCACATCAAGGAATACTGCGGTTCCCTCCGCAGCGGAAGACGGCGTCACGTACGCCATCGCGATCGGGTGGCCGAGCGTGGGGCTGAGTGCGCCGCTGGTGATCTCACCGAGCACCGCGCCCTCCGCATCGACGACGGAATACCCGGCGCGGCCCGCTCGCTTGCCGTCGGCGACGAGACCGACGAGCACGGGGGCGTCGGGTGCAGCCTCCACCGCGTCCTTCCCGACGAAGGCCTCCTTCGCCGAGACCACGACGCGACCGAGCCCCGCCTGCACCGGCTTAGTGTCGCGGGTCAGCTCATGTCCGTAGAGCGGCATGCCCGCCTCGAGGCGAAGGGTGTCGCGCGCCGCGAGGCCCGCAGGCACGAGGCCGTGCGACGCGCCGGCCGCGAGCACCGCGTCCCACAGCGCGACGGCGTCGTCTGCGGCGACGAGCAGTTCGAAGCCGTCTTCGCCGGTGTACCCGGTGCGGGCGAGCAGCAGCGAACGACCGTTGAAGGTCGCCGCTGCCCAGGCGTAGTACTTCTGCTCGGCCCAGGGGATGCTGACAGCGGAGATGCCCGTGGTCGCGGCGAGGATCGCCTCGGACTGCGGCCCCTGCACGGCGATCAGCGCGTAGTCGTCGGAGACGTCTGCGACCTTGACGTCGAACGCCTCGACGCGAGCGTCGAGAGCCTCACGGACCGCGTCCCGGTTGCCGGCGTTCGAGATGACGAGGAAGTCAGCGTTCTCGAGGCGGTAGACGATGACGTCGTCGATGATGCCGCCGGTCGCTGCGAGCAGGAGCGAGTACTTCGCCTTGCCGACCGCGAGAGCCGAGAGCCGTCCGGCGAGCGCGTGGTCGAGGTAGGCCGCGGCATCCGCACCGCGCACCGTGAACTCGGCCATGTGCGAGATGTCGAAGATCCCCGCGGCCTGCCGCACGGCGTGGTGCTCGGCGAGGTCGGAGGTGTAACGGACCGGCATCTGCCATCCGCCGAAATCGGTGAAGGATGCGCCGAGCGCCTCATGGCGTTCGCGGAGCGGGGTGTAGCGAGGGTCGGACATGGAGTTCTCCCGGGCTGGGTCGGGCGGAACAGCGATGACGCCGTTCCTCGGAACTCCCCCTCTGTCATGGGCCTGAGAGCTTCGCCCAGGGACTGGGCTTTCACCGTCGGCGGATCTCGGGCGAAGGGGGTGGGAGACGCGCGGGACGTATCTCACCAGGGTTTCGGCTCGGGCGCGGACGCCCTCGCTCAACCCGAAAACTCGCTTCGCTCGTTTTCGCTTTTCAGAGTGGCCGGAACCGCGCGGTACGCGTACCTGAGAGATTGGCGGGGAGGCTTGCTCCTTCGGTGCCCGGCTGCGTTCGCCGGGGCTCTCCCGCGTGGGTCATTCGGCCTGTCTTCAGTTGTGGCATCAGTCTAGCCGGTCGCCCGCACTCAGTCGGGCACGCATTCCGGTCGCGTCTCCCGTCGCTGCGCAGGTCGAGTGCGGCAGGAGACGCGACCGGTGCGAGGGTCAGCGCCCGGCGAGCTCCGCCCGCACCTCATCACGCAGGCGACCGAGGTTCTCGGGTTCCGGAGCCGCTCCGAGAAGGGTCTTCGTGTACTCGTGCTGCGGGTTGAGGATGACCTCGTCGGCCGGCCCTCGCTCGACCACGTCTCCCTTGTAGAGCACCATGATCTCGTCGCTGAAGTGACGGGCCGTCGCGAGGTCATGCGTGATGTACAGGACCCCGAGGTCGTCTTCGCGCTGCAGATCGGCCAGCAGGTTCAGCACCCCGAGTCGGATCGACACGTCGAGCATCGACACCGGCTCGTCGGCGACGATGAACCGTGCGCCCGGTGCGAGCGCCCGGGCGATCGCGACGCGCTGTCGCTGACCACCCGAGAGCTCGTGCGGACGTCGGTCCGCGAAGCTCTCCCCCGGCGACAGCCGCACGCGCTCGAGGAGCTCGATCGCGCGGGCACGCACCTGCGCGCCCGACAGCTTCGGGTGGTGCAGCCGGATGGGACGCTCCAGGTGATGGATGATCGAGTGGAACGGATTGAGCGACGCGAACGGATCCTGGAACACCATCTGCACCTGCGAGCGGTATCGCTCCACCGCGCGGCCACGAGTGCCGGTCTCCCGGCCGTCGAGCAGGATCTGGCCGCTCGTCGGACTCTCGAGCTTCATGAGCATCCGGGCGATGGTGGACTTGCCTGATCCGGACTCGCCGACCAGGGCGATCGTCTTGCCGGATTCGAGAGTGAACGACACATCCTTCACCGCATGCAGGATCGATGTCTTCAACCCCGAGCGGAGTGTGAAGTCCTTGACGAGATTGCGGGCCTCCAGAGTCGCGGTGCTCATCGGACCTCCTCCTGACTGGGCTGGTTGCCGGTGCGCACGAAGTCGCCCCGTTCTCCGGTGAGACTCGGGAAGCTCGAGAGCAGCTTCTTCGTGTACTCGTGCTGCGGCGTGCGGTAGATCTCCTCCGCTGTGCCTTCCTCGACGATCTGTCCCTGCAGCATCACGGCGATCCGGTCGCTGATCTCGATCAGCATCGGCAGGTCGTGCGTGATGAAGATCACCGCGAACCCGAGCCGCTCACGCAGCCGCATGATCTCGCGGATGATGCCGCGCTGCACCACGACGTCGAGCGCCGTGGTCGGCTCGTCCATGATCATGACCTGCGGGTCGAGCGCCAGGGCCATCGCGATCATCATGCGCTGGCGCATGCCGCCCGAAAGCTCGTGCGGGAAGCTGCTGAGTCTGGACGGATCGACCCCGACCAGCGTCAGCAGCTCTTCGGCCCGAGCCTGCTTGTCCTTCTTCGACATGCCTGGTCGGTGTGTGTCGAAGATGTCGAAGATCTGCGCCCTGACGCTGATCACCGGGTTGAGCGAGTTCATCGCCCCCTGGAAGACCATCGAGATCTTGTCCCAGCGGAACGCCCTGAGCCCGTCGCCGTCGAGCGCGACGACGTCGATGTCGTGCCCGTCTCGGTCGTGGAAGACGATCTCGCCGCTCGTCATGAGCGCCGGCGCCTTGAGCAGCCGATTCATCCCGTACGCGAGTGTCGTCTTACCGCATCCGGACTCACCGGCGAGTCCGAGGATCTCGCCGCGGTTGAGAGTGAGAGTGACGTCGCGGACCGCCTTGACGGGCGGATCCACCTCGTACTCGATCGACACGTTGCGTGCGGTCAGCACGGCATCCGGAGCGCTCACGCGGCGACCCCCTTCGTCTTGGCGGCCTTGCGCACTCGACGCGCGGCGTCGGGTGCATTGCGCAGCTTGGGGTTGATGACCTCGTCGATCGCGAAGTTGATGAGCGCGAGGCCGGCCCCGAGCAGGGCGATCATGATTCCCGGCGGGATGAACCACCACCACGCGCCTCGTCCGAGCGCCTGGCCCGACTGGGCGTCGTTGAGGATCGTGCCCCAGGTGATCGAGGAGTTCGGACCGAGGCCCAGGTACGAGAGACCGGCCTCTCCGAGGATCGCGAAGATGATCGCGAAGAGGAACTGTGCGGTGAGCAGCGGCAGCAGGTTCGGCATGATCTCGACGAGGATGACGCGGAACGACCGCTCCCCCGCGACCTTCGAGGCGTAGACGTAGTCGCGCGTCCGCAGCGATCGAGTCTGCAGTCGCAGCACGTATGCGGCACCTGCCCACGACGTGATGCCGAGCACGAATGCCACCAGCTGCCAGCTGCGCTGCGGCACGAACGAGGCGATGACCATCACGAGGGGAAGCCCCGGGATCACGATCATCACGTTCGTCAGCAGGGCGAGGGCATCCTCGCGCCATCCGCCGAGGTAGCCGGCGAGGACGCCGAAGACCAGGGACAGGACGATCGCGATGCCGCCGGCGACCACACCGACGAGAAGCGACCCCTGCGCGCCGATCGCGAGCTGGGCGAACATGTCGTTGCCGAGCTTGGTGGTTCCGAGCCAGTGCTCCGCCGAGGGCGGCAGCAGCGCCGGATTGTCGGTGCTGCGCGGGTTCTGCGAGAACATCGGCGCGATGATCGCGAACAGCACGATCGACAGCACGATGATCGCGCCGACGACGAACTTCGGCGAGGTGATCGGGAGCACGCGACGACGCTTGCGCCCCCGCTGGGTCGCCAGCGAGATGGTGCTCGCGGGCTGGGTCGTGGGCTGATCCTTCGTGATCAGCACTGTGTTCTCGGTGTCAGACATTCTGGCGAGCCCTCGGGTCGATGAAGCCATAGACGAGGTCCATGATGAAGTTGGCGGCGAGCACCGTGATCGTGATGACGAGGAAGAGTCCCTGCATCAGCGCGTAGTCGTTGTTCGTGACCGCCTGGAACATCAGCTTGCCGATGCCCGGGTAGGTGAAGACCTGCTCCATCACGATGGAGCCGGCCACGACGAAACCGAGCGTGATCGAGAAGCCCGCGATCGACGGGATCGCCGCGTTGCGAGCGGCGTACGTGGTCATGATGCGTCGGGGACGGAGCCCCTTCGCCTCGGCCGTGAGGACGTAGTCCTCGGCCATGGTCTGCACCATCATGTTGCGCATTCCGAACATCCAGCCGCCGACCGACGAGATCACGATGGTGAGGGCGGGGAGGATCGCGTGCGAGAGCGCGTTCGTGAAGAACGCCCACGTCGGCTCGGGGCCGTCGGGGAACTCGAAGACGTCATACCCGCCGAAGATCGGGAACCAGCCGAGGCCGACCGCGAAGACGGAGACGAGCAGCAGCGCCATCCAGAAGTACGGGATGGACTGCAGCACGGTCGTCGCCGGGATGAGGTGGTCGACCCAGGTACCGCGCTTCCACCCGGCCCAGGCGCCGAGGACGACACCGAGGATGAACGAGATGACCGTCACGGTGCCGACCAGGATGAGTGTCCACGGCAGCGCCTGGCTGATCAGCTCGCTCACCGGCGTCGGGAACTTCGTCACCGAGACGCCCAGGTCGCCCTGGAGCATCCGCCCCCAGTATGCGATGTACTGCTCCCAGAGCGAGGAGTCATCACCGCCGAGAAGCAGCTTGATGTTGCGGATCGTGGTCTCGGAGACCTCGCCGCCCGCACGCTGCATCTTGGCGATCATGATGTCCGCCGGGTTCCCCGGCATGAGCCGGGGAAGCAGGAAGTTGAGTGAGATCGCGGCCCACAGCGTGAACGCGTAGAACCCGATTCTTCGTGCATAGAACTTCATGTCACAGACCTTGCTTCCTGCTCCCCCGACCCCATTCCTTACTCGACCGGCTCGAGCTGCGTCAGGATGTACCCTGCCGCGATCGCGCCCCAGGACGGCGGGAAGGCGTAGAGGTCGTCCTCCGTCGGCCAGCCCGTGAAGTCCTTCGTGTTGTAGAAGGTCTGGGTCGCGTTGACGACCAGCGGGATGTACGGCAGGTCACGGACGATCTCGGTCTGGATGGTTCCGTAGAGCGACTGCTTCTCGGCTTCGTCGTCCGTGCTGACGGCCGCCTGGATCGCCTGATCCACGACCGGGTTGCTGTAACGGCTGAAGTTCCAGCGTCCCGCAGGAACCTCGGTGCCGACGGGAGCGGTCGACTCGACGGCCGTGCCACCGAACCAGTCGCGGTAGATCTGGAACGGGTCCGCGACGGAGGTGCCGATGACGCCGCCGACGATCAGCTGGTAGTCGCCGCCCTGACGCGCGTCGGAGAACTCCTGCCACTGCACCGTCGAGGCGGTGACCTTGATGCCGGCTGCCTCGGCCTGCTCGGCGATCAGCTTCGCGGCGTCGTTGTAGTCGGTCCAGCCATCGACCGAGATCAGGCTGAGCTCAACCGGCACGCCGTCCTTCTCGTAGATGCCGCTGGAGCCCTTCGTGTAACCGGCTGCCTCGAGGATCGAGCCTGCCTCGGCGGCATCCGCCTCCTGCGGGCTGACCTCGTTGGCCGGGTCGGCGAGCCACTTCTCATCGCGGGGCAGCAGCGTGAACGCCGGGGAGATGTCCCCGGTGAGTCCGACGAACGCCTTGTCCTTGATGGCGGCCCGGTCGATCGCGACGTTCAACGCCTGCCGCACCGCGACATCCGTCTGCGGACCTGCGCATCCCAGCTCGGCGTTCGAGCAGGTGTAGAGGACGGTCGGATCCTGAGGAGTGTTGATCCAATCGATCGCCCCGTTGCCGGTGACGTCGTCGGGGTTCGGGATGAACATGCCGGTCCAGTCGAGCTGGCCTGCGGCGAGAAGATCCTGTGCGGTCTGGTTGTTGTCGACCGCGATGTACTGGACCTTCTTGACGCCGAGATCGTCGGCGTCGCGGAAGTTCTCGTTGGCGACGAGCGTGTAGGACTCGCTCGTCGTCTTGTCGACCACGTACGCCCCGGAACCGACCGGCTCCTCGTTGGCGAAGTTCGCGAAGTCGGTGACCTCGGCCCAGATGTGCTCGGGCAGGATGTAGGTCGAGCCGAGACGCTGGAACTCGGTCGTGTACTGGGCCGTCGCGTAGGTGAGCACGACGGTCGTGTCGTCGGTCGCCTCGGCCGAGACGAGGCCGTTGCCCTCGGGGTTGTTCGCCTCATAGGTGAAGGAGAAAGCCACGTCGGCCGCGGTGAGGGGCTCGCCGTCGCTCCACTTCAGGTCGGGCTTGATGGCGATCGTGATCACCGTGCCGTCTTCGTTGTACTCGTACGAGTCGCCGATCAGTCCGACGGGTTCGGAGTCGGCCGTCTTGTTGAAGAAGAACAGCGGCTCGTAGATGGGTCCGAGCGCTCCGTGGAGCACGGTCGGCGCGAACGGGTTGTAGTTCGCGGTGATGGGGGTCTGGCTGCCTGCCCAGACGCGAAGCGCGCGGTCGCCGTCGCCACCGCTCCCCTCGCTGCTGCCGCCTGCGCCACAGGCGGTCAAACCCAGGGCGAGGACGGATGCCCCCGCCACAGCGGTGAGCGCGATCTTGCGCCTTCCGTTACGGATCATTCTGTATTTCCTCTCGGTGCTGCACTGCAGGAGGGATCTCCGGATGGAGCCGGGCCCCGGATGGGACTCGTGACAGATCCCAGGGAAAGGGATTTGTTAGGACAGTAACCTAACAAATCCCTTTCGGGGCGACAAGCGTTCAGAACGCTGGTATATAACGTTTCGGCCTCGGCAATCGGATCGTCACACGGGTGCACTAAGGGTCGCGATGACACTAAGATCGTGACGGGAGGTTAAGGTACCAATGACTCAAAGCTCGGGCATCGACGTCGCCGTGTCCACGGTGATCCTCACGCTGCGGCGCACCGCCGAAGGGTCCGCGACGCTCGCCCTGCCGCTCGTGCTCCGGACCCGCGAGCCGTTCGCCGACCAATGGGCGCTGCCCGGAGGATGGCTCACCGCAGCCGAGTCCCCCGTCGACGCCGCCGCCCGGACCCTCGCCGAGACCACGGGCCTGACTCCGAGCTACCTCGAGCAGCTCTACGCCTTCGGCGCCGTCGACCGCTCCCCCACGCGCGTGGTGTCGGTCGTGTACTGGGCGCTGCTGCGCCAGGACGATGTCGACGCGCAGAGCGCCGCGCACCGCGCATCCGGCCGAGCGCCGGAGAACGTGCGCTGGTTCGACCTCGACGACCTGCCTCCGCTCGCGTTCGACCACGCCAAGATCGTCGACTATGCGCTGTGGCGACTCCGCAGCAAGGTCGGCTACAGCCGCGTCGCACACGGATTCCTGCCCGCCGAGTTCACCCTCGCAGATCTCCGAGAAGCCTACGAGGCGATCCTCGGCAGGCATCTGGATCCGGCCAACTTCCGGCGCCAGGTCGAGTCGGCGGGCAATCTCCTCCCCACCGACCAGTTCCGCACCGGCAGCCACCGCCCCGCCCGCCTCTACCGTTACAACACCGATGTCGAGCTGGCCGATCACGGCCCCCTCGGCCCCGAGGAAACGAGCACCCGATGAGCATCACCTTCGTTCCGACGCCGTCAGTCCTTCCCGTCGACGCGTCCGTCGACCACGCGATCCAGTCGATCGTGTCGGGCACATCGACCGACGCGACGTGCACGACCGATCTCGCCGTGGGCCCCTGGGATTTCGATTCACGCCCCGGATACGGTCCCGGATCCTCGATGGGCGACGTCATCCCGACCGGCGCACCGCGCCAGGGCGAGCTTCCCGCGGAGTACCGCGAGGCGAGTGAACACGAACTCGACGAACGCATCCGCGTGGCGAAGGCCACGCTCGGCGACCGGGCCGTCGTGCTGGGGCACTTCTACCAGCGCGAGGAGGTCGTGCGGCACGCCGACTACGTGGGCGACTCGTTCCAGCTCGCCACCGCAGCGAAGGAGCGACCGGATGCCGAGGCCATCGTGTTCTGCGGCGTGCACTTCATGGCCGAGACCGCCGATCTGCTCTCCGGTCCCGACCAGGCCGTGATACTGCCGAACCTCGCGGCCGGGTGCTCGATGGCAGACATGGCCGACATCGACCAGGTCGAGGACTGCTGGGAGCAGCTGGCCGACGTGCTTGGCGACCTCGACGCGCAGGATGCCGACGGTCGGGTTCCGGTGATCCCGGTCACCTACATGAACTCCTCCGCCGCGATCAAGGGCTTCGTCGGCCGGCATGGCGGCATCGTGTGCACGTCCTCGAACGCACAGACCGTGCTCGAGTGGGCGTTCGAGCGGGGACGTCGTGTGCTGTTCTTCCCCGACCAGCACCTCGGTCGCAACACGGCGAAGGCGATGGGCGTATCCCTCGAGCAGATGCCGATGTGGAACCCGCGCCAGGCGCTCGGCGGGTCCTCGGCATCCGACCTCGTCGACTCGCGCGTGATCCTGTGGCACGGATTCTGCTCGGTGCACCGCCGCTTCACGGTCGCTCAGATCGACCAGGCGCGTGCCGAGCACCCCGGAGTGCGGGTCATCGTGCACCCCGAGTGCCCGATGGACGTGGTGGACGCCGCCGACGAGGCCGGATCGACCGACTACATCCGTCGAGCGATCGCCGCGGCGACCGAACCCACGACCTTCGCGATCGGCACCGAGATCAACCTCGTGCGCCGACTGGCCGCACAGTTCCCGCAGCACGAGATCTTCTGCCTCGACCCGGTGGTCTGCCCGTGCTCGACGATGTATCGCATCCACCCCGGATATCTGGCCTGGGTGCTCGAAGAGCTCGTCGCCGGGCGCACCCCGAACCGCATCACAGTGACTGCCGACGTCGCCGACCCCGCCCGGGTCGCCCTGGAGCGGATGCTGGCGGCCAAGCCCCCTGTGTCGGCGGGCGCGCGATGAAGGTGGTCGTCGTCGGCTCCGGCATCGCCGGACTCACGGCGGCACTGCACGCACACGAGCGGGGTCACTCCGTGACCGTGCTGACCAAAGGAGCGCTCGGCGACGGATGCACGGGCTACGCACAGGGCGGCGTGGCCGGCATGTACGGCTCCGATGACTCCCCCGCCCAACATGCGGCAGACACGCTGGCCGCGGCGGCGGGTCTGGCGGATCCCGCAGCGGTCGAGGCGCTCGTCGAGGGCGCCGGAGCCGGCATCGCCGAGCTGATCATGCGTGGTGTGGCCTTCGACCGTTCTGCGGACGGCACCCTTCTTCGCGGCCGGGAGGCGGCCCACAGCCGAGCCCGGATCGCGCATGCGGGTGGCGACGCCACGGGAGCCGCGATCGCGCGTGCACTCGTCTCGGCCACACGCGCATCGGCGATCACCGTCGTGGAACAGGCGTTCCTGCTCGACCTCGTCGTGACCGACGGCGCCGTGCGAGGTGCCCGCGTGCTGGTCGACGGTGTTCCGACGCCTGTCGACGCGGAAGCCGTCGTGCTCGCGACCGGCGGCGCCGGTCACCTCTACGCGCACACCACGAATCCCGAGGGCACGACCGGCGACGGGATCGCTGCGGCGCTCCGCGCGGGTGCGGATGTCGCGGACCTCGAGTTCGTGCAGTTCCACCCGACGATCCTGGCGGCGGGTCCCGCCTTCCTCGTCTCCGAAGCCGTCCGAGGCGAGGGCGCGACGCTGATCGATGACGACGGACGGCGCTTCACCTTCGACAGCCACCCCGATGGAGAACTCGCGCCGCGCGACGTGGTCGCGCGGGTCATCGCCCGGTGCGCTGCGGAGCAGGGATCGCCGGTGCGGCTCGACGCCACGATGCTCGGCGCCGAGACGCTGCGCGACCGATTCCCGACGATCGATCGGGTCACCAGGGAGCGCGGTTTCGACTGGGCCCACGCACCGATCCCGGTGACTCCGGCCGCGCACTACCTCATGGGGGGCATCGTCACGGATGTCGACGGGCGCTCGACTATCCCCGGTCTCTTCGCCGTCGGAGAGACCGCGCGCACCGGCGTGCACGGCGCGAACCGGCTCGCATCCAACTCCCTCCTCGAGGGTGCCGTCTTCGGCGCTCGCGCCGCCGCCGCGCTCGCGCTGCCGTGGCCCGCCGAGTCGAGGGCACGCCGCGCGACGATTCCTGCACGAGCCGCCGCACCAGGAGACGACAGCGCCGTGCCGTTCACAGACACCGCGCCGCACACCGACACCACGCCTTTCACCGACACCGCTGCATTCACCCGGGCCGAGCTGCAACGGCTGATGTGGGACGACGTCGGGCTGCTCCGCACCGCTGAGGGCCTCCGTCGCGCGCGCGACACGATCGCCGTCTGGACGGCACAGCCACACTCAGCGCGAGCCATCGCCGATCACGAGGACGCCAACCTGCTGCTGCTCGCCGCGGCGACCGTGTCCGCCGCCCTCGATCGCACCGAATCGGTGGGTTCTCACCACCTCGAAACGACCGCCGCCCCCGTTCTGGAGATCGCCTGATGCTCACCCCTGCCATCATCGCCCGCGTCGTCGGTGCGGCCCTGGAAGAAGACGCCCCCTGGGGCGATCTCACCAGCTCCGCCCTGCTGCCCGCCGACGCCACGGCGACCGCCGACCTGGTCGCCCGCGAACCGGGGGTGTTCAGCGGCGGCGACGCCTTCACGGCCGCGTTCGCGCTGACCGATCCGGCCCTCCGGATCGACGTGCACGTCGGCGACGGAGACGAGTTCTCCGCCGGCGACGTGCTCGCGTCCGTCTCGGGCAGCGCACGCAGCATCCTGACCGCCGAGCGCATCGCGCTGAACTTCACGCAGCGGATGAGCGGGATCGCCACTGCGACGGCCTCCTACGTGCGAGAAGTGGCCTCGACGCGCGCGCGGATCGCCGACACGCGCAAGACGACCCCGGGCCTCCGCGCATTCGAGCGCCACGCCGTGGTGAGCGGTGGCGGGCACAACCATCGATACTCGCTGTCCGACGCCGTCATGGCCAAGGACAACCATCTGGCGGTCCTGCAGCGCTCCGGAGCCGACCTGGCGACCGCGCTGCGCGACGCGCTCTCGCGATTGCCGCACACGACCCACGTCGTGGTCGAGGTCGACCGCCTGGACCAGATCGCAGCCGTGCTCGACGGCGGCGCGCACACCGTTCTGCTCGACAACTTCTCGCTCGAGGAGCTGCGGGCGGGCGTCGCGGCGATCGGCGGCCGCGCCCAGGTCGAGGCATCCGGCGGCGTGAGCCTCGACACCGTCGCCGACATCGCCGCGACGGGTGTCGATGTGATCTCGGTCGGCGCGCTCACCCACTCGGCGCGAGCCCTGGATCTGGGCCTGGACGTCCGGATCGACTGAGCCGTGATCTACCTCGACCATGCCGCCACGGCCCCGGTGCGCCGCGAGGTGCTGGAGGCCATGACCCCGTACCTGACGAGCGTCTTCGGCAATCCGTCGAGCCATCACACGGTCGGCGAGTCCGCGGCGAGCGCGCTCGAGGACGCGCGCTCGCGGGTCGCTCGGGTTCTCGGGATGCGCACAGGCGACATCGTGTTCACCGCCGGCGGCACAGAGGCGAACAACCTCGCCGTGAAGGGCATCGTCCTGGCCGCGCTCGCTCAGGGGCGCCGACATCTCGTGGTGTCGCCGATCGAGCACGAGTCGATACTCGAATCGGCCGAGTACCTGCGGCGCTTCCACGGTGTCGAGGTGACCCGCGTGGCGGTGGACGGGCGAGGACGGATCGACTCGGAATCGCTGCGACACGCGCTGCGCGACGACACCGCTCTCGTCGCGCTGGGGCATGCCAACAACGAGATCGGCACGGTCCAGGACCTCCCCGTTCTCATCGCCGTCGCGCATGAGGCGAGCGTGCCGGTGCACGTGGACGCCGTGCAATCGGCGGGGTGGCTGACTCTCGCGGGATCGGGAGCGGATGCCATCGCGATCGCCGGACACAAGCTCGGGACCCCCAAGGGCGTCGGCGCCCTCGGCGTGCGC
>NZ_DALZXX010000084.1:0-8997 GCF_031988965.1 Microbacterium sp.
CACTGGGGCTCGCGCCGTCGCCGCACCTGAGACCGGATCCTCTCGTCGAAATGCCCCTGCTGGCCTACGCGCGGGATGTCCCGATCCTCCGGCGGTACTGGCGCCACACCTTCGGCATCCGTCTCGAGCGAGAGCCCGCGCTCGTGGTCGCGGATCTGCGCGCGCTCGCCGCCGCGGCCGTCGCCGGCGCGGGCGTGACGGTGCTGCCGACCTATCTGATCGCCGACGAACTCGCCGACGGGAGACTCGTCGACCTGCGCGGGACCGATGACCCGCCCATCAACACGCTGCACCTCGTGCGACGCCCCGGTCCGCTGACCGAGGGGGTCGCGGTCGTCGAGCAGGCGCTGCGCGCCGCGGTCGCGGGTCTCTGACCTGCCCGCGCTCAGCTCGTGCCGCGGGCGCGCGTGGTCAAAAGAGCATCCGAACGAGCCGTTTCCGGTGCGTTTCTGACCCCGCACGGTGCCGAGTACCCGACCCTCGCACCCTGCCGCGAGCCCAGCCCAGCAGGCCGCCGCTTCAGCGCGTGAGCCAGCGACGAAGCGAGCGCGTCACGAAGGGCAGAACCCAGTACGCCATGATCGGCGTGAGCACGGCGGTCGTCGCGAGCACCCGCAGCCAGATCGGCAGCTCGTTCCACCCGGGGATCGGGCTCATCGCGTACGTGAACGCGAGGTTGACCGGGAAGAATCCGAGCCAGATCGACACCGCCTGCTTCCACCGCGGGGGAGTGCTGACCATGGCGACGGTGGTCGTCGAGCCGTCGGCGCGGGGGAGGGTGATCGTGTCGGTGGTCGGCTGGTCGAACCAGCCCTCGATGCCGGTGCGCCGGTGCACGTGCTCGCTGCGCACGAACTGCTCGCCGGTCGACTTCCACCACTCGCGCTCGCCGGACTGCTCCCAGGCGATGAGCGACTTCTCGTCCGCGAACCGGTAGAGCATGTGCCAGATGTGCGAATCCTCGCCGTCTCGCACCCATCCCGATCCCAGGAACCCCGGATACCGGTGAGCGAGGTTCACGCCCGTCTGCACCCAGGCGGTCGCGGCGGTCACGTGCTCCGGGTCGAGCTCGCGGCGGATGGAGACGGTGATGGGTTCACTGGACATGGTGGGTCCTCGGAGAGTGCGGTCGCCCGGGTCACGGGCACCTCGACGGTGGGGGATGCGCCGGGGTACGGGCGCACCTCCGATTGTATTTCGGATGGATGCCGTTCGAATCGCGCACCTTGCAGATTCCGGCGGCCGATTTTTGCAAAGTGCGCGATTCGAACGAGGCCCGAGGGCGACAATGGGACGCATGAGCACGCGCAGTGAAGCCGTTCTGGTCGATGTCGTCCGCACCCCCGTCGGGCGGGGCAAGTTGGGTGGGGCGCTGTCGGGGGTGCATCCGGTCGATCTCGCGGCCGGCGCGCTCGCCGCGATCCTCGAGCGCAACGGGCTCGACTCGCGGCAGATCGACGACGTGCTACTCGGCTGCGTGAGCCAGGTGGGCGATCAGTCGTCGAACATCGCCCGCCAGGCGGTGCTCGCGGCCGGTTTCGACGAGGCGACCCCCGCCGCGACGATCGACCGGCAGTGCGGATCGAGCCAGCAGGCCGTGCACTTCGCCGCCCAGGGGATCATCGCCGGCGCCTATGACGCGGTGATCGTCGGCGGCGTCGAGTCGATGAGCCGGGTGCCGCTCGGGTCGTCGGCCGTGGGCGGCTCGCCGATGTCGCCCCGACTGCGCGAGCGCTACCCCGACGGGCTCGTGAATCAGGGCGTCTCGGCCGAGCTCATAGCGCAGCGCTGGGGCCTCGACCGCACAGCGCTCGACGCGTACGCGGCCGAATCGCATCGCCGCGCGGCCGCCGCGTGGGCCGAGGGCTTCTTCGACCGCACGGTCATCCCGGTCGTGGAGGCTCCGGATGCCGTCGCCGACGAGACAGTCCGCGCGGGCACGACGGCCGAGGGGCTGGCGGGACTTCAGCCCGCGTTCCGGACGGATGCGCTCGCCACCCGCTTCCCCGAGGTCGACTGGCGAATCACCCCCGGCAACTCCTCGCCGCTCACCGACGGGGCGTCCGCCGCCCTGCTGATGAGCGCCGACCGTGCGGAGGCTCTCGGGCTCACACCGCGTGCGAGGTTCCACGCGTTCACGGTGGTCGGAGACGACCCGCTGATGATGCTGACAGGGCCGATCCCCGCGACGCGGCGCATCCTCGAACGCACCGGACTCACGATCGACGACCTCGACGCCTACGAGGTCAACGAGGCGTTCGCGTCGGTGCCGCTCGCCTGGGCCGCCGAGGTCGGGGCGGATGCCGAGAAGCTCAATCCGCGAGGAGGGGCGATCGCTCTCGGGCACGCCCTCGGCTCGTCCGGCACCCGCCTGCTCGGCACGCTCGTCGACCAGCTCGAGGCCGTCGGCGGTCGGTTCGGCCTGCAGGCCATGTGCGAGGGCGGCGGCATGGCGAACGCGACGATCATCGAGCGGCTGTAGCGGCATCCTCGGCCTTCGAATCGCGCACTTTGCAGAAGCGGCGAGCCGCGAACTGCAAAGTAAGCGATTCGAAGGGGGCGCCGGGGACAGAGAAGACCCCCGCCGACCCGATTCGGCGGGGGTCTTTCGCGGTGTGTCACCGCAACGGGAGCAGACGCTCACCGCGGTGCGCGGAAGACGTGACTACCCGATCCGGTCTGAGTCTGTGTCCGCGCATCTGCAGTTGTAGTCGGTCGATGTGTCCGGACGGTGAACGAGCGGCGAACACCGTCCGGATCGCGCGTCCTACCAGGCGTACGCCTCGGGAGCGGGTCCGCCGGGTCCGGGCCAGATGCGGTCGAGTTCGGCGAGGGTGTCGGCATCCAGCACCACGTCGAGCGCCTCGACGGCCGAGTCGAGCTGGTCGATCGTGCGCGGACCGATCACGGGGGCGGTCACGCTCGGCTGATGCAGCAGCCAGGCGATCGCGACGACGCCGGGGCGGATGCCGAGCTCGGCGCAGAACTCCTCGTAGCGCTCGATCGCCGGGCGACGTGCACCCAGGGCGTCGAGGCTCGACCGCGAGCGGTCGGTCTTCTGCAGGACGCCTCCGAGCTGTCCGCTGGCAGCGGTGACCAGGGCAGCAGACCCATGTCGTACTGCTCTGCGGCGGGCACGACCTCGAGCTCGACCGTGCGCTCGGTGAGGTTGTACAGCGACTGCTCGGTCACCGGTGCCGGGTAGCCGGATGCCGCGGCGATCTCGTGCACGCGGGCGAGGTGCCACCCGGCGAAGTTCGAGCTGCCGAGGTAGGTGATCTTGCCCTGTTCGCGCAGCGTCGCGAAGGCGCTCAGCGTCTCGTCGAGCGGCACATCGCGGTCGATGTGGTGCATCTGGTACAGGTCGATGTGGTCGGTGTCGAGGCGACGCAGCGAGGCGTCGACCGAGGCGCGGATGTGCACCGCCGACAGCCCGCGATCGTTCGACCGGGGGCCCATCACGCCGAACACCTTGGTCGCGACGATCAGGTCGTCGCGATTGCCGCGGTCCTTCATCCAGCGTCCGAGGATCTCCTCCGACTGCCCGGGGTGGTCGCCCCAGCGGCCGCCGCCGTAGACGTCGGCGGTGTCGATGAAGTCGATACCGGCCTCGACGGCGCGATCCAGGATGGCGCGGGATGCCTCCTCGTCGATCACGGGGCCGAAGTTCATCGTGCCCAGCGCCAATCGGCTCACGCGGGCGCCTGCTCGTCCGAGACGTGTGTACTGCATCAGCTGTCCTCCTTCTGCGAAACCTGCGAATCCTGCGAAACCGACGACGGCGCGTCGCTCGTGTCGACGAACGCCCATCCGAACGCGCCGAGCTCGCGGCGCGCGTCGGTCGATCCGGTGAGCAGATCCGTGCCCGGCACGTCGACCGCGAACGGCTCGGCGCTGTGGTTGATGATGGTGAGGATCCCGCCTCGACGGGCGATCTCGACGTGCTCGGGCAGTCCCTCGATCTCGGCCGTCACTCCGGCCTCGGCCGCGAGCCAGCGCAGCACCGCGAGCATCCCGTCATCGTCGGGGATCGTCGCGAGGTAGTACCCGTGACCTCCGCCGAACCGCTTCCGAGTGAGGGCCGCGCGGCCCTCGGTACGGCCCTCGGTGAAGCGGCCGAGCACCTCGGCATCCTGCACGAGCAGCTCCTCGGCGAAGTACTGTCCCACGATCCGGCCGGCAGGGCCGTCGAGCGGCGCCTCCGACTGGCCGGGGCCGTCGGGTACCGCGTGGCTCGCGACCTCACCGGCCGAGTCGGCCGACCGCACGGACTCGGGCGGAACGAGAGCTCCGAAGTCCTCGAGGGCCACCCCGAGCGCGTCACGCAGGCTGACGATGAATCCCCCCTCGCGGAACGCGTCGTCCTGATCCACGACGTCGCTGAAGGCCGAGACGAACAGGTTGCCGCCCTGCTCGACGTACGCCGACAGGTTCGCCGCGCCCTCATCGCTCAGCAGGTACTGCTGCGGCGCGACGACGAGCGAGTACGCGCTCAGGTCGCTGGTGGTGTTCACGATGTCGATCGCGAGGTTCTGGCGGTGCAGCGCCGCGTGCCAGCGGTGCGACAGCGTGAGGTAGTCGAGCGCGACCGGGTGATCGCGGCCGTCGAGAGCCCACCAGTTCTCCCAGTCGAACACGAGCGCGATCTTCGCCCCGGAGGTGACATCGGGCAGAGCGGGAAGCTGCGCGAGCTGTCCGCCGAGCTCGACGGCCTCGCGCCAGGTGCGGGTGTCGAGCCCGGCCTGCGGCAGCATCGCCGAGTGGAACTTCTCACTGCCGCGGCGGGACTGGCGCCACTGGAAGAACATGATGGCATCGGCACCGCGACCGACCGCCTGCGCGGTGATCGCCGCCATCTGACCCGGAGCTTTCGGCGCGTTCGTCGGACGCCAGTTGAGGGCGTTCGTCGACTGCTCCGTCAGCAACCACGGCACGCCGGGCTTGAGGCCGCGCATCAGCTCGCGGGCGAACGCGGCCCCGCGGAACGACTCGGGGTCGTTGGGGTCGGGATAGTTGTCGTCGGCGATCACGTCGACCTCGGCCGCCCACTTCCAGTAGTCCGCCGGAGGGAAGGGGCCCATGAAGTTCGTCGTGATCGGCTGGGTCGCCCCGGCGGCGCGGATGATGTCGCGCTCCATGACGTACAGCTCGAGCAGCGTGTCGGAGGTGAACCGCTTGAAGTCGAGCACACTCGTCGGGTTGATGCTGTACGGCGCCTTGCGCGGCGGCACGATCTGCTCGAACGCGGTGTAGCGCTGCGACCAGAAGTCGGTGCCCCACGCGTGGTTGAGGGCGTCGATCGTCGAGTACTTGCGCTCGAGCCACACGCGGAACGCATCGCGCGCCGCATCGGAGTAGTCGTAGTGCAGGTGGCATCCGTACTCGTTGTTGACGTGCCAGAGCACGACGGCCGGATGCTGCGCATAGCGATGCGCGAGGGCCGTCACGAGCTCCGAGGCGAGGCGGCGGTAGACCGGTGATGCGGGCGCGTACGCCTGACGGCTGCCGGGCCAGAAGGTCGATCCGTCGGCATCCTGCGGCAGCATCTCGGGGTACGCGGCCGAGGCCCACGGCGGCGGGGATGCGGTGGCGGTGGCGAGGTCGACCTGGATGCCGCCCTCGTGCAGCAGCCCGATGATCTCGTCGAGCCACTCCCAGTCGAACTCGTCCTCGGCGGGCTGGATCCGCGACCACGAGAAGATCCCGAGGCTCACCATCGTGACCCCCGCTTCGCGCATGAGTCTGACGTCTTCGGGCCACACCTCTCGTGGCCATTGCTCGGGGTTGTAGTCGGCGCCGTAATGCATGGCCCCACCCTATCTGGGAAGCGCTTTCCCGCGCACCCCTCCTCCTTCGAATCGCGCACTTGGCAAGAAAAGCGGCCTCAGATCTGCGAAGTGCGCGATTCGAAAGTGCAAGGACGCCCTAGTAAATCTCAGGATGCCGAAGTACCATCGTCATAGTGCCAACGACGGCGCGAAGGGACATCGCACAATGACTCGCACCATTCCCCATTTCGTAGGCGGATCGCACCTCATCCCCGAGAGTGGCCGCTTCACCGACGTGTTCGATCCGAGCACCGGATCCGTGCAGGCGCGGGTGCCGCTGGCGTCGGCAGACGAGGTTGGCCGCGTGATCGCGAACGCCGAGGCCGCGCAGGTCGAGTGGGCGGCGACCAACCCGCAGAAGCGGGCGCGGGTGCTGCTGCGCTTCCTCGATCTGGTGCAGCGCGAGATGCAGTCCCTCGCCGAGCTCCTCGCGAGCGAGCACGGCAAGACGGTCGACGATGCGAAGGGCGACATCCAGCGCGGCCTCGAGGTCATCGAGTTCTCGGCCGGGGCTCCGCACCTGCTCAAGGGCGAGTACTCGACGGGGGCGGGCGCGGGAATCGACGTGTACTCGATGCGCCAGCCGCTCGGAGTCGTCGCCGCGATCACCCCGTTCAACTTCCCCGCCATGATCCCGTTGTGGAAGGCAGGACCCGCTCTCGCCGCGGGCAACGCGGTCGTGCTCAAGCCCAGCGAGCGCGACCCCTCGGTGCCCGTGCGCCTCGCCGAGCTGTTCCTCGAGGCGGGGCTGCCTGCCGGGGTCCTGAACGTCGTGCACGGCGACAAGGAGGCCGTCGATGCGCTGCTGACCGACGACCGCATCCGCGCCGTCGGCTTCGTGGGCTCGACGCCGATCGCCGAGTACATCTACTCGACGGCTGCCGCGCACGGCAAGCGCGCGCAGTGCTTCGGCGGCGCGAAGAACCACATGATCGTGATGCCGGATGCCGATCTCGACCAAGCCGTCGACGCCCTGATCGGCTCGGGGTACGGCTCAGCGGGCGAACGGTGCATGGCGATCTCGGTCGCGGTCCCGGTGGGGAAGGAGACGGCGGATGCTCTCGCCGCCAAGCTCACCGAGCGCGTCGCCCAGCTGCGGGTCGGCCCCTCGCTCGCGGCCGACGTCGACTACGGGCCCCTGGTCACCCGGGCTGCGGTCGAACGGGTCGAGGGCTACATCCAGCAGGGCGTCGACGAGGGGGCGACCCTTCTCGCCGACGGCCGCGGCTTCTCGGTGCCGGGGCACGAGCAGGGCTTCTACCTCGGGCCCACGCTGTTCGACCACGTCACGACCGACATGGCGATCTACCGCGAGGAGATCTTCGGCCCGGTGCTCGTGATCGCGAGGGCAGCCGATTACGAAGAGGCGCTGCGCATGGCATCCGAGCACGAGTACGGCAACGGGGTCGCGATCTTCACGCGCGACGGCGACGCCGCCCGCGACTTCGCCGCCCGGGTCGAGGTCGGCATGGTCGGCGTCAACGTGCCGATCCCCGTTCCGATCGCCTACTACACGTTCGGCGGCTGGAAGCGCAGCGGATTCGGCGACCTCAACCAGCACGGCGCCGACGCCTTCCGCTTCTACACGAAGACGAAGACCGTCACGAGCCGCTGGCCGTCTGCCGGCATCCGCGACGGGGCGAGCTTCGTGATCCCCACCATGCACTGATCCCGCGTCACCTCCCACAAGGACCCACGATGACCATGACCACCGTCACCACCACCGCCGAAGAGCGCGAGGCCATCCTCGACGCCGTCCGCGAGTTCGCCGACACCGAGCTCGCTCCGTTCGCCGCCGAGCGCGACGAGAAGCACATCTTCCCCCGCGAGTCCCTCGGCAAGGCGGGGGAGCTGGGCCTCGGAGGCATCTACGTGCGCGAGGATTTCGGCGGCACGGGCCTCAGCCGCTCCGACACGGTCGCGATCTTCGAGGAGCTCGCCAAGGGGGACCCGGCGGTGGCCGCCTACATCTCGATCCACAACATGGTGGTCTGGATGATCGACACCTACGGCGACGACGCCCAGCGCGGTGCATGGCTTCCGCAGCTCACCGCGATGCAGGAGTTCGGCGGCTACTGCCTCACCGAGCCGGGAGTCGGATCGGATGCCGCGAACGTCGCCACGAACGCGGTGCGAGACGGAGACGACTACCTGCTCACCGGTGTGAAGCAGTTCATCTCAGGAGCAGGCGAGGCCGCCGTCTACGTGGTGATGGCACGCACCGGAGAGCCCGGAGCCCGGGGGATCAGCGCGTTCCTCGTGCCGGGCGACGCCGAAGGGCTCAGCTTCGGCGCTCCCGAGAAGAAGATGGGCTGGCACGCGCAGCCCACCCGTCAGGTCATCCTCGACGGCGTCCGCATCCCGGCATCCGGAATGCTCGGCGACGAGGGTCGTGGCTTCGCGATCGCGATGTCGGCCCTCAACGGTGGACGGCTCAACATCGCCGCATGCTCGCTCGGCGGTGCGCAGTGGGCACTCGACCGCGCAGTGCAGTACGTGCACGAGCGCGTGGCGTTCGGGGAGCCGCTGGCCGAGAAGCAGTCGATCCTGTTCGCGATCGCCGACATGCGCACCGACCTGCAGGCCGCGCGACTCATGGTCCGCGACGGCGCGCTGGCCGTCGACGAGCAGGCTCCGGATGCGACGATGCGGTGCGCGATGGCCAAGCGCTTCGCGACGGATGCCGGCTTCGACGTCGCCAACCGCGCGCTGCAGCTGCACGGCGGCTACGGCTATCTGCAGGACTACGGCATCGAGAGGGTCGTCCGCGATCTGCGGGTGCATCAGATCCTCGAGGGCACCAACGAGATCATGCGCCTGATCGTCGGGCGCGAGATGCTGCGACCGGCCGGATCCGCATCCCTCCAGCGGAGCGGCGGAGACCGGATGCGGAGCGCATCATGACCGAGACGTCGAAGGCGCGGATCGCGTTCCTCGGCCTCGGCCACATGGGGCTGCCGATGGCGAAGAACCTCGTCGCCGCCGGCCACGAGGTGCACGGGTTCGACCTGGTGCCGGCGGCGATCGACGCGGCGCAGGCCGTCGGCATCCCGGTCGCGGCCAGCGGAGCGGATGCCGTCGCCGACGCCGACGTCGTCATCACGATGTTCCCCGCGGGCAGGCACGTGATCGACGCGTACCGCACTGAGCTGCTCGCCGCCGCGCGCCC
>NZ_DALZXX010000084.1:9062-13127 GCF_031988965.1 Microbacterium sp.
ATGCTCCGGTCTCGGGCGGAGTGGTCGGTGCCGAGAACGGCACGCTCGCCTTCATGGTCGGCGGCTCCGACGAGGACTTCGCGGCAGCTCTCCCGGTGCTCGAGATCATGGGAAAACGCATCGTGCACTGCGGAGGGCCGGGACTCGGGCAAGCCGCAAAGGTCTGCAACAACATGGTGCTCGCGGTGTCGCAGATCGCCGTCGCCGAGGCGTTCGTTCTGGGGGAGCGGCTCGGGCTCGAGCACCAGGCACTGTTCGACGTCGTCTCGCAGGCATCCGGTCAGTGCTGGTCGATCACGACGAACTGTCCGGTGCCGGGGCCGGTGCCGACGAGCCCCGCGAACCGCGACTACCAGCCCGGATTCGCCGGCGCGCTGATGGCGAAGGACCTGGGTCTCGCGCTGCAGGCGATCGAGCAGACCTCGACCGACGCCAAGATGGGACGACTCGCGCAGCAGCTGTACGCCGCGTTCGCCGCGGGGGAGGGCGCGACCCGCGACTTCTCGGGCATCATCACCGACGTCCGCGACGGCCGGGTGTGAGCGGGGCATCCTCCCTTCGCCCGCGCCCCGATCTGCGGATCCTGTCCCGATCTGCGGGCCGTTCCCGCGAATCCGTCCGCAGATCGGGACGCCGTCCGCAGATCGGGCGGGGTGGATGCCGGACACGGCGCGACATACTGAGATGACCACGACGGAGAGGGCTTCACGATGACCGAGTACGAGACGATCCAGGTCGAGCAGCGCGGACGCGTCGGGTGGATCACCCTGAATCGACCGGAGGCGCTGAACGCCCTGAACAGTCGGCTCGCCGAAGAGGTCACCGCCGCCGCGGTCGCCTTCGATCTCGACGACGGCGTCGGCGCGATCGTCGTCACCGGATCCGAGAAGGCGTTCGCCGCCGGTGCCGACATCAAGGAGATGGAGGGCATGTCGGCCGCCGAGATGATCGAGACCGACCATTTCGGCGTGTGGCACGAGTTCGCCGCGGTACGCACGCCCGTGATCGCCGCCGTCTCGGGCTTCGCGCTCGGGGGCGGATGCGAGCTCGCGATGATGTGCGACATCATCCTCGCGGCCGACACCGCGAAGTTCGGTCAGCCCGAGATCAACCTCGGCGTCATCCCCGGCATGGGCGGCACGCAGCGCCTGATCCGAGCGGTGGGCTACTACAAGGCCGCCGAGCTCGTGCTGTCGGGGCGGTTCATGGGAGCCGAAGAGGCGGAGCGGTCCGGTCTCGTGTCGCGCGTCGTTCCGGCATCCGACCTGCTCGCCGAGGCATCGACCCTCGCCGAGACGATCGCGTCGAAGTCCCTGCCGTCGGTGTTCGCCGCCAAGGCCGCTCTCGACGCCGCCATGGAGACGACGCTCGCCGACGGCCTGGCCCATGAGAAGAAGGCGTTCGCCGCTCTCTTCGACACCCAGGATCAGAAGGAGGGCATGTCGGCCTTCCGGGAGAAGCGTGCGCCCGGCTTCCAGAACCGCTGAGCCCGGCGACCCGGCTCCCCGCAGGTCAGCCGCGCAGGGCCTCGACGATCTTCGCGACGCGGCGGTCGCGGGTCGCATCCTGCTTGGCCTCGGCGACGGTGCGGGCGTGCTCCTTGCGCACCGAGTACGACAGGGCGTCGAAGGCGGCGCGCAGGGCCGGGTCGTCATCGAGGGCCGTCGCGAGTGCGGGCGGGATCTCGACCTCGCGCTCGGCGGCGTCCACCCGGATCACCGCGTCGACCTCCTGATCGATCTCGACGCCGAGCTCGGCGCGCACGGCCTTGCTGAAGCCGATCATGTTCTGCCCGCCCATGCGCGCGAGACGCAGTCGGGCGGTGCGTCCGTCGATCGTGACAGCGACCGGGAACGTCTTGCCGGCGCCGAACGAGGCGACCTGCTCGTCGGTGAGGATGATCGCAGCGGCAGGACCTCGGCCCTCGAGGGTGGTGTGCAGGCGCAGTTCGCTCATGCGGGCAGTGTACGCCCGCGCTCCTCGGCCTCGGATGCCACGTGGCCGTTGCGCTCTTCGATCAGCCGCCGCATGTACTCGCGCAGCACGAGGCGATCGACCAGTCGTCCGAGCGGGCCGAACGGCGAGTGGAACCGGATCGTGTCGCGCATCAGCGTGCCCTGCGGATGCTCGTCGAACCGGTGCTCGTGCCAGAACGCCCCGAAGGGGCCCGAGATCTGCCGGTCGCGGAACCCGCGCGGCGGGTCGATGTCGTACACGACCGACCGCAGCCGGAACGGGATGCCGAAGTGCCGTGCCCGCCACGTGACGGTCGAGCCCTCGCCGAACACGCCGCCCGCCGGGGCCTCGACCATCGTCTCGCCGTACTGCGCCATCGAGCGCAGGTGCAGCCCTGGGTCGAGGGCGACCGCGAAGACGTGCTCGGGCGATGCGCAGATCACTCGCTCGAGCACGAACTCGGCCATGTCAGAGGGCGTCCGGTTGCGGCCTCGGGTCGCTGAAGTCGCCGGCGGCCTTGCGCATCCGCGCCACGATCGCGACGAGCTCGGCGGCGTCGGCCCTGCTGATGCCCGGGTCGGCGAACACGTCGTCGTTCAGGGCGACGGTGGCGCGGTCGACCAGCTCGCGTCCCGCGTCGGTGAGGGCGAGCAGAGCAGCCCGGCCGTCGTGCGGGTGCGGTTCGCGCACGATCAGTCCATCCCGCACGAGGCGCTCGGCGGTGCTCGTGACGGTCGTGGCATGCACCTGCAGTCGGGCGACGACGCTCGAGAGCGGCAGGCGGCCCGAGCGGCTGAACGCCAGCAGTCGCAGCATCTCGTAGCGCGCGAAGCTGAGCGCGAAGGGCTTGAGCGCCGCATCCACCCGGGCGAGCAGCAGCTGCTGCGCCCGCATGACGGAGGTGACCACGGTCATGCCGTCGGCGGCATCCGTCCACCCGTGCGCGAGCCACTGCCGCTTCGCCTCGGCGAGCGGATCCACGGGCAGGGGGCGGGGTCGGACCACGCTTCTACGGTAGGGCATCCGCTCCGGCGTGCGGGGAGGCGCCGCGCGACCGGCCGCGTGGTTCCCAGTCGCGGGGCGGGTGGGACTCAGTACCAAGGGGCTAGAATCATGGCAGTCGTGAGGAGCAATCGATGAAGATCTTCGTCCTGGTCAAAGAGGTGCCGGACACCTATGGCGATCGCAAGCTGAATCTCGAGACCGGGCTCGCCGATCGCGGCGCCGGCGACGTGGTGCTCGACGAGATCACCGAGCGGGCTCTCGAGGTCGCGCTGAGCCACGCCGACAAGAACGAGGGCACCGAGGTGGTCGCGCTCACGATGGCCCCCGGGGGCTCGACGGCATCGGTGCGACGGGCCCTCGCGATCGGTGCGGGCTCTGCCGTGCACATCGCCGACGAGCAGCTCGCCGGAGCCGACCTCGGATTCACCGCCGAGACCCTGGCCGCGGCGATCCGCCGCGCCGAGCCCGACCTCGTGATCACCGGCAACCTGTCGACCGACGGCTCGGGCGGGGTCATGGCGGCGATGCTCGCCGAGCACCTCGGCTGGGCGCACGCGACGGCGCTCACGAGCGTCGAGATCACGCCCGAGGGCATCTCGGGAACGCGCGGAGGGCAGCCGGTCTCGGCGTCGCTGCCGGCCGTCATCTCGATCACCGAGGCCATGCCCGACGCGCGGTTCCCGAACTTCAAAGGCATCATGGCGGCGAAGAAGAAGCCGCTCGAGGTGCTCACCCTCGACGACCTCGGCGTCTCGGCCGACCCGGCAGCGGCTCCCCGCACGATCATGACCGCGGTGGCCGAGAAGCCGCCGCGAGCGGCCGGCGTGAAGATCGTCGATGAGGGCGATGCCGCCGAGAAGCTGGTGGAGTACCTCGTGCAGAACAGGCTGGTGTGACATGACCTACCCCGAGAACCCGATCCTCGTCCTGGTCGACCTCGACCCGGCGGGCAACCCCGCCAGCAGCACCGCGGCTCTGATCGGCGCCGCGTCGACGGTCGGCGCCCCTGTCGCACTGGTCGTCGGCGGCTCCGCCGATGCCGCGTCGACGGTCGCGGCGGCCGGAGCATCCGTCGTGCTGACCGCCGATGCGGATGCCACGGCG
>NZ_DALZXX010000085.1:0-13107 GCF_031988965.1 Microbacterium sp.
GCGCGTCCGCGTCCTCGCGCGCGTCCGCGGCGCTGTCGCGGTCGATCGCCCCGATGGCACCCAGCACGCCCGCGGCTTTCCCGTGCGTCTCCGACACCTCGCCATGCGGATCGGAATGACGCACGAGCGTCGCGCCGACGGGAACGTTGAGCGATCCGTCCCTGAGGTACACCGTGCGGATCAGGATCGGGGCGTCGAGGTCGTGTCCGCCCTCGTCATTGGGCGTGAAGAGCGCGGCGACCCCCGAGTAATAGCCGCGCGGCTTCGTCTCGTGACGGCGGATCACCGCGCAGGCGTTCTGCATCGGAGAGCCCGTGACGGTCGGCGCGAACATCGTCTCGCGCAGGATGTCTCGGGGATCCAGCGCACTGCGCCCACGGAGCATGTACTCGGTGTGCGTGAGTCGGGACATCTCCTTCAGATGCGGACCGGTGATGCGTCCGCCGTCCGAGCAGACGGCGCTCATCATCTTGAGCTCCTCGTCGACGACCATGAACAGCTCCTCGGTCTCCTTCGCGGAGGAGAGGAAATCGACCAGTGTCTCCTTGGTCGCCCCGCCGGCGGGGTGACGGAAGGTGCCGGAGATCGGGTTCATGGTGACGACGCCACCGCGGGCGACGACGTGCGCCTCGGGGCTCGCGCCGACCGCGATATGACCTGGCGTGACCACCGCGAAAGTCCAATATGCGCCGCGTTCGTGCGTCAGGAGCGCCCGGAACCAGGTGAGCGCGGCCGTGCGGTCATCGACGTCGATCTCTGCGGTGAAGTCGCGACGGATCACGAAGTTGGCGCCCTCGCCCCGCCCGATCTCATCCGCGATCACGGTCTCGACGATCGCGGCGTACTCCTCATCGGCGATGTCGAAACCCCCGCCGACGAGGGGGACGGGTGCGGCGGGAAGCGCCGCGAGCAGCGCAGGAGTCGGCAGGTGGAGGTGCTCGTCCACGACGACGCAGCGCAGCGGCGCTCCATCGTCCTGCGCGACGAATCCTCGTTCGCGCACCTGCCGGTACGGCACCATCGCGAACACCTCGCGCGGTCTGCCGTCGATGTCGAGCGGGATGTCGGCGAGCAGATCGACGTCGACGACCTCGCCCGTGAGCAGCTCGACGGTGTCCGCGCCGTCGCGCGCGATCAGCACGAACGACGCAGCGGGATCTGCGGTGAGCTCGGCAAGACGTGAGAGGGTCATCGGTGTCTCCTGTGCGTGGCTCCGGCTCGGCTCAACGAAAAGACCGCCCCGGAGGCGGTCTGGATTCGTGGGAACGCGAACACACCGCCTAAGAGGCGGGCCACCAGGTGAAGTTCGCGAGCATGGCCTGAAAACTATCACACCGATGCGTTCCGGATCGGCCGCATGACGCGAGATGCGCGCCGCCCCGCATCCAGCCCGCGTGCATCCAAGCGGCGTAGGCTGGGGGTTGTGCCAGCAGTGAATCTTGGGATGCCGAAGATCCCCGAAGTCCTCGCCCCGCGCCGCAAGTCTCGCCAGATCAAGGTGGGCAAGGTGCTCGTGGGCGGTGACGCTCCCGTCACCGTGCAGTCCATGACGACGACGAAGACGACGGACATCAACGCGACGCTCCAGCAGATCGCCGAGCTCACCGCATCCGGATGCGAGATCGTCCGTGTCGCCGTCCCTCACCAGGACGATGCCGATGCACTGAAGATCATCGCGATGAAGAGCCAGATCCCGGTGATCGCCGACATCCACTTCCAGCCGCGCTATATCTACACCGCGATCGACGCGGGCTGTGGTGCCGTGCGTGTGAACCCGGGCAACATCCGCGAGTTCGACGGCAACGTCGGCAAGATCGCCGAGGCCGCCAAGGCCGCGGGAGTCTCACTGCGCATCGGCGTCAACGCCGGATCGCTGGACCGCCGCATCCTCACCAAGTACGGCAAGGCGACCGCAGAGGCACTCGTCGAGAGCGCCGTCTGGGAGGCGTCGTTGTTCGAAGAGCACGACTTCCACGACTTCAAGATCTCGGTCAAGCACAACGATCCGATCGTCATGGTGAAGGCATACCGCCAGCTCGCCGAGCGGGGCGACTGGCCGCTCCACCTCGGCGTGACGGAGGCGGGTCCCGCGTTCCAGGGAACCATCAAGAGCGCCACGGCGTTCGGCATTCTCCTCGGTGAGGGCATCGGCGACACCATCCGCGTGTCCCTCTCCGCTCCTCCCGCAGAAGAGGTGAAGGTCGGCCACCAGATCCTGCAGTCCCTGAACCTGCGTGAGCGCAAGCTCGAGATCGTCTCGTGCCCGTCGTGCGGACGAGCTCAGGTCGACGTCTACACGCTCGCCGAGAACGTGACCGAAGGACTCAAGGACATGACCGTGCCGCTGCGCGTGGCCGTCATGGGCTGCGTCGTGAACGGACCCGGTGAGGCCCGCGAGGCGGACCTCGGTGTCGCGTCCGGCAACGGCAAGGGGCAGATCTTTGTGAAGGGCGAGGTCATCAAGACCGTGCCCGAGGCCGACATCGTCGCCACTCTGATCGAAGAGGCGAACCGCATCGCGGCCGAGATGGGACCTGAGGCGCCGCTCGGCACCGCTCAGGTCGTCACGGTCTGAGCGCGTGACACCTTCGGTGACCACCTCGACGATCGTGTCCTTCGCCGGTGGCGATGTCACCGGCTCGAGCACTGTCTCGCGCATCGAATCGACGCCGATCGGAGCCGTCGTGGTCGTGGACTCGACGCCGTTCCACCCTGTCGATCACACCTGGCCTGATCAGCCTGGCGACACGGGTGAGATCGCGCACGACGGTTCTGCCGTCCGAGTCTCCCCGGCGGTCATGGCCGCGGTCTCCGACGAGGGAGAGTTCGCGGTCGGCTCTGACATCCCGGTGAAGCGCGGGGCTGAGGGATGGACCTGGCTCGTCGGGCACCCGCTCGAGGGCGAGGCACCGGCGTGGCTGGTCGAGGGTACGCGCGTCGAGTTGGCGGTCGACTCGTCGCGGAGGGCGGGACTCAGCCGCGGTCACACGGCCTGCCACCTCGCGTCGCTGGCTCTCGACCTCGCGCTCGCGGATCTGTGGCGCAAGGATCCCGGTGTTGATGCTCTGGGCACCCCGAACTTCGAGGCCAGGGCGAATCAGTCCAGCCGCATCCACGAAGACGGCGCCGTCGACGAGTATCGCCTCGGCAAGAGCCTGCGCAAGGCCGGCTTCGACACCGAGGGTCTCACCGCGACGCTCGCCGATCGAGAGGCGGCGATCAATGCACAGCTGACCGCCTGGGTCGCATCGGGCGCGTCGAGCCGCGTGGTGCCTGAGGGCCCGACGATCGTCGATCGCCGCAGCTGGAGCTGCGAGCTCCCTCAGGGAACCGCGGAGATCCTGTGCGGCGGCACACATGTCGCGTCCCTCAGCGAGTTCGTATCGATCTCGGTGACGCTCGACCTGACGGATCCTCAGCTGCTGGTCATGACGACGAGGGCCGTGCCCGCGTCCTGAGCCGCGCTCAGCGCACGAAGCCGCTCTGAACCCGGCCGCCTGCACGATCGAGCTCGTCCTGGACACGGTCGGCGAACGTCGCGTACTCGCGATCGATCAACGGGATGCTCAGCAGCTCGGCGCGCTCGCGACTGAGGTCCCGGAGCCGTCGCGGCAGCCACTTGCCCGAAGCGATCCACCGCCGCTCGCTGAGCAGCATGAGCTCGGCGATCCGCTCGAACAGGACGGCCGCCTCGACCTGCTGCTCGAGGGGGTCGGTGGCATCCCTGAGGTCGTCGAGAACGTCGGTGATGACGTAGCGGCGGAAGGCGGAATCCTGCGCGGACAGCGCGGGGCCCGCGTCGAGGACGCTCTGCCACCTTTCCCGGAGCGCGGTGAGGCGACCGTCGTCCCGGATCGCGATGCCTTCGACGAGCATGTGCACGGTCACCGGTCTGTGCTGGGCGACGCCACGATCGGCCCACTCGTCGAAGCCGGTCGGCGTGTAGGCGAAGACCTCGAAGATCTCACCCTCGAACTCGTGAGTCGAGGCTTCACTCGTCTGATCCCGCGCGTCGAACAGTGCGTCTCCGAGCAGCAGCAGGTCGATGTCGCTCGTCGCGGTGCGCTCTCCGCGTGCGGAGCTCCCCGCCACGATGGCGACGTCGGCCCGGGGGTAGCGCGCAGCGACGAATCGTTCAGCGACAGCGAGGGGATTCACGCCGCCAGCGTAGCTGCCCGTGCCGTTCACACAGAGAACTCGATCTCGCCTCGTGCGATGTCCGCACGCACGACCTGGAGTGGCACGACCGCGCCGGGAACGGTATCCGCCGGGATCGGAGCGGAGGCGGTGACGGCGGGGTCCGCGAGCTGGATCGTTCCCCGTTCACCACGCACCTCGATCACCGTCGCATCCACCGTCGCACCGACCAACGGTGTGAGAAGTGCGGCCTCGACGCAGTTGATCGTCGCGGAGTCGAGCTTCGATGCGCGCTGACCGGATTCCTGCATCAGCGCGGGGAGGTCATCGAGCGACTCGCGAACCCAGCCGGGTACCTCGCGCCCTTCGGACGCAGCCAGGCAGATCGCGAGCGACCAGCGGTCGACGAGGCGACGCAGGGGAGCGGTGGCGTGTGCATACGGAGCGGCGATCGCCGCCTGTTCGATCTCGGAGGGCACCGCGCCGTCGAAGGTCACGTAGCCGGCCCCGCGGAACAGCGACGCCGCTGCCTCGAGAACCGGGAGCGTCATCGGGTCGGCACGATCCAGTCGCCGCAGGTACTCGCCGTACCTGCCTGTCGTCCAGGGGCGCCCGAGTGCCTCGGTCTGATGGCGGAACGCCTCGAAGGACTTCTCATCCGGCTGCGGCATCGTCCGAAGAATGCCGACGCCGGCGTCGATCATCAGGGATGCGGCTGCCATGCCGGTCATCAGGGACAGCTGGGCGTTCCATTCCTCGACAGGCAGCGGGTGTCTGCGCTCGATCTCGTACGTCCCGTCGGAGTGCCGCACGACTTCCTCGTCCGGCAGGTTCAAGCTCGCGCCGCCGCGGAGCTTCTCCTGCTCGATGCGCAACGCGCCGATCTCCGGCAGCAGCGCTGCGGGGCCGCCCTCGCCCCGGTCGAGCGCGACTTGAGTGCTGGCGTAGTCGAGCTGGGCGCGTGAGCGGATCAGAGCTCGCTCGAGTCGGAACTCCTCGGCGACTCCCGCAGAATCGAGGGAGAACGTCCACACGAGCGCGGGACGATCCACATCCGCCAGCAGCGACGCGCGATCCTCGCTGAGCACCTTCGGATGCAGGGGGATCGTGCCGTCTGCCGCGTACAGCGTCTGACCTCGGCGACGCGCCTCCGTGTCGACCGCGCCGCCCGGCGCGACGAAGCCCGGAACGTCGGCGATCGCGTACCGCACGGTGTAACCCGCATCCCTCCGCTCGAGGTGGAAGGCCTGGTCGAGGTCCCGTGACCCGAGCGGGTCGAGCGTCACGAAGGGGATGTCGCGCAGGTCGAGGCCAGGAGTGGCGGCTTCGGCGTCGGCGGCCTCGGCCAGGACTGCGGCGGGGAAGTCGGTGGGGGTCTCGAGGGATTCGCGGAGCGCGGTGAGCGCCGCAGCGAGTTCGGTCTGCGCGGCGGACGGAGCAACGTGAGATCGGCGCTGAGGCATATGCCCACACTATGCGGCGGTCGATGACGTGCGGTTGCAGTGTGGCGGGTCGGATGACGAGGGAAACCTGTGATTTGCGTGTCCGTCCGGCCCCGACCGGAATACTGGGCGTTAGCGTGGGGGCATGACCACTGCTGCGAAAGCCCAGACCCTGATCGGACTCTACGAAGCCCCGGAGATCCTCCGGGTGGTGAACGTCTGGGACGTCGTCTCCGCTCGTGCGGTCGCGATGCTCCCCGAGACGAAGGCGATCGCCACCGCCGGGCACGGGATCGCCGCCTCCTTCGGATTCGAGGACGGCACCATCACCCGCGAGATCATGATCGACATGGTCGGGCGCATCGCGGCATCCGTCTCCGTCCCTGTGACCGCTGATCTCGACGACGGATACGGGGATGCGGGCGAGACCACCCGCCTCGCGATCGGTGCCGGTGTCGTCGGCGCCAACGTCGAGGACCGTCTGAAGCCGTTCGACGAGTCCGTGGCGGCTGTCGAGGCGATCGTGAAGGCCGCCGAGGCCGAAGGCGTGCCGTTCGCCCTCAACGCCCGTACCGACGCGTTCGTGCGTGCCGGCCACCGCCCTGTCGCCGAGAGTGTCGCCGACGCCATCCAGCGCGGTCGGGCCTTCCTCGACGCCGGTGCCACCGCGGTGTTCGTCCCCGGCATGCTCGACGCGAACATCACACGACAGCTCGTCGAGGGCCTCGGCGAGGGGAAGCTCAGCGTGATCGGTCTGCCCGGCACGCTCGCGGCCTCCGAGTACGAGAAGCTCGGCGTCGCCCGGATCTCGTACGGACCCCTGCCGCAGCGCGTCGCCCTCACCGCCGTGCAGGAACTCGCCGCGAGCCTCTACGCCGGTGGTGTGATCCCCAACGGGCTGCCCGCGCTCAACTGACGCGTCGCGAAACGGGTGACCACCGGTCAGTAGACTTGGCCCGTGGTCACTCGTCTTTCGAACTTCTTCCTCCGTACGCTCCGTGAAGACCCTGCAGGTGCAGAGGTCGCGAGCCACAAACTGCTGATCCGCGCCGGATACATCCGACCGCAGGCCGCCGGCATCTTCGCATGGCTCCCGCTCGGGCTCCGGGTGAAGGCCAAGATCGAGACCGTCGTGCGCGAGGAGATGGCGGCCGCCGGTGCGCAGGAGGTGCACTTCCCTGCGCTGATGCCGCGCGAGTCGTACGAGGCGACCGGTCGCTGGGAGGAGTACGGCGACCTGCTGTTCCGCCTCCAGGACCGCAAGGGCGGCGACTATCTGCTCGCCCCGACGCACGAGGAGGCCTTCACCCTGCTCGTGAAGGACCTGTACTCGTCCTACAAGGATCTGCCCCTGACCCTGTACCAGATCCAGGACAAGTACCGCGATGAGGCGCGTCCGCGCGCAGGTCTGCTCCGCGGTCGTGAGTTCACGATGAAGGATGCCTACTCCTTCGATTCCTCGGACGAGGGCCTCGAGGTCAGCTACCAGGCGCAGCGCGATGCGTACGAGCGCATCTTCCAGCGGCTGGGGCTCGAGTACGTCATCGTCCAGGCGGATGCCGGAGCGATGGGCGGCTCGCGCAGCGAGGAGTTCCTTCACCCGACTCCCGTCGGCGAGGACACGTTCGTCCGCAGTGCCGGTGGATACGCCGCCAACGTCGAAGCGTTCACGACCGCCGTGCCCGATGCGATCGCCTTCGACGCGGACGCCGCGCCGGTGGTCTTCGACTCGCCGAACACACCCACCATCGAGACGCTGGTGGCGCATTCCAACGCTCACCTCGACGGCGAGTACACGGCCGCAGACACGCTCAAGAACGTCGTGCTCGCGCTCACGCATCTCGACGGCACCCGCGAACTCGTCGTCGTGGGCATCCCCGGCGACCGCGAGGTCGACGAGAAGCGCGCCGAGGTCGCGTTCGCGCCCGCCGAGGTCGAGACGGCCACCGCCGACGACTTCGAGAAGAATCCGCTGCTCGTCAAGGGGTACATCGGGCCGTGGTCACCCACGGGTGCCCTGCTCGGCGAGGAATCCGCCACCGGCATCCGCTACCTGGTCGACCCCCGCGTGAGCGAGGGCACCAGCTGGATCACCGGCGCGAACATCGACGAGAAGCACGCGCACTCGGTCGTCGCCGGACGCGACTTCTTCGCCGACGGCATCGTCGAGATCGCGAACGTCCGTGCGGGCGACCCCGCGCCCGACGGATCGGGTCCGGTCGAGCTCGCACGCGGCATGGAGATCGGCCATGTGTTCCAGCTGGGACGCAAGTACGCCGAGGCCCTCGGACTCAAGGTGCTGAACGAGAACGGCAAGCTCGTCACCGTCACGATGGGCTCGTACGGCATCGGCGTCACCCGCATCCTGGCGATCATCGCCGAGCTGAACAACGACGAGAAGGGTCTCATCTGGCCCGCATCCGTCGCCCCGTTCGACGTCCAGGTCGTCGCCGCCGGTCGCGACCAGGTCGCTTTCGACGTGGCCGCTGACCTCTCGACGCAGCTCGAGGCGGCCGGACTCGACGTGCTCTACGACGACCGCCCCAAGGTCTCGCCGGGCGTGAAGTTCGGCGATGCCGAACTCGTCGGCGTCCCGAAGATCGTCATCGTCGGTCGAGGCGCCGCCGACGGTCAGGTCGAGCTGTGGGATCGCAGCTCCGGCGAACGGGATGCGGTCTCGATCGCCGACGCGCTGGGCCGGCTCACACGCCGCTGACTCTCACGCCGATTCACGCAGAACGCCGCGTCTCCCTTCTCGGGTACGCGGCGTTCTCGATGAGGATGGCGGTCAGTGCACGATGTGCCCGTGGTTCATGATGTCGTCGTCCGGGGTGTCCTTCGTGACGAGCGCTTTGAGCGCTCCCGCAGCCATCGCGATCTTGCCCTTGGCCGGCTCCCAGAACTCGGTCACCGTGGGCGTCACCTTCAGGAGCGCGATCCCGGGGGTGTCGAGGCCCTCGGCGAACCAGATCTCGAGCGACGGCGAGTAGAGCTCCTTCATCTTCGCCCGGTCGTGCACGAGGGTGGCCCTGCCGGCGACCGAGACGTACCGCATCCCCTTGGCATCGCAGTACGACAGCCCCACTTGGCGGTGCTTGCGTGCCTCGTCGACCTTCTCGGTGTCCTCCGCGGTGAAGAACCAGATGTCTCCCGCATCATCCATCTGCCTCGTGGACATCGGTCGGCTGACGAGGTTGCCGTCGTCGTCGGTCGTCGTCAGCATCGTGAAGTCGATGTCCTCCACGAGCTCGGCGACGCGAGCACGTGCTTCAGGTCCAGTGATCTCTGTCATGTCGACAGCTTGGCGCGACAGGCCGGCACCGGCACGGGGATTGACACGGCGAGGGGCGCATGATCGGGAGCGGCGTTGCGGCGCCCACGCCGCCGATCCTGCATGACAGGGTGGACTCATGACCGAGGAACCGCTGCCGGAATCGCTGAGTGCCGAGATCAACGCCGTCCTGGACGACGCCGGGGTCAAGACCGATCGACGCCTGGTGATGCGCATGATGCGTACCGCGATCCTGCTCGGCGAGGACGGCACGAACAGGCTCGACCTCAAGATCGCATCCGCGGCGCTGGCGGAGATGCGCGATGCGTTCCGGCTCTTCGCACCGTTCGAAGGAGTCCCCAAGGTCACCGTCTTCGGGTCCGCACGTACCCGACAGGACGATCCGCTGTACCTCCAGGCGCGAAGAGTCGCGGAGGCTCTCGCGGCGGACGGGTGGATGGTGGTGACCGGAGCCGGACCGGGGATCATGCAGGCCGCGGCAGAGGGTGCGGGCCCCGCGCTCTCGCTGGGCGTCTCGATCCGACTTCCGTTCGAGGAGAAGGCGAACAGCCTTGTCGCCGGAAGTGACCACGTCGTCGCGATGAAGTACTTCTTCACCCGCAAGCTCATGCTCATCAAGGAATCCATCGGCTTCATCTGCCTGCCGGGAGGATTCGGCACGCTCGACGAGATGTTCGAGCTCCTGACGCTGCAGCAGACGGGGAAGGCCGAGCCCACCCCGATCGTGCTGCTCGATGAGCCGGGCGGCACGTTCTGGAACGGACTCAAGCGCTTCATCGATGAGGATCTCGCGCCCACCGGCGTGATCTCCGAGGGTGATTTCGATCGGGTCGTCATCACCGACTCGGTCGAGTCCGCGGCCGCGGTGATCGCCGGATTCTGGCGCAACTACGACTCGCTGCGCTGGGTGGGTGACACGCTCGTGCTCCGACTTCGCTCTGCACCGACCGATGCGGAGGTCGAGCGGCTCAACGATCACTTCGCCGGGATGCTGGCCAGCGGCCGTATCGAGCGGAGCGCACCACGTGCACCGGAGGTCGCCGACGACGACGTGCTGCATCTGCCGCGTCTGGCGCTGCATCTCGATCAGCGCCAGGTGGGCAACCTGTTCCGACTGATCGGTGCGATCAACTCGTTGGAGACTGCTCCCGCGCTCTGACGCCGGCCGCGAAGGCGGCGAGGTCGACGTCATGACCGAGGATGCGCTCGGCCGCGCGGTGCCCTGAGTAGTACGCCGCCCCCACGGTGGCGGGTTCGTCGCCCCAGGTGGCTTCGCCGGCGAAGTGCAGCACCCCGTCGACGGGGCCTGCCGCCGCGTCGTGATCGTGATGCGATGACCCGACAGCCAGGTGCGAATAGGACCCGTTCGAGAACGGATCGTGTCCCCAGCGCGTGATCCAGTGCGCTGTCGGCTCTCCGACGGCTTCGCCGTACAGGGCGCGCAGTGCGACGAGCACGTCGGCGACGATCTCCTCATCGGCGAGCTCCTGCATCCTGCGACCGAACGGGCCCGCGGCGAAGGTGAGGAGGGTGGGGAGCCCGCTCACCGCCGAGACGTCGTACCAGGAGTGCCAATGCTCGCCAGCCTCGCCGAGCGCGCGCACCACGTAGCTGCTCTCATCCCAGAACCGCTCGGGGAACTGCAGGAAGATCTTGTTGAAGACGCCCATTCCGAGCCGTTGGATCGGCCCCGCGACCGCGTCGGGCAGAGCAGGGGAGAAGTCGATCGACCCCGCCTTGAGCACTCCGAGCGGCACGGTGACCACGGCGCTTCGGGCGGAGAACTCCCCGTGCCCGGTCGACACCGTGACGCCGGCATCCGTGCGTGCGATGCGGGTGACCATGTGTCCCAGGCGGATGTCGAGGTCCGCAGCGATGCGTCGCGGGAGCTCGTCGTAGCCCCGGGGGAAGATCACCTCGTCGCCGTCGATCGCATCCTCGTCGAGCCCGTGCGCGTCGAGGTCGCCGATCCAGGCCCCGCACTGCTCCTCGACGCGGTGTCGGAAGAACTCGCGGATCTCATCGATGCGCTCCGGTGCGAAACCCGAGCGGTCGAGCGCCCGCTCGGTCACGTCGAGGTAGGTGTCGCCGGGGGAGGACCGCTCTATCTCGTCGACCAGCAGGCGGTCTGCCGTCGCGACGTCGTCGACCCACTGCGCGGTGCTCGCGGCATCCATACGCGTGCCCTCACCGTCGAAGTTCTCGATCGGACGACCACCCGCCTGGAAGCTCCCGACGGTGTACTCGATCGTGGGGATGTCGATGGTCTGCACCAGCTCCCACAGGGGGGAGCCGTCGATGCCGTGGATCCAGGACGCGCCGAGATCGACGGGGAACCCGGCGGTGCGGTCGGTGCTCATCCGGCCTCCGATGCGCTCCCGCGCTTCGAGGACCACCACCTGCGCGCCTGCGTCCGCGAGCATACGGGCGGCGGTGACGCCGGACATGCCGGCGCCGATCACGATCGTGTCGTACGTGGTCACTGGGTCCTCCCGGGCGTCCTGCGCCGCGGCCTCGCGACGCCCGCCGTGGCAGGGGGCGGTGGGCACAGGGTATCGTGGTACGGATGTCGCGTGTGCACACCCGCGCGACGAGAGCTGAATAGGGAGCCGTCATGGATATCGAACTGAGTCTGCTGCGTGGGATCGAGAAGGAGAAGGCGATTCCCTTCGATGAGCTCGTGTCGATCATCGAACAGGCCATCCTGACGGCCTACGCGAAGCACGTGTCCGCAGACGGCGCCACCCCTGAGGGCGTTCGCGTCGAACTCGACCGCCGCACCGGACACGTCGCCGTGCTGCAGGCCGTGAAGGACGACGAGGGCGCGATCATCGGCGAAGAAGACGCCATGCCCGACGACTTCGGCCGCATCGCCGCCTTCGCAGCCAAGCAGGTCATCAGTCAGCGCCTGCGAGACATCGCCGACGATGTCGTGCTCGGCGATTTCAAGGACAAGGAAGGCGACATCGTCGCCGGCGTGATCCAGCAGGGCCCCAACCCCCGCATGATCCACGTCGATCTCGGCTCGGTCGAGGCGATCCTGCCCCCCGAGGAGCAGGTGCCCGGCGAGGAGTACACGCACGGCTCACGCCTTCGCGTCTACGTGACGAGCGTCGCCAAGGGGCTCAAGGGCCCGCAGATCACGGTGTCGCGGACGCACCCCGGACTCGTGCGCAAGCTGTTCGCGCTCGAGGTTCCCGAGATCGCCGCCGGACTCGTCGAGATCGTCTCGCTGGCCCGCGAGGCCGGCCACCGCACGAAGATCGCCGTTCGGGCGAACGACCCGGCGATCAACGCCAAGGGTGCATGCATCGGAGAGATGGGGCGCCGCGTGCGCGCCGTCACCGAGGAGCTCGCGGGGGAGAAGATCGACATCGTCGACTTCGACCCGGAACTCGCGCCCTTCGTCGCGAACGCCCTCTCGCCGGCCAAGGTGACGAGCGCGTTCATCCTCGACGCGAACACGAAGGCGGTGCGCGCCTTGGTGCCCGACTACCAGCTGTCGCTCGCGATCGGCAAGGAAGGGCAGAACGCCCGACTCGCCGCCAAGCTCACCGGCGCGAAGATCGACATCCAGCCGGACAGCGTGCTGGACTGACCGCTCGGCACACCCGACTCGCCACCGTCGCGCGAGTCGGGTGAGAACTCAGGTGTAAGATGGAACCCGTACGAATGTGCGTCGGCTGTCGCACGCGTGCTCCCCGCGCCGCTCTTCTCAGAGTGGTGTCCCGGAACGACACACTCATCGTCGATGAGAGAGCCGTTCTGCCAGGGAGAGGCGCGTGGGTCCATCCGACACCGGAATGCGTGGATGCCGCTGTGCGGCGTCGGGCTTTCGGACGAGCACTGCGCGTCTCCAGCGATCTGGACACGCGGAACATCGAACAGCACCCACCAAGAAACAAAGGCTGAACGGCTATGGAAACAAAGTGAACGGCTCGAAATGAGACCCGTCCGCGACTAGTGGTCTGCCCTGTCTGGGTGGACCGACCCCAGACAGGAGAATTGTGGCTGGTAAACCACGCGTACATGAGATCGCCGCTGAACTCGGCGTCGACAGCAAGATCGCACTTGCAAAGCTCAAGGAACTCGGAGAGTTCGTCAAGAGCCCCTCTTCGACCATCGAACCCCCGGTGGCGCGCAAGCTTCGCGCCGCCATCGAGTCGGACGCCTCGCTGAAGGCTTCCGGCGACGCTGCTCCGGCAGCGAAGCCCGCGTCTTCCGCGGCCAAGCCGG
>NZ_DALZXX010000086.1:0-13067 GCF_031988965.1 Microbacterium sp.
CGAAGAAGCGGGTGCCGCCGAGAACCGATGTCGCGATCCCCTCGGCTGCGAGTGCCTGCTGAAGCACCGCGGACTGCGCATGGGCGCGGTACAGGACCGCCATGTCCGCGGGCGAGGCTCCGGCCTCGATGCGCGCGGAGACCGCGGCGGCGATCCCTGCCGCCTCGTCGTGCTCGCTGTCGTAGGCCGTGACGGTGGGAGCCTCGGCGTTGAAGGTCTCGCGCGCCGGCACCAGTTCGAGCGCTCCCGGCCGGTCGTGCATCAGGGCGTTGGCGGCCTCGAGGATCGGCGCCTGCGAGCGGTAGTTCGTCTCCAGCCGCACCACGGTGGCATCCGGATGGCGGCGCTCGAACTCCAGGAGGAAGCGCTGCTCCGCTCCGGCGAACGAGTAGATGGTCTGGCTCGCGTCGCCGACGACGCAGATGTCTCTGCGATCGCCGAGCCACAGCTCCAACAGGCGGTTCTGCAAGGGCGAGACGTCTTGGAACTCGTCGACGGTGAAGTGCCGGTACTGCTCGTGGACGGAGGCTGCGACGCGGGGCTCGGCCTCGAGCATGCCCGCACACGCGAGCAGCACGTCTTCGAAGTCGAGCTGGTGCCGCTCGTCCTTGAGCGCCTCGTACCGCTGCTGCAGTTCGACGAGCTGGGCCTGGTCGATCCCGGTCACGGTCCGACCGAGCGCCGCATGCTGGTCGATCGAGAGCATCGAGACCTTGCGCCACTCGATCTCCGAGGCGATGTCACGCAGCGTGGCCGTGCTCGGTCGCATCCGCATCGCGTCGGCGGCCTGACCCAGCATCCGGACCTTGTTGTCGATGATCGAGGGAGCCGGCGACCCGGCGAGCGTGGGCCAGAAGAAGTTCAGCTGCGCGAGCGCCGCCGCGTGGAATGTGCGCGCGGCGACCCCCTCGACTCCCAGCGCCCTGAGCCGCCCACGGAGTTCACCCGCGGCTTTGGCCGTGAACGTCACGGCCATCACCCGGGACGGCGAATACGCACCGGTGTCGACGCCGTGCGCGATGCGGTGCGTGATCACACGCGTCTTGCCCGTCCCTGCGCCGGCCAGCACGGCCACGGGCCCGCGCAGCACGGATGCCGCCTCCCGCTGCCGTTCGTCGAGCGCTTCGAGTGCGCTCACTCGCGATCCTCGAGCCACGCCACGATCAGGGCGCGCGCGATGGATGCCGCTCCGGGGAGCCCGACCGGCCCCTCGCCGGCGAGCGCGCTGGCGATCTCCGCCCGCGTGAACCAGCGGACGTCGATGATCTCCTCACCGTCCGCACGCACCTCGTCCACGTCGACGGCGACCGCGCGGAAACCCAGCATGAGCGAGCGCGGGAACGGCCACGGCTGAGAGGAGACGTAGTCGAGGGACGCGAGGCGCACTCCGGCCTCCTCCTCCAGCTCGCGGTGGACCGTCGACTCGAGCGACTCGCCGGCCTCCGTGAAACCCGCGAAGCACGAATACATGCGTCCGCCCCAGTTCGCGTTCGCTCCGAGAAGCAGCCGTTCGCCGTCCGGGCTCTCGACCGCGACGATGACCGCCGGGTCGGTGCGCGGGAAGTGCTCCTTGCCGCAGACGAGGCAATGCCGTGACCATCCCGCCTGCCTGACCTCGGTCCCGCCGCCGCAGGCGGGGCAGAACGGCGCATCGCGCAGCCATCCTGCGAGTGCGAGCGCTTCGATCAGCAGCTCCGTCTCACCGCCGGCGAGCCTCCCGCCGAGATCGCGGAGCCCGAGCCAGGTCTCGTCGGGCGTGGTGTCGACGGTGTCGGCCTCGGGCGCCAGGGCGGCGAGCAGTATCGCGGCACCCTGCGCGTCACGAGCGAGCAGCGCCCAGGTCGCGTCACGGATCTCGGAGGGCTCGACACGCAGCAGAGAGGCCTCGTCACTCTCGGCCCCGGCGACACGGACCCGCCCTTGACGGACGGCGATCACCGTGGTCGTGGGTACCGCACGGAGGCGATCGAGGATCCCCGGTTCGGTCCTCAGATCAGCGGCACGGTCGAGGGACGGGCGCATTGTGGTCATCGACTCCCTCTCTCACGGGCGTGGCGGAGGCGGGACCGCCCCCGAGCCGACCTACCCTGGGGGGATGGGACGCTCTCCTTTCACTCTAGCCGCGGCAGTGACGGCTGCACTGCCCGGAGCGGAGGTCACGGGTGCCCGCGCCCTGTCGTCCGATGCGGACGGTCGCTTCGACTCCGCCGTCGCCACGCTGGCCGACGGCCGCGAGCTCGCCATCCGGGTGGCCGACGACGATGAGTCCGCGCGCGAGCTGGCGGCCGAAGCCATCGCGCTGCGTGCTCTCACCGCCGGAGCCCGCGCGATGCTGCCTTTCCGCGCACCCGGGTATGTCGGCGAGACCCGGCTGGGAGACGCGCCGGCACTGGTCACCGAACTCCTCCCCGGGTTCCAGATCGACGCGGCGCTCGTGCCGGCCGGTCGTGGCGCCGCGGAATCGATGGGAACGGCGATTGCGGCCGTGCATGCCCTGCCTGTGTCCGTGGTCCGCAGTGCGGGCCTCATCGCACGGTCGGCGCAGGAGAGCCGCGACGAGCTGGCCCGGCTGATCGACACCGCCGCGGCGACGGGGCGTGTTCCTGCCCGTCTCACGGTCCGCTGGCGCGAGGCCGTCGACGACGACGACCTGTGGCGTTTCGAGTCGACCGTCGTCCTCGGCGGTGCGCAGGCGTCCTCGTTCGTGTTCGCCGACGAGACCGACCGCGGGCCGGAGGTCACCGGCATCCTGGGCTGGCACTCGCTGTCGGTCGGGGATCCCGCCATCGACCTGTCGTGGCTGTCCACGGCACCGGATGCCGCGGCCGATGTGCACGCCTCGTACGCACGGGCGGTCGATCGGGTCTCCGATCCTGCGCTCGAGATCCGGGCACGTCTGCTCGCCGAACTGGACTTCGCACGGTGGCTGGTGCATGGAGATTCCCTGCGACGCGTCGACATCGTGGATGACGCCGCCGCCCTGCTCCAGGCTCTCGCCGACGGACTGCACTCCGACGACCTGTCGGTCATCGCATCGCGCGATGCGGGCGTGGACTCGGCGATGGACGCTCTCGACCGGGTGCCCGCCGGTGCCGCGTCCGGGGTCGACACCTCGATGCAGACCGACGCATACAACCCGGAAGACCTCTGGCACACGTCCGATGACGAGAGGACCGGTGACATCACCGCCGCGACCGAGGCTGCCCGACGCGCCCAGGTCGGGGCGTTGGAGACCGAGGATCTCTCGGGGGTGCGAGACTCCCTCGAAGACCTCGACCCCGGCAGCACCGGTGATCAGGCGCCCATCGAGTCGACTCGACGCGAGGCAGACCCCGCGCCCGCGCCCGCGCCCGCCGACGATGATGACTCCGCATCCGGATCACCGGAGGACGAAGCTCAGCGCGCCGCCCGCGCGGCGCTCCAGCGCTGGAAGAGCTCGAGCTCGGAATAAACCCTGTCGCCTCGGATGACCAGGTCGTCGGCGACGTAGTACAGCGCGACGTCGATCTCCTCGAGCGGCACATCGAAGCGTCGGTGGTAGGCGAGTCGGTAGAGGGCCAGCTGCAGCATCCGCTCCTCACGCTCCTGCGGAGTGCGCGGCGCCTTGCCCGTCTTCCAGTCGACGATCTCGATGCGCCCGCCACGATCGTCCCGCCGGTAGACGGCGTCGAGCTTGCAGATGACGATGTTGCCCGCGTCAGGCGCGTCCGTCGCCGCGGCGTGTTCGAGCGACTCAGCGCTCGCGATACCGCTGCCGAGCGCGAAGTCGATCTCGATCTCGACCGCGATGGGTTGCAACCGCCCCCACTCGCTGCGCTCGAAGACCGCCTGCAGGGTCGACAGGTCTGCGGCATCCGCGGCAGATACGTCCGCGTCTGCAGCACCCCACGACACGTCGTCTTCGTCGAGCTCCCAGAGCGCCTCGTCGAGTCGCGCGCCGACTCCCACCAGTTCGCTGCGTCGCTCCACCCAGGCATGGAACAGCGTTCCCAGACGCGTCTGCCGATAGGGCCGCTCCGGCATCGGTCGCACGATCGACGAGAGCGTCCCGCTGAAGTCGGTGACGTAGTCCTTGAACCTCGATGCGGGAACCCGGGTCGGCGGCGGGGCCTCGACGCCTCGCAGACGTGCGGCCCGCTCGGCGAGCAGGCGTGCGAGCTCCGGGGTCGCGACAGGGTCCTGCGCCGCCGCCTCGCGGACAGCCTGTGCCGCGGTCTCGACGACCCCGCGGCGAGCGCCGAGCGGATCGAGCGGCCACGTCAGGGTCGACCCCGGGCCTTCATAGGGGTTGTCGTCGGGGTCGACCTCACCGATCTCCTCGAGTCCGCGGACCTCGATCGCCTCGACCAGGAAGGGGCTGGGCACTCGCGGCGACTTCTGCCCCGCCCAGTGCGCCCCCGTCAGCAGGAGGTCCGTGCGGGCGCGGGTCACTGCGACGTACGCCAGACGGCGCTCCTCCTGCTGCTGGTAGGCGCGATAGGCGTCCTTGAACCGCTTGAGCGCACCTCCCTGCGGGTTGGCCTTCGAGATCCCGCCGGAGAGGGAGGACTGCGCGAGGGTCTGCCGCTTCTTCGGATCGGCTTCGTCTCCGATCGCCGCGAGGGGATCCCACTCGAAGCGTGGCAGCGCGTCCCGGTCGCCGCGCAGCGCGAACGGCACGACGCCGAAGCCGAACCACCCCGAGGTGTCGGACACTCGACTGGGCAGTTCGTCGGACACCAGGCGCACGACCGCGACCGAGTCCCATTCGAGCCCCTTGGAGCCGTGAATCGTGAGCAGCTGCACCACTCCGGGTTCCGGGGGTTCCGGCCTCGGCATGAGCTCGTCGGTGCTCTCGGCCTTGTCGAGCCAGGCGAGGAGACTCGCGATCGTCCCGCGCTCGTCTGCGGCGAGGAACGCACGGACCTCGTCGGAGAATGCCCTCAGCTGGGTCGCCGCGATGCGGGCCGGTCCGCGCGTCTCGTTCGCGGCGAGCTCGATGTCGAGTCTGAGCTCGAGCTCGATGAGGCGGACCAGCTCGGGTATGGGTTGGGATGATGCACGACGCAGTCGCTCGAGCATCTCCCCCGCGGCACGGATCCGTGCTCTCCCGTCGGGCGTGATCCCCGCGATCAGGCGATAGTCGTCACGCACGGCTCGCACGACATCGACGGCGTCGATGATGGACACTGCCTCATCGGCTCCGCGCGATGATCTCAACCGCACCCGAACCTCGTCGGGAAGCGGCATCATGCCGGTGTCACGTTCGGAGAGCGTGCGCCCCAGGTCGTACAGGGCCGCCATGTCTGCGACCCCCACCGCGAATCGGGGCCCGGTGAGGAGACGGATCAACGCCGACCCCGCTGTGGGATCGTGCACCGCGCGCAGGGTCGACACCACGTCGACGACCTCCGGAGTGGCGAGCAGCCCTCCGAGACCCAGGATGCGGTGCGGGATGCCCTGTGCCGCCAGGGCGGCGGCGAAGGTCTGCATGTGCTTCTTCGAGCGGAACAGGATCGCGCCGGTGTGCGGCCGTCCGGCCGAGACGGCGTCATGGGCAGCACGTCGCTCAGCGAACCAGGTCGCCACGTCGTCGGCCTCGGCGTCTACCGTGAACGGGAAACGCACCTCGACCGCACCTTCCGAGGCGCCGGGTCTCGGCTCCAGCGGAGGCACGTCGAGACCGGGGCGCTGAAGGGGCACGAGCACGCGGTTGGCGACGTCGAGGATGCTGGTGTCGTTGCGCCAGCTGGTCATGAGGCTGTAGGTCTGCGCCCCCTCGGGCGCGGAGGTGAAGGCACCGGAGAACGCGTACAGGTTGTCGGCGCTCGCTCCGCGCCAGCCGTAGATCGACTGATGCGGGTCACCGACGGCCATGACCGCCGAATCGCGGAAGAGCTCCGCGAGGAACCTGGTCTGGATGACGGAGGTGTCCTGGTATTCGTCGAGCAGTACGACCCGGTGCTGCTCGCGCAGGTCGGACCGGACGTCCGGAGCGGATTCGACGATGTCGTAGGCCCCGCCGACCTGGTCCGCGAAGTCGAGCACTCCGCGGCGGCTCTTCTCGGCGATGTACTCGCGCACGAGGTGCGCCAGCGTGTCCAGACCGAGCAGATTGCCGGCCGCCTTGTCGACGTCTCCGTTGCTCCGATACGGCTCGAAGGCTTCGGCCTGATCGCGGGCGATGCGCACCGCGCGGTCGAGGTCGACGCGGTGATCGAGCACGTCGCCGGCCAGTCGCTGCACCGCATCGATCACGGTTCCCAGTGCGAAGTCGATCTCCTCGAGTTCCGGAAGGTCGGAGCGCAGCACGACCTCACGCGCCAGCATCCACGATGCGGCCTGGCTGAGCATCGCCACGTCGGAATCCCGTCCGATTCGCGCGGCGTGCTCCCGCACGATGCCGTCGGCGAAGGCGTTGTACGTCGAGACGCGCGGCCGGATCATCAGGTCCTCGGCCGCGCGAGGGGTCGCCGGATCCCATCCGGTGCCGTATCGCTCAGCGAGTTCGTCGAGCACGTGGCGACGCACGACGTCGCGCTGCCGGCCGACAGCGGCATCATCGACCCGGCGGAGCGCCCCGGATGCGACGATCTCGGGAAGGAACGGGAGGAGACCCCGCCGTCCATAGTCGTCGATGACGGCCAGGCGCGCGCCGATGCGCTCGGCGAGCTCCCCTGCGGCCTTGCGGGTGAAGGTCAGCCCGAGGATCTCATCGCGTCGGACATGGCCGTTGGCGACCAGCCAGACCACCCGCCCGGACATCGTCTCGGTCTTGCCGCTGCCGGCACCGGCGACGACGAGCGCGGGTGCCGGTGGTGCTTCGATCACACGCTGCTGCGCGGGAGTCGGAGACGGCTGCCCGAGCGCGGCGGCGACGTCCGTGGCCGAGATCCCGAGGGAGCCCGGCCAGCGATCGGGCACCTCGGGGGCGGGAGCAGTGCCTGTGGTCTCGGAGATGGTCATGAGCTCACCGCCGGAACAGTATGGATCCGGCACGGATTCACGCGCCGCTGCGTGTCCGCGCAGTGCGACTCCACCTGGGCCGTGAAGCTGGACGCCGACATGCCGCGCGCCGCCTCGCCCACTCGTCGGAGGAACGCGTCTCGAGAATCGGGTTCGAGAGTGTGCTGATGCGCGACCCGATAGTCGCTCTTCGAGAGGGTCTTCGAGACGATCACCAGGCGGGCGCCCGCGAGAGCATCGGCCGATGCGCCCGGCACGAGCCCCTGCTGCACCGCCACCTGATAGGCGGCGAGCTGTGCGTGCTCGACGACACCCGATTCGGACTCCGGATCCGTCTTGCCCGTCTTGAGATCGACCACGACGACGCGCTCCTTGTCGGCTCCCGCACCGTCGCCGCCGCTGATCGGCTGCCATCGCTGCCCACGGGCATGCGGATGGTCGCCCGCACCGGGCGGATAGATCTCGACGCGGTCGATGAATCCGTGGATGACGGCCTGATTCGCCGTGTCGTCGCCGACCGGTCGCACTCGGTTCTCGCCCGCGAGCTCGGCTTCTGCCTCGGAGACGTCGACAGCGAACCGGAACTCGACCTCGCTCGCCAGCTCGCGTCCCCCGTCGCGCCGCACATCGCCCAGATAGGTGTGCAACCGATCGATGAAGGTGTCGGCTCGGCGACGCTCCTTGCGACCGATCCACTCGGTCTCGAAGTCGAGTTCGGGCCAGTGCTCGGCGACGATCGCCCGCATCCGCTCGAGATCTCCGTCGGGGACCTTCTCCATCGCCTCGTGGACGATCGTTCCGATCCCCGCGGTCGGCGGCATGACGGTGTCGCCTCCCAACGCCGAGACTGCCCAGTTGAGCCCGCATTCCTCGAACGACTCCATCTTCGACGGAGACACCCGCGCACCCTCGGTCGCGAGATCGCGCAGCGCCGCATCCGTGGAGGGCGGCGTGACGCCGTACCAGTCGACGGGGTCGGCGCCGGGGACGCCCTCGCGCGCCAACACGGCGAGCTGCTCCGCGGCGTGTGCCCGCGCAGTCGGCGACTGAGCGGTCGTGAGCACGCGCCGATGACGGGCCACCAGCCCGCGCAGGGTCAGCGGATGGTCTGCAGAGGCGTGCTGCTCGGGCGGATCCGGCTGCGGAAGGAATGCGAAGAACGGGCTGGGGGTCATGTCGTCGTCATCGACCGCCGTGATGAGCAGGCGCCGTCGTGCCCGCGAGACCGCCCGCACGAAGAGTCTCAGTTCGTCGTGCAGTGCGGCTCGCCGTCGATCGAGGGCCGCAGGAGGATCTTCCGGCACACCCGTGCGGCGAGCCAGAAGGGCATCGGCGAGACGCCAGGTCTGCAGCATGCCGCCACGCAGACGGACGTTCGGCCAGACGCCGTCCTGCACCCCGGCCACCACGACGGCGTCGAACTCGGTGCCGAGTGCCGTCGCCGGCGTGAGCAGCGTCACTCGCCCCGGTCGGTCGGGGCTCGAGAGAGAGTCCTCGGGCACCTCGCTGTCGAGGACATCGCGGACGAAGACCTCGGGCCGCTCGTTCGGCGTGCGCTCGACGAAACGCTTCGCCGCGCCGAACAACGACACGAGCGCGTCCAGAGCCCTCGCCGTCTCGGCGCCGGTCGCCTGCAATGACATCTCGCGCCACGCGACCTGCAGCCGCCTGCCGTCGACGGCACGAGCCTCGTCCCACACCCGCCAGAGCAGGTCGTGGATCGTCTCCCCCGCATCTGCGGCCCGTGCCACGGCGGCGATGGTGTGCGCGAAACGCGCAGCGGTACGCGACTCCTGCGCGTCGATGAGCGTGAAGTGGTCAGGGCTGGCGAGCGCCTGACGCAGGAGTTCTCTGGCCGGGGTGGATCCGCCGTGCTCGAGCTCGATGTGCCGCAGTCGCGCGCGCAGCCGTCGGAGGGCGATCGCATCCATGCCGCCGAAAGGCGTCCGCAGTGCTTCCTCCCAGTCCTGAGACGTGCGCTCATCGGCGGGCGTCAGTGCCAGCCGGACGATCCCCACGATGTCACGGACGACCGATTCGCTGCCGAGCGGTCGCTGCACCCCCGCGGCGCGCGTCGGTATCTCCCGCGCCGCCAGCTCCGCCTCGAGCTGCGAGACCTGGCGGGTGTCGTGGGCGAGGACCGCCATCCGGGCCCACGGCACTCGGTCGGAGAGGTGCCATTCGCGCATGACGCCCGCGATGCGGTCGAGCTCCTCGTACGGCGAAGGAGCGAGGAAGGTCGCCACGCTCGCCTGGAGGTCATCGGCGTCGACCGCGACCGGAGCCCGCCGATGATCGACCCGACCCGACGCCCCGATCGCCTGCGTGAGAGTGCGGGTGAGCGCGGTGAGCGGTGACGACTGCCGATGGGGCTCATCGAGGACGTGGACGTCGCCGAGCGCGGTGGCCAGCTGCGCGAAGAGCTCGGGGCTGGCACCACGGAACGCACCGGAGGAGATGTCGGGGTCGCCGAAGGCGAGCACGGCGATCCCGCGCTCGCGGAGGGCTCGGACGATCGCGATACCGCCCCTGGTGAGTTCTTGCGCGTCGTCGAACAGCACGATCTTCAGATCGGCGAGAACTCCGAGGGCGCTGTCGTCTGCGCTCCGCAGCACCTCGCACGCTTCGGCGAGCAGATCGGCGGCATCGCGATGCGCAGCGCGCGCCTGATCGAGGATCGACCGGTACTCCACCAGGAAGTCGGCCACGGCCGACCATGCGGGGTCGCCCGCGCTGCGCAGCTCATCCGGACGCACGCCGAGCTCGGTGCACTCGGCGATGAAGGCGCGCAACTCGGAGCGGAATCCCTTGGATGCGCGCACTGCAGGGCTGAGCGCATCGGGCCAGGCGATGACCGAGTCTTCGGCGTCTCCCTCGAGCAGGTCGGCGATCAGGCGGTCCTGGTCGGCCCCCGTGAGCAGGGCGGGCGGGTCTTCACCGTCTCGCACCATCGCGCCTCGAACGACCTGGAACGCGAAGGACCCGAGCGATCGTGCGAGCGGACCCGGAGTCGCCTGCGCGGTGCGCACGCCGATGCGATCGCGCAGCGCCGTCGCCGCCTGCCTGCTCGGGGTCAGCACGAGGACCTCTTCTGGCCGGAGGCCCGCGACATCGAGCAGGTGCACGACCCGCTCCGTGAGAGTGCGCGTCTTACCGGTTCCCGGTCCACCGATGATGATCCCGGATGCCGAGTCGTCAGCGCCGATCACGGCTCTCTGGGCGGCATCCTGCATCATGCCCTCCACGCTACTGCGACGGACGGACATCGCCGGATCCGGACGTCGGACGACCGCCCCCGCCCGCGTCGTCTCCGTGTGCGCTCAGGGCGAAACCGGGGTCTCGTCCCGATCTCGCCCACGGCCCCCGGGGTAGAGTTGGGCGCAGCGGTCACCGCTCTCGGTCGACCCAGCACTGCATCGTCTACGGGACAAACACAGGAGTACGCGTGGAAATCCGCATCGGCATCATCAACACCGGCCGCGAGCTCAGCTTCGAGACCGCAGCGACCGCGGACGAGGTCCGCACCCAGGTCTCCACAGCGCTCGAGCAGAACACCTCGCACCTCAACTTCGCCGATGTGAAGGGCAACTCCTACGTCGTCCCCACCGCGAACCTGGCCTACATCGAGCTCGGCACTGAAGAGTCGCGTCGAGTCGGCTTCTTCGCCTGACCCGACCATGTACATCCTCCTCGCGCTGATCGGCGCGTGCGCGCTCGGCATCGCCGTCCACTTCGCGATCGGGGGCCGTGAGCTCCGCGGAGTGGCGGTGACCCCGGCCATCGCGACCGCAGCGGCCGCGGTCCTCTACACCGGACTGCAGTGGCTCGGCGTGGGCGAGGACAGCATCTGGCTGTGGCTCACGAGCATCCTCGGCGCCGTCGTCATCGCCGCGGGGGCGACCGTCGCCATCGTCGCGTTGCGACGCCGCTCCGATGCATCCGAGAAGGCAGCTCTCGGGATCTGAATCCGGCTCCCCTCAGGAGGCGAGGCCCATCGCATCCATGCGACGGGCGTGCGCGCCCATGAGCTCGGTGTACACGAGCTCCACGCGATCCTCGCTCATCGCGGCGAGCTCGGGCTGTCGGAGCGCCGATCGGCAGACGAGGATCGTGTCGCCGACCAGACGACGGGCCCACATAGAGAGCAGCGAGCGCCATTCTCCGTCGCCGTCGATCGTCTCCTGGATGATCGCGACGATCTCGTGGCGCGCGTCGTCCTCGCTCAGGATCGCGGCCACCTTCTCACCGACGTCTCCGTAGCTCGAGGCGAGCGCGAAGTAGAAGTCGTCGAGCATGCCGGCCGTGATGTACACCGCGAGAAGCGTCTCGCGCGGACGTGCACCGATGGTCTTGCGTCGGAAGGCGTCGAGATTCTCGCGGAACGGGAGCATGAGCTGAGTCGGATCGTCGCCGCGCTCGGCGATCAGATCGACGATCGCGCGATGCTTCGTGAGAGCCGCACCGGCCGCACGCGACAGCGATTCCTTCTCGGAGAGTTCGGGAGTCGCCCGGATCAGCCGCGTGAGAGTCTCGAAGTACCCCAGCTGCAGATACGCGGCCTGACCGAGGAACCGGTTGAGCTCGGGCGCCAGCTCGGCGAAGTCGACGCGCGTCGCGGTGCCCTGCTCGCCGCGACTGCGCAACGTCAGGGTGCGCCGCGGCGTCCTCCGCTTCCAGAACCAGTTGACCACGGGGTTCACAATACCCGGGACGGACGGCTCCTCCGGGCGTCTTCGACCCTCTCGGGTAGGCTGTCCCTGTCCCCGCCGTCGGAGCGGGGCCCGCGCCTGTGGCACATGAGACGGCGTGGATCCGTGAAACAGGGCGATCCTCGTAGGTCGCCGGACAGGCATCTGAACATTGACAACCTTCGCTGATCTCGGAATCGATCAGGACATCGTCGACGCACTCGCCTCCAAGGGCATCGTCGACGCGTTCCCCATTCAGGAGCAGACCATCCCCCTCGGCCTTCCCGGTCAGGACATCATCGGCCAGGCCAAGACCGGAACCGGTAAGACCTTCGGCTTCGGCATCCCCGTCGTGCAGCGCCTGGGTCTGAACCCGGAGCACGGGGTCAAGGCGCTCATCGTCGTACCCACGCGCGAGCTCGCGGTGCAGGTGTACGAGGACATCGATCTGCTCACCAGCAACCGCTCGACCAGCGTCGTCGCGATCTACGGCGGCAAGGCGTACGAGGGTCAGATCGACCAGCTCAAGGCCGGCGCGCAGATCGTCGTCGGAACCCCCGGCCGTCTGATCGACCTGGCCGGCCAGCGTCTGCTCGACCTCTCGAACGCCACCGAGGTGGTTCTCGACGAGGCCGACAAGATGCTCGATCTCGGATTCCTCGCCGACATCGAGAAGATCTTCCAGCGGGTGCCCGACGTCCGCCACACGCAGCTGTTCTCAGCGACGATGCCCGGCCCGATCGTCGCGCTCGCACGTCGGTTCATGTCGAACCCGATCCACATCCGTGCGAACGACCCCGACGAGGGGCTCACCCAGGCGAATATCAAGCACCTCGTCTACCGCGCCCACTCGCTCGACAAGGACGAGATCATCGCGCGCATCCTGCAGGCCGAAGGCCGCGGCAAGACCGTGATCTTCACGCGCACCAAGCGTGCGGCGCAGCGTCTCGTCGACGAGCTCGGCGACCGCGGCTTCAACGTCGGTGGAGTCCACGGAGACATGGGGCAGGATCAGCGTGAGCGCTCGATGGCCGCGTTCAAGGCCGGCAAGAAGGACGTGCTCGTCGCGACCGACGTCGCCGCCCGAGGCATCGACGTCGACGATGTGACCCACGTCATCAACCACACGATTCCCGACGAGGACAAGACGTACCTGCACCGCGCGGGCCGCACGGGTCGCGCCGGCAAGACCGGTATCGCCGTGACGTTCGTCGACTGGGAAGACCTGCACAAGTGGGCTCTCATCAACCGTGCTCTCGAGTTCGGCCAGCCCGAGCCCGTCGAGACCTACTCGTCGAGCCCGCATCTCTTCGAGGACCTCGACATCCCCGCGGGCACCAAGGGCCGCCTCGTGAGCGCCCCCAAGGCCGAGAAGCCGGCACGCGCCCCGCGCCCGGAGCGTGCCGCCGATGTGGCGGCCGAGGGAACCGGCGA
>NZ_DALZXX010000087.1:0-12964 GCF_031988965.1 Microbacterium sp.
GGGGCAGCCCTTCGCGCACGGCAGCCTGCTGCGCGCGGCGGCAGGGCTCGTCGACGCCCCGCGACAGGTCGTCGTCGTCACGGACGCGCCGTTCGGCCCGCTCGCGTCTGCGGCCCGTGCGATCGATGCCGACGTGGTCGCCGTCGTCTCCTCAGCGCAGGCACAGGCGTTCGCGGAGGCCGGATTCGAGCTCTTCGAGGGCAAGAGCGAGTCGGGTGAGCAGGCCTTCGACTGCCGTTCGTTCGTGTGCCGGCTGCCGGTGAGCGACCCCGCCGCACTGTCGTCGCAGCGCTGAGATCCGGCGTCGGTCCTCAGCTGTTGCGGGTGTGGCGCTTCGCCGTGCGTTCGTTGCCCCGTCGATAGTTCCCCGTCGCCCGCGCCATCAGCAGCTGGGCGTCGCCGTGCTCGACCTGCGCGAGGAACTCGCTCGCTCGCGCACCGCGCAGCGTCGTCGCGGTCACGCCGTGATGGCGGATGACGACGTCGTCGCCGCGCACGACGAACTCGAACCCCGAGGGATCGCCCACGGTCAGACCCACCCGGGGAGCCAGTTGTGCAGGAGCCAGAAGTCGTACGGCACGCTCACGCCGGTCCACACCGGGTAGTAGAAGGCCGAGACCAGCACGACGACGACGAGGAACACCATGACGGTGCGCTCGCCGGCCTGGCGGCGATGCAGCGGATCCTCGCGGCGACCCGCGAGCACGCGCAGCACGACGGCGAGCCCGATCGCGAGGAAGGGCGCCATCGCCACCGTGTAGAACTGGAAGATCGTGCGCTCGGGGAACATCAGCCACGGGATGTAGGTGGCGGCGAGCCCCACCAGTGGGAACGTGAGCGCAGGCTCGATGGGCCGTCGCGTGACCCAGGCCCGCACGAGGCGGTAGACGAGGTAGCCCGCGGCGGCGATGCTCGCGTACCAGATCAGCGGATTCGGGATCGTGGAGATCACGGCGATGCAGTGGTCGACGCCGCACGGCGCGGGATCGGTGCCCACCCACACGGCGGTGGGACGCAGCAGCAGCGGCCACTCCCAGGCCGCGCTCGCGTAGGGGTGCCCGCTGTTCAGGCCGACGTGGAAGTTCAGGATCGCGCGGTGGTAGTTCCACAGGGCGATGAGCGGATTCGGATCGCTGTCGCGGGAGTAGCCGCCGTCGGTCACCAGCCATCCGGTCCAGCTCACGAGATACGTCGCGAACGCGGGGAACACGAGCAGCACGAACGACACCGGGCCCTGCCGGAACGCCGCAGAGCTCGGCCAGAGTGCGACCCCGGCGCGACGACGGGCGAGCGCATCGGTCACGACGACGTAGAGCCCGAAGGCCGCGAGCGCGTAGAGGCCGGACCATTTGACGGCGCAGGCGGCGCCGAGAGCCACACCCGCGGCGATCAGCCAGGGGCGACGCCAGAGCACCCGTCCCCACAGCGGCTCGGGGGCTTCGGTGTCGGATATCTCGAGCAGCGGGATCGTGCGGTCGCGATCGATGAGGATGAACAGTGCGCCCAGCACGATGAAGAACGTGAGCGGCCCGTCGAGCAGCGCGGTGCGGCTCATCACGATGCTCAGTCCGTCGATCGCCAGCAGCGAGCCGGCGACGGTCGCGACGACGATCGATCCGGTCAGGCGACGTGCGATCAGGTAGACCAGCAGCACGGTGGCGGTGCCGAGAAGCGCGGTGGCGAGCCGCCAGCCGACGGTGTTGTCCGGTCCGCCGATCGACATGCCGAGCGCGATCAGCCACTTGCCGAGCGGGGGATGCACGACGAACGAGCCGTTGTCGGCGAGTGGCAGCTCCTGCAGGGTGATGAACGCCTCGTTCGCGTTCTCACCCCAGGTGCCCTCGTAGCCGAGGGTCCACAGCGACCACGCGTCTTTGACGTAGTACGTCTCGTCGAAGGCGAGCTGATGCGGGTGCCCCAGGTTCACCAGGCGCAGCACGGCCGCCACGACGGTGACGACGAGCGGCGCGAACCAGCGCAGCATCCGCCCCCAGTCGGGGTCGCGCAGGATGCGGTCGCGCAGCTGCCCGTACCGCGTCAGGCGCTCCTCAGGGGCGGGGAGCAGAGGCACGGGCGCGGTCACGGGCTCCAGCCTAGACAACGAGCGTCCCGCACGTCCGGGCGACGCGGTCCCGCCTAAGCTGGGCGGGTGATCATCCTCGCCGCCACACCGATCGGAAACCTCGGGGATGCGTCCCGCCGTCTCATCGAGGTGCTCGAGAACGCCGAGGTCGTGGTCGCGGAGGACACCCGCACCACAGGGCGACTGCTGCAGGCGCTGCAGATCACCAACAGGCCGCGACTGATCGCGCTGCACGATCACAACGAGAAGCAGAAGTCCGCAGAGCTCGCGGCGCTCGCCGCGGAGCAGGACATCGTCGTCGTCAGCGATGCGGGGATGCCGGCGATCAGCGACCCCGGCTATGGTCTCGTCGCCGAGGCCGTCGCACAGGGCGTCACGGTGACCGCGATCCCCGGACCGAGCGCCGTGATCATGGCGCTCGCGATCTCGGGTCTGCCGACCGACCGTTTCACGTTCGAGGGTTTCCTGCCGCGCAAGCCGGGGGAGCGCCGGTCGACGCTGAGGGCGCTCGCCGCCGAACCTCGCACCATGGTCTTCTTCGAATCGCCGGCCCGCCTGGCATCGACGCTCGTCGACATGGGCGCGGCCTTCGGCGATGACCGTCGCATCGCCGTGTGCCGCGAGCTCACCAAGTTCTACGAAGAGGTCCGCCGGGGCACCGCGGCCGAGCTCGTCGAGTGGGCGACTGCGGGCGTCAAGGGCGAGATCGTGGTCGTCGTCGAGGGGGCACCGCGTCGCGAGGCGTCCGCGGAGGACGCTCTCGTGCAGGTGCAGAAGCTCGTCGCGTCCGGCATCCGTTTGAAGGATGCGTGCGCCGAGGTCGCTGCGGCGACGGGCCTGTCGTCCCGAGATCTGTACCAGGCCGCGCTCGCCGCCCGCTGATGAACGACGGTTCTGACGCCGGCGTCGCCGCCGCGTACGACGCGCGCGCCGCGGAGTATGTCGCGCTGGCCGGAGCGATCGAGCAGATGGATGCCCGCGACGTGACTGCGATCGGTCGGTGGCGCGACAGTATGCCGGGAGTGCTGCTGGATGCCGGCTGCGGCCCGGGCCACTGGACCGCGTTCCTGGCTCGGGGCGTACGAGAGGCGCGCGGCGTCGACCTGTCGATCGGGTTCATCGAGTCAGCGCGGCTCCAGCATCCCGACATCGCGTTCGAACTCGGTTCCTTCCGTGAGCTCCCAGTGGCGACGGGGTCTGTCGGTGGCATCCTCGCCTGGTACTCGCTCATCCATACCCCGCCCGCTGAGGTGCGCGAGATCCTCGCGGAGTTCGCCCGGGTGCTCGCCCCCGGTGGCAGCATCCTGATCGGCTTCTTCGACGGCGAGCCGCGGGAGCCGTTCGCGCACGCGGTGGCGCCGGCGTACTTCTGGTCTGCGGATGCGCTCGCCGCGGTGCTGAGCGACGCCGGATTCGAGGTCGCCTCCTCCGAACGGCGCGAGCGGATGCCCGGCGAGGTGAGCATCCGGCCCCATGCGGCGCTGATCGCGCACCGCCGCGCGTCGTCGCTGCCGTGACCGCGGGTACCCTGGTGCACACGCAACCCGAGGAGGACACAGCGTGAGCAAGAAGGCGACCGTCTACGACGTCGCAGAGCGCGCCGGAGTGTCGATCGCCACGGTCTCGCGCGTCCTGCGGCAGCCGGATGCGGTACGCCCGACCACGCGAGAGCGCGTGCTCGACGCGGTCACCGACCTTCGTTACGTGCCCAGCGGCAGCGCGCGCGGACTGGCTGAGCGCCGCACCGGGGTGCTCGGGCTCTACTTCCCCGGATTCGATGCGTCGGACGACGCTCCGGTGCTCGAGGTGCTCGCCGAGGGGCAGGCCGCCGCGCCGCCGTTCACGGTCGAGCAGGCGTCGGACGACACCGGTGCTGCGCATCCGACCATGCTGTTCCTCGACGAGGTGCTGCGCGGCGCTGAACTGGAGGCGTGGAAGCAGGGCTTCGTGCTCATGATCGGCGTGGGCCGCGACGATCCCACGCGCGAGACCGTGCGCGACATCGCGGGTCGCGTCGACGGGCTGATGGTGCTCGCGCAGAGCGTTCCCGATGATGTGCTCGCCCGCCTCGCGCAGCGCATCCCCGTGGTCGTGCTCTCCGGCCCCGCACGCGGAGACGACTACGACCACGTGACCGTCAGCAACGCCGAGGCGATGGCCGAGCTCACCCGGCTCGTGCTCGCGCAAGCTGATCCCGGAGGGATCGCCTTCCTCGGCGGCCCCGAAGATTCTCCCGACGGCGCCCAGCGCTGGGACGGCTTCGCCACCGCCGTGGCCGAGGCCGGGCTGGCTCTCGACGACGTGACCGTGTTGCGCGGGGACTTCACTCGTGCATCGGGACACGCGGCAGCCGAGCACCTGATCGCCCGCGGGGCACCGTCCGTGTTGGTCGCGGCCAACGATCAGATGGCTCTCGGCGCGATCGATGCGTTCAGCTCGGCGGGCATTCGCGTGCCGGACGACGTGAGGGTCACCGGCTTCGACGGGCTCGAGGCCGCGGCGCTGTCACGGCCCGCTCTCACGACCGTTCGCCAGCCGATGATCGACCTCGGTCGTGCCGCCGTGCAGCTGCTCGCGCGGCGCCTCGAGCAGCCGGATGCCGAGCCGATGACCGTGAGGTTGCCTCTGCAGATCCTCGTGCGCGAGAGCTCCCAGCGCCCGGTGCGAGAGGTCTGACCGCAACCGTTCAGGCGCGGTCGTGCAGCGTGATGCGGTATCCGTCGGGGTCGGCGAACGTGAAGGTGCGACCGAACGGACCGTCGATCGGGGCCGCGACGATCGTGTGGCCGTCGGTGGAGAGGGCGTCGTGGATGCTCTGGACGTCGGTCGCGTGCAACCAGATCGCCGCACCGATCCCCGGCTGATCGACCCCGTCGAGGTCGGTGCCGGGGGCGATGTCGCGCAGTGCGAACGCGATGGGTGTCGTCTCGAACACGACGGCGTGCGGCGGGCCCGCGGGCGAGCGCACGAGTCCGAGGTACCGCTCGTAGAACGCCTGGGATGCCGCGAGGTCGCGGGTCTGGAGTGAGATGAAGTCGGGGCCGGTGACGGGCATGGTGAGTCCCTTTCGTTGAGTGTCAGTTATCTGACATGCTCGAGCATATGTCAGACTGCTGACATGCGGCAAGACGGCATCGACCTCGACACCTCGCTCGGGTATCTGCTCAAAGAAGCGGCGAGCGCTCTGCGCTCGGCGATGGAGGAGGTGCTGCGACCGCTCGGGATGACGATCACGCACTACTCCTGCCTCGAGCTGCTCGCTCAACGGCCGGGGATGTCGAACTCGGAACTCGCTCGAGGGGCGTTCGTGACGCGCCAGTCCATGAACGTCCTGTTGCAGTCGCTCGAGAAGGACGGGTTCGTCGCCCGTCCTGCCGTGGCCCCTGCGGGAAGGACCTTGCCGGCGACTCTCACGCCGCGGGGGAGGAGCAGTCTCGCGACGGCGACCGCCGCGGTGCGGTCGGTCGAGGTCCGGATGCTGTCGGGTATGACGGATGCCGAGCAGGTCGCTGCCCTGCGCGCTCTGCGGAGCATGGTGAGCTCCCTCCGTGAGGCGCCGCGCGACCACTGATCTGGCACCGCTCCCATCCTGCGCTTCGGCGGATCGATGGCGCCGGGCGTGTTGTCAAGGGCTTGCATGTCCGAAATGTATGCGCTTACAATTGCTCACGCGGCTCCGGCCGTGGGGTGCCCCGACCCGTGGGACCCCCTTCATGACACAGACGACATGAGGTGGCAGTGTGGCGAAGACGCACATGCTCCGACGCTGGCGGAGAGCCGCGATCGTGGGACTGGCGGCAGCAGCCGTGGTTCTCAGCGGTTGCAGCATCCAGATCAGTTCGCAGCCCGATCCGTCGATCGGCGACGACACGATGCTCATCAACGCGGACAAGGGCAACCCCTTCTTCACGCGGAACTTCAACCCGTATCTCACCAACACGCGCACCGCGTCGCGGTGGATCTACGAGCCGCTGATCCTGGTGAACCCGCTCGACGGAACCCTGAACCCGTGGCTGGCGACCGAGTGGTCTCAGCCTGACGCCCGCACGATCGTCATGACGATCCGCGACGGCGTCGAGTGGAGCGACGGCGAGAAGCTGACGCCCGACGACGTGGCCTTCACGTTCCAGCTGCTGAAGGACAACCCGTCGCTCGACATCAAGGGCGCCTGGCAGCACCTCGAGAGCGTCGAGACCGACGGCGACACGGTGATCATGCACCTGCAGACCGAGGACGCCCCGTCTCTGTCGATCCTGGGTCTCACCATGATCGTTCCCGAGCACATCTGGGCAGACGTGAAGGACCCCGGGACGTTCCGCAACGAGGATCCGGTGGGCACCGGGCCGTTCGTGCTCGGCAATTACAACGACCAGCAGTACTCGGTGGACAAGAACCCCGACTACTGGCAGGCCGACAAGATCGAGATCGAGCACATCATCCTGCCCTCGACGAACTCGCAGCTCGACACCGTCACCCGCGGATACGACTGGGCCTACTCGTTCATCTCCGACGTCGAGGGCACCTGGGGCGCCGCGAGTCCCGACAACGCCTGGTGGTTCCCGCCGGGAGGGGTGATCGGGCTCATGCCCAACCTCGAGGTCGCACCGTTCGACGACGTGAACGTGCGTCGGGGCATCGCGCTCGCGCTCGATCGCGAGGAGATCGCCGAGACCGCCTCGGAGGGCTACATGCAGCCCGCCGGCCAGACCGGACTCATCCTGCCGAACCAGGAGGAGTACCTCGACCCGAGCATCCCCGACCAGGGCATGCTCACGCAGGACGCGGATGCCTCGCTCGCGGCCTTCGCCGAGGCGGGCTACACGCTGCAGGGCGACCAGCTGGTCGGCGCCGACGGGCAGCAGCTCGAGTTCGCGCTGACGACCGCCAACGGCTACTCCGACTGGACCCGCGCCGCGCAGACGGTGCAACGCCAGCTCGCCGAGGTCGGCGTGAAGGTCACCCTCAAGCTCCCGCAGCCCGCCGGCTACCAGAGCGCCATCAGCAACGGCGACTTCGAGATGGCCATCGGCGGCATGGGCAACGGCGACGTCTACCAGGCGTACAACAACCTGCTCTCGAGCGAGTTCTACGTGCCCTCCGGCGAGGCCACCGCGAACAACTTCGAGCGGTACCGATCGGACGAGGCGGACGCACTGCTCGCCGAGTACCGCGAGACCGTCGATCCCGCCCGTCAGGCGGAGATCGTGAACGAGCTGCAGGGCATCGTCTACGACGAGCTGCCCGTGATCGGGCTGTACTACGGCGGCATCTGGGGTCTGTTCAACGACTCCAAGTTCACCGGCTGGCCCACAGAGGACGACCCCTACATGATTCCGCAGAACTACGACTCGGCGCCGCTGATGATCTTCACCCGGCTCGAGCGCGTGAAGGGGGATGACGACTGATGAAGTACGTCCTCCAGAAGCTCGGCCTCTTCGTGCTCACGCTGTGGGCCGCTGTCACGCTGAACTTCTTCCTCCCACGGCTCATGCCGGGCTCGCCCGCCGACGCCGCGATCGCGAAGCTCGCGCAGAACGGCCCCGTGTCCGACGCGACGCGGGCCGCGATCGAGGCCCAGCTCGGCGTGCCGACCGGTTCGATCTGGGACCAGTACGTCGCCTACCTCGGCCAGGTGGTCAGGCTCGACTTCGGCGTCTCGTACACCTTCTACCCGCAGAGCGTCTCGAGCATGGTCTCGACCGCGCTGCCGTACACGATCGGCCTGGTCGGCATCGTCACGATCCTCGCGTTCGTGATCGGCACCCTGATCGGCGTCGCCGCGGCCTGGCGTCGCGGCACGTGGCTCGACTCGTTGCCCACGCTCACCGGCTCGTTCCTCAGCACCTTCCCGTACTTCTGGACCGCGCTGCTGCTGCTGTTCTTCTTCGGGTACGTGCTGCACTGGTTCCCGACCACGGGGGCCTATGCGGCGACCACCACGCCGGCGTTCACCTGGGACTTCATCGTCGACCTCGTGCAGCATGCGGTGCTGCCGGCACTGACGATCCTGCTGACCTCGCTCGGCGGGTGGATCATCGGAATGCGCAACGCCATGATCAACACCCTGGGTGAGGACTACGTGACCTTCGCCGAGGCGAACGGCCTCCGCGGCCGAACGATCGCCGTCCGCTATGCCGCACGCAACGCGATCCTGCCGAACCTCACCGGCTTCGGGCTCACGCTCGGCGGCGTGGTCGGCGGATCGATCCTCGTGGAGCAGGTGTTCGGGTACCCGGGCATCGGCTATCTGCTCTTCAACGCCGTGATCGGGCAGGACTACCCGCTCATGCAGGCGCTCTTCCTGATGATCACCGTGAGCGTGCTCATCGCCAACTTCCTCGTCGACATCCTGTACGGCGTGCTGGATCCAAGGACTCGCCGATGACCTCCACCATGAATGTCAAGGTTCCCTCCGACCGGATCGCGGCTCCCAGCCCGTGGCGCTCGTTCGCCCGGATGGTGGGCACCCTCTGGTCCAACGGCAAGGCCCGCCTGGGCCTCATCATCCTCGGGCTGTTCGTGCTCGTCGCGGTGTTCGCACCGCTGCTCGCGCCCTACGGCCCGAAGGAGAACTCGTTCGAGCGCAACGCCGACGCCTCGGCCGCGCACTGGCTCGGCACCACCGCCGCGGGGGAGGACGTCCTGAGTCAGCTGATCTACGGCTCGCAGATCAGCCTGCTCGTCGGCCTGGCCGCCGGCATCCTCTCGACCATCGTCGCCGTGCTGATCGGCCTCAGCTGGGGCTACATGCGCGGATTCCTCGGAGAGGTCGTCGGCTTCATCGTCAATCTCTTCCTGGTGATCCCCGGCCTCCCGCTGATGATCGTGATCGCCGCCTACCTGCAGAACGGCGGCATCCTGATGATCATCGCGGTGATCGTCGTCACCGGATGGGCCTGGGGTGCTCGTGTGCTGCGCAGCCAGACCCAGTCGCTGCGAGGCAACGACTTCGTCACCTCGGCGCAGTTCTCGGGTGACAGCCGGGCGCGCATCGTGTTCCGAGAGATCCTGCCGAACATGACCTCGATCATCGCGGGCACGCTCTTCGGCGCCGCGACCGCGGCGATCCTGGCCGAGGCGGGGCTCGAGTTCCTCGGACTCGGCGACTCCAGCATCGTCAGCTGGGGCACCATGCTCTACTGGGCGCAGAACTCCAACTCGCTGCTCACCGGACAGTGGCTGCTGCTGTTCGCCCCGGGTCTCTGCATCGCGCTGCTCGCGCTGAGCCTGACACTGATCAACTTCGGCGTGGACGGCATCTCCAATCCGCGTCTGCGTGAAGGGAAGGGACGATGAGCGCCATGGACGCGAACACACCCGCGAACGACATCCTGCTCGACGTCCAGGGCCTGTCCGTCGAGTACGCCTCGCCGGGTACGACGCCGGTCACCGCGGTCGAGAACGTCTCGTTCACCCTGCGCCGTGGCGAGTTCGTCGGCCTGGTCGGCGAGTCGGGCTCCGGCAAGTCGACGCTCGGCTTCGCGCTGACGCGGTTGCAGAAGCCCCCGGCGCGCATCAGCGACGGCCGCATCCTGTTCGACGGCCGCGACATCCGCGACCTGAACGCCGAGGAGCTGCGCAGGCAGCGCCAGGGCGGATTCGCGATGGTGCTGCAGTCGGGCATGAATGCGCTCAACCCGGTGCGGACGATCGGCAACCACTTCCAGGACATCTTCGCGGCTCACGGGCATGTCGCTCGGGAGAATCGGGATGCCAGAGCACGTGAGCTGGTCGGCAAGGTCGGCCTCGACCCGGCGGTGCTCGCGCGATACCCGAGCGAGCTGTCGGGGGGAATGCGTCAGCGCACCTCGATCGCGCTGGCTCTCTCGCTCGAGCCGCAGCTGATGGTGTTCGACGAGCCCACCACGGCGCTCGACGTGCTCGTGCAGCACGCCGTCATGGACACGATCAAAGACCTGCAGCGCTCCGAGCACTTCACGGCGATCCTCATCAGCCATGACCTCGGCATCGTGCTCGAGGCCACCGACCGGGTGATGGTGATGCACGAGGGGCGGATCGTCGAGGACGCGCCGAGCCTCGACATCCTGCATCGTCCGCAGGACGAGTACACGCGGATGCTGCTGAGCCACTACGCCGATCCGCGGGCCGAGTCGATCTCGATCCCCGGATTCGTCGACCTCGGCACCCGGCGCCGTGGGGGGCACTCCCGCACCGACCTCACCGAGACGGTGCCGACCGTGTCGCAGCGCGACACCCGGCGGGCGGATGCCGCGATCGTGGTCGAGGGCGTGTCGAAGCGCTATCCGGCACCACGCCGTGGTGAAGATCCCGTCGTCGCGGTCGACGACGTGTCGTTCCGGTTGGAGCCCGGCGAGGCGCTCGCCCTTGTGGGCGCCTCGGGCTCGGGCAAGTCGACTCTCGCCAAGCTGATCACCGGGGTCGAGAAGCCGACCGACGGAACCGTGCGCTTCGGAGACGTCGATGTGGCGTCGCTCAAGCGAAAGGGTCTGCGTGACCTCCGCAAGGACGTGCAGATGGTGTTCCAGGATCCGTACGCGGCGCTCAACCCGCTGCACACGGTGGAGTACGCGCTCAGCCGCCCGATCCGCAACTACACGAAGCTCCGCGGTGATGAGGCGAGGGCTCGCGTGCTCGAGCTCCTCGAGACCGTGGGACTGACTCCCGTGGAGCAGTTCGCTGCGAAGCTGCCCCATCAGCTCTCGGGCGGGCAGCGCCAGCGCGTGGTCATCGCGAGAGCGCTGGCCAGCGACCCGCAGGTGCTGATCGCCGACGAGCCCGTGTCGATGCTCGACGTCTCGCTGCGCGCCGGTGTGCTGGCGCTGCTCGAGGACCTGCGCGAGAGGTGGGGCATCAGCATGCTCTACATCACGCACGATCTGCTCAGCGCGCGTCTCGTCACCGAGAACATCCTCGTGCTCAACAGCGGACGCGTCGTCGAGCGCGGCGAGACCTCCCAGGTGCTGCAGCATCCCGAAGACCCGTACACCGTGCAGCTGCTCGACGCCGTGCCCAACCCGGCACGTGCCGAGCGCTGATCGAACCACAGCAAGACGAAAGGAGCACTCGTGCTCACATTCCCTGACGGCTTTCTCTGGGGCGCTGCGACCGCAGCCCATCAGGTGGAGGGGAACAACACGACCAGCAACTGGTGGACCATGGAGCATGCTCCCGGCTCGCCGATGGTGGAGCCCTCGGGTGACGCCGCCGACCACTTCCACCGGTATCCGGAGGACATGCGCCTGCTGGCCGAGGCCGGTCTGAACTCGTATCGCTTCTCGGTCGAGTGGGCCCGCATCGAGCCGGAGCGCGGGTTCGTCTCGCGTGCCATGCTCGACCACTACCGCCGCATGATCGACACCGCCCGCGAGAACGGGCTCGACCCCACGGTGACGCTGATGCACTTCACGGTGCCGCAGTGGTTCCAGAAGGACGGCTTCTGGCGCGCGTCCGACGCCGTAGATCTGTTCTCGCGCTACGTCGAGACCGTGCTCCCGATCCTCGAGGGCGTGAAATACGTCTGCACGATCAACGAGCCGAACATCGCGGCGATGCTCGCCGGGGGAGAGGATGCGGCGAACCTCGTCGCGTTCGGTCTGCCGAACCCCGATCTCGCCGTCGCCGACACGCTGCTCGAGGCGCACCACCGCGCCTCCGAGATCCTGCACTCCGTCTCGGGTGTGCAGGCCGGATGGACCATCGCGACGCAGGCGTTCCACTCCACGGGCGAGCCCGGTGCAGACGAGATGGTCGCCACCTACGGCGACCCGCGCGACCACTGGTACCTCGACCAGTCGGCCGGCGACGACTTCGTCGGCGTGCAGGCCTACACCCGCACCTTCATCGGACCCGAAGGGCCTCGGCCGGTCGCCGACGATGTGGAGACCACACTCACCGGCTGGGAGTTCTTCCCCGAGGCGCTCGAGATGGGCGTGCGCAGCGCGTGGGAGCGCAGCGGCGGCGTGCCGGTGCTCGTGACCGAGAACGGCATCGCGACCGCCGACGACACCCGGCGCATCGCCTACACGCAGGGCGCCCTCGAGGGTCTGCACCGCGCGATCTCCGACGGCATCGAGGTGAAGGCGTACCAGCACTGGAGCGCGCTCGACAACTACGAGTGGGCCAGCGGTTTCCGCCCGACGTTCGGTCTCATCGGGTTCGACCACCAGACGTTCGAGCGCTTCCCGAAGCCCTCGCTCGCCTGGCTCGGCGAGGTCGCACGACGCAACGGACTCTGAGACGGGCGGCCCCGGCACAGGATGCCGGGGCTACCCTCGGAGAATGACGCAAGCGAGCCGCGAGAGACGCGGTGTCAGGCTCCGATCGGCGGCCGCCGGGCTGAGCTCGGCGGTCGTCGCTGTCGGTCTGGCAGAGCTCGTCGCCGCGATCGTCGAGCCGAGCGCGAGTCCGTTCGCCGTGATCGGCGGCGGCCTGATCGACCTCGCCCCGAGCTGGGCGAAGGATGCCGCGATCGCGCTGTTCGGCACCGGAGACAAGATCGCGCTGATCACCGGCATCGCTCTGGTGCTCGCTGGCGTCGCGGCGCTCGCCGGCATCCTGGAGTCCCGCCGCGCGGGCGTGGGGTCGACGATCCTCGCGGCCCTCGGTGTTCTCGCCCTGGTGGCCGCGATGATCCGTCCGGGTGCAGGCCCGTTCGCCTGGCTTCCCGGTCTCGTCGCCGGAGTTGCCGCGGTGGTCGCCCTGAGGCTGCTCATGCGCACGGTGCACCCCGTGCCGTATCTTCGCGCCGAGCACGACGAGCGCCGGCGGTTCCTGCTGTGGACCGTCGGCGTCGCCGCGACCGGCGCCGTCGCGCTCGTGATCGGGAACGCCGCCCGCGGGGTGACCCGCTCGATCGAAGCGGTACGCGAGGCGCTGCGACTGCCGACGGCTGCGAGCCCC
>NZ_DALZXX010000088.1:0-12808 GCF_031988965.1 Microbacterium sp.
CCAGGGCGCGGGCCTCGAGCAGCGCCTCGCGCGCGGCATCCTCGATGAGTCCGACCGCCGCGGGCGACCCGTCGAGACGCGCTCGCTCGGCGAGCATGACGATGCTCGTCAGGCTCTGCGCGATCGTGTCGTGCACGTCGCGCGCGAGCCGAGCCCGTTCCTCCATCGCACCCGCCTCGCGGCTGGCGGTCTCGAGGCCCGCCTGCGCAGCCGTGAGCTCGGCGAGCAGGGTCTGGCGCTCGGTGCCCCATTCCGCGATGCGCGTGATCCACAGGCCGAGTGCCAGACTGAACGCCGTCGACAGGCCCGCGGTGAGGAAGCCGCCCGCGAAGGCATCGGCGACCCACCCTCCCCACGCGGCGTAGGCGAGCGCGAGGACGATGCCGTTGCCGATCGTCACCAGGATCGCCTGGAGGGTCGACCGAGAGGTCATCCAGATGAGGGGCAGGACGAGCGTCTGCAGAAGCAGCATGTTCGGCTCGAGCACCACACCGGCGGCGAGCAGGGTGATCAGCAGCGCCTGGATCGTCGCGGAGCCGACGGGCGACGGGTCTTCGATGCCGTCACTGATGCCGACATAGGGACGCGCGCCGAGGGCGTAGACGAGGAAGACGCCGACCGCGATTCCGATCAGGACCCATCGCGATCCCGCGAAGCTCTCGGGGAGTGAGAGCGAGAGGCCGCCCACCGCGAGCACCAGCACGGTCGCGGCGATGTCCCACCCCCACCGCTCCTTGCGGATTCCACGCGTCATACGAACACTCGTCCCGTCATCCGTCGCGCCGGATCCACCGGAAGGTCGCGCGACTCAGGATGATCCCGACGACCAGCCAGATGCCCAGCACGATCGCCACCATACCGAGCGCCCATTCCCCTCCGGGTTCGACCGCCTTGAACGAGTCGGGCAGGATCGCCGAGCGCATGCCCTGGGCGATCCACTTGAGCGGGAACACCGAGGCGACGTTCTGCAGCCACTCGGGCAGCGAGGTGAAGGCGATGTAGACGCCGGAGATGAACTGCAGCAGGAGGACCACCGGGATGACGACCGCCGACGCCGTCTTCCCCGATCGCGGCACCGCCGAGAGGGCGACGCCGAGCAGGGCGCATGTCAGCAGGCCGAGCACGAACACCCAGGCGAAGCGGCCCCAGGCGTCGACGTCGGTGGGCAGCTCGACGCGGTACAGGACCACCGCGACGACGATCAGCAGAGCGATCTGCAGGATCGCCGTGACGAAGACCTCGCCGATCTTGCCGATGAAGTACGTGACGGGCGAGATCGGAGTGCTGCCCAGGCGCTTGAGCGTGCCGTCGCTCTTCTCGACGGCGATCTCTATCGACAGGCCCTGGACGCCCGAGAGGAAGATGCCTCCCGCGATCAGACCGGGCAAGTAGTAGGTCGCCATGCTGATCGTGTCCGGTCCGCCGCCGATGTCGCCGGTGAAGATCGTCGCGAAGATCAGGTACATGACCGTCGGGAACAGGAAGGTGAAGAAGACCTGGTCTCCGGCGCGGAAGTACTGCCGCAGCTCGAAGCCGATGCGGCGCACGCCGAGACGGATCGTTCGCGACAGACCGAAGCGGGCGGGTGCGGTCGTGGTGCTCATGCCGGCTCCGTGACGTCGGTGAGTGCGGCGGCGTCATGCGCCCGGATGAGTCCGAGGTAGATGTCCTCGAGGGTGGGCCGCACGATCTCCAGGCCCTGCGGTTCGCCCGCATCCCTGTGGAGTTCGGCGACGACCGCACCGGGGGCGCTCGTGCGGCGCTCCTGCACCGCACCGGCCGCATCGATCCAGCGGACCACGGGAGTTCGGGCCTCGGGGCCGCCGATCTCATCGATCTCACCGATCGCGGCGATGCGCCCGCCGACGATGACGGCCGCGCGGTCGCCCAGCTGCGCCGCCTCGTCGAGGTAGTGGGTGGTGAGCAGGATGCTGGTGCCTTCGGCCTTGAGAGACCGGATCAGCTCCCAGAACTGGCGCCGAGCCTCGGGGTCGAAGCCCGTCGTCGGCTCGTCGAGGAACAGCAGCTCGGGGCGACCGATGATGCCCAGCGCGACGTCGAGCCGTCGCTGCTGCCCGCCCGAGAGCTTGCCGGCGCGGGAACGCTGCTTCTGCTCGAGCCCCACCGCCGCGATGACCTCGTCGATGTCTCTCGGGTTCGGGTAGTAGCCGGCGAACTCGGTCAGCAGCTCCCGCACCGTGAAGGTGCCCGCCTCGCCGGTCGACTGCAGCACGATGCCGAGCCGGGCCTTCCAGTCCAGTCCACCGCGCTGCGGGTCGATCCCGAGCACCCGCACCTCACCGGAGGTGCGGTGCCGATAGCCCTCGAGGATCTCGATGGTCGTCGACTTGCCCGCGCCGTTGGGGCCGAGCAGGGCGAACGTCTCACCCCTGCGGATGTCGAAGCTGATGCCGTCGACCGCGGTGAACCCCCCGTAGTCCTTGCGGAGGTCGCGGACCTCGATCACGCTGTCTGTCATGTCTCCAGCGTGCCCTCCGCGGCGCGCGGGCGGTAGCCGTGGAGCGGATGATCCCCGCATCCACCGATCGGTTGAGGGTCAGCGCGAGTTCTTGCCGTCGGCCTCGACGACCTCGATGGTGATCTTGCCGTCGATCGTGGCGGCGTCGTCGTCGAGCAGTTCGTCGTCGAGAGCCTCGTCGCCGCGGAACTCCTCGACTCGCGCGTCGGTGTCGTACTCGTCATCCGACTCGTCGACGACCTCGGCATGCACGGTCTCGATGTCGTCGGCATCGTCGGCGAAGGTTCCGTCGGCGATGACCTCGTCGGCGTCGTCGAGAGCCGCGACCGAGGATCCGGCGGCGGAGGCTGAAGAGGGCGCCGCGTCGCTGAAGATGCCGTCCGGGCGGATCAGCTCGCGCACCTCGGCCATGAAGCTGGCGAGCTGCTGCTGCTGCCAGCGCAGCTGGCGGGCCTGGTCCTCGGCGTCGCGCAGCACCTGCGAGGTGTGCGAGGTGACGGAGTCGACGATCTTCTGCGACTTCACCCGCGCACGGTCGAGCGTGTCACGGGCTCGCACCTGAGCATCCGCCTCGATGGTCTGCGCCTGCGAACGCATCAGTCGCTCGTAGTCGTCGGCCTTGCCCGAGATGCGCTGCGCGTGCTCGAGCGATGCGGTGACCTGTTCGTTGGCGTCGGCGGTGATGCGCTCGGCGTGTGCGACGGCCTGGTTGTGCAGCACCAGGAACTCCTGCTGCGCGTCGTCCTGCCGGCGGGTGAGGGTCTCTTCGAACTCGAGCACGCGGGCGTTCATCTCACGCACCTCGCGCTCGGCATCGGTCCGCAGCTGGGTCGTCTCGCGCGTGACGAGCGAGCGGAGCGCGGCGGCGCCCTTCTCAGCCTCGGTGCGGATGGCGGTGGCCTCCTGCGTGGCCTGGTGCACCTTCTCGGCGGCGTGCGCGGCCTCGCGCTCGATCGTCGCCTCGTGCGCGGTGTACTCCGTGTCGATCTTCAGGCGGATCTGGTCGGCGTCGTGCTGAGCCTGGGCGATGATGCGCGTGACATCGGCGTCGGCCTCGGCGCGCTGCGTGGTGACCTCTTCGCGGGCGGCTGCCATCAGGCGGTCGGCCTGCACGGCGGCGTTCTGGATCAGGACGTTGGCCTGGTCCTCGGCGACACGGAGGATCGTCTCGAACTGCTCGCGCGAGGGGGCGTCCTGGCCGTCGGCACGCGGGGTGTCGACGAGCTCGTTGGTGAGTGTCAGCACCTGCTGCTCGGTCTCGGCGGCCTTCGCCTTGATCGTGGTCAGCTCGGCCTCGAGCTCTTCGCGGGCCGCGCGCTCCTCGTCGCGGATCGACTCGAGCGTGTCTTCGTGCCTGGCCTCGGCGTCGGCGAGATCGGCCTTCGCCTGCTGCAGCTGGTTGCGCAGCGCGCTCAGGGCGGAGTCGACCTCGGCCTTGTCGTAGCCGCGGAACGAGGCGGTGAAGCCCGCCTGCTCGCGCGGGGTCTCTTCGATCAGCTTGTCGAAGAAGTCGGGCGTGCGATCGTTCGAGGGAGATTCGCTCATGGGTCAGCCTTTCCGGCGCAGGTCACAGACACGGAAACTGTGAGGAGAAGTGATGCCGTCAGGATCCGACCGCGGGCACGGATCGGTGGTCGTCGGCACACGACAGCCTAGTTGCGTCAGACGGAGTTCGCTCGCCCGGATTCGCTCGTGACGACGATGCCCTCAGCCGTCGCCCGCGCGGTGACGAGCTTTCGCAGTTCGTTCCAGAACGCCGCACCCTGTGGCATACCGAGATACTCGCGGGAGTGCGCGACCTGCAGCCGTGTGACCGAACCGTCGGAGACGAGAACGACGGTCGCATCGTCGGGTTCGACGAAGCGGATGCCGTAGCCGCCGTCGCCGAGCACCGTGAACTCACGCGGGCGCTGCAGCACGATCGCATCGACCAGCTCGCGAACGACGGGCTCGGGTGCGCGGAGGACGATCGTCGTCTCGAGATCGCGCAGGGTCTGGGCCCGGCGGGACTCGGCGATGCGGTGCTCTTCTCTCTCGCCCGCCGATGTCGTCGAGCGCCGTACCCATCGCGGCAGGAAGATCGCGAGCACGATCACCGCGGCGATCAGCACGATGAAGATGAGCGGGTTGTCCACCGTTACAACCTAGGCCGTCCGGCTCGGGCTCGGGCGCTCAGCCCAGCAGCACCATGATGAGCACGAGCACCGGCAGGCACCCGACCGTGGTGAGGAAAACAGTGTCGCGCGAGATGGTCTCGCCGATGTCGTAGCGCTGGGAGTAGTTGAAGACGTTCTGTGCGGTCGGAAGGGCGGCGAGCACCACCACGATCAGCACCTCGGCGGGGGAGAGGCCGAACACGAATTCGGCGACGACCCAGGCGATCAGCGGCATCGCGATGAGCTTCAGCACGCTCGCGACGATCACATCGCGGCGTCGCCCGGCGGCTCCCAGCACGCGCTGACCGTGCAGTGAGATGCCGTAGCTGATCAGCAGCACGGGCACCGCGGCGTCGGCGATGAGCTGCGCCGGCTGCATCACGATCTCGGGCACGGAGATGCCGAACACCGACACGAGCGTGCCGAGCACGGACCCGATGATGATCGGATTCGTCGCGGTGCGCACGAGCGTCTTGCGCAGGGATCCCCGGTCACTCGTGACGGCATCGAGGATCGTGAGCGAGATGGGTGTGAACACCAGCAGCTGCATCAGCACGACGGGCGCGGGGTAGGCAGCGCTGCCGAGCAGGTAGAGCGACAGCGGGATGCCGATGTTGTTCGAGTTGACCTGGCCAGCCGACAGCGCACCGATCAGGGTCTCGCCGGTCGAGCGCTTCCACCACAGTCGGGCGATCAGGGAATGGATCAGGATCACCGCGACCGCCGCGATCGCCGAGACCGGGAGCAGAGCGGAGAACAGCATCTTCGCGTCGGCGTGCGCGAGCACCGTGAACAGCAGGAACGGCGACAGGACGAAGAAGATCAGACGGCCGAGCACATGGCGGGCATGCGGACCCAGCAGGTCGATGCGCCCGATGACGTAGCCCAGGATGATCGCGACTCCGACGACGGCGAATCCGGTGAGAGTCTCGAGCACCCTTCGAGGTTATCCCCTTAGCAACCTGTGGGCCGCGAGTCAACGGTCGAGCCCTCATCAGCGCTCGCGAGACATCCCCCCTACGCTGGGAGCACGTCGAGCCGCCATGCGCCGCTCTCCGTCGGTCGAACCAGACGTCGTCCTCGGGTTCTCTCGGTCTCGAGCACGAAGATGGGGGTGGGCGCGCCTGCGTGCCTTCTCAACACGACTGCTCCGGTCCCCCTGTTCGGGCATGGGGGACCGGAACCCACTCTTTCAGCGTCTCGGCTGTGCGTCTGCGCCTCGACGCACCCGCCTGTTGTGCAGGCCGATGATCGCGAGCGCGGTGAGAGGGCCGGCCACGACGACCATGGCGGTCCAGTGCCACCCCGCGGTTCCCACGAACACGGCACCGAGCACGATCAGCCCCGCACCCAGAGCGCGCATCGCGACCGACCCGTGCGGGCTGACCGATGGACGCCTGCCGAAAGGAATTCGGGAGGCGGAGTTCGCGGCGATGGTCTTTCCCAGAGCGGTGTGGAACAGTGCGATGCCGATGACTGCGGCGAGGACTCCCACGATGAACATGCCTCGACGGTATCAACGCTCCGCCTGGCGGCATGTCGGGTGCCCGACGGAATTCCGGAGATGTCATCGGGATGCTTGTCCAGGGCGGGAGGCACGAGGTACCATGACGGCAGCATCGTATACGATGACACCCGCTTCGACGGAGAGGTGGTCTCCAGATGCTCGTCACCCGAGAAGAGCGTCCGCACGACGAGATCTTCGGCATCAGTCGGTTCCGTGCCGCGGTCGACGATTCCTTCGTGCCGCTGCAGGTCTCGACCACGCGACCCGACCGTTTTCGCGGGGTCGTGCGAGGCGCGCAGATCGACGAGGTGCACATCACCGATGTGCGCGCGACCGCGCATGTGGTCGAGCGCACGCCCGAGCTCGTCGCCCGTGGGGCCAGCCCGTACTTCAAGGTCAGCATGATGCTGGCCGGAACCGGCCTGCTGATCCAGGACGGACGCGAGACCACGCTGGCGCCCGGTGATCTCGCGATCTACGACACCGACCGCCCGTACACGCTCGCCTTCGACGACTCCTTCCGGACCATGGTGATGATGCTTCCCCGTCATCTGATCGCGCTCCCCGCCGACGTGATGGGACAGCTCACCGCCGTGCGGATGTCGGGCTCCGACGGCGTCGCTGCGTTCGTCGCTCCATACCTCACGCAGCTCGCCGAGAATCTGGATCAGCTCACCGGCGCCACCGGGGCGCGACTCATGCACAGCGCCGTCGACCTGCTGACGACCGTGTTCACCCGTGAGTCGGGGATGGACGACGCGAGCGATCCGCATCGAGCGCTGCTGCGCCGCATCTACGGGTACATCGATCGCCACCTCGCCTCGCCCGATCTCGGTCCCGCCTCGGTGGCGGCGGCGCACTACATCTCCACCCGTCATCTGCATGCGCTGTTCCACGCGCAGGAGACGACGATCTCGACCTGGATCCGCACGCGTCGGCTGCAGCAGTGCCAGCGCAGCCTTCTGGATCCGGCGTTCGCCGATCGGCCCGTCTCGGCGGTCGCGGCCCACTGGGGATTCCCGGATGCCGCGCACTTCAGCCGGATCTTCAAGACGGCGTTCGGTGTGTCTCCGAGCGAGTTCCGCGCGACGCACTGATCATCGACCGCCGCGCGGAACCCCTCACCCCGAGCCGCGCGCGGTCAGCCGTTGACGATGTGCGGCACCGCGACGGACTTCAGCCCCTCGACGCCGAACTCCAGCCCGTACCCCGAGCCCTTGATCCCGCCGAACGGGATCATCGGGTGCACCCCGCCGTGCGAATTGATCCACACCGTTCCGGCCTGGATGCGCGCCGCCACCGCGCGGGCCTCGTCGCGGTCTCCCCACACCGACGCTCCGAGTCCCACGTCCAGCCCGTTCGCGCTGCGCACCGCGTCATCGACGTCCGAGTACCGCACGATGGGCAGTGCCGGGCCGAACTGCTCCTCGTCGACGAGCGCGACCCCGTCCGTCACATCGGCGACGAGCGTGATCGGGTAGAAGAGCTCGCCGAGGTCCGTCGCGGGAGCCCCGCCGGTGACCACCCGGCCGCCGTTCGCCCTCGCGTCGTCGACGAGACGCGACACGATGTCGAACTGCGCGCGGTTCTGCAGGGGACCGAGCACGGTGGCTTCGTCGAGGCCGTTGCCCATGGGCATCGCGGAGGCGACCTCGGCGAGCGAAGCGACCACACCGTCGTACAGCGAGTCGTGCACGTACAGGCGCTTGAGGGCGGCGCACGTCTGCCCGGTGTTGATGAACGCGCCCCAGAACAGGTCCTGCGCGATCGCCTTCGGGTCGGCGCTCGGCAGGACGATGCCCGCGTCGTTGCCGCCGAGCTCGAGGGTCAGACGCGCCAGGTTCTCGGCCGAGCTCTGGACGATCTTCCGGCCCGTGCGGGTGGATCCGGTGAACATGAGCTTTCCGATCGCCGGGTGCGAGGCGAGGCGTTCGCCGATCTCCCGATCGCCCGCGACGGCGACGAGCACGCCATCGGGCAGGGCGTCGTTCAGCACCGAGACGAGGGCGAGCACGCTGAGGGTCGTGTACTCGCTGGGCTTGATCACCGCGGTGTTGCCCATGCGCAGTGCGGCGGCGACCTGCCAGATCGTGATCATGAGGGGCCAGTTCCACGGGCCGATGGCGCCGACGACTCCGATCGCGCGGTAGGTCAGCTCGGCGCGGGTGGTGCCGTCGTCGACGACGATCTCGGGATCCAGCGGGGTCGACGCCGCGGTGCGCAGCCACGCCGAGCAGGCGCCGACCTCGAATCGGGCGTTGGGGCCGTTGAGCGGCTTGCCCTGCTCCCGTGACAGCAGGCGGGCGAGGGCCTCGGCATGCGCGTCGATCGCATCCGCCGCGGCGTTCAGCAGGCGTGAGCGCTCGGCGTGACCGCGTGCCTCCCAACCGGGCTGAGCGGCCTGAGCCCGGGCGATCGCGCGCTCCAGGTCATCGGTCGTCTGCACCGGTGCGCGACCGATCGGGGCCCGTGTGGCGGCGTCGACCACCTCTCGACCGTCACCCGATGCCTCGATGCGTCGCAGCAGGTCGTCTTCCGGGGTGGCGGTCGTCTGGTGTGCGGTGGAGTCGGACATCGGTGTCTCCTCTGTGTCGGCGGTGAAGCGGGCGGTCTGTGCGAGCGATCAAAGTGCGGCGGTCTCCGCGGCGCTGGCCGAGGGCTCTCGGCTCGCGTCCGGAATCATTGTCGGCGGCTGAGGGACGCCCGGCCTTGTCGCACAGCGCGTGCCGGATGCGTCAGGGCGAACGGTCTGCGCATTCGACGCGCGAGCCGTTGTCGCCGCGCATCTGCGCTCGTACGATCTGGCGTACGGGGTGGGGGCGCGGTGTCGCGTGCCCACCGATACGTCGCACGGAAGGGCGTCCCATGACCCACGACCATCAGCCGGTGCAGCCTCACGACAACGCCGATCTCCTCCCGGTGCGCGCGTCGTCCCGTCGCGAGCCGTCTGCGCTGCCGCATCCGCTCGATCCGCTGACCGCGGAGGAGATCGCTCGAGCGCGAGAGATCCTCGTCGCCGCCGGACTCCTGGGGGCGAACGTGCGCGTGCCGATGCTGCTGCCCGACGAACCGACGAAGGAGGAGATCGCCGTCTGGTCGCCGGGCGATCCGCTCGATCGACGCGTCGACGTGACCCTTCTCGACGTCACGACGGGAGAGGTGACCGAGGCGATCGTCTCGGTCACGCGTGGCGAGGTGGTGTCCTCGAGAGCTCACGATGCGATGTCCCCGCCCTACGGCCAGCCGCAGTACCTCTTCGAGGAGTACGAGCGCGCGGCGGAGATCGTCAAGGCGTCTGCCGATTGGCAGGCGGCGATGATCCGCCGTGGTCTCGCGGATCGCATGGAACTGGCATTCTGCTCGCCGCTCGCGCCTGGCTTCGTCGGTCGTGCGGACGAGGTGGGGCGACGAGTGATCCGCTCCCTGACTTTCCTGCGCGACAGCGAGGACGACATCGCGTGGGCGCATCCGGTCGAAGGACTGATCGTGCACATCGATCTCATCGAGAACACGGTGATCAGCATCGAGGATGACGGCGACGTTCCGGTGCCCGTGGGCAGCGGGAAGTACACGCCGGATGCTGTCGGCCCCGCGCGCACGACGCTCAGGCCGATCGAGATCACACAGCCCGAAGGGCCGAGCTTCTCCGTCGACGGATCGCACGTGACGTGGGAGAACTGGTCGCTACGCGTGGACTTCAATGCGCGCGAGGGCCTCGTACTGCACGACGTGCGCTTCGACGACCGTCCCGTGCTGACCAGGGCGAGCGTGCCCGAGATGGTGGTGCCGTACGGCGACACCTCGCCGACGCGGTTCTGGATCAGCTACTTCGACGCGGGGGAGTACCTGCTCGGCAAGAACGCCAATCACCTCGAGCTCGGATGCGACTGCCTCGGAGTGATCCGCTACTTCGACGGCTATGTGGCAGACGATCACGGCAACCCGATGCAGATCCCGAACGTCGTGTGCATGCACGAGGAGGATTACGGCATCCTGTGGAAGCACACCGAGCAGGGCCCGGTAGGGGCACATGTCCGCCGTTCGAGGCGCCTGGTCGTGTCGTACTTCTCGACCATCGGCAACTACGACTACGGCTTCTACTGGTACTTCTATCTGGACGGCTCGATCCAGCTCGAAGCCAAAGCCACCGGGATCGTGTTCGTCGGCGGCGGCGTGCCCGGGTCCTCGAACCCTCACGCGCCCGAGATCGCTCCCGGAGTCTTCGCGCCGGTTCATCAGCACCTCTTCAGCGCGCGACTCGACGTCGCGATCGATGGAGAGGACAACCGGCTGGTCGAGGTCGATGCCGCACGCATCCCGATGGGCGAGGCGAACCCCTTCGGCAACGCCTTCACGTGGACCGAGACGCCGTTGCGCACGGAGAGCGAGGCGCAGCGCGTCGCGGACACCTCTGTCGCGCGCGTCTGGGAGGTGCGTTCCGCCTCGCAGACGAACCGGCTGGGCAAGCCCACCGCTTACCACCTGTTGCCGCAGCCGACAGCGCTGCTGATGGCCGATCCGGCATCGACCGTGGCCGCCCGGGCGGCGTTCGCGACCAAGCACCTCTGGGGCACCGCGTTCGACCCCGAGGAGCGATGGCCGGCCGGCCGCTATCCGAATGCCCATCAGGGAGGTGCGGGTCTACCCGCCTACACCCAGGACGACCGCTCGATCGACGGCGAGGATCTCGTGCTCTGGCACACCTTCGGCCTCACGCACATCCCCCGCCCCGAGGACTGGCCGATCATGCCGGTCGACTACGCGGGGTTCTGGCTGAAGCCGTACGGATTCCTCGACGTGAATCCGGCGATGGACGTGCCGGAGTCCAGCCAGGCTCATGGGGAGACGGGTGCGGGAGAACCCGCCGACGGCGGATGCGGTCAGGGAGCGGGCTGCACCTGCGGGTGACGTGCGCAGCCTGCGCGTGACGTGCACAGAGAGAGGGGCGGACGCCGCGGCATCCGCCCCTCTCTCGTCGTCTGATCAGTCCTGCGCCGCCTCGGCGCCGAGTCGCGGTGCGTCCGTCGTGTCGGCTCCGTGGCCGATGCGCGCGTAGATCTCGGGCCTCGCGCGCCGCAGGTGCAGGCCCCAGAGCGCGGCGCCGATGGAGGGGATGAGGATCACCGCGGGAAGGATGAACGAGGTCGGCGTCGTGGTCGGCTGACCGAGCAGCACGTCCCAGTTCATCAGGATCAGCACCCACACCGTACCGAGGGCGAGGAACGAGATCGCGGGAGCGATGATGCGACTGCCGACGCCGACGTCACGACGATCGCGTCGGAAGAAGCCGATCACGGCGGCCGAGACCAGCACCATGAGCAGCACGAGTCCGAAGGCGCCCAGGTTCGTCAGCCACGTGAACAGGGTGAGCACCGCGAAGGGGCCGCCGGCCGGATCCCAGCCGATCTCTCCGATAGCGAAACCCACGATGACCACCACGGCGATCGCCGTCTGCAGCACGGATCCCGCCCACGGTGCACCGCTCTCGGCGCGGATGGCTCCGAGCCCTCGGGGGAGCACTCCCTCGCGACCGAGGGAGAACGCGTAGCGCGCCACGGCATTGTGGAAGCTCACGACGGCGGCGAACACGCTCGTGATGAACAGGATCGACATGACGTCGACCCAGATCTCACCCAGTGCCGAGTAGACGAAGTTGAAGAACAGCGGCGGCCCCGCCTCTTCCGGTGCGATGCCCGCGGGGTCGACGATCTTCTCGGGGCCGATCGCGATCGCCAGGGCCCACGACGAGATCGTGTAGAAGACGCCGATGACCCCGACCGCGAGGAATGTGGCGCGCGGGATCGTGCGCTTCGGGTTCTTCGACTCCTCGCCGTAGATGGCCGCCGACTCGAACCCCATGAACGCGGCGATGCCGAACGCGAGCACGGCGCCGACACCGGGCACGAACAGCGATGCGGGCGTGATCGGTGCGGCAGTGAGCTCTTCGGCCGGATTCGCGAAGGCGACCACGTCGAAGACGATCACGACGAGGAACTCCAGCGCCACGAGCACGCCGAGCACCTTCGCCGACAGGTCGACGCGATTCACCCCCATCACACCGACGACGGCGATGCCGACGAGGACCCAGAGCCACCAGGGGGTGGCGAGCCCGGTCTTGGCCTCGATCAGCGACGACACCTGGAAGCCGAACATGCCCCAGATACCGACCTGCATGGCGTTGTAGGCGATGAGGGCGAGGACTGCGGCGCCGATGCCCGCCGGGCGTCCGATCCCCTGCGAGACATAGGAGTAGAAGGCGCCGGCGTTCGTGACGAATCGGCTCATGGCCGCGTATCCGACGGCGAAGACAGCCAGCGTGGCGGCGAGGACGACGAATCCGAAGGGCACCCCCAGCACATGAGTCACCGAGAACGCGCTCGTCGATCCACCGGCGATGACCGTGAGCGGGGCGGACGCCGCGACGATCAGGAAGGCGACGGCCGGCACGCCCAGGCGGCGATGCGCCTCGGTGCGGGTCGCCGCGGTGACGGAAGAGGACATGGCAGCTCCTTCGATGCATGCGCGGCGCTCGCCGCAGGATCATGCTCGTCGCAGATGCCCGTGGCGTGTTGTCGCCGTGAGCACGGGACTTGCCTCAGAGGGCATGGGTGCGCTCCGGCTCTGCGGATCGACGCGCCGTCTCATCCGGTTGACGCGCTCAGGTCG
>NZ_DALZXX010000089.1:0-12596 GCF_031988965.1 Microbacterium sp.
CGTCGGCAAGTCGACGCTGCTGCTCGAGGTGGCGGCACAGGCCGCCCGGGGTGGTCGCCGCGTTCTCTACGCGAGCGCCGAGGAATCCCCGGGCCAGGTGCGTCTGCGTGCCGAGCGCACCGGCGCGCTGCACGACGAGCTCTTCCTCGCGAGCGAGACCGACCTCGCGACGATCCTCGGCCACATCGATGCGGTGCAGCCCCAGCTCGTGATCGTCGACTCCGTGCAGACGGTCTCGTCGTCGCTGATCGACGGCGCGGCCGGCCAGCCGAGCCAGGTGCGCGAGGTCGCGGCGACGCTCATCCGCGTCGCGAAGGACCGCGGGCTGCCCGTCATCCTCGTCGGCCATGTGACCAAGGACGGCACTGTCGCGGGCCCCCGCGTGCTCGAGCACCTGGTCGACGTCGTCTGCCACTTCGAGGGCGACCGGCAGACGTCACTGCGCTTCATCCGCGCGCTCAAGAACCGCTTCGGTCCGACCGACGAGGTCGGATGCTTCGAGATGACCGGCGACGGCATCGCCGAGGTTCCCGATCCCTCAGGACTGTTCCTCTCGCAGGGCGAGACCGAGCCGGGAACCTGCGTCGCGATCTCCCTCGAGGGCCGCCGCGCGCTGCCGGTCGAGGTGCAGGCGCTCACGATCGACACCGCGGCACCGAATCCACGCCGCGTCGTGCACGGCCTCGACGCGTCACGTGTGGCGATGGTGCTGGCGATCCTCGAGCGACGCGCGGGCATCAAGACGAGCAATCTCGACGTGTACGTGTCGACCGTCGGCGGCGTGCGGTTCACCGAGCCTGCGGCCGACCTCGCCATCGCGGTCGCCGTCGCGGGGTCGATCCAGCAGATCCGGGTTCCGCGCACCGTGGCCGCGGTCGGCGAGCTCAGCCTCGCCGGCGAGATCCGGCCCGTGACCCAGTCGGCGCAGCGCCGCAACGAGGCCAAGCGCCTCGGCTACGAGCAGGTCGTCGACGATCGGTCGAAGACGCTGCGTGCGGCGCTGAACGACGTCCGCGCCCGCAACACCTCGCGGCGTCCCGAGCGCGACATCCCGCCGTTCTGAGCGACCCGTCGGCCTGGGCGCGGCCATCCCGCACCCCCCGGACGCACGCGCGTCAGGCGTCGAGGGCCTTGAGGAGCCGAAACGCGGCACGATGCCATTTCCGCACCGCCGCCGGCCCAGGCGGGGTCAATTCCGCACCGCACAACCAAGCGGGGTCAATTCAGAACCGCAATCGGGCGATTCAGGTGCACAAGTGACCCCGCCCGGACCGACAGGTGCACAAGTGACCCCGCCCGGGTGGAGGCGGCTGGTCGGAGGCCAGCGCCGCCCGCGCACCCGCGCCCGCGCCTGCGCCGGGGTGCCGGCCCGGGTCAGGCGTCGAGCGCCTTGAGGATCTCCTCGGGCGACGCCTGCATCGGATGCGGGCCGGCGATGTCGAGGAACACCGTCGTGATCGGATGCGTGGCGAGGAACTTGCGCAGCCACTCCGCGGTGTAGATCCCGACGCCCGGGGGCAGGTTCTCGGGCTTGTTCTTCGCATCGCTGAACAGCAGCAGCGCGAGATCGCCGGACTTCGGGTCGCGGTACGTCCACACCTCGCCGCTGTCGAGCGGGTTGTCGCGTGCGCCGGGCTTGATCAGCGGTACGACGGTCGTGCCGTGACGCAGGGCCAGGGCGACCGCGGCGATGTCCTGCTTCTCGAGCGCCTGCGCGAGAGCATCCGACCGGAAATCCTCGGGTGCGGGCTTGTTCTTGCCGGACTTCGCCTTCTTCGATGCCATGAGTCCAGCTTATTCACGGTGCGAGCGTCGCTGCTCGCGCCGGGGTTGCCGGAAAAGATTGGGGCCCTCTCGAGTGTCCATTGGGGATGGGAGCAGTCGAAAGGGCCCGCGGGCTCTCGAGCGGCATGTCGAAGCGCTGGGGACGCTATGAGTCGACGCCACTGGGGATGGCATGCGCCGCAAGTTCAAGAGAACCATCTCTATGGTATCCCAAAGAACGGGTGGTGTCAGTACCGGTCGAACGCAGTCACGCAGAGGCGCAGATGGCCCGGGCGCGCTCGTCAGATCAGTAGAGCAGGATCTGCGCGGTCGTCGCCCCGGCGAACCCGCCGATCTCGACCGACACGTGATACGACGATCCCCCGCCGGGAGCCCGCGGACGGTTCTCCTGCGCGCAGGTGTCGACGCTCGACCGGGTGCGGTCCCACACCACGGGCACCTTGCTCGTGACGGTCGCCCCTGCGGCGAGGGTCGCGATCATGCTGCTCGGGTTCTCCTGGCAGTCGCTCGAGCGCCACCAGACGTCTTCGCCACTCGAGACCGTGAACCGCTGCGTGGTGGATCCGACGTCGATCGTGCAGTCTGCCGACCCGCGGTTCGTCAACGAGATCGACAGGTTCGGCAGCGCGCCCGCCGGGTACGACTCGGCATCCGTGACCGCGGCGACCTCGACATCGCCGGCCTGGCAGGCGACGATGCCGGGCGACTGTTCGACGCTCGGGCCGTCGGTCGGCGTCTCACCCTCCTGCGTCCGCTGGGGCGTGGGAGTCAGCGACTCGCTCTGCGCGGGTGACGGAGACGGAGCCGCAGGCGTCGACGACGAGGTCGGCACCGGCGAGGCCTCGGTCGCCCCGGCCCACGGGCGGGCGATCAGGAGCCACACCGAGACGCCGACGACCGCGAGCACGACGATCAGGGCGACCAGGGTCACCAGTCGCCGACGACGATAGACGGCAGCAGACTGACGGGGCATGTATCCAGATTAGTTGAGGCTTTTGAGCATCCTGGTGTTCCCCAGGGTGTTCGGCTTCACGTGCGCGAGGTCGAGGAACTCCTCGACACCGGCGTCGCCGCTGCGCAGCAGCTGGGAGTACACGTCTGGGTCCACGACCTGCTCGCCGATGGGCGTGTATCCGCGCCGACCGAAGAACTCCACCTCGAAGGTCAGGCAGAAGAGGCGGCTCAGACCGAGCACCCGGGCGTTCTCCTCGAGGTGCCCGACGATCGCGCCGCCGACGCCGTGGTGCAGCCAGTCGTCGCGGACCATCAGGGTGCGCACCTCACCGAGGTCTTCCCAGAACACGTGCAGCGCACCGCATCCGATCAGCTGCCCGTCGGCCTCGGCGACCACGAACTCCTGCACGGCGCCGTAGAGCACCGCCAGGTCCTTGCCGAGAAGGATGCGCTGCTCGACCATCGGCTGCAGAAGGGCACGGATGCCGACGATGTCGGCGCTGCGCGCCGGACGGACGATGTACTCGCTCACGGCATCCAGCCTAGAACCCGTGACCTCCATGGTCGCTGAAGCACCCCCTCCGTTCGAATCGCTCACCTTGTAGATCTTCCGGCCCGAAATCTGCAAAGTGCGCGATTCGAAGGGAAGGGGGGATCCGGCCGTCCACACAGCAGAAGGGGCGGATGCTCTGAATCCGCCCCTTCTGTCTCAGGGATTACTCTCCGCTGGCGATGGCCAGGTCGGGGGTGCCGGGGATCGCTCCGCCGGTGTTGACGCCGACCGCGACCTGCTCGCCGCGCGGGCCGTGCTCGAAGAGGAACTGGCCATCCTTCGAGTCGACCTTCACGTGGTCGCCGGGGTTCAGCTCACCGTGCAGGATCTTCTCGGACAGCCGGTCCTCGACCTCGTGCTGCATCGCGCGACGCAGCGGTCGGGCACCGAGTGCCGGGTCGAATCCGATCTCGATGAGGCGCTCCTTGGCGGCCTGCGAGAGCTCGATCGTCATGTCGCGGTCGAGCAGACGCTCTCCGAGACGCTTCGTGAACAGATCGACGATCTGCACGAGCTCGTCCTTCGACAGCTGCGGGAACACGATGATGTCGTCGACACGGTTGAGGAACTCGGGCTTGAAGTTGCGCTTGAGCTCTTCGTTGACCTTGCCCTTCATCCGCTCGTAGGTCGTGGCGTTGACGCCCTCGATCTGGAAGCCGACCGGACCACCGGCGATGTCACGAGCACCGAGGTTGGTGGTCATGATGATGACGGTGTTCTTGAAGTCGATCACGCGGCCCTGACCATCGGTCAGACGACCCTCTTCGAGGATCTGCAGGAGCGAGTTGAAGATGTCCGGGTGGGCCTTCTCGATCTCGTCGAACAGCACCACGCTGAACGGCTTGCGGCGCACCTTCTCGGTGAGCTGTCCACCCTCTTCGAATCCGACGAATCCGGGAGGGGCACCGAACAGACGAGAGACGGTGTGCTTCTCACCGAACTCGCTCATGTCGAGCGAGATGAGAGCAGCCTCGTCGTCGAACAGGAACTCGGCGAGCGCCTTGGCGAGCTCGGTCTTTCCGACACCCGTGGGTCCGGCGAAGATGAACGAGCCCGAGGGACGCTTCGGGTCCTTGAGGCCGGCACGCTGACGACGGATCGTCTTGGAGAGTGCCGCGATGGCCTCTTCCTGACCGATGACGCGCTGGTGCAGCGCCTTCTCCATGAAGACGAGTCGCGAGGACTCCTCTTCCGTCAGCTTGAAGACCGGGATGCCGGTGGCCTGTGCAAGCACCTCGGCGATCAGGCCCTCGTCGACGACCGCCTGGGTTGCGACGTCACCCGAACGCCACTGCTTCTCGAGGCGCAGGCGCTCGGCGAGGAGGCTCTTCTCCTCGTCGCGCAGCGATGCGGCCTTCTCGAAGTCCTGGTCCTCGGACGCCTGCTCCTTCTGCTCGCGCACGTTCGCGATCTTCTCGTCGAACTCGCGCAGCTCGGGCGGAGACGACAGGATGCTGAGGCGCAGGCGTGCGCCGGCCTCGTCGATCAGGTCGATGGCCTTGTCGGGCAGGAACCGGTCGGAGACGTAGCGGTCGGCGAGGTTCGATGCCGCGACGATCGCGCCGTCGGTGATCTGCACCTTGTGGTGCGCCTCGTACCGGTCGCGCAGGCCCTTGAGGATGTTGATCGTGTGAGGGAGGCTCGGCTCGTTCACCTGGATCGACTGGAAGCGGCGCTCGAGAGCGGCATCCTTCTCGAAGTGCTTGCGGTACTCGTCGAGCGTGGTGGCACCGATGGTCTGCAGCTCACCGCGGGCGAGCAGCGGCTTGAGGATGCTGGCCGCGTCGATCGCGCCCTCGGCGGCACCCGCACCCACAAGGGTGTGGATCTCGTCGATGAAGACGATGATGTCGCCGCGCGTGCGGATCTCCTTGGTGACCTTCTTCAGGCGCTCCTCGAAGTCACCGCGGTAGCGGGAACCGGCGATGAGAGAGCCGAGGTCGAGCGAGTAGAGCTGCTTGTCCTTCAGCGTCTCGGGCACATCGCCCTTGACGATCGCCTGAGCGAGACCCTCGACGACGGCGGTCTTGCCGACGCCGGGCTCACCGATCAGCACGGGGTTGTTCTTGGAGCGGCGAGACAGGATCTGCATGACCCGCTCGATCTCCTTCTCGCGCCCGATGACCGGGTCGAGCTTGTTGTCGCGCGCGGCCTGCGTCAGGTTGCGACCGAACTGGTCGAGCACCTGCGAGCCGCCCTGGGCGCTCGGGGTGTCGTTCGACTGCGCGCCGACAGCGGCCGGCTCGCGCCCGGGAGCACCCGAGAGCAGCTGGATGACCTGCTGGCGCACCTTGTTGAGGTCGGCGCCGAGCTTGACGAGCACCTGAGCGGCGACGCCCTCACCCTCGCGGATGAGACCGAGCAGGATGTGCTCGGTGCCGATGTAGTTGTGGCCGAGCTGCAGCGCCTCGCGCAGGCTCAGCTCGAGCACCTTCTTGGCGCGCGGCGTGAACGGGATGTGCCCGGTCGGCTGCTGCTGGCCCTGGCCGATGATGTCCTGCACCTGCTCGCGCACGGCGTCGAGCGAGATGCCGAGGCTTTCGAGCGCCTTGGCTGCGACACCCTCACCCTCGTGGATGAGGCCGAGCAGGATGTGCTCGGTGCCGATGTAGTTGTGGTTGAGCATCTTCGCCTCTTCTTGGGCGAGGACGACCACTCGACGGGCTCGGTCCGTGAATCTCTCGAACATGCTGTGACTCCTTATTCGCACTGGGGCGAAGCGCTGAGTCCTGCGACGGTCTCCGCGCCTGTACATCGAGAGTAACCACCGCGCGGATGACGTATGCCCGTGTTCGCCGTCGGCATAGCGCCACGACATCCGGCGATATCCCCGGCCCCACCGACGGGGGTCTTGACGCGCTTTATCGATTCTCGTTATGTTAACGACTATCGGTAATATCGACCATCGATAAGGAGTGGATGATGACCTCGACAGCCAAGGACCGCACCCTCAGCCGCGGAGACATCGGAGCCATGATCGGCTTCTGCATCGCGGGATTCCTGATCGCCGCGTACATCACGGTGTACTCGATCATCCGGATCATCGAGCTCGCCGGCGGCGTGAACGTTCCGGTGCTCGTCGAGTTCGCCCCGTCTGCGACCACCGTCGACCTGCCGTTGACCACCGGCGGCAGCGTGGCCGTGGGCCTCGACAGCGCCACGGTCACGGCGCCGCAGCTGCCGGCGATCGCCGCCGTGCCGGGCATCATCGGCCAGGTGGTGCAGATCATCACGATCGTCGTCGTGATCGGATGCCTCATCCTGCTCGCCCGCAGCACCGTCGGCGGGCGCGTGTTCAGCCGCGGTCACACCGCACTCGTCGCCACCGCCGGGATCACCGGGCTGGTGGGCTTCTCGGCCGTGCGCTTCTTCGACAACATGCTCGCGAACGCGACGGTCTCCGCCGTGACCGACAACGGCCTCGACAACGCCGTGATCAGCGTCGAGCCGTTCACCTTCATCCTCGGTGCGTTCGTGGTCGCCCTCGTCACCACGGTCTTCGCGATCGGCGACCGTCTGCAGCGCGACAACGCCACGCTCGAGAGCGACACGAAGGGTCTCGTCTGATGGGCACGACGAGGGCGTCGCGCTCGCAGTCAGCGGATGCCATCACGGTGATCCTCTTCGGCGCGGCCGCCGTGGTCGTCACCGCGATCAGCAGCGTCATACGCGTGCTCAGCACGTTCCGAGACCAGGGCATCGCCTGGTCGATCCCCATCGACGAGCAGCCGATCAGCGCGACCGTCGACTCCGGCGCGACATCGGTCGAGGGCGTCGCCCAGCAGGCGATGGTCTTCGCCACAGGAGTGGATGCCGTCTCGACGGCGGCGATCATCGGATCGCTCGCGCTGTGGACACTCGCACCCCTCGTGGTGATCGCCGGAGTCATGGTCGTGGCCTGGAACCTCCTCCGCGGAGGCTTCTTCGTGCAGAGCAACGTACGGGCGTTCGACGCGATCGGGTGGACGCTCACCCTCGCACCGCTGCTCATCGTGCTGCTCGAGAACATGGGGCGCAACGGAGTGATCGTGGCGCTCGGCGCGGATTCGGGCGATCCCGCACACCCGATCGAGTTCTGGTCGATCGCCCCGCTCTTCGCCACAGGTGTGGCGGTCGGGCTCATCGCCGCCGCCTTCCGCCAGGGCATCCGCCTCCAGCGCGAGAACGCGGCGCTCGAGAACGACACGAGAGGCCTCGTATGACCCCGGCGGAGAACGACGACGAGGCCACCGGCATCCACTGCCGTCTCGACGAGCTGCTCGCCGAGCGGGGAATGACCCTCACCGAGCTGAGCGCCCGGGTGGGCGTGAGCATCGTGAACCTGTCGGTGCTGAAGAACGACCGGGCACGCGCGATCCGCTATTCGACGTTGCGCGCGATCTGCGACGCCCTCGGCTGCGAGGTCGGCGAGCTCCTCGTCCTCGCCTGAGCAGGCCCCCGTCATGACCCGCGGCGTTATCGAACCCCGACGCCCGAGCGCAACCCCATCTGTGGGTTCGCCATGAGGCGGCTATGGTCGGCACCATGATCGCCACTGACCGGACACCGCGCACCCGCTCCCGCATCCTGCTGGCTCTGCCCATCGCCGCGCTCGCCTTCTCGCTCGCGGCGTGCGGCGGGTCCGCTCGTCCGACGGCCGACGAGGTCGCCGAGGGCATCCAGCAGGTCTACGAAGACCAGGGCCTCCCCGACGCCATCTCGGACGACGCAGCGACCTGCTTCGCCGAGGCCCTCGTCGATTCCGACCTGAGCGACGAGACCCTCGGCTACATCGCCGACGGCGAGGACAAGCAGAAGAACGAGGAGGAGAAGGCGCTCACGACGCAGATCCTCACCGACAAGCAGGAGGAGTGCTTCGCGAAGTAGCACCCCGCACTGCGGCAGCCACCGCTGACGACGAAGGATGACGGATGCCGAGGCATCCGTCATCCTTCGTCATGTCGGCCCCGACGATCCGACCACGCTCCTAGCGTGGAGGACATCGCGCGCACACGGCGCGCTCCGATTCTGGAGTTCCACCCCATGAGCACCACCGTCCGCGCCGCGAAGGCGCCAGACACCCGCGGACCCGTCCGGAAGCTGCTGACCTCGTTCGGCTTCCAGATCCTCGCGGCCCTCGTCCTCGGCATCGCCGCCGGCCTGATCGCCCGCCAGCTCGGCGCCACCGCCGACAGCCCCAACGGCCTCTCCGCGACGCTCGACACGATCGGCAGCTCGTACATCACGCTGCTGCGCACCGCCGTCGTACCGCTGATCTTCACGGCGATCGTCGCCAGCATCTCGAACCTGCGCCGTGTGCAGAACGCCGCCCGCTTGGCCGGACAGACCCTGCTCTGGTTCGCGATCACCGCGTTCATCGCCGTGACCATCGGCATCGTGCTCGGCCTCGTCATCCAGCCGGGCGCGCGTGCAGGCGACGGCCTCGAGCCGAGCGACCCGTACACGGTCGGAACCTGGTGGAACTTCCTGCTCGGCCTGATCCCGCAGAACTTCCTCGGGCTGAGCGTCAGCACGAATCCCGGCGCGACCGACGGCACGTTCTCGTCGAGCGTGAACTTCAACATCCTGCAGATCATCGTGATCGCTGTCGCCGTCGGCATCGCCGCGCTCAAGGCCGGCAAGAAGGCCGAGCCGTTCCTCGCCTTCACCGAGTCGCTGCTCAAGGTGATCCAGCGCGTGCTGTGGTGGATCATCCGCATCGCCCCGCTCGGCACGTTCGGCCTGATCGGTGCCGCGGTCGTGAAGTACGGCTGGGAGAAGCTCGCCTCGCTCGGCTGGTTCGCGATCGCGGTCTACATCGGCCTGGCGCTCGTGCTCTTCGTCGTCTACCCGGTGCTGGTCAAGACCAACGGACTGTCGATCCGTCAGTACTTCTCGGGCGTCTGGCCCGCCGTGCAGCTGGCGTTCGTCAGCCGTTCGTCGATCGGCACCCTGCCGCTCACCGAGCGCGTCACCGAGCGCAACCTCGGCGTGCCCCGCTCGTACGCCTCGTTCGCCGTGCCGTTCGGCGCGACGACCAAGATGGACGGCTGCGCCGCGATCTACCCGGCCATCGCCGCGATCTTCGTCGCGCAGTTCTTCGGCATCGAGCTGAACCTCGTGCAGTACCTGCTGATCGTGCTCGTCTCGGTCGTCGGATCCGCCGCCACCGCCGGCACCACGGGCGCAACCGTCATGCTCACGCTGACGCTGTCGACCCTGGGCCTGCCGCTCGAGGGCGTCGGACTGCTGCTCGCGATCGACCCGATCCTCGACATGGGTCGCACCGCCGTCAACGTCGCGGGTCAGGCGCTCGTGCCGACCATCGTCGCCAAGCGCGAGGGCATCCTCGACGAGGAGCTCTACAACGCCCCGCGTGAGGGCCTGCCGTTCGCGGACGACTCCGACGACGAGGCTTCGGAGGCGGATGCCGCCGACGCGGCGGCATCCGAGAAGGAGCCGGCCGGCAGCCGCTGACCCCGCATCACGCGAGAGCGCCTCGCCCCTTCTCGGGGCGGGGCGCTCTCGCGTTCCGTCAGCAGGGGCGACCCGCTACGCCCGCCCCTGCTGGCGCGTCGCACCCCGGGTGTCGAGCGCCAACTCCTCGGCATCCATCGCGGTCATCAGCTCGCGCATGACCTCCTCGTCGAGGTTGCCCGCGTCGCGCTCGGCGAGCAGGATGTCGCGGCGCACCTGCAGCCACCCGCGTGACAGGGCCACGAGGTCTTCGTAGGAGGGCCTCGCGACAGCGTCCTCCACCTGCTGCGCCTCGTCGGTGTCTCTCTCGACCCGCGTCATGCGCTTGGTGAAACTGTCGAAGACGCGGAGGTCGACCTCGCCGTACTTCTGCTCCCACTCGATGCGCTTCTCGGCGAGGAATGCCTTGCCGGCCTCGCGACTCTTGGCCTTGACCTCGGCGATCGCCCGCTCGTCGTCCGCCTCGTCGACATCGCTGGCGATGCCCAGCCCGCGGATCAGCAGCGGCAGCGTGAGGCCCTGCAGCAGCAGTGTGCCGACCGTGACGATGAACGCCACCACGACGATCGCGTGCGACGGCTCGGTGTCGAGCGCCGCGAGATCGGCCGCGGCGAGCGCGGTCGCCAGGGTCACCACGCCGCGCATGCCCGCCCAGGAGATGACGGCGTTGTCCTTCCAGTTCAGCTGCAGCCCGGCCATGCGGTCGCGCACGATCTTGGACCGCAGTTCCTCGGCGCTGTAGTCCTTCCAGCGCTTCGATTCCCGGCGTCGCTCGTCGAACGCGCCGGACTCGACCGTGCGGTCCCAGCGTTCGAGACGCTTGCGATCCTGCCGGTTGGCCCACCCGTTCGCGGGGTACACGTAGAGCGGACGCATCACGAGCACGACGAGCAGCACGGCACCCGAGAGCAGCAGGATGCGCCCGACCTCTTCACCGCCGAGGTCGCTGAGCACGCGCGGGAACTGCAGGCCGATGTACGCGAACACGAAGCTCTCGAGCAGCAGGTCGGCCGACAGCCAGAGCGGCGCCTCCTGCTGACGGGTCGTGTAGTCGGTGCGCGGCGAGTTGTAGCCGACGTAGAGGCCCATCGCGACGACCGCGAGGACGCCGGATCCGAGCAGGTGCTCCGCGATCGCGTAGGCGCCGAACGGGGCGAGCAGACCGAACGTGCCGATCACGACGGCGTCGTTGATGCGCATGCGCAGCTGGTGCAGCACGATGCCGAAGACGAGTCCCACCGCGATTCCGACGCCGACCGCGCGCAGGAACTGCCAGACGCCGTCCCACACCGTGAGGGTCGCGCCGGCGATGATCGCGGCGAACACGCGGTAGAGGGTGAGCGAGGTGGCGTCGTTGATCAGGCTCTCGCCCGACAGCACCGTCATGATGCGGCGCGGCAGCCCCAGCTTGCGGCCGATCGCCGCGGCCGAGACGGCGTCGGGCGGCGCGACGATGGCGCCGAGCAGCAGAGCTCCCGGCAGCGTCAGCGAGGGCAGGATCCACCACGCCACGAGACCCACCGCGAGCGCGGTGAGGAGCACGAGTGTGATGCCCAGTCGACGGATCTGCGGGAGGCTGCGCTTGAACCCGACGAACGAGACGTCGAGCGCGGCCGAGTACAGCAGCGGGGGCAGCACGAGGTTGAGCAGCAGGTGCCCGTCGATCTCGACGTCGGGAACGAAGGGCAGGAAGGATGCGGCGAGCGCGACCACCGTGACGAGCAGCGGCGCCGGCCATCCGCGCCATCGGGCGATCGCCGCCACGACGACAGCACCGACGAGCACGTAGAAGATCTCCGCATCCATGCCTTTACGGTACTGGGAATGCCCCGCTCTTCTCCCGCGTTGGATTCGGGGTGACTGCTCTCTCCGTTCTCGACCTCGTCCCGGTTCGCACCGGGCAGACCAGCGCCGAGGCGATCTCCGCCTCCCTGTCCCTCGCGGCCGTGGCCGACCGGCTCGGCTATCGCCGCTACTGGTTCGCCGAGCACCACAACATGCCCGCCGTGGCATCCACCACTCCCCCGGTGCTGATCGCCGCCGCCGCGATGCGCACGACGCAGATCCGCCTGGGCTCCGGCGGCGTCATGCTGCCGAACCACGCCCCGCTGATCGTCGCCGAGCAGTTCGCCGCCCTCGAGGCCATCGCCCCCGGCCGCATCGACCTGGGCCTCGGCCGCGCTCCCGGCAGCGACCCCGTGATCACGCAGCTGCTGCGCGGGTCGGGCACCACGAGCGACGTCGAGCAGTTCCCGCGCAACGTGCAGGACATCGCCGCGCTCATCTCGGGCGAGGGCGCGACCGTGCGCTTCACCTCGGGAGGCGAGTACACCGTGCATGCGACGCCCTCGGCCACCGGCAGCCCCGAGGTGTGGCTGCTCGGGTCGAGCGACTACTCCGCCCAGCTCGCCGCATCGCACGGTCTGCCGTACGTGTTCGCGAACCACTTCTCGGGGCAGGGTCTCGAGCGTGCACTCGACCTGTACCGCGCCGGATACCAGCCGAGCGAGGAGCACCCCGAGCCGCGTACTTTCCTCACGGTCAACGTCGTGGCATCCCCCACGCAGGAGGAGGCGGAGGCCCGCGCGCTGCCGCAGCTGCGCATGATGTCGCGCCTGCGCCTGAACAAGCCGCTCATCGCGCTCGAGACGGTCGAAGAGGCGCTGGCTGCAGAGTCGGATGCCGCGACCGACCAGGTCGTCGAGGCCGCCCGCTCCCGCTGGTTCGTCGGCACGGGCGAATCCGTCGCGGACGAGGTGCGCGCCTTCGCCATCAAGTACCGCGCCGAGCGGGACGGCGCCCGCGCGGCGGCGCGCTGAGAACGCCGGCGGACCCAAAAATACCAGTC
>NZ_DALZXX010000090.1:0-12408 GCF_031988965.1 Microbacterium sp.
CGCGCCGCGACCCGCGTCTCCGGCTGGAGGTTCGCGAAGACGATCGTGCCACCTCCCGCGATCTGGGAGTCATACGGCATCCGCACGACGTGCGCAGCGCGCGTCCGGAAGTGCGCCTCGAGCTCATTCAGCCGCACGAGAGGTGCACCCGGCGTCGACTGGTTGAGCACGATGACCGCTTCGCGCGCCTGCTCGGCGTATCCGTTCGTCTCCAGCCAGGTCAGCGTCTCGGACGCGAGTCGCGCCTCGTCGACACTGAGCCCCGAGACGATCACGATCTGATCGGCGAGGTCGAGTGTGGCCGACATCACCGAGTGGACGATGCCGGTGCCCGTGTCCGTGAGGACGAGCGAGTAATAGTGGGCGGCGACGCCGGCGACATCGCGATAGTCGCTGTCGCTGAACGCCTCGGCGATGCGAGGGTCGGGGTCGGACGCGAGCACGTCGAGCCGGGTCGCGTCGCGCGCGACGATCGCGGAGATGTCGTGGTACCCCCGTACCTCGTCGTGGATGCGGACGAGGTCGCGCACCGATCGGGAGTGCTGCGGTCGCTCCACGCGATCGGCGAGCGTGCCGCGGTCCGGATTCGCATCCACCGCGATCACACGGTCGTCACGCGCGTCGGCGAGCGCCATGCCGAGCAGAGCCGTGATGGTGGTCTTCCCCACGCCGCCCTTGCGCGAGAGCACCGGGACGAAGCGCGCCCCGCCGACGAGCGGTGCCGAGATGCGCGCCGAGAGAGCCTTGCGCTGCCGAGCCTTCTTGCCGTCGCCGATGTTGATGCGACGACCCGAGACCGTGTACAGGAAGTGACTCCAGGCGCCCTCGGGTTCCGGCTTCGTGATCTGATGGGGGTCGAGCAGACGGTCGGCCGTGAGCAGGTCGGCGGTCTCGCGCGAGGAGTCGCCGAGATCGTCCAGACGCTTCGACGACAGCTGCACGTCAGTGCGCGCGGCGCGGGTCGGTGCCGGTGTGGTCGACCTGGCGGGCTTCGGCGTGTCCATGGCAGGGCTCTCCGTCTTCTCGGGCACCGGGCGCCCGGCGGGCACCGTCGGGATCGCCCCGGTGCGAAGGGACGCTCGGGTTCTGACATCGGCCTTCGCTCGGGCGACGAACGCCGCAACGACGGCCGCCTCTTCGGCGGCCGCATCCGCCTCGATCAATGCTGTGGGTGCCGGCGTGACCACCTCGGGCTCGGGCTCAAGCGCGGGCTCCGGCTCAGGCTCAGGCTCAGGCTCCGGCTCCGGATCGGGCTCAGGCTCAGGGGCGGGCTCAGGCTCAGGCTGGACCTCAGGCGCAGGCTCAGGGGCGGGCTCAGGCTCAGGCTCGACCTCAGGCTCGACCTCAGACGCAGGCTCCGGGGCGGGCTCAGGCTCAGGCTCCGGGTCGGGCTCAGGCTCAGGCTCCGGGTCGGGCTCAGGCTCAGGCTCAGGGGCCGGCTCCGGCTCCGGCTCCGGCTCGACCTCAGCCTCAGCCTCAGCCTCAGCCTCAGCCTCAGCCTCAGCCTCAGCCTCCGGCTCGACCTCAACCTCAGCCTCAGCGATCGGCTCCGGCGGCAGTTCGATGATGATCGGCGCCATCGGGATGCTCGGCATATCCGCCGCGATGACCGTCTCGGCCGCCTTCGCGGCCGAGACAGGCTCGTCGATGACGAGGTCGGCGATGACCTCACCCTCGACGATGCCGTCGTCGGCGAGATCGTCGTCGTCGTCCTTCGGCAACTGCACGCTGACCTGCGCGGTGCCGCTGAGGATGCCGATGACCGCCGTGTCCATGGACGCGGCGTCGTCGAGCATTCCGCGGGACTCCTCGTCCGGCGATTCTGCTCTCTTCTTCGGGGTCACTTCGTCACTCCAAGCCTGTGCGAGCCTCGGGTGCGCATCGAAGGATGCGCGGCCCACGCCCGCCCAAGATTACTGCGCCTGGCTGATGACGACCAAAAGGTCTCCTGCGTCGACCTGCTGAGTGGCGCCGATCGCGAGCCTCTCGATGACGCCGTCGACGGGAGCGGTGATGGCCGCTTCCATCTTCATCGCCTCGATCGACGCGACCGGTTCCCCCGCCCTGACGCTGGATCCGACCTCGACCTTGAGCGTCACCACACCGGAGAACGGTGCGGCGACCTGTCCCGCCACCGAGGTGTCGGCCTTCTCGACCTCATGCGCTTCGACCGCGACGGAACGATCGCGGACGAACACCGGACGCAGTTGACCGTTGAGGGTGGTCATGACGGTGCGGATGCCCTTGTCATCCGCGTCGCCGATGGCCTCGAGACCGACGTACAGCTGCACGCCGCGGTCGATCTCGACGAGGTGCTCCTGCCCCTGCACGAGCCCGTACAGGTAGTCGCTGGTGTCCAGGACCGACAGATCGCCGAACTGCTCGCGCGTCTGTGTGAACTCGCGCGTGGGCGCCGGGAAGAGGAGCGCGTTCAGGCGCGCCCGACGGCTCGCGCTGTCACCCGCGAGTGCATGTTCGTCTTCGGTCGAGATCTCGGTGAGTCCCGTGCGCACGGTGCGTCCCGCCAGGACCTTCGAGCGGAACGGCTCAGGCCATCCGCCGGGCAGGTCTCCGAGTTCGCCCGCCATGAAGCCGACGACGGAATCGGGTACGTCGTACTTCTCCGGGTTGGCCTCGAAATCGGCAGGGTCCGCCTTGACGGCGGCGAGGTGGAGGGCAAGGTCCCCCACGACCTTCGACGACGGGGTCACCTTCGGCACACGCCCGAGGATGCGGTCCGCCGCGGCGTACATGTCCTCGATCAGCTCGAAGTCGTCAGCGAGACCCAGTGCCTTCGCCTGCTGGCGGAGGTTGGACAGCTGGCCGCCGGGGATCTCATGGCGGTAGACGCGCCCCGTGGGGCCGGGAAGACCCGATTCGAAGGGTGCGTACTGGCGCCGCACCGCCTCCCAGTAGGGCTCGAGGTCCGAGACGGCACTGAGATCGATACCGCTGTCGCGGTCGGTGTGCGCGAGCGCGGCGACGAGCGACGACAACGATGGCTGGCTGGTGGTCCCGGACAGGGGCGCCGATGCGGCATCCACCGCGTCGACCCCCACGGCACTCGCCGCGAGCAGCGTCGCGAGCTGACCGCCCGGGGTATCGTGCGTGTGCAGATGCACGGGCAGATCGAAGCGCTCTCGCAGTGCGCTGACGAGCTTCGCGGCTGCGGCGGGACGCAGCAGGCCCGCCATGTCCTTGATGGCGATGATGTGCGCTCCCGCTGCGACGATCTGATCGGCGAGATGCAGGTAGTAGTCGAGCGTGTAGAGGTCCTCAGCAGGGTCGAGAAGGTCACCGGTGTAGCAGAGCGCGACCTCGGCGACCGCCGTCCCGGTCGCACGCACCGCATCGATGGCCGGGCGCATCTGCTCGACGTCGTTGAGCGCGTCGAAGATGCGGAAGATGTCGACACCGCTCTCCGCGGCCTCCCGGACGAACGCCTCCGTCACCGCGGTCGGATACGGCGTGTACCCCACCGTGTTCCGACCTCGGAGCAGCATCTGGATCGCGACGTTCGGCAGCGAGGCGCGAAGCTTGTCGAGGCGCTCCCAGGGGTCCTCCCCGAGGAAGCGCAGCGCCACATCGTAGGTGGCACCGCCCCAGGCCTCGACCGAGAGCAGCCCCGGCGTGAGCCGGGAGATATACGGCGCGACCGCGGCCAGGTCCTTGGTGCGCACGCGCGTCGCCAGCAGCGACTGGTGGGCATCGCGGAACGTGGTGTCGGTGATCGCGAGAGACGTCTGCTCGCGCAGACTCCGAGCGAAAGCCTCGGGACCGAGCTCGAGCAGCCTCTGGCGAGACCCGGGCGCGGGATCTGCAGTCAGATCGATCGCCGGCAGTTTGCTGCGGGGATCGATCGCTCCGGGGTGGGATCCGTGGGGCTTGTTGACGGTGACATCGACCAGCCAGTTGAGGATCCTCGTGCCGCGGTCCTTCGATTCGCGTCCCTTGAGCAGCTCCGGGCGCTCATCGATGAAGGATGTGCTCACATCACCGGCGACGAACGCCTCGTCGTCGAGCAGCGCCTGCAGGAAGGGGATGTTGGTCGACACTCCGCGGATCCGGAACTCCGCCAGCGCGCGACGGGCACGGGCGACGGCTGCCGGGTAGTCCCTCCCGCGGCAGGTCAGTTTGGCGAGCATGGAGTCGAAGTGCGGGCTGATCTGCGCGCCCTGATGCACGGTCCCACCGTCGAGGCGGATGCCCGCGCCGCCCGGCGACCGGTACGTGGTGATCTTGCCGGTGTCTGGGCGGAATCCCTGCGTCGGGTCTTCGGTCGTGATGCGGCACTGCAGCGCCGCGCCGCGGACGTGCAGGTTCTCCTGCTGCAGCCCGAGGTCGGCGAGGGTCTGTCCCGACGCGATCCGCATCTGGCTCTGCACGAGGTCGACGTCCGTGACCTCCTCGGTCACGGTGTGCTCCACCTGGATGCGGGGATTCATCTCGATGAAGACGACCTCTCCCGACCGCTCCCCCGCGGTCTCGAGGAGGAACTCGACCGTGCCGGCGTTCTCGTACCCGATGGAGCGGGCGAAGGCCACCGCGTACCCGTGCAGCGCGGTGCGGATGCCGTCGTCCAGATTGGGCGCGGGAGCGATCTCCACGACCTTCTGGTGGCGACGCTGCACCGAGCAGTCGCGCTCGAACAGGTGCACGGTCTCACCGGTCTTGTCCGCGAGGATCTGCACCTCGATATGACGGGGGCGCACGACGGCCTGCTCGAGGAACATCCTCGGATCGCCGAAGGCGCTTGCGGCCTCGCGCATCGCCTCGGCGAGTGCGGGCGCGAGTTCCGCGGGCTTCTCGACGCGCCGCATTCCGCGGCCGCCACCACCCGCGACGGCCTTGGCGAACAGCGGGAAGCCGATGTCGTCGGCCTGGGCGACGAGCGCCTCGACGTCATCGGATGCTTCTGTGGAGCGCAGTACGGGCACCCCGGCCTCGATCGCGTGGCGCTTCGCCTCGACCTTGTTGCCCGCCATCTCGAGCACCTTCGCCGGAGGCCCGATGAAGACGATGCCGTTGGCGGCCGCCTTCTCTGCGAGCTCGGGGTTCTCCGAGAGGAACCCGTAGCCCGGGTAGATCGCATCGGCGCCGGCCTGTTTCGCGACTCTGATGATCTCGTCGACGTCGAGGTACGCACGCACAGGATGCCCGCGTTCGCCGATCTCGTAGGCCTCATCGGCCTTCAGCCGGTGAACGGAGCCGCGATCCTCGTGCGGGAAGACCGCGACGGTTCTCGCTCCGACCTCGTAGGCCGCTCGGAAGGCACGGATCGCGATCTCGCCGCGGTTCGCCACAAGGATCTTCTGGAACATGCACACCTCTGGAAGCTCGATGCACGACGTATTCGGCGCGCATGGGGCGGGGCTGAGTGTGCACCCAGCCTAGGGGAAGGTAACGTGGTGTTCGTGCACGTACTCAGCGTCAGCTCTCTCAAGGGAGGCGTCGGCAAGACGACCGTGACCCTCGGCCTGGCCTCAGCGGCCTTCGCCCGTGGTGTCCGAACGCTCGTCGTCGACCTCGACCCGCAGTCCGATGTGTCCACCGGGATGGACATCCAGGTGGCCGGTCGACTCAACGTCGCCGATGTCCTGGCCAACCCCAAGGAGAAGGTCGTCCGCCAGGCGATCACCGCGAGCGGCTGGGCGAAGGTGCACCCCGGAACCATCGACGTCCTGATCGGCAGCCCCTCGGCGATCAACTTCGACGGCCCCCACCCCAGCGTGCGCGACGTCTGGAAGCTCGAAGAGGCGCTGGCCGCCGTCGAGGCCGACTACGACCTCGTCCTGATCGACTGCGCCCCGTCGCTCAACGCTCTCACTCGTACCGCCTGGGCGGCGAGCGACCGCGTGATGGTCGTCACCGAGCCCGGTCTCTTCTCCGTGGCAGCCGCGGACCGCGCCCTGCGCGCGATCGAGGAGATCCGTCGCGGGCTCTCTCCCCGCCTGCAGCCTCTCGGCATCGTGGTGAACCGCGTGCGTCCGCAGTCGATCGAGCACCAGTTCCGCATCAAGGAGCTGCGCGACATGTTCGGTCCCCTCGTGCTCTCGCCCCAGCTTCCGGAGCGCACGTCGCTTCAGCAGGCGCAGGGAGCCGCGAAGCCTCTGCACATCTGGCCCGGCGATTCCGCGCAGGAGCTCGCCGCCGACTTCGACTCGCTGCTCGACCGCATCATCCGTACCGGGCGCGTACCGGTTCCGGAGACCGGCCCCCAGGCCTGACCGCCGGCAGACACAGAAACGGCCATCCTCGCGAGAGGGTGGCCGTTCTTCGTTGTCGTCCTGCCGAGCGGAGTCGGACCGGACTGCTCAGGCGGAGCGCTGGGAGCGACGCGCCGAGAGCTCGTCGACGGGGTCGGGTGCCGCGGAGTCGAACGCCACGAGGGTGGACTCCACCTCACGCAGGACCTTCCCGACTGCGATGCCGAAGACGCCCTGGCCGCGGCTCACGAGGTCGATGACCTCATCGTTCGAGGTGCACAGATAAACAGAGGCGCCGTCGCTCATGAGCGTGGTCCCGGCGAGGTCGCGGATGCCCGCGCGACGCAGCTCATCGACGGCGGTGCGGATCTGCTGCAGCGAGATGCCCGTGTCGAGCAGGCTCTTCACGAGCTTGAGCACGAGGATGTCACGGAAGCCGTAGAGCCGCTGCGACCCGGAACCGCTCGCGCCGCGAACGGTGGGCACGACGAGCTCGGTACGAGCCCAGTAGTCGAGCTGGCGATAGGTGATTCCGGCGGCCCGAGCGGCCACCGCTCCGCGGTAGCCGACCTCGTCATCCATCGCCGGCAGACCGTCGGTGAAGAGGAGTTCGGGTACGAACCGCGGGTCGCCTGCACGCTCATCCGCATTCATCTGGAAATCCTCCCTGGAGCTGTTACCTCCACGCTAGAGCAGCCCTCGGGCACCGGCAATGACATCCGTGTGACGTCGAAGGTGTGTCGCAATCAGTTCGTTACGAAAGCAGCCGAGAGAGTGCTTCCTTGACGAAGAGCGAGCGCACCTCGTCGATCTTCGAGGCGAGCGACGGAGCCATCTCGCTGGCCTTGGCCCGTGACGGAGCATCCGTCCGTCGCAGCAGCGCCGACATCGCCGATTCGATCAGAGCGACCTCTCGCTCGGCCCCCTGACGCAGCGAACGCAGGTGTCGCGGCTCGATGCCGTGGCGGTCGAGCGCGACCAGTCCGCGCAGCAGCGTGACGGTCGCCTCCGAGTAGGTCTCCTGGGCGATGATCACGCCCGTGCTGATCGCGTCGTTGAGGAGCTGAGGTCCCGCCCCGGCCGCCGAGAGGAGCTCGTCGCGGCGATACCGACGGGGCGCCGGGGTGATCGAGGGCGGAGGTGTGAAAGCAGCCGAGTCGCCGTTGGCGTCCGCCTCGTCGAGCTGCTCTCGGATGACGCTGAGCGGAAGATAGTGGTCACGCTGCAGGGAGAGTCCGAGGCGGAGGCGCTCGATGTCGGCGGGAGAGAACTTGCGGTAACCGGACTCGGTGCGCGAGGGCGAGACGATCCCCTGGACCTCGAGGAAGCGCAGCTTGCTGGAGGTGAGCTCGGGGAATTCGGGAGTGAGTCGAGCCAGAACCTGGCCGATGCTCAGGAGGCCCGCTGACGCGGAGCGTTCACGGGCGGAGGATGCCGCCATCAGGCGTTCGCCGCGCCACGATCGGCGGGCGACGCGAAGAAGTTCAGCCGGAACTTGCCCACCCGCAGCTCGGAACCGTCGACGAGGGCGCTGCGATCGACGCGCTCACCGTTCACGTAGGTGCCGTTGAGGGACCGCTGGTCGATGATCTCGAACGACGCACCCGAACGGGTGATCTCAGCGTGACGACGCGAGACGGTCACGTCGTCGAAGAAGATGTCCGCCTCGGGGTGGCGTCCGACCGTGGTCACATCCGTGTCGAGGAGGTATCGGGCACCTGCGAGTGCGCCGGAGCGCATCAGCAGAAGAGCCGATCCCGAAGGAAGTGCGGCGATGGCACTCTGCTCGACATCCGTCAACTCGACCCCGAAGGGCACGAATGAGAGATCCGAGTCGTGTCCGAACGTCTGCGTCACATCGTGTCGCTGCTCGCCGGAACGGTGGATCGCGGCATCACCGGCCTGTCGGCCTTCGCTGTCTGTCACTTCTGCCCTCCTAGTCCTCCAGACTAACGGATCCTGACCGCCTCGCGGTGTGCGGGTTCACGCTCAGTCCCCGCACACCGCGAGTTCCTAAGCTGGACGGGTGAAGACAGACGCCCGACGCCTCCCCACCGCTCCGCTCGCCCTCGCCGCCGCCCTTCTGGCGGCCTTCCTCGTTCTGGTCGCGCCGCTGTCGGCATCGGCGCACGACAGCCTGACCGCATCCTCTCCTGAGGCGGGCAGCACGGTCGAGACGCTGCCCGCGGAGCTGACGCTCACCTTCAGCGCGAAGCTGATCGACGGCGAGGGAGCCACCGAGGTGGTCGTGACCGACGCCTCAGGCGCATCCGTGACGGACGGGCCCGCGACCGTGAACGGCGCCGTCGTCACCCAGCCGCTCGTCGCCGAGGCCGCGGCCGGGGCTTACACGGTCCTCTGGAGAGTCGTCTCCAGCGACGGCCACCCGATCTCCGAGGAGTTCGGCTTCACCGTCACCACGTCGACCCTCTCCGCCCCCACCGCCACGCCCGAGACCGCTGCACCGGAGACGGCCGAGCCGACGGAGCCCGAGCAGACGGCCGCTCCCGCCCCCACCTCCGAATCCACCGACGGTTCGACCGCACCTGAGGAGTCCTCTGCCTCCACCGCCTGGATCTGGATCCTCGCGATCGCCGGCGTCCTGGTCGTCGTCGTCGCCGTGGTCATCGCGTTCGCTCTGAGGGGACGGGGCTCGAGCGGATCCGAGCGCTCCACAGACCCGTCCGCCGCAGACTCCGACGCACCGTCGGAGCGATAGGCTTAAGGCATGCCACACTACGATGTCGTCATCCTCGGTGCAGGTCCCGGCGGATACGTCGCTGCGGTCCGCAGCGCGCAGCTCGGTCTCTCCACCGCCATCATCGAAGAGAAGTACTGGGGTGGTGTCTGCCTGAACGTGGGCTGCATCCCGTCCAAGGCTCTTCTGAAGAACGCGGAGCTCGCGCACACGCTCAACCACAAGGCCGACTTCTTCGGCATCTCCGGTGAGTTCACGATCGACTACGGCAAGGCGTTCGACCGCAGCCGCGTCGTGGCCGACGGGCGCGTCAAGGGCATCCACTTCCTGATGAAGAAGAACAAGGTCACCGAGTACGACGGCCGAGGCACCTTCACGGGACCCAAGGCGATCTCGGTCGCCAAGTCCGACGGCACCACCGAAGAGGTGACCTTCGACAACGCGATCATCGCGACCGGCTCGAAGGTCCGCCTGCTGCCGGGCGTGCAGCTCAGCGACAACGTGGTGACCTACGAGGAGCAGATCCTCAGCCGCGAACTCCCGAAGTCGATCGTCATCGTCGGCGCCGGCGCCATCGGCATGGAGTTCGCCTACGTGATGACGAACTACGGCGTCAAGGTCACGATCATCGAGTTCCTCGACCGCGCACTCCCCAACGAGGATGCGGACGTGTCGAAGGAGATCGCCAAGCAGTACAAGAACTACGGCGTCGACATCCTCACCTCCACCAAGGTCGAGTCCGTCGTCGACAACGGCTCGTCCGTCACCGTGTCGTACACCGGCAAGGACGGCCAGCAGAGCTCCATCGAGGCCGACAAGGTCCTGATGTCGGTCGGCTTCGCTCCCAACATCGAGGGCTTCGGACTCGAGGCCACCGGCGTGAAGCTCACCGAGCGCGGCGCGATCGACATCGACGACCACATGCGCACCAACGTCGAGGGCATCTACGCCATCGGTGACGTGACCGCCAAGCTGCAGCTCGCCCACGTGGCCGAGGCGCAGGGTGTCGTCGCGGCCGAGACCATCGGCGGCGCCGAGACCCAGACGCTCGGCGACTACCGCATGATGCCCCGCGCGACGTTCTGCTCGCCGCAGGTCGCCTCGTTCGGCCTCACCGAGCAGCAGGCGAAGGACGAGGGACGCGAGATCAAGGTCGCGACCTTCCCGTTCATGGCCAACGGCAAGGCGCACGGACTCGGCGAGCCCGTCGGCTTCGTCAAGCTGATCGCCGACGCCGAGCACCTCGAGCTCATCGGCGCCCACATGATCGGCCCCGACGTCTCCGAGCTTCTGCCCGAGCTGACGCTCGCGCAGAAGTGGGACCTCACGGCCCTCGAGCTGGCCCGCAACGTGCACACCCACCCGACGCTGTCGGAGGCGCTGCAGGAGGGCTTCCACGGCCTCGCGGGTCACATGATCAACTTCTGATCCCGCCCGGATCGCCTCGAAGGCCCGGCACGCTCGCGCGTGGCCGGGCCTTCGTGTGTCATGGCGCGGCGCATCACGGTGCGGTGGTCGTCTCCCACCGCAGCTCCAGTCGCGAGGGAAGTCCGAACCGCACCGTCCACCCCGACGGCGCGACCGATGCGAGCTCGCCGGTCGTGTACGAGCGTCGGATGCTGATGAGACCGTCCTCGCGGATGAACGAGCCGCGGAACACGGTCGAGGCCAGGATCCCGGTCAGGGTGCCGTACAGCGCGTAGGCAGTCCTGCTTCGAGCGATGTCGCGGTGCACGACGACCCCGCTCTCCCCGACGAGACCGGCGGAGTCGCGCAGCAGGCCCTGAAGCTCCTGCGGCTCGAGGTGATGCATGACGTGGTTCGAGAAGACCACGTCGTACTTCTCCCCCGCCGCGAGGAGCTCCTCCGCGAATGCGCAGCGATATCGGACGCCCGATCCGTCGTCGTGCCGAGCCGCCCAGCGGACGGCGCGCTCATCGGCATCGAGCGCCGTGATCTCGGCAGACAGACCGTCGCGCCGCAGTCTCGCCGCGAGCATCCGGCAGACATCGCCCCCTCCGGCTCCGACATCGAGGATGCGGATGTGGCCGCGACGAGCGCGGGGTCGGATGTCCCGGCGGTAGAAGAGGCCTGGGCTCGAGACGAGCGCGTTCACGGGGCGGAAGCGCTCGTAGGTGCGCTCGAGCATCGCGATATCCGCATCCGGATCGTCCATGAGCTCGCGCGCGTCGACCGCTCGGGCCGAGAGATCGTGTCTCATTCGACGCCGGCGACGACGGTCATGAGCGCACTCTCGGCCGTCAGCCCCGGGCCGAAGGCCATGGCGGCGACACGGGATCCCACGGCAGCCCCGTCATCGAGGATCCTCTTGATGACGAACAGGATCGTCGCGCTCGACATGTTGCCGTTCTCGCGCAGCGTCTCGCGCGCGGGGCGCATGTGGGCATCGGTGAGGTGCAGCCGCTCCTGGATGCGATCGAGGATGCTGCGACCGCCGGGATGGATCGCCCAGTGCTCCACCCGCTCCCCCACGCGCCCCTCGTCGAATGCCGCTGCGAGCTCGCCCTCGCGGGCATAGAGCGGCCGTATCGCGCCGATGATCGTCTCGCCGATGATCTGAGGAACGGCTGTGGAGAGGATCATCTCGAATCCGTTGTCTCCGATCGTCCAGGCCATGTCCTTCTCGCCCTCGGCGGCGATCGCCGTGTGGAAGCCGTCGAGACGCACCGAGGGAACCGGGGTCGGCACGTCACGGGCCGTGACGATGCACGCCGCGGCGCCATCGGCGAAGAGCGAGTTGGCGACGATGAGGTCAGGATCCTCGGACGACCTGAGGTGCAGCGTGCACAGCTCCACGCTGACGACAAGGACCACGGCATCGGGGTCGGCCGTGCAGAACTGACTCGCGGCGCGGAGGGCCGGCATCGCGGCGTAGCAGCCCATGAAGCCGAGATGATAGCGCTGCACGGCGTCGGAGAGACCCAGCGCCCGCACGATCTCGTAGTCAGGACCCGGCGCATGGAAACCGGTGCACGACACGGTGACGACGTGCGTGACGTCGGATGCGTTCAGATCGGGGTCAGCGTCGAGAGCGCGCCGAGCGACGTCGACGAAGAGCCGCGACGCCTCGCTCGTGTAGAGATCGTTCCTGACCTTCGTGCCGGGTGACCGGAGAAGCCCGGCTCCGCGATCGTAGAAGACCGCCTCATCGACGTGCGCCGTGGGAGACAGCTCCTCGATCACCGTATGGCGAGTGTCGATGCCCGAGCCGTTGAACGAGGCGCCGATGATCCGCTGCCCCAGCCTGCCGACGTCGGGCTGCGCCGCGAAGATGTCGCGTATCTCCGGCTGCGCGAGAACTGTGTCGGGGACGATCGTCCGCAGCGAGCGGAGGACGACGGAGCGGCTCATGCCTGTCACTCAAGCATGAGCGCGCGTCGGCGCGGAAGGGGCTTGCGCACTGTGGCGGGTTCCACGAGCGATACCGACTCTCATGACCGCGTCAGAAGCCGAGGGCTCGCGCGAGCTTCGACCCGGATGCCG
>NZ_DALZXX010000091.1:0-12134 GCF_031988965.1 Microbacterium sp.
GCTCGCGCTCGGTCGCCGGTCGGGCGGATGCCGCGGTCAGGCCGCGAGCGGGGCGGATGCCGCGGCGGCGCGGCGTGCGATGACCCAGATGCCGAACGCGGCGGCGAGGAAGATCGCGGCGAGCATCGCCCATCCGGCGAATCCGTAGGTGATCGCCGTGGCGTTGACGACGATCGGCGAGGCGAGCGCGCCGAGCGAGAAGCCCATGCCGAACACACCCTGATACGCACCCGCGCGCACCTGGTCGGCGAGCTCGAAACTCAGCCCCCAGGCGCCGGCCTGCGACAGGATCTCGGCGAACGTGTGCGCCACCATCGCGAGCACGAGCACGGCGACGGCCGCCCAGGTGGGAAGACCGGCCGCGAGCGCATAGATGATGCACGCGGCGACCATCAGCCAGCCCGCGATCATCGTCACCCGGCCCGCGACGCGCAGCTCATGGGTGCCCCTCGAGGCCCGCACCTGGAACAGCACGACCAGCGTGGTGTTCACGATCAGGAGCAGCGCCACGGTCACCTCGGGCGCGTCGGTGTTCTCGGTCACCCAGAGCGGCATGCCCAGCTCGGCCACGCCGAACTGCATCCCGAAGACCGCCGACAGCACGGTCAGCAGCAGGTAGCGCGGATCGCGCCACGGCGACCGCCGGTTCCAGTCCCTGCGCTCCGAGAGGGCCGCCGCCGCGGCATCCGTGTCGATGGACCCGGTCTCGGTGCGCACCTGCCCGAACCGCGCCCTGGCCGGTGCGTCGACCGCAGCAGTGAGGCGCAGCAGCGGGAGCGAGCCGAGCGCGCACACGACACCCGCGCTCGCGATCACGATGCGGTATGCCTCGGGAGTGCCGAGTGCGAGGGCGATCGCACCGAAGCCCGATCCCGCCGCGATCGAGAGGTTGGTGACCGTGCGCAGCACTGCCCGGGCATGCACCCGGCGGTCGGCCGCGAAGCCGCGCGCGATGATCGCGGAGCGCGCCGAATGACCGATCGAGTCGAAGAAGCCACCGAGGCTCGCGAGCACGAGCGCCGAGACGAAGTCGCCCGCGAACGCGTACGCGGCGAGCAGGAGACCGCCGAGGAGCTCGAACGTGAAGGCGAGCCGACGAGCGCTCCACCTGTCGGCGAGCCACCCGCCGAGGAACGACGCCACGACGCCGCATCCGCTCGACACCGCGAGCACGACCGCGGCCTGAGCCGCAGAGAGCCCGATGATCTGAGTGAAGAACAGCACCGTGACCGCGAGGAAGACCCCACGACCGACGCGCGAGACGGCCGTCGCGGTGAACAGCGCCCGGAGCACCGGGTCGCTCAGGCTCGCGCTCATGCGGGCGAGGAGTCCCGGCTTCGCGCCTCTCGCCGTCTCTCCCGGAGCGGTCTGATCGGCGTCGGGGTCGTGCGAGGTCACCCTTCATCCTCGCACGCGACCCCTCGTCTGATTCTCGGTGTATCGGCATGCCCGTGCGTCGACGGGATTCGTCGGTGGCCCTCCGCTCGGTTAACGTGGATGGGTGGTCTCCAGTTATCTCGCCCCCCAGGGAACGCCCGTCACCCTTCTGGAGTTCGAGCACGCCGGCGCGACGCTGATCGCCGAGTCGTTCGGCGAGGGCCAGCGCACGTTCCTGCTGCTGCACGGCATCGGCATGGGCCGCAGCGTCTACCTCGACGTGGTGCAGCGTCTGCAGGGTCGGGTCGTCGCGCTCGACCTGCCCGGCTTCGGCGAGGCCCCCGAGCCGACCCGCACCCTCACCATGGAGCGTCACGCCGACCTCGTCGCCGCCTATCTGCGGCACACCGGCGAGAAGCCCGTGGTCGTCATCGGCCACTCGATGGGCAGCCAGATCGCGGCGGAGCTCGCCGCACGGCATCCGGCGCTCGTCGAGGGCGTCGTGCTCGCGGGCCCGACCGTGAACAAGGCGGCGCGCAACCTCGGCGCTCAGGCCAGCTATCTGCTCACCGACCTCGTCGGCGAGCGCCCTCTCGTCATCTGGCGTGGAGCGCGGGAGTACCTGCGCGGCGGACCCCACCTGATACGCAAGATCAAGGCCACGATCGCGCACCAGCCCGAGAGGGCCTTCGCCCGCATCGACTGCCCGGTGCTCGTGCTGCGCGGAGAGAGCGATCCCCTCGCGCCGATGAGCTGGTGCCGCGAGATCATCGACGAGATCCCCGGCGCCGACCTGCGGGTGATCCCCGATCACGGTCACGGCACGCTGATCAGCGACTCCGAGCCCGCCGCGGCGCTGATCCAGGACTTCGCCGACCGTCTCTGAGCTCGGTCCCGCCGTCGCTCCGTTCACGACTCAGCATGGGTGGTCGCGAGTCAGTCGGTGCCCGCCTCAGCGGAGCGGCGGGGGCGTCGTCGGCAGCAGCAGCGCGTTGCGGCGCGACCGCGTCAGCAACAGGGCGAACGCGCCCAGAGCGCCCATGATCACGGCGAAGGCGATCCCGAAGACGATCAGGAACAGCGTGACAGGCCCCTGCTCCATGAAGCCCGCGACCACCGCGACGATCGCACCGAGCACCGCGATCGCGGTCACGCACCAGCCGGCGATCATCGAGACGAGGTAGCCACGCGGGCCTGCGTGGCCGGGACGCACGCCGAACCGCGTGCCGAGGTACCAGCTCCACTGGGAACCGGTCCACCACCGGCTGGCCTGCCGGGTCATCGGATACCACCCGGCGTCCGGCCCGTCGACCTCGCCGGGCAGCGGTCGCACGACCGCGTCGACGACCGGTGCCGACTGCGGAACGGGGAGCCTGCGTATGGCTCGGGAGTACGCGGCGCCGCAGAGCCAGAGCGCGCCGACCGCCGTCAGGAGCACCGGAAGCACGAAGTTGCCCGGGTTCTGCGTGATCACGGCCGCCGTCACCTGCATCAGCCCCAGCACGAGGAACACGATGCCGAGGACCAGCCCCATCGCGGGAGGTTCGACCGCGAGCGCATCGGGCCGCGGCTTGCCCTTGCGGACGCGGTACGGCGTCCACATCGCGCCGTCCCACCAGCGGACGTCGGTCGTGCCCTGCACCTGGTACCAGCCCATGGCGGGAGTCGTCGGCGGCGTCTCCCGCTCATGCGCGGTCCACTGCGCTCCGTCCCCCCAGCGCTGGCGTCCGGGTGTGCCGGAGTCGTACCATCCCTGCGGTGTCGACATCTGTCCGCCCGTTCCTCAGCCCGCGGCCGGCGGGGTCTGCTTCGACTCTGCCAGCTCGTCGACCACGAGACTCCGCTCGTCGGTCGTGCCGTTGCGATACGCCTGGCGTCCGACGATGTGCGCCGACAGCGGCGCGGTCGCGAACTGCATGAGCACGATCGGAGCGACGAGCGCGAGTCCGACCAGGATTCCGCCCACCGTGCGCATCGACACCGCGATCGCCAGGCAGATGAGCACGAGACCGAGCACCTGCGGCTTCGTGGCCGCGTGCAGCCGCGAGGGCACGTCACGGAAGCGCAGCAGGCCGACCGCGGCCGAGAGGCAGAGGATGGCTCCGAGCAGGATGAGCACGAGCACCGCGATGTCGATCACGGAGTCGGGGATGCTGAGACCGAACACGTTCATGGTGTCGTGTTGTCCCTTCTCGCGACGAAGCGGGCGACGGCGATCGAGCCGAAGACGCCGACCGCCGCGATGATCAGCATGACCGGGATGTTGCGCGTGTGGCCGTTGATCGCCATCTCCGCGCCGAGCACGCACATGACCTCGGTGAGCAGCACGTCGGAGGCGACGGCGCGGTCGAGGATCGACGGGCCCCGCACGATGCGGATGATCGTGAGGATGGCCGCGACGCCGAAGACGACCGAGATCGCCAGCATCAGGATGTTCATCGGACACCGCCCTTCGCTGCACGCTCATCGGCCTTCAGGGCACGGTACTGCGAGGGGGCTCCCAGCGCACGGACGACGCGACGTTCCCACCGCAGCACGCCCTCGCGCTGCTTTTCGACGTCGGCCCTGTTCCGCACCCCGATCACGTGCAGGTACAGGATCTGCCGGTCGCGGTCGGCCTCGACGATGAGCGATCCGGGGATCAGCGACGACACGACCGAGACGTGGGTCATGATCAGGTCGTCCGCGTACTTCAGCGGCACCGCGATGATCGCCGCGCCCGGCTGCCGGCGGAAGTCGAACACCTGGGCCGTGACCGAGAGCGCCCCACGGAACATCGCGAGCAGGAACTGCACCACGAACAGCGCCGCGTACCAGACGTTGATGCGGCCAGACAGCTCGACGGTCGGCAGGCGGAACACACGCGTGACGAACACCGCCACGACCAGACCCGACAGGAACGCGAGCACCGTGAACTGCCCCCACAGGAGCATCCACAGCACGATCAGCCACGCGAGGAACGGCAGCTGCACGCCGATGTCGCGCCAGATGTGACGACGGGTGGTGCGGCTCATCCGTCCACCTCGTCTTCCAGCTGCACGAGGCTCACCGGCTCGAGCAGGGCCGCGCCGATGCGGTCGCAGAGCGCGTAGAGGGGACCGGCGAACACGGTCAGCGCGACGGTCACGCCGACCATGCCGGCGGTCGCGACGGTCATGATGCGGGGGATGCGGCGGCGCTCCTGCTGCTCGTCGGCCGCCGGCGCGTTGCCGAGGTACGAGATGCGGCCTTCGGTCTCGCTCGAGTCCTCCTCCTCGCGCCAGAACGCGAGGTTCCAGGCGCGCATCAGCGCGTAGAGGGTGAGGAGCGAGGTCACGATGCCGCCGATGATCAGCACGAGCATGAGGGGCGTGCCGACGGATGCCGCGGCCTCGAACAGCGCGAACTTGCCGATGAAGCCCGAGAAGGGCGGGAGTCCGCCGAGGTTGATCGCGGGGATGAAGTAGAGCACCGCGATCACCGGAGCGACCTTGAGCAGCCCCTTCACCCGCAGGATCGACGTGCTGCCCGCCCGACGCTCGATGAGCCCGACGGCGAGGAACAGGGTCGTCTGCACGATGATGTGGTGGACGATGTAGTACACCGTCGCGCCGATCGCGGCGGGTGTCGCGATCGCCAGGCCGAAGATCATGTATCCGACATGGCTCACGAGTGTGAACGAGAGGATTCGTTTGAGCTCGGCCTGCGCGACCGCACCGAGCACTCCGACGATCATGGTCGCGAGCGCGATGATGAGCAGCAGCGTGTCGATGCTGTTGTCGGCGAACAGCTGCGTCTCGGTGCGGATCAGCGCGTAGACGCCGACCTTGGTCAGCAAGCCGGCGAACACCGCGGTGACCGGGGCCGGAGCCGTCGGATACGAGTCGGGAAGCCAGAACGACACCGGGAAGATTGCGGCCTTGATTCCGAACGCGACCACCAGCATGAGGTGCAGCACCAGCTGCGTCTCCTGCGGGATCTCGGTCATGCGCTCGGCGATCTGCGCCATGTTGACCGTGCCGAGCGCGCCGTAGATCATCGCGATCGACGCGAGGAAGAGGATCGACGACACGAGCGACACGACGATGTACACGGCGCCGGTGCGGATGCGCGACTCGGTGCTGCCGAGCGTGATGAGCACGTACGACGCGACCAGCAGGATCTCGAAGCCCACGTAGAGGTTGAACAGGTCGCCCGCGATGAAGGCGTTGAAGATTCCCGCCGCGAGGATCAGGTACGACGGGTTGAAGATCGAGATGGGGGTCTCGTCGGTGCCGTCGGCGACACCCTGTCCGATCGAGAACAGCAGGACCGCGAGCAGCACGATGCTCGAGATGAGCACCAGCAGGGCGGCGAGGCGGTCGACGTAGAGCACGATGCCGAAGGGCACCGGCCAGCCTCCGACCGACACTGCCAGCGGGGCGCCGGAGTCGACGGCCACGAGCAGCACCGCGGCGATCACCGAGACCACCGCGAGCGTCGCCACGGTCACGAAGACCTGCAGGCGCGCGTTGCGCCCGAAGATCAGGGTGATCGCGGCGCCGAGCAGCGGCACGGCGACGAGAAGGGGAACGAGAGCGCTCATCGGCGGTCCTCCCCTTCATCCGTGCGTTCGTCGCGGGCTTCGCCTGGTCCGTGTTCGCGGCGTTGATCGCCGCCGGCATCCGCATCCGCGCGCGCGCCGGCATCCGCATCCCTGCCGCCGTCGGCATCCGACTCGTACGAGGCGGGTCGATCGACCGGTGCGTCATCGTGGATCGCGGGGTGGTCGCGCATGTGCAGCACGGTGATGGGTGAGGTGTCCACACCGACGAAGTCGGTCGTCGCTTCGTCGTCGGCCGTGTCGGCCTCGTCCTCCATGAGGTCCTCGTCGGCATCCGTGCGCTCACGCAGTGCGATGTCGGCCTCGTCGTCCTCGACCGTGTCAGCCTGGCCGAGCTGCCAGGAGCGGTAGATCAGCGCGAGCAGGAACGCCGAGACGGCGAAGGTGATGACGATCGCCGTGAGCGTCAGCGCCTGCGGCAGCGGATCGCTGATCTCGCCCTCGGCTCCGTAGAACGGGGCGCTGCCCGGAACACCCATCACGATCAGGAGCAGCAGGTTCGTGGCGTTGCCGAGCAGCAGGAACCCGATCAGCACGCGCGTCAGGCTGCGCTCGAGCATGGCGTAGACGCCGCACGCGAAGAGCACGGCCATGATCACGATCAGGGTCAGCGAGATGTCCATCAGATGCTCACCCCGCCCCGCGGGCCGATGCCCTGAGACTCACGCAGCGCTGCGGACTGCCGGTCGACCTCTGCGCCGAGGCTGCGCAGCACGTCGAGCACCAGACCGATGACGACGAGGTACACGCCCACGTCGAAGACGGTCGAGGTGACGAACTCCATGTGACCGATTCCGGGGATCTCCCACTCCCAGAACGTGCTGGTGAGCGGGGCCATCCCGAAGAACAGCGGGACGACGGCCGTGCCGACCGCGAGGATCAGGCCGGTGCCGAGCAGGCGGCCGGCGTCCGTGGGCGCCGCGGCTCCGAGCTCCCAGCGTCCGCCCGCGATGTACCGCATCACGAGCGCCATGCCCGCGACCAGACCGCCCGCGAAACCACCACCGGGCAGGTTGTGGCCGGCGAACAGCAGGAAGATCGACACGACGATGATCGTGTGGAAGAGGATGCGGACGATCACCTCGAGCAGGATCGACCGGTTCTCGGGCTTGACCTTCGCGCCGCCGACCAGCCAGGCGCGGGGGTTGCTCTCGTTCTCAGCGGTCTGGAACCGCACGCCCTCGGTCGTCTCGACGAGAGGACGCGCACGGCTCGCCCGTCGTCTCGAGTTCGGCAGCGTCCTGGTCGCGGCGAGCATGTCGGCGCGGTGCGTGACGAACACGAGAGACGCGACACCGGTCGCCGCCAGCACGAGCACCGACAGCTCACCCATCGTGTCCCAGCCACGCAGATCGACCAGCGCGACGTTCACGACGTTCTTGCCGTGGCCGATCTCGTAGGCGAGCTTCGCGAAGCCGGTCGAGATGGGCTCGGCGACACGCGACTGGGTCGCCACGATCGCGACGAGCGCCATCGTGAGTCCGACGCCCACGCCCAGCAGGGCGCGGGGGATGCGACCGACGGAGGCGTTGTGCTCGCCCATGCGCGCGGGCAGTCGACGCAGCACCAGGGCGAACGTGACCATCGTGACGGTCTCGACGAGGATCTGCGTGAGCGCGAGGTCGGGGGCGCCGCTGGTCGCGAAGAGCACCACCATGCCGAGGCCGGTGATCGACACGAGCACGACACCCGTGTACCGCTTCTGCGCCCGCACCGCGAGCACACCGGCGACCGCCATGAGCGGAGCGACCACGAGCTGCGCGGGGGTGTGCCACGCCGACAGCTGGAACCGATCGATGTCGCTCGCGAGCAGCGCGGTGATCTCGGCCGCGACGAACACCACGAAGATCGTGCCGACGTAGACGGGCAGCGAACCGCGCTGCGTCAGCGTCGTGCTGAGCACCGAGAGCCGGTCGACGCCGCGCACCACGAGGTAGTAGACGTCTGCGGCGGTGAACGGGATCATGCGGGCCTTGCGGTCCCACCCCGTGCGGATCGTCAGCAGGAAGAGTCCCGCGCCGAGCAGGATCGTCAGGATCGAGATGCCGAGCGCGGGCTCGAACCCGTGCCAGAGCGCGAGATGGCCTGGGCCCTCGGACGCCACGCCCTCGGCGTCCAGACCGGGCGTCGCCGTCAGGGCGTAGCCCTGCAGCGCCGTGTCGAGCGCGGGGGCGCCGATTCCGGCGGCGAGAGTGAGGCCGGCGAGGATGATCGGAGCCGAGAGGAAGCCGACGGGCGGGTCGGGCCAGGCGGTGTCGGGCAGGCGGTCGCCCATCGCGTCGCGCTTGGTCCAGAACGCACCCCACAGGAAGCGGATGCCATATGCCGCAGTGAGCATGGAACCGAGGACCACGCCGATGATCGCCACGAGACCCCAGGGGGAACCGTGCAACGCGTCGTCGAGCAACGCCGTGAGGGTCGATTCCTTGGCCACGAAACCGAGGGTGGGTGCGATGCCCGCCATCGATGCCACCGAGATGAATGCCGCTGTGGCCATGACCGGCGCCTGGCGCCCCACGCCGCTGAGCTCGGTGATGTCACGGGTCGACAGCTGACGGTCGATCACGCCGACGATGAGGAACAGCGCCGACTTGAACAGGGCGTGTCCGATGACGAGCGCCAGGCCGGCGAGCGCGGTCGCCTGGGTGCCGTAGCCGACGACGATCGAGAAGAACCCGAGCTGGCTCACCGTTCCGAACGCGAGGATGCGCTTGAGGTCGGTCTCGCGCAGCGCCTGGATGCCGCCGAGCAGCATCGTGATCACGCCGAGCGTGATGATGATCGGGCGCCAGGGTCCGGTGAACGCGAAGATCGGGGCGAACCGTGCGATCAGGTAGATGCCGGCCTTGACCATGGCGGCCGCGTGCAGATAGGCGCTCACGGGGGTCGGCGCAGCCATCGCACCGGGCAGCCAGAAGTGGAAGGGGAACAGCGCCGACTTGCTGATCGCGCCGATGAGCAGCATCACGACGGCGGCGTCGACGATCGCGCCGGTCGGAGCGAGCTCGAGGATCTCGCGGATGCTCGAGGTGCCGGCGTCGACCACGAGCAGCACGACGCCGACGAACATGATGAGACCGCCGAGGGTCGTCACCAGAAGAGCCTGCAGGGCGGCACGTCGGCTGGCCGCACGGCGTCGGTAGTGTCCGATGAGGAGGTACGAGAGGATGCTCGTCACTTCCCAGAACATGACGAGCATGACCAGGTCGTCGGTGAGCACCAGACCGTACATGGCGCCGGCGAAGCCGAGCAGCACCGCGGCGAACTGCCCGATGCCCGCGGAGTCGTCGTGGAAGTACCAGCGGCAGTAGAGCAGCACGAGCGCGCCGACGCCCGAGACGATCAGCGTCAGGACCCAGCCGAGCACGTCCATGTGCATCGAGAGGTTCAGACCGAGCTGCGGGATCCACTCCACCGAGACGAAGGGCGCGGGCCCGTCGAGCACCTGCGGCGTGAGCACGAGCGCGTGGACGAATGCCGCTGCGGGAATGAGAGCGGCGACGGCGAATGCCTGAGACCCCAGCCAGCGCACCAGAACGGGCATCAGGATCGACCCGAGAAGGAACACAGCGAGGAGCGTCAGCATATACGCGGCTCCTCAAGGCTCGTCGGCCGGGGGATCGGCACAGGCGGGCGGGTGTCGTATATCAGTTTACCTGGCGTGAGGAAGTCGTAAGGCCACGGGAGCGAATTGGCTCTCCTCCGCCGCATCCGTCGCCCCGTCGGCGGCTGCGTCTCACCTGTCGTCGCGCTGAGCGAGGGCAGGGCCGAGCCGATCGTACGACTGCTCGATGTGCGTGCGCATCGCCGCCGCGGCGGCCTCGGGGTCATCTCCCCGCAGTGCCTCCAGGATGCTCTCGTGCTCGCGCACGGTGTCGTCCTCGAAGTCGTGGCGGAAGTTCAGGCGGTAGAGGTGCATGTGGGCGCGCAGTCTCACGATCGCCTCGGCGAGCAGCGGGCTCTGCGCGCTCTCGGCGATCAGGTGGTGGAAGTGCAGGTCCTCGTCGATGAAGCGTCGGTAATTGCGGAAGCTCTCGTCCTCGTCGGGGGCGGATGCCGCCCGCATCTGGGCGACGGATTCGCCGAGCTCTGCGGTCGTCGCCTCGTCGAGGTGCACCGATGCCCGACGCGCGGCCTCGGGCTCGAGCAGCTCGCGCATGTCATACAGATCGCGGAGCCCCGCCGTGTCGAGCAGCGATGCGGCGACATATCCCTTCAGCGCCCTCTTGACCACGAGCCCCTCTGATTCGAGGCGGGTGAGCGCCTCGCGCACGGGAGTCGGCGACACGTCGAGGTCCCGCGCGACCGCGTCGATGTTGACGCGCGCGCCCGGCTCGATCACCCGATCCATGAGAAGGCCGAGCACCGCGTCGTACACGTCGTCGACGAGCGCGCGCCGCACGGGGAGCGGGCGTGGTCCGCGTGCCTCGTCGTCGCCGAACATGTGTCTCATCGTACGGGAGGCCCTCTCGGTGCTCACGACTGCCGCTCCGCGACGGCCGATCGGTTGATCAGGCCGAGTTCTGCGAGTTCCGACCACACGTCGTCCGGTACCGATCGCTCGAGCAGGCCGGCGTTCCTGCCGACCTGACCCGCATCCGCTCCGCCCATCACGACCGCTGCGACGGCCGGATGCGTGAGCGGGTACTGCGCCGCGAGCTCCGGCAGTGTGCGGCCGTGGCTGCGCGCGACCTCGGCGATTTCACGAGCCCGGGCGATCACCGCTCCCCGAGCCGGTCCATAGTCGAAGGTCGCGTCGTCGCCGGGATCATCCGTCGCGAGGATCCCCGAGTTGAAGACCGCCGCGGCCAGCACGCTCACACCGCGCCGGTCGGCGAGCGGCAGAAGATCGTCGGAGGCGCCCTGATCGAGCAGGGTCCACCGGCCGGCGACCATCATCACGTCGGCATCGGTCTCGCGCACGAAGCGGGCGAGCATGGCGCTCTGATTCATCCCAGCGCCGAACGACGTGATGACTCCCTGGTCGCGCAGTTCGCTCAGCGCCGGGAACGCACCGTCGAGGGCCTCGCGCTCGTGGTCGTCGGGGTCGTGCACCAGTACGATGTCGATGCGGTCGAGACCGAGCCTCGTGAGCGAGTCCTCGATCGATCGCAGCACGCCGTCACGCGAGTAGTCGTGCACACGACGGTGGTCAGCAGGCACATCGAACAGATTCTCGAGATCGGTGCGGCCCTCGGCAGCCTGCGGCACCAGCAGTCGTCCGACCTTGGTCGAAACGACGATCTGGTCGCGGGGCACCGAGCGCAGGCCCTCGCCGAGCCGCCGCTCCGCGAGTCCGAGACCGTAGTGCGGGGCGACATCGAAGTATCGGATGCCGCGGCGCCAGGCCTCCGGCACGATCTCCGGCCACGCATGGTCGTCGAGCGCCCGATAGAGATTGCCGAGAGCTGCGGCCCCGTAGCCCAGCGGTGGCACCGCGAGGCCGCCGCGTCCGATCGCGACGCGATCCGCAGAGAGACGAGCCGTCTCGTCATGCCCCGTCATGAGACGGCCAGACCGGAGAGCGCCTCATCGTCCCACGCGATGCCGAGCCCCGGCGCGGTGGGCGCCCATCCTCGGCCGTGCTCGATGCGCAGCTCACCGTTCGTGACGGCCCGCAGCTGCGGGATGTGCTCGAGATACAGGGCGTTCGGGATCGCGCACACGAGTGACACGTGCAGCTCCATGAGGAAGTGCGGAGCGACGGGCGCGTTGAACGACTCGGCGAGGTGCGCGATCTTGAGCCACGGCGTGATGCCGCCGACCCGGGCGACGTCGGCCTGCACGATCGATGCGCCGCCCCGCTGCAGGTGCTCGCGGAAATGTCCGAGCGAGTACATGCTCTCCCCCACGGCGATGGGCACCGATGTGGACCGCGCGAGCAGCCGATGCCCCTCGATGTCTTCGGCGGGCAGCGGCTCCTCGAACCAGAAGACGTCGACCTGTTCGAACAGGCGAGCCCGCCTGATCGCCTCCGACACCGTGAACGACTGATTCGCGTCGACCATGATGTCCATCCCGGGACCGACGGCGTCGCGCACGGCGCGCAGACGCTCGAGATCCTGATGCCCCTTCGGCATCCCGACCTTGATCTTGACCCCGCCCATGCCGCGATCCTTCGACTCCACGGCCTGCTCGACGAGCTGATCGGTGCTGAAGTGCAGCCACCCGCCTT
>NZ_DALZXX010000092.1:0-12099 GCF_031988965.1 Microbacterium sp.
GCCGGCTGCCGGTGGCGCGCAGCGCGACGGCTGGGAGGCGCGGGCGGCCATCCTCCGCCTCGCCGAGGAGGCGGGCCCGGACGAGAACCTCCGCACCTTCAGCGATGCGCTGATGGCCCGAGCGAAGGATCAGCACGAGCCGACGATGCGCACGGTCACGCTCTCGACCCTGCACGCCGCGAAGGGACTCGAGTGGCCGCACGTCCACCTCGCCGGTTGGGCGGAGGGGGCGCTGCCGATCTCGTACGCCACGGGCTTCGAGGCGATCGACGAGGAGCGTCGTCTCGCCTATGTCGGCGTCACGCGCGCCGCGCGTACCCTCGCGGTGTCATGGTCGCGCTCTGCGGGACGAGGGGAGCGGGCTCCGTCTCGGTTCCTTGCGGAGATAGGAACGACAGCTCGCGGCACCGGCATTCTTCGTGAAACGTCACCGAACGCCACACGTGGTGGCCGTCGGCGCTGACCTCGACGAACGAGCCCGACACCGAATCGGTGAGAAGCAGCTTCGCGCTGAGTCGAGCCGCATCGGCGATGCGCGCGACGCTGATCGGCCCGGCGGATCGGCCGATCAGCTGCGCGTGCATGCGCGGCCATGCGGTGTCTCGGTCGCGTTCGTGCTCGTCGCGACACGACAGGCAGGGTGACTCGCCCGGCACGACGAGGGGGCCGACCGTGGTGCGCCCCCGCTCCAGCGCGACGGGCAGATGCGGAGTGTCGTCGCGAAGGTAGCGCGCGAACTGCAACGCCGCGGCAGCGCCCTCGATGAGGACCACGCCGATGTCCTCGGCCGCGGTCCGCTCGCCCTGCGCGACCCCCTCGTCGATCAGCGCTTCACGCAGACGGAACTCGCAGCGCGCGTCGCGCACGTCGATGCTCTCGACCCACGCGGCTCTCGGCGGGGGAGCGTCGTCGACGAGGAGCGGTTCCAGACGCGCGAGGAGCAGGCGCGCCTCCCCGCGGGGCGCGCCCACGGAATGGGCCACCACGTCGAACGCTCCTCGACGGAATCCCGTCGCCATCCTGCCGACGAGCAGCTCGACCCACGGGGCCGATGCGGGAATCCGCAGAGTGCCCTCGATGCCGATCTGCAGCGTCTCGCCGTCGCGCCACAGCAGAGGCACATCAGGATCGAGGCGAGTGAGGACCTTGGGCGTCAGCGGAGACATCCCTCGATTCTGCGTACTCTGCCGCGTGTGTTGGGCGCCCGCACAGCATCCGTGGAGAACTCCCCGCGGTGCGACCGCGCATCACACCGGGCGGTCGCCCCCGGGCCCCTCGTCTTCGCCCTGCTCGCCCGTATCGGCGGCCCCGGAGCCGTCGCTCGAGAAATCGTCTCCGTCGAGCAGGCGTGCGAGGGCTTCGTCGAACTCGTCGGCCACAGGCTGCTCACCGCGGGCCCTGGCCTGCAGACGTGCGACGAGCGCGGACGGGTCGTCGATGTCCTCGGACGTCGGCATCAGATCGGGGTAGTCCCAGAGAGCGTCGCGTCCCTCGGTGCCGACGGCATCGGTCACCGCCTGCCACATCGCGGATGCCTCCCGCAGGCGACGCGGACGCAGCTTGAGCCCCACGAGCGCGCCCAGCGCGTCTTCGGCCGGACCGCCCACCGCTCGTCGGCGGCGCGCCGCTTCGGCGATGCGCGCACCGTCCGGAAGACGAGAGGTCGCCTGCGCCGTCACCACATCGACCCAGCCGTCGATCGTCGCGACGAGGTTCTCGAGCCGTGCGAGTGCCTCGCTCTGTGCCTCGCTCTGCGTGGGCAGCAATGCACCGCCCTCGATCGCCGCGCGCAGCTCCTCGGGGTTCGACGGATCGAGGCGGCTCGCCACGTCTTCGAGCGCGTCGACATCGACCGTGACGCCCCGGGCGAAGTCGGTGATCTGCGCCATCACGTGCAGATGCAGCCACTTGGCATGACGGTAGAGCCGCGCATAGGCGAGCTCCCGCGTCGCGAGGTAGAGCGTGATCTGGTCTTCGGGGATCTCGAGCCCCTCGCCGAAGGCGGTGAGGTTCTGCGGGATCACGGCGGCGGTGCCGGCCGGCAGCACCGGGATGCCCACATCACCGCCCGAGACGACCTCGAGCGACAGATTGCCGAGCACCTGGCCGAACTGCGCCGCGAACACGGATCCGCCGAGACCGCGCATCAGCTTGCCCGCTCCCTGCACGAGTCCGCGCATGTCCTCGGGCACCTGGGTGTCGAGTGCGCTCGTGAGGGCGTCGGCGATGCTCGTCGACACGGGCTCCGCGATCTCCTTCCACACCGGCAGCGTCGCTTCGACCCACTCGCCCCGGGTCATGGCCCTCGGGGTCTCGGCGAGCTCCGAGATGGTCGTCGCCTCGCCGAGCCAGAGATCCGCGAGTGCGAAGGAGTCCGTCAGCGAGGTGCGAGAGCCGTCGGTGATGCCGAGGCCGTCGCGGTTCGCGATGTGCAGCGCCTGGCGGAGGGAGTTCTCCCAGGCGTCGCCGCCGCCGAAGGCGCCCTGGAGCTGCGCCATGATCGTCTGCATCATCGCCGGGTCCAGCTGGAGCCCGTCCATCCCGGAGAACGCGTTGCGCAGCGCCTCGGGATCGATGTCGCCGGCTCCCTGGCCGGACATCATTCGTCGGAGGAACTCCTCGAAGTCCTCGGGGGTCGGATCGTTGTCTGCCATCGCTGTCGCCTCTCAGCACGTCTGAAGCCGTGGCCTCTACGCTAGTCACAGGAGCGCCCGCGAGACCCCGAACGCGGACAGATCGCTGTACGCCGCTCGCGAACGACGGAGGAAACCTGTGGATCGAACCCGGCCTGTGAGGCTCGGACTCGGAGTCTGGGCGCTGGTCGTCGCCCTGGTCGCACTCGTGGTCCTGACGTTTCTGCCGACGCCGTATGTGATCCAGCGACCGGGGCCCGTGTATGACACCCTCGGCACCGCGGCGGATGCAGACGGCGAGCAGGTTCCCCTGATCAACATCGAAGGTGCGGAGACGTTCGAGACCGCGGGCACCCTCGACCTCACCACCGTGCAGGTCGTGGGCAACCGGGAGCGCACGCCCAGCTGGTTCGAGCTCGCCCTCGCATGGATGGACTCGTCGCGAGCCGTCGTCCCGCTCGACTCGGTCTTCCCCGAAGGCGTCACCACCGAGCAGCGCGACGAGCGGAACGCCACGCTCATGGTCGACTCGCAGCACGAGGCCACAGCCGCAGCCCTGAACGCCCTCGGCTACGACACGGGCGCTCAGGTCACGGTCGTCGACGTGCTCGAGGACTCACCGGCGCAGGGCTCTCTCGAGAGCGACGACGTCGTGACCGCCGTCGACGGGGTTGCGGTCGACTCGGCGAAGCAGCTCCGTCAGGCGATCCAGGATGCCGGGGGAGACCCTGTGGTGCTCACGGTGCTCCGCGCCGGCGAGGAGCAGACCGTCGAGGTCACGCCCGAGAAGCAGGTCGAGGGAGACGTCACGACCTGGCTGATCGGTGTCACCCTGCGAACCGATTACGACTTCGAGATCGACGTCACCCTGCAGCTCGACAACGTCGGCGGACCCAGTGCGGGAATGATGTTCGCCCTGGGCATCGTCGACACGCTGACCCCGGGCGAGCTGAACGGCGGCGAGAACATCGCGGGCACCGGCACGATCGAAGCAGACGGAACGGTGGGACCCATCGGCGGCATCCGCCAGAAGCTCTACGGTGCACGTGATGCCGGCGCGGAGTTCTTCCTCGCGCCGCAGTCGAACTGCGGCGAAGTGACCGGTCATGTCCCCGACGGGCTCACCGTGATCAGCACCGAGACCCTCGATGACTCGCTCACCGCTCTCGAGGTGATCGCCGACGGTGGCGACCTGGAATCGCTCCCGACCTGCGACGTCGTGACCTCGCCGTGACCGGGATGACAGCCGCAGCACAGTAAGGGATGCCTAGGATGGGACGGTGACCTCGACTTCTGCACCGAACCCGGCCACTCCTCGAACCTCGCGAAGAATCTTCGGTATCTCGTTGGCGATCATCGCCGCGCTGATCGCCGTCTTCTTCGTCTTCGCGTCGTTCTACACCGAATTCCTCTGGTTCGACCAGGTGGGCTTCGCGGGAGTTCTCACCACCCAGTGGTTCGCCACGGCGGTGATGTTCGTCGTCGGGTTCCTCGGCATGGCGGTGCCGCTGTTCGTCGCGATCCAGCTGGCATACCGCCTGCGGCCCGTCTACGTGCGGCTCAGCTCGCAGCTCGACCGCTACCAAGAGGTCATCGAACCTCTTCGTCGTCTCGCCATGTGGGGCATGCCGATCTTCTTCGGCCTGTTCGCCGGGTTCTCGGCCGCGAGCCAGTGGAAGACGGTCTGGCTGTGGGCGAACGGCGTCGCCACCGACACCCTCGACCCGCAGTTCGGCCTGGACACCGGGTTCTACATGTTCGCGGTGCCGTTCTACTCGATCCTGCTGGCATTCGTGTCGGCCGTGCTGCTGCTCACCCTGATCGTGACCGCCCTGGTCTCGTACCTCTACGGCTCGGTCCGCATCGGCCAGGGCGAGCTGCGCATCTCCAAACCCGCTCGCATCCAGCTCGCGATCATCGCCGGTCTCTACCTGCTGGTCCAGGCGGCGAGCCTGTGGCTCGACCGCTACAAGACGCTCTTCGCGCAGGACGACCGCATCGTCGGTCCTGCCTACACGGGCGTCAACGCGACGATCCCCGGTCTCGCGATCCTCGCGATCATCGCCGCGCTCGTGGCGATCCTCTTCTTCGTCACGGCCGTCATCGGCCGCTGGCGCTTCCCGCTCGCAGCGACCGCACTGCTGATCGTCGCTTCGCTGGTCGTGGGGGTCGGGTTCCCGTGGGCCGTGACCACCTTCCAGGTGCGCCCGAACCAGAACGCCTACCAGGCCGAGTTCTACCAGAAGAACATCGACGGGACGAAGGAGGCCTACGGCGTCGCGGACCTCGAGACCACGCCCTTCGAGGCCGAGACCGATGCCGAGGCCGGTCAGCTGCGAGAGGACGCGGAGACCACCGCGTCGATCCGCATCGTCGATCCCGCCGTGATCAGCCCTGCCGTGCGCCAGCTCGAGCAGTATCGCGGGTACTACCAGTTCCAGGAGAACCTCGACGTCGACCGCTACGAGATCGAGGGCGAGATGCAGGACACCGTCGTCTCGGTGCGCGACCTCGACATGGAAGGCGTCGACGTCACCAACTGGAACAACCGTGCAGCCGTCTACACGCATGGCTATGGACTCGTCGTCGCGGCGGGAAACCAGCGCACGCCCGACGGTGAGCCGGTCTTCCTCGAGCGCGGGATCCCCTCCGCAGGATTCCTCACCGAGCAGGAGGAGTTCGAGCCCCGCGTCTACTTCGGCGAGAACTCGCCCGAGTACTCGATCGTCGGGTCTCCGGACGGCACCGATCCCGTCGAGATCGACTATCCGCGTGGCAAGGACGGTTCGACCGAGACCAAGACCACGTTCGAAGGTGAAGGTGGGCCGGCGATCGGCAACACGTTCACCAAGCTCCTCTACGCACTGAAGTTCCAGTCCGAGCAGATCCTCTTCTCGAACCTGGTGAACGAGGACTCGCAGATCCTGTACGACCGTGACCCGAAGACTCGCGTGCAGAAGGTCGCGCCGTACCTCGAGCTCGACAGCGACCCGTATCCGAGCGTGGTCGACGGACGCGTCGTCTGGATCATCGACGGCTACACCACGAGCGCCACGTACCCGTACTCGACGAGTGTGAGCCTGTCCGAGGCGATCGCCGACTCGAACATCCCCTCGCCGACGCTCGCCATCGATGAGATCAACTACATCCGCAACTCGGTCAAGGCCACGGTCGACGCCTACGACGGATCGGTGACGCTCTACGCCTGGGACGAGGAGGATCCCGTGCTCCAGAGCTGGCAGAACATCTACCCGTCGACTCTCAAGCCGGTCAGCGACATGTCGTCCGACCTGATGAGCCACGTGCGCTATCCGACCGACCTGTTCAAGGTCCAGCGCGATGTCCTCGGGATCTACCACATCGACACGGCAGGTTCGTTCGCGCAGCAGGACAACCGCTGGCAGACGCCCAACGACCCGCGCAGCGACGCGGTGCTCCAGCCGCCGTACTACCTGACGATGCAGATGCCAGGTCAGGATTCGCCCCGGTTCTCGATGTTCTCGACGTTCATCCCGTCGGCGACCGGGAGCGGTGGCAACCGCGATGTGCTGATGGGCTACCTCGCCGTCGATTCGGACGCAGGGTCCGAAGCCGGCGTCAAGGCCGAGGGATACGGGCAGCTCAGGATGCTCGAGATCGACACCGACACGACGGTGCCCGGTCCCGGTCAGGTGCAGAACACCTACAACTCCGACACGGCCGTGGTGCCGCAGCTCAACCTGCTGCAGCAGGGTGAGTCGGAGGTCCTCTACGGAAACCTCCTGACGCTGCCGGTCGGCGGTGGTCTGCTCTACGTGCAGCCCGTCTACGTGCAGTCGTCCGAGGGCACCAAGCTGCCGCGACTGCAGAAGGTCCTCGTGGCCTTCGGAGACAAGGTCGCGTTCGAGGACACGCTCACCGCGGCGCTCGACACCCTCTTCGGTGGTGACTCCGGCGCGACGGGTGGCGACGATCAGGTCGAACCGACCACTCCGGATCCCGACACCGGTGAGGTGCCGACCGAGCCCACGGAGCCCACCGTGCCGACCGACGTCGAGGCCGAAGCGCTCGCGGCAGCCCAGCAGGCGCTGACAGATCGTGAGGCCGCTCTGAAGGAGGGCGACCTGACCAAGTTCGCCGAGGCTGACAAGAGGCTCACGGATGCCGTGAACACCCTGCTCGGACTGGAAGCGGATTCGGGGGAGTAGTCGCCCCTCCAGTGCCTGATGCCGCCCCTCCCCGAGGGGCGGCATCAGTCGTCTCCGGACGGATCCTCGCAGCAGTGCGCCCGGGTACGAGGGCAACAGCAGCGGAGACGACAGGAGGATCCGGCTCGAGGTCAGTCCGCGTCGTACTGGCAGGTGACCGAGCCGGTGCCGCTCTGCTCGACGACCAGCTCGCCGTTCCACAGGATCTGGCAGCTGACGGCTGAGTCGGTGTCGTCATCCGGCGCCTTGACGGTGATCTCCGCCGAATCGCCGGTGGTCGTGTACTGCTTCCATCCGCTGGAGGACCACTCCTCGTCATACGACCGCGTGTCATCGGCGTAGAGCACCGTGAAAGTGGGTCCGCCCGTGGCCCGCACCTGAACCTGGGTGAGGCCGTTGCCACCGAGGACGCCGACCGCCATCACGACGATCAGCGCGAGATCGACGACCAGTGCGACCGTAGCGACGACGACGGCCGCCGTTCCCGCGCGAGATTCCCGAGAACGTCGGCCACGGATCCCCAGGATGAGAGCGATGACCGCGAGGACCGCAGCCCCCGCGGCGAGCGGGAGCAGGGCAGCGATCGGGAGGAACAGCATGATCAGCGCGGCGGAGAAGAGGAGCGCGAAAGCGCCGATCCAGATGCCGACGATCGCGCGTCGAGGCGGATCGGTTGCGGGCGCGGGACGGCGCTCAGCGGCGGTGTCAGGTGTCTGCGTCATGATGAGCCTCCGGTCGTTGATGCCCGCCGACCGTGCCGCCGTCGACGTTCGCGCCGTTCGGGTGGACAGTCTAACCAGTCACGCCGCGCCCTGCCCGTTGTCGTCCTGCCCCGCGCGAAAGAGGCGAGGAATCGATAGTCTCTCTGCGGGGCGTGGCCATGGCGTTCGAGAGGACGTGCGGCCGACACCTCAGTGACATCGAGACTGGAGGGGATCGAGACATGCCTGACTATTCGGAGCTTTCGGACATCATCGGCCAGATGAAACTGGCCGCGATCGACTGTTTCATGGCGGATCAGGGCTTTCACCCGAACTGGGGGAATGACCAGATCTATGCGAAGTGGGGCTTCATGCTCAACTTCTACAATCGCCCGAATGCCGCAGGGGAGGGCGGCGGTGACGGCAACGGCGTGAACCACTCGGTCGCACCCGCGTTCGATGAGATCCGAGCGGCGATCGACTCGCGGGTCTCCAAGTGGCTGAACCTTCCGGACGGAGGCGACGCGTGCGAAACCCCGGCGAGTGCGACCTCGGCGGCGGCGGCGATCCTCGGCACTTCCGGCGCCGGCGCATCGGTTCAGAACACCGGCGCGATCGCGACTGCCAGCGACTCGGTGCACGAGATGATGGCCAATCAGATCGAGGGCAGCTTCAAGCCAGCCTTCATCGACAAGTACTACATCCAGTTCCAGTCCGTCACTCACGGTCTGGGGGATGCGTGCGTCATCCTGCAACTCAACTACAGTGCTCAGGCGGCCATGTGGCCTGCCGCGCGACAAGACGTGGTGTCGATCTGCGACAGCGCGCGCGCCGCATGGGATCAGAAGGCGGGCAACGCGGCAGCCGCCAACGGCACGCTGGTGCTCACCGTGGTCGGGGCGGTCGCAGGGGTCGTCTCCGCCGTCGTGACAGCGGGTACCGGGACAGTGGCCGCAGCGGCCGTGCTCGCAGGTATCGCGGGAGCGGTGAGCAGCGGCGTGCAGGGGATCGCACGGGACGTCGTCATCTCCGGCAACACCTACTCCGACATTCTCGATTCGCTCGATGAAGCACTGACGAAGCTCGATCAGGCGCTCGAGAAGCAGGAGCAGAAGCTCAATGACGCGATGACCGAAGCAGCGAGCATCATGCGCTCCGACAACTCCACGTACAACCTCGATGCATTCGCTCTCGGGCCGTACCCTCTCGGCGACGGCACGATGAGCATGGACAGGAGCAACGCGACGGTGGTGTCGAACAGCATGGGCAGGATCGATACGGAGCTTGCCAGTGCGGCAGCGACGCTCGGCAGCGCGCCGGGTGCGAACCCGACCCCGCGAAACGCCGGGGTCGGACGCTCCTCGAACGGCACCCACTACGCCGCGAGCGATCTCTACACGCTGACGGCGCGTTGCCTCGCCCTCACCGTGGCCGAGTACGCCCGAGGTCATCAGCTGTTCGACGCGACGGTCGAGGACTACTTCTCGTCTGATGCGGCGGCTTCGCAGGAGGTTTCGCGCCTCCTCGCCGAAGAGATCCTCAGCGCGAACCTGGGGGTGTGAGCTGATGGAGAGTCGTCATCTCGGTCCGATCACCCTCGACGGCGGACCGGGCGGTGGCGCCATGAACGGCTCGGTGTCGTTCGGAGGGAAGGATGTGCAGGCGCGCATCGAGATCGATTATCCGGATCGCTTCGATGAAGGCGTCCTGAACGACGTCGACATGGTGCTCGACAATCTGGCGTTCCTCGACGAGATGGGGCGTACCACCATCGAAGAGGGGCTGCGCCGCGACAGCTCCTCCGCGGCCGGCGTCTTCCAGACGTGGGAGCGGGATCGAATCGGCGCCTCGACGGACGATTTCCTCGAGAGGCTCGCGCTCGCGCGGGTGCTCATCCTCCCGGACGGCGGATCCGCCAACAGGGACCGCGTCGTGATGACGTACACCGTCGACGACACACCGTCGCTCGAGAGCATCAGGGTCAAGTTCGTGGAGCCCACAGGCCCGGAGCTCACCCGCAGCTACCGCTGAGTGCCTGCCGCAGCCGAGTGCTCTCCATGAGCCTCGGCTGCGGCACGGTGAGCATGGGGATGCGAAAAAGCCCCTGATCTGGATTTCTCCCGATCAGGGGCTTTCGTGTGTCGCATTCTCGTTGCGGGGACAGGATTTGAACCTGCGACCTCCGGGTTATGAGCCCGGCGAGCTACCGAACTGCTCCACCCCGCGGCACGTTTTATAGCCTAACACGGGAATCGGGAGTCCGCGAATCGAGGCCGCCGCGCACCCCATGGGGAAGGATGTGAGCATGACCGAGACCGCATCCGCCGCCGTTCCCGTCGCCGTCTGCCAGTTCGCACCCACCGCGTCGAGAGAGGGCAACCGCGACCGCATCGCCGCGATGACCGTGGAGGCGGCGTCCCGTGGCGCACGGTTGGTCGTGTTCCCCGAGTACTCGAGCTACTTCGTCAACCCGATGGATGAGACCCTGGCAGCGAACGCCGAGGCGCTCGAGGGCGAGTTCGTGTCGACTCTCACCGCTCTCGCCGCGGATCACGGCGTCGTGATCGTCGCGGGTCTCGTCGAGCGGGCCTCTGATGCTCGCCATGTGCACAACACGGTGGTGGCCGTGCGTGGCGACGGAATCCTCGCGACCTACCGCAAGCAGCATCTCTACGATGCCTTCGGTCAGACGGAGTCTGACTGGATCGAGGCCGGCGAGCTCGGGCCGGCCACCTTCGAGGTCGCCGGCATCCGCTTCGGGCTCCTGACCTGCTACGACCTGCGCTTTCCTGAGGTCGCGCGCACTCTCGTCGATGCGGGTGCCGAGGCGCTCGTGGTGCCGGCCGAGTGGGTGCGCGGCCCGCTCAAGGAGCACCACTGGACCACGCTTCTCGCCGCGCGGGCGATCGAGAACACGACCTATGTCGTCGCCGCCGACCATCCGACTCCCGTCGGGGTGGGGCACTCGCAGATCATCGACCCGCAGGGCGTCGTGATCGCCGGGGTAGGGGTGCACGACGGCATCGCGATCGCCGCAGTCGAGCGCGCGGCGATCGATCGTGTGCGCGAGACCAATCCGTCGCTGCGCGTGCGCCGCTACGCGGTCACCCCGCGCTGACGCCCCGGTCGACTCAGAAGCCGGTCGCCAGGCGCCGCGCGGCCTCTTCGAGGACATCGACGCGCTTGCATGCCGCGAAGCGCACGAGACCAGCGACGTCGTCGTGATGCGCCTCGGCGACGAACGCCGTGAGGGGGATCGCGACGACGCCCGCGCGCTCCGGGAGCTCCCGACAGAACCGCGCGGCGTCCGATCCGCCCAGGGCCGTGGCATCGGCGACGGTGAAATACCCGCCCTGCGGGGCGAACACCGTGAATCCGGCCGCTTCCAGGCCGGCTCCGAGGATCTCGTGCTTGCGGGCGAGCGCCGACGCGGCTTCTGTGAAGTACTCGTCGCCGAGTCGCAATCCGACGGCGACGGCCGGCTGCAGCGGCGAGCCGTTGACATACGTCAGGTACTGCTTGACCGTCAGGACCGCGGTGATGAGATCGGCCGGGCCGTGCACCCAGCCGATCTTCCAACCGGTCGTCGAGAACGTCTTGCCGGCGGAGGAGATCGTCAGAGTGCGCTCGGCTGCTCCCGGCAGAGTGGCGATCGGAGTGTGCGGGGTGTGGAACGCGAGGTGCTCGTAGACCTCGTCGGTGACGATCACCGCATCGTGCTTCTCGGCGAGACGGACGACCTCGCTCAGCACCTCGCGATCGAACACGGCACCCGTGGGATTGTGCGGGTCGTTGACCAGGATGATGCGCGTGCGGTCGGTGACGGCCTCGGCGAGCCGGTCGAGGTCGGGCTGGAACGCGGGTGCCCTGAGCGGCACGGTGCGCAGGCGAGCGCCGGCCAACGCCACGGCCGCGGCGTACGAGTCGTAATACGGCTCGAAGACGACCACCTCATCGTCCGGACCGTCGATCAGCGCGAGGACTGTCGCGGTCAGAGCCTCGGTCGCACCGGCCGTGACGATCACCTCGGTGGCGGGATCGACGTCGAGTCCGTAGAAGCGACGCTGATGTTCGCTGATCGCCGACAGCAGATCGGGAACACCGCGACCGGGCGGATACTGATTCGCCCCGCGCGCGATCGCATCACGCGCGGCCTCGAGCACCTCGGTGGGACCGTCCTCGTCGGGGAAGCCCTGGCCGAGGTTGATCGCCCCGGTTCTGGCCGCAGCAGCCGACATCTCTGCGAAGATGGTGGGCGCGACGGTTCCGTCGGATGCGAGCAGACCGGCTCCCGCTGCCGTGCGCCGCCATGCGCCGGGGATGACACTCATGAAGAACAGGCTAAGGCCATAGGTGAAACTCATCTTCGCCATACGAAACGCACAGATACACACGTCACTCTGAAGGGGCGTTGTTGAAGGAGCACACCATGAACGAAGACAGCACCCAGGACCACTCGGTACCCGCGTCGCACGACGCCGTGCCGTCCACCGAGGCAGCAGAGGCCGTCGACCGTTCGACGACCCCGGCCGCCGCCGAGACCCCGCGCGCCGCTGCCCCGGCGAACGTCGGCCAGGG
>NZ_DALZXX010000093.1:0-11800 GCF_031988965.1 Microbacterium sp.
CCGCAGCGCGGGTCGTGGGTGCCGGCGCAGGAGCTGCCGCAGATCGTGCCGGCGGCGGTGCGATCACGGAAGGACGCGTCGGCTCGTCGGTGGTCGGCGGCGTGGGTCCGACGGTCTCCGGAGCCTCGGGAGGCAGCGGGTTGCCTCGTCGGAGGGGGCCACCGCCTCGGGGTTCCGCGTCGCGCACCATGGAGCATCTCCTCGCCGATCGGACAGGTGTGTCTTCGAGGCTACCGCGTGGCGCTCGGTGTTCTCTGCGGTCATCATTTTGGAGCGGGCGGATGCGCGGGCTAATGTCGACTCTCGTGCCGACGAATCGGCCCTCCCATCTCACCTGAGGACGTCATGAACGACTTCGCGCAGTCTCCTTCGCTCACTCTGCTCCCCGCCGTCGATGTCGCCGGCGGCAAGGCCGTCCGCCTCACGCAAGGCGAGGCCGGCACCGAGACCAGCTACGGCGACCCTTTGGATGCCGCGGGGGAGTGGGTCGCGCAGGGCGCGAAGTGGATCCACCTCGTCGACCTCGATGCCGCGTTCGGCCGGGGGAGCAACGCGCCGATCCTCCGCAAGGTCATCAAGCAGTTCAAGAACGTGAACATCGAGCTCTCGGGTGGCATCCGCGACGATGCGACGCTCGAAGCCGCGCTCGAGAGCGGCGCGACGCGTATCAACCTCGGCACCGCCGCGCTGGAGAACCCCGAGTGGGCGGCTGACGTCATCGGCCGCTACGGCGAGGCGATCGCCGTCGGGCTCGATGTCCGCGGAACGACGCTCGCGGCCCGTGGATGGACGAAGGACGGCGGAGATCTCTGGGAGGTCCTCGACCGCCTGGAGGATGCCGGGTGCAGCCGCTACGTCGTGACCGACGTCACGAAGGACGGCACGCTCAAGGGCCCGAACCTCGAACTGCTCCGCGAGATGACCTCGCGCACCCCGAAGCCCGTGGTCGCCTCCGGCGGCATCTCGAGCCTCGACGACATCGCCGCGCTGCGCGAGCTCGTGCCGCTCGGCGTCGAGGGAGCGATCGTCGGCAAGGCGCTCTACGCCGGTGCCTTCACGCTGGCTGAGGCGCTGGATGTCGCAGGGGACTGACGACGCCTGCGGCCACGGCTCACAGGGCCGCGATCCGCACGCTCACGCCTCGGTGAACCGCGGCGATTCCGCCGGCGTTCCGTGGGAGGGGCGCAGCTTCGAGTCGAACCCGCATGCGGGCGACGACGGCTCTGCAGACCCCGCGCTCCTCGACGCACTGCTGCGCTTCCGTGCGGGGGATGGCAGCCAGACCGCCGTGGTCGACGCGTTCCGCTCGGCTCGGGTGCTGATACCGCTGATCGCCGAGAAGGGCGAGGAGGGCGTCGCGCCGAACGGGCTCGCCGTCGACAAGACGCAGGAGCTCTCGATCGTGACGGTGGCGGCACCGGACGGACGCCGTGTGCAGCCCGTGTTCTCGTCGGTCGAGGCCATGCAGCGGTGGGACCCGACCGCCCGCCCGATTCCGGTGGAAGCGCTCCGCGCTGCCCTCGCAGCGTCGGCCGAGGACACCGATCTGATCGTGCTCGATCCGACGTCGGACACCGAGTTCGTGTTCCGCCGCCCCGCCGTCTGGGCGATCGCGCAGGGGCACGCCTGGGAGCCGAGCTTCCTGTCGCCCGAGGTCTTCGCCGCTCTGCAGGAGAGCGTCGCCCATGAGCTCGCGGTGATCGATGTCGCTGTGGCGGCCGGCGACCCGGACGCTCGTCTTCGCGGACCCGAGCTGATCGTGATCCTCGAACTCGTCGACGGTCTCGAGCGCGAGGTGCTCGACGCCGTACTCGCGCGTCTCGCGCAGCGCTGGGCGGCGGACGACCGCATCGCCGTGCTCGCCGACTCGCTGACTGTGAAGCTCCGCCGCTCCGCCTGATCCACCACTGCTCCACCGCGGAGGTCAACGCGCGGTGACGAAGGCCGGACACGCCCCGAGGGCGCAGGGATGGTCTTCTCGCGCAAATCGGGAGGGGCCCACGAAGTGGGAGGGTCCCCGCTCTTTGCGCGAGAAGACCATCCCGGAGCCCGGACCCAGGTGGGGTCGGGCTCCGCAGCTCCCTAGTTGACCGGCCCCGTCCACTTCTCGCCCGGACCCTTCCCGATGGGGTCGGGGATCGTGGAGGCCTCGCGGAACGCGAGCTGCAGCGAGCGAAGGCCGTCGCGCAGCGAGCGCGCGTGCATGTCGCTGATCTCGGGGGCGCCGGCGGTGATGAGCCCGGCGAGCGAGTTGATGAGCTTGCGGGCCTCATCGAGATCGAGCTGCTCGGCGGCCTTCGGGTCGTCGGCGAGTCCGAGCTTCACGGCGGCGGCGCTCATCAGGTGCACGGCTGCTGTCGTGATCACCTCGACGGCGGGTACGTCCGCGATGTCCCGAGTGGCGGAGGACGCCGCCTCCTCCTGCCGCGCCCAGCGCTCTTCGCGCTCGCGTGCTGCCTCGTCCGATGCCTGGTTCGTCACTTCGCCTTGCCTTCTGTTAGACTGTGTCGGGCTCCGGAGCGTCATGCTCCGGCACGAAAGAGGATTCACTTCCCACCCGCGCTTGCCGTTCCAGGCTACCGGGTCTTGCACTCCACCGGATCGCGTCGCCAGATGCATCCGGCAGGCAGGGTGCAGAGCCGGCGTCTGAATGCCGGTGGGTGGGGGACGATTCTGATTTCGCCCGGGATGCTGACAGCGTCCTGGTGGCCGAATCCCATCGTCTAAGGAGTTCCGCATCAGCGATCCCCGCACCAATGAGCGCATCCGCGTCCCCGAGGTCCGCCTCGTCGGCCCCGCGGGTGAGCAGATCGGCGTCGTCCGCATCGAGGCGGCGCTGCGCCTTGCGCAGGAAGCCGACCTCGACCTCGTCGAGGTCGCACCCAACTCGAAGCCGCCCGTGGTCAAGATCATGGACTACGGCAAGTTCAAGTACGAAGCCGCCCAGAAGGAGAAGGAAGCTCGCCGCAACCAGGCGAACACCATTCTCAAAGAGGTCCGCTTCCGTCTGAAGATCGAGGCGCACGACTACACGACGAAGCTCAAGCGCGCCGAGGGCTTCCTCAAGGCCGGCGACAAGGTGAAGGCCATGATCCTGTTCCGCGGTCGCGAGCAGTCGCGTCCCGAGCAGGGTGTGCGTCTGCTGCGCAAGTTCGCCGAGGACGTCGCGGAGCTGGGCACCGTCGAGTCGAACCCGACCATCGACGGTCGCAACATGGTCATGATCGTGGCTCCGCTGAAGAGCAAGTCCGAGGCCAAGCAGGAGCAGAACGCCGTTCGCGATGCGCAGCGCGCAGCGAACAAGCAGGCTGCCCGCGAAGCCAAGAGCGACACCGACGCCCCGGCCGAGGTCGCAGCGGAGTAACACCCGCCCCACAGACTCCCGCACCGCGGGTTGACACCGTCGCCTGAGAAGGCGCCATACGAAGGAAGAGAAGATGCCGAAGCAGAAGACCCACTCGGGTGCTAAGAAGCGCTTCAAGATCACCGGCAGCGGCAAGCTGAAGAAGCAGCAGGCCGGCATGCGCCACAACCTCGAGCACAAGTCGAGCCGTCGCACCCGTCGTCTGAACCAGGACCAGGTGCTGTCGAAGGCAGACTTCAAGGTCGCGAAGAAGCTTCTCGGTCGCTGAGCGCCCGAACGCAGAATAGGAATACAGGAAAATGGCAAGAGTCAAGCGGGCGGTAAACGCCCACAAGAAGCGTCGGGTCATCCTCGAGCGCGCCTCCGGCTACCGCGGTCAGCGTTCGCGCCTCTACCGCAAGGCCAAGGAACAGGTCATCCACTCCCTGGTCTACTCGTACCGGGACCGTCGCAAGCGCAAGGGCGACTTCCGTCGTCTCTGGATCCAGCGCATCAACGCCGCTGCACGTCAGAACGGCATCACGTACAACCGCTTCATCCAGGGCCTCGGCCTCGCGGGCGTGACCGTGGACCGTCGTATGCTCGCCGACCTCGCAGTCAACGACGCAGCGACGTTCACGACTCTGGTCGAGACGGCCAAGAAGGCTCTGCCCTCTGACGTCAACGCACCGAAGTCGGCCGCGTAAGCAGCTCTTCACACAGAGGACGCTCTCCTTCGGGAGGGCGTCCTCTGTCGTTCTCCCCGGGCGTCTGCGCGGGAGGGACCGCTCGGGTGCCTAGACTGTGAACGTGCTGGAGAACCCCCGCTCCCCCCGAGTCCGTGCTGTCGCGAAGCTGACGAAGCGCAGCGCGCGAACAGAGACCGGTCTGTACCTTCTCGAAGGTCCGCAGGCCGTGCGCGAGGCGCTGACCTACAGTCCCGAGGCGATCGTGGAGCTCTTCGCGACGCCGACCGGATGGGAGAAGCATCCTGACATCCGGGCGAAGGCGACGGATGCCGATGTCGACGTCGAGTACGTCACCGAGTACGTGCTGAACGCGATGGCCGACACGGTGACGCCGCAGGGGCTCGTCGCCGTGGTCCGGCAGACCCCGACGTCGGTGCGCGACATCTTCGCGGCGTCGCCGCGGCTGGTCGCGATCTGCGAGGAGATCAGGGACCCCGGCAATCTCGGCACGATCATCCGGGCCGCGGATGCCGCGGGGGCGGACGCGGTGATCCTCACCGGAAAGACTGTCGACCCCTACAACCCGAAGGTCGTGAGGGCGACGACAGGCTCGCTGTTCCACCTGCCCGTGTCGGTCGGAGCCGAGCTGCCCGACGTGATCGAGAAGGCACATGCTGCCGGTCTCCGCATCCTCGCCGCAGATGTGAAGGGCGACGACCTGTTGCAGGCTCGCGCGGAGGGCGTTCTCGCTGAGCCCACCGGCTGGCTGTTCGGCAACGAGGCGCGTGGCCTCGAGGACGATGCTCTCGACCTGGCCGATCGGGTGCTCAGGCTTCCGATCTTCGGCAAGGCCGAATCGCTGAACCTCGCCACAGCCGCGAGCGTGTGCCTGTACGAGAGCGCTTTCGCGCAGCGGGCGGCCGGCTCCGCGTGAGCCGCGCGGTCTGAGGCGTCGGGGACCCCGCTCGCGCGCTGGTAGGTTTGTCCCCTGCACCAGCAGGAGAAGGGGACCGGAGTCGATGCGGATTCTGATCGTGGAGGACGACGAGCGTGTCGCAGCCGCACTCGACGCATTCCTGGTCCGCTCCGGCTACGCGACCGCGCGTGCCGCCGACGGCGCATCCGCTCTGCAGATGATCGGCGCGGACACCGAGGTGGTGCTCCTCGACCTCGGACTCCCCGACGTCGACGGCATCGATCTCTGCCGGCGCATCCGCGGTCGCAGCGATGTGCCGATCGTGATCGTGACCGCGCGCAACCAGGTGACCGAGCGGATCAAGGGTCTCCGTGCGGGGGCCGACGACTTCGTCGTCAAGCCGTACGACGTGCACGAGCTCCTCGCGCGCATCGAGGCGGTCACGCGGCGTTCGCGCCCGGTGCGACCGGAATCCGAGGCCAACGTGCTGCTTCACGACGGTGCGGGCGAGATCGACCTCGTGGGCCGTCAGGTGCTGGTCGATCGGTCGCCGATCGATCTCACGCGCAAGGAGTTCGACATCATGGCCGTGCTCGCCCGGTATCCCGGTGTAGCGGTGCCGAAGGAGCGTCTCATCCGCGAGGTGTGGAACACCGACTGGCGTGGATTCGGGCACTCTCTCGAGGTGCACGTCGGCGCGATCCGCAAGAAGACGGGTCAGCGCGGGGTGATCGAGACCGTGCGCGGCGTCGGCTATCGCCTGGTCGGGTGATGGGGTCGTGCGCAGGCGCCTGATCGTCGTGTTCCTCGTGCCGCTCGTGGCGATCCTGGTGTCGCTCGGCGGCGCCGCGGCGTGGAGCGCCACGCGCAGTGTCCAACAGGCCTTCTACACCCAGCAGCTGGGCGATCTCGGCTACTTCGTCACGAGCGCGCGCCAGGCGCTGCGGTCGGGGAGCGCCACGGTCATCGACGCCGAGGTCCAGCGCTTCCGAGAGGTGTACGACATCGACGTGGTCGTGTTCGATCCGTCCGGCACCGTATGGGCGGCAGGCGATGGCAGCGCCGCAGAGCTCCCGGATGACCAGGCCGCACGTGTCGGTCTCGCGCTCTCCGGGCGACGATCCGAGCCGCCTGCACCCGTTCTGCCGTGGAGTGCCACGCGCTCCACCGTCATCGAGCCCGTCTTCGACGACGGCGATGTGATCGGCGCCGTGATGGTCTCCGCAGACGTCGGCGCCCCGAGAACGGAGATCATCCAGCAGATCGTGCTGCTCTCGGCGGTGGCCGTGTTGTCGATCGGCGTCGGGGTCCTGCTGGTCTTCCGTCTTGCCCGGTGGGTGCTCGCGCCGGTGCGGCGTCTCGACGAGGCGATGGTGGCCATCGAGCGTGGCGAGATGGACACGAGGGTGGCCGAGGACACCGGCCCGCCGGAGCTGCGACGGATGACCAGGGTGTTCAACGGCATGGCCGATGAGATCGAGCGCGTCATGACCCGACAGCAGGAGTTCGCGGTGAACGCCTCGCATGAGCTTCGCAACCCGTTGAATGCGCTGCTGCTGAGGGTCGAGCATCTCGCGACCGGACTCGGCCGCGACTGGCAGGACGATATCGAGGAGACGCGCGAGGAGGGGCGGCGCATGACGGGCATCCTCGAGACGCTGCTCGGTCTCGCCCGCGGTGGCCGTGCCGACACGACCGTCTCGGCCGTCGACCTCATCACGCTCGCCGGACGACGGGTGGAGGCCTGGAGAGATGTGGCGGCGCAGAAGGGGATCACGATCGCCATGAGGGGGAGTGCCGCAGTGGTGAGTGTGACCGACCGGACGATCGTCGAGAGCGCTCTGGACGCGGTGATCGACAATGCGGTCAAGTACTCTCCGTCGGGCTCGATGATCGAGGTCGAGGCGATCCGCGAGCACGGAGTGTGTCTCCTCACGGTGAGAGACGACGGCCCCGGACTGGCTCACGACGAGGTCGATGCTGCGACCGGCAGGTTCTGGCGCAGTGACGACGTCTCCGACAAGCCGGGAACCGGACTGGGACTCGCCATCGCGACGGACCTGCTCGAGGTGATCGGCGGCGGGGTGAGCGTCGAGTCCCCTGAGAGCGGGGGGCTGCTCGTCTCGCTGATCCTGCCCGACGGGGCCGCCGTATGAACCGGAAGGGGCGGAAGCCGGGCTTCCGGCGACTGGTTGCCGCGGTGATGATCGTGGGGGTGGTCGCGTCGATGACAGCCTGCGCGGGTCGTTCGGCGGAGTGGACGGACGGCGACCACGCGGTCGCCGGTGGAGGCGCAGACGGGGTGTACTTCGCGTACGGCGAGAGTCTCGCCGATGAGCTGTCGACGTCGCTCGATGTGCCGTTCGTGGTCGAAGAGACCGCGGGCTCGGTCGACAATCTGCTGAGGGTGGATTCGGGGGAGGCCCTCGTCGGTTTCGCTCAGGGGGATGCGGCAGCGGATGCCGTGGCCGGCGCGGGATCCTTCGACGAGCCTATCGCCGTCCAGGCCGTCGCGCGCCTCTACGACGAGTATCTGCACGTGGTCGTGCGGGGAGAGTCGGACATCCACGGGCTCGCCGATCTCCGGGGCCGTACCGTCTCTCTCGGTGCGGAGAACTCGGGCGTCAATGTGATCGCCGATCGTGTGCTCGACGCGGCCGGAGTCGATGTCGCCTCGCTGCAGGATCGCCGACTCGACCTCGCCGAGTCGATCGAGGCTCTGGAACGATCGGAGATCGACGCGTTCTTCTGGGTCGGGGGAATCCCGACCCCCGGTATCGCCGATCTCTCGGAGGAGGTGCCGGTGCGGTTGCTGCCCATCGAGCAGAGCTGGGTCGACGAGGTCAACCGACGTCACTCCGATGCCTATCGCTCCTCCGACCTGCCGGTCGGCCTCTACCGACTGGACGAGTCGACGACCACGCTGGCGGTACCGAACTACCTCGTCACGTCGGCGAGCACCCCTCCGGGTGTGGTGCGCGATGTGGTGGCCGGACTGTTCGACGCGCGCACCCGCATCGCCGAACGGGTCCCGATGGCAGCTCTGCTCGACCGGACCCAGGCGATCTTCACCGGCCCCGTACCGCTGCATCCCGGAGCCGTCGAGTACTACCGAGCGCAGCGCGACTGAGCCCTCAAGAAATCCTCAAGAAGCTCTCGTCCCGGCAGCGGCCTCTGACAATGTGGGGATCGATCGCAGAAGATTCGACGGGGAATTCAGATGCCACAGAGCGCGCGTCCTTCATGCAGCCGTGTGCTCGGCTTCCCGCTCGAGTCGGATGGTGATCGCATCCGATCGGAGGCTTGCCGTTCCGTATCCCTCGGGGGAGGAGCGAGACGGCAGGAACGCCCCCACGGTTCGCGGGGGCGGACCGTGGGGCACTCCGTCTCTCGGACACCACCCTCTTGTACCCGCCATTACGAACGTGTAAATCTCGAAGAGTCTGCCTGGAGGCGATCCGATCGCCTGGGTAGTTTGGAGCAATGATGACCTCTGGCAAGCCCCTCGTCGTGGTGGACAACGTGCAGAAGCACTATGGCGACTTCCAGGCGCTCACGGATATCGATCTCACGGTGAATGCCGGCGAGGTCGTCGTCGTGATCGGCCCGTCCGGTTCCGGCAAGTCGACCCTGTGTCGCACGATCAACAGGCTCGAGACGATCACGAGCGGCACGATCAGCATCGACGGCAAGGCTCTCCCTGCTGAGGGCAAAGGCCTCGCGCATCTTCGCGCCGACGTCGGAATGGTCTTCCAGTCGTTCAACCTGTTCGCGCATCTGACGATCCTCGAGAACGTGACCCTCGGACCCATCAAGGTGCGTGGCATGAAGAAGGCGGATGCCGAGAAGGAGGCGATGACCCTGCTCGAGCGCGTCGGCGTCGCCCAGCAGGCGTCGAAGCTGCCCGCCCAGCTCTCCGGCGGACAGCAGCAGCGCGTGGCGATCGCCCGTGCACTGGCCATGCAGCCCAAGGTCATGCTGTTCGACGAGCCGACCAGCGCACTCGACCCGGAGATGATCAACGAGGTGCTCGACGTCATGGTCGAGCTCGCCCGCGACGGCATGACGATGATCGTCGTCACGCACGAGATGGGCTTCGCCCGCAAGGCGGCCAACAGGGTCGTCTTCATGGCCGACGGACGCATCGTGGAGGAGGCGACTCCCGAGGAGTTCTTCACGGCACCGAAGAGCGACCGCGCCAAGGACTTCCTCTCGAAGCTCCTCACGCACTGACACAACCCGTCCGCACCAGGACTCACAGACCCTGCACACACAGCACACGAAGGAGACGCACATGCGACGCACACGGACACTGGCAGGAATCGGGATCGCGGCAGCAGCGCTGCTCGCCCTGACCGCCTGCAACAGCGGCAGCCCGTCCAACCCCGGCGGAGGCACCGGTGGCGACGAGGGCGGCGAGGACTCGACGTGGTTCGAGGTCGCCAGCGACGTGCAGCTCGAGGGCAGCCCGACGTTCGACACCATTCAGGACCGCGACAAGGTCGTCATCGGGGTCAAGGAGGACCAGCCCGGTCTCGGCTACCTCGATGTCACGACCGACGAGCGCACCGGCTTCGACGTGGACATCGCACGGTGGATCGCGGCCTCGCTCGGTTACGACGAGGACAAGATCGAGTTCAAGGCGATCGCCTCCGCGAACCGCGAGCAGGCGATCGTGAACGGCGACATCGACTACTACGTCGGCACGTACTCGATCACCGACAAGCGCAAGGAGCAGATCGCCTTCGCCGGTCCGTACTTCATCACGGGCCAGGGCCTGCTCGTCGGCACCGACAGCGACATCGAGAGCGAAGCCGACCTGGGACCCGACACCACGGTGTGCTCGGCCACAGGTTCGACCCCCATCCAGAACATCCGGACCAACTACCCGGAGGTCCCCACCAAGGAGTTCGACCTCTACTCGGCATGTGTCGAGGCGCTTCTCTCGGGCGAGGTCCAGGCGGTCACCACCGACCAGGCCATCCTGATCGGCTACGCGGCCCAGGACCCCGACAACCTCAAGGTCGTCGGCGAGCCGTTCACCGAGGAGCGCTACGGCGTCGGCCTCGCGAAGGATGACGCTGCTCTGCAGGAGCACATCAACACGCTGTTCACCGACGGCGGCGACATCTGGCAGGCGATCTTCGACAAGAACCTCGGTTCGTCGGGCATCGAAGTCAGCCAGCCCGCAGTCGACTGATCTACCCGAGGGGGCGGCCCATCCGAGCCGCCCCCTCCTCACACTCATGAAGGGGAGGGCGGCGTGGACGTCATCTTCGGCAACACCGATCTCTGGGGACGAGCGCTCGGCAACACCCTGATGATCTTCGCCGGCGGCGCAGTGCTCGCGCTCGTCATCGGGATCATCGTCGGGGCCATGCGTGTCTCGCCCATCCCGATCGCCCGCGGCGTCGGGACGGTCTACGTCAACCTGATCCGCAACACCCCGCTGACCCTCGTCTTCTTCTTCTTCATCTTCGGCTACCCCCAGTTGGGCCTGCCGAAGCTGAGCACCACGGTTCTGGGCATCCTCGCGATCGGCATCTACACGGCCACGTACGTCGCCGAGGTCCTTCGCGCCGGAATCAACACCGTCCCTGTCGGACAGGCCGAAGCGGCCCGCGCGATCGGTCTCCCCTTCGGCCAGGTGATGACTCTCGTCGTGCTGCCGCAGGCCTTCCGCTCGGTCGTGCCGCCGATGATGAGCGTCTTCATCGCGTTGCTCAAGAACACGACCGTGGCCGCGGGCTTCTCGGTGCTCGAGCTCGGGGCCATCCGCTCCTATCTCAGCGAGCGCGGAGAGAACGCCCTCGTGGTCCTGCTCTGGGTCGCCGCCATCTTCGTCGCCCTCGTGCTGCTGCTCAGCTGGCTCCAGCGCTATCTCGAGAACAAGTGGAGGATCGCGCGATGACTTCCGTCCTGTACGACGTCCCCGGCCCCAAGGCGATCCTGCGCAACCGGCTCCTCGGTGTCGCGACGGTGATCGTCGTGCTCCTCCTGCTCGGCTTCATCGGCTATCGCTTCTACGAGAGCGGCCAGTTCGACGCCTCCCGCTGGTACGTGTTCACCTTCAGCGCCGTGTGGGAGCAGATCTTCGAGGCGCTCGGGCGCACGCTCGCCGCGTTCGCCGCGGCCGCTGTGCTCAGCCTGATCGTCGGCTTCGTGCTCGCGATCGGACGCCTGTCGGACCACGCGTGGGTCCGGGTGCCGGTGACCGTCATCACCGAGGTCTTCCGTGCCGTTCCGGTGCTGGTCCTGATGATGCTGCTGTACTACGGTCTGCCGGTCGTCGGCGTCAAGATGGACCCGTACTGGGCTGTCGTCCTCGCGCTCATGGCCTACAACGGCTCTGTGCTCGCCGAGGTGCTGCGCGCCGGCGTCGAGTCGTTGCCGCGCGGCCAGAAGGAAGCCGGGTATGCGATCGGCCTGCGCAAGAGCGGCGTGATGAGTCTGATCCTGCTGCCTCAGGCGATCAGGGCGATGCTCCCCGTGATCGTGGCCCAGCTCGTCGTGACGCTGAAGGACACCGCACTCGGCTTCATCATCACGTACCCCGAGCTGCTGTACTTCGCGAAGCAGCTCACCTCGCAGCAGGGGCGGCCCGTGCTCCAGTCCGCGTTCGTGATCGGCGGCATCTACATCATCATGTGCCTGATCCTGTCGGGCATCGCGCGCTACGTCGAGATCCGCACGCGCCGTTCGCCGAAGGTGCAGGCCATCCGTGCCGCCGACGACCCTCGTCAGCATGAAGACGGCACCGACACGGAGCTCATCACTCTGCAGCGCGGCGGCAGCGGCCTCGGCGGCGGCATCGCTGGGCTCGGAGGAGCGGACCGCGCAGCCGGCGGCGAC
>NZ_DALZXX010000094.1:0-11504 GCF_031988965.1 Microbacterium sp.
TGCTGTTGCGCACCGCCCGCGGGCACAGCGCAGGACAGGTCGTCGTCGAGACCGCCGAGGGTGCGGTCGGCGCGCACTGATCACCCCGTGGGGGGCGCCGACCCGTGCCCCCCACGGAGGCCCTCGCCGGACCGGCCGGCGATCCGGTCCACCGCGTCTTCGACCTCCGCTCTGCCTCTGGGCTCGTCGTCGAGGGCGCGGTGGATCGACACGCCCTCGATCATCGCGTCGAGAAGCCTCGCCGTCTCGGGGTCGAAATGTCGCTCCAGGGCTGCGCGACTGCGCCGCATCCAGGCCGTCGTGAGGGCACGGTACGCCGGCTCACGGGCGGCGAGCGTGTAGAGCTCATGCGAGAGCACGAGCTCGCTCTTGCCCCGTGCCACATCCTCGAGGATGATCGCGACGACGGCGGCACGGGCCGATGCCGGATCGGATGCGGCGACCATGCGCTGCTCGAAGCGTGAGCTCACCGTGGTGGCGAACCGCGTGAACGCCTCGCGCAGCAGCTCGTCGATGCCCGCGAAGTGGTAGGTCATCGATCCGAGCGGCACGCCGGCGGCTGCAGCGATGCGGCGATGCGACGCGCCGGCCACCCCCGACTCGGCGATCACGTCGAGGCACGCGCTGATGATGCGCTCGCGACGTTCCGGGTCGTTCCGCCGGCCGCTGCGGGTTCCGGCACCCGATTCAGACGGCATCCTCATCTCCGATCGCCCGGACGACGCGGGCGGGACTCCCGACCGCGACGACACCGGCGGGGATGTCCTTCGTGACGACCGATCCCGCACCGATCACGCTGTTCTCGCCGATCGTCACTCCGGGGCAGACGATCACCCCGCCGCCGAGCCAGACGTTGTCGCCGATCGTGATCGACTCAGCGGCCTCGAGCTTGTCGCGCCGCATCATCGGGTCGATCGGATGCGTGGGAGTGAGCAACTGCACGTTCGGCCCGATCTGACAGTCGGCGCCTATCGTGATCGCCGCGACGTCGAGCGCCGTCAGGTTGAAGTTCACGAACGTGCGCGCGCCGATCGAGATGTGATCGCCGTAGTCGACACGCAGTGGTGGGCGGATCACGACCCCCTCCCCCAGGTCGCCGATGAGGTCCTCGAGCCATCCGCGCGCAGCGGTGTCGCCCGCCAACGTCTGACGCTGATAGAGGTCGGCGAGCCGGGCGGCTCGCGCCGAGCGCCGCTCGATCTCGGGGTCGTCGGCGATGTAGAGGTCGCCCGCGAGCATCCGCTCCCGGTTGGTGCGCGGGTCGCCTGCGAAGTAGTCCGTCGTGCCATCGTCCGTCATGCCTCGAGATTAGCAAATCTGCGTACGTCCGTACTCATCTCTCCACAGCCAGTGCCGATGACACAATGGACGACATGTCCCCGAACCCCCAGCGGCGACTGCTCGCCTCGATGCGCAGGATCCTGCACACCGACCCCTCGTCCGTCGCGCACACCGAGGCCATGCCCGTGATCGACGAGCGCACGGTGCCGCGGGTGCTCGACCTCGCGACGCGCATCGGAGAGGCGATGTTCGCGGTCGGCGCCTCGGCGCACGAGGTGACGCTCGCGATCATCCGGGTGTGCGACGCCTACGGCATGCGCGGGGTGCAGGTCGATGTGACGTACAACTCCATCACCGTGTCGTTCCACCTCAGCGGCGAGGTCTGGCCCGAGACGCTCGTGCGGGTCGTGCGCGTCGCCGCCCCCGATCACGACAAGCTGCAGCGGGTGCAGGCCCTCGTGGCCGACATCGCCGATGGGCTCGACCTCGAGTCGGCGCGCACGGCGTTCCGCGTCATCCGCCGGGTGCCGTTCCGCTATCAGCAGCCCGTGGTCGTCGTGGCACGCGCACTGCTCGCGGTCGGCGTCAGCATCATGCTCGGCGCCTCGCCGATCATCGTCGGCCTCACCTTCGTCGCCGCGCTCGGAGCCGCCGTCACCCAGGCGGGTCTCGCGCGCATCCGGGTGCCGCTGTTCTTCAGCCAGATCGCGGGAGGCCTCGTCACGACGGTCGTCGCCGTCGCGGTGTCGGCGCTCGGCTCGGCGGGCATCGAGCCCTTCGTCGGCATCCGCCCCTCGATCATCGTCGCCTCGGGAATCGTCCTGATGCTGGCGGGTCTCACCGTGGTCGGCGCCGCGCAGGATGCGATCGACGGGTTCGCGCTGACCGCCGGCGGGCGCATCCTCGACCTGACCATGCAGACGCTCGGCGTCGTGATCGGCATCCTCGTGGGCCTGCAGCTCGGCAGCGTGCTCGGGTTCACGATGGACCTGCCCGACGACCCCGCGCCGTTCGGACCGCTGCTGAACCAGTTCACGGGCGCGATCATCATCGCGATCGCGGTGGCGGTGTTCAACGGCGCCGGGATCCGCATCATCCTCGTGAGCGCACTGCTCAGCGCGATCACGATCGCGGGGTACTCGAGCATGATCGCCCTGCAGCTGCATCCGGCCGCGGCCAGCGCGATCGGCGCCCTGCTCGCGAGCTTCGTCGGGGTGCTGATCGCCCACAACCTGCACGTGCCGTCGGTCGCCGTGACGACCGCGGCGATCGTGCCGCTCGTGCCCGGTGTCGCGGTGTTCCAGGGTCTGCTCGAGATGGTGCACGCGGCGGGAACCACGAGTGGTGTGCTCGGCATCGGCGGATCGCTCGTCGACGCGGTCGTGATCGGCGTAGGCCTGGCGTCGGGCGCCTCGCTCGGACTGTACCTCGGCACCCCGGTGCGGGCCACGCTGAACGGCGTCACGAAGACTCGCGCCCGCGCGCGGCGCTGACCTGCACAGGCCGTGATCAGGCACTGACCTGCGGATGATCAGGCACGGCGCACCCCGCTCGCGTACCATCGAGGCAGAACGCTGACACAGCACCGCGACCGGGACGACCCGGACGCCTCTCTCATCGGGGACGGCCCCGCCTCGAAGGAGCTGCAGATGTCGCACACCTCACAGACCCGACTGGTCGGCGCCACCGACATCGGACGGATCGCCCTCGGCTGGGGTGCCTTCGGCATCCTGCTCCTCATCCACCCCGTGATCGCCGCCCCCGCGCCCGCGGCGACACTCATCATCGCGCTCGCGGTCATCATCGCCGTGATCATCGCGTGCGCCTTCGGCGTCGTGAAGCAGGCGGAGGCCCTCGCCCACAAGCTCGGCGACCCGTACGGATCACTCGTGCTCACGCTCTCGATCGTGCTGATCGAGGTGATCCTGATCTCGGCCGTGATGCTCGGCCCGGGCGAGCACGCGACGATCGCCCGCGACTCGGTCATGGCCGTCGCGATGATCATCCTCAACCTGGTCATCGGACTCTGCCTGCTGCTCGGCGGTCTGCGCCGCGGCGCCATGGCACACAACCGCACCGGCACCTCGGCCTACCTCGCGATGCTCATCGTGCTCGGATCCCTGGCCTTCGCGCTGCCCGCGCTGATCGGCGAGGCCGGGTCGTACACGTTCGGGCAGGCGATCCCGATCATCATCCTGACGCTCGCGCTCTACGCGTTCTTCCTCTTCCGGCAGATGGGAGCGCAGGCCTCCGACTTCACCGAGGTCGACGAGCGTCTGCGCTCGGGGGCGGGTGCGGGTGCGTCGGGTGCGGGTTCGTCAGGCGCCGACGCGGATGCGGCATCGGGCGGGATCGTCGCGGTGCTCCGCGAGAACCGCCGCGAGGTCGTCATCCGGCTCGTACTGCTCGTCGTCACCGTGGTGCCGATCGTGCTGCTGTCGCACGACATGGCCGCACTCCTCGACGATGGACTCGGGCGCCTCGGTGCTCCCCCGGCCCTCGCCGGCGTACTGATCGCGATGATCGTCTTCCTGCCCGAGTCCATCACGTCGGTGCGCGCCGCTCTCGGCGGCGAGGCGCAGCGCGTGAACAACCTCTGCCACGGCGCCCTCGTCTCGACCGTCGGGCTGACGATTCCCGCGGTGCTGATCATCGGGATGCTGACCGGACAGACCGTGATCCTCGCCGAGTCGCCCGCGAACCTGCTGATGCTCGCCGTGACGCTGCTGCTGTCCGTGGCGACGTTCAGCGCGAAGCGCGTCACGGCGATGCACGGCGCGGCGCACCTGGTGACGTTCGCGGCGTACGTGCTGATCCTGTTCAGCTGAGGCGTCGCGAGGGCGGGGCGTCGATGCCCCGTTACGCGAGACCGCGACGTCCGTTGGGCGGCCTCTCAGCACGACGTCGATCCCGATGCCGACGGTGGTGCGGGTATCGATGCGCGACGTGCGGTGATCCGCGGGGCTGCGCCCGGGGAATCGGGCGTTGTGGGCGCGTGGGTCCGTGTCGGCGGTGGCCGTATATCGGCATGCTGGAACGGTGGTCTGGTGTTCCAGAATATGCGTCTGACTTCTGCGCGCACTCGTCTAATCTGACGCGAGAGCCTCACCGCAGGCTACCGATATCCACGATCCGGGGGACAGCATGGTGCAAAGAAGCATCCAGAAGACATCGAGGTTGAAGAAGCTCATTGTCAGCGCTGCTGTAATTCTAGTGGCGACTGCTGCCACTCTGTCGACCGCGGCCTCAGCGAGTGCCGCACTCAGCGAGTGCAGCTCCGGCAGCACGTGCGTATGGTCGGGCGCCAATTACGCAACTGACTGGGGAACGGTCGGCGGATTCATCAACTTCACCTGGTGCATCGACGACCTCGGAGATTATTGGAATATCAACAACAAGACGACTTCTGTGTTCAACAAGGGAAACACGGAGACCTCCTATCTTTATGATGGCGTGAACAAGACCGGATCGCGTATCACCATCCTCCGCGGCACGGGCAAGACCGATCTCAGCGCTATCGGATTCAACGACCGGGCATCATCGGGATACTTCGCTTCGGGCTTGACGAAGGTGGGAACCGCCACATGCAACTGAGGTCACTCAGATGCCGCTCCGTGATCGGCTCGACGGCGGCCTTGGCCTGCGTGGTGGGACTTTTGACGGGCTGTACGTCGCCTGAGCCGGAGAGAACCGTCGTCCAGAATCAATCGATGTGGGCGATGCCCCTCGATGAGTTCAAGATCTTCAATCCGTCCTTGAGCAATTACGCGGAGCAGCTGTTGATCGCGAAGTGTCTTGAAGGTCAGGGCTACGAGTGGCCCGTACCGTGGCAAGATACCGATTTCCCGCAACCTGAGACAGTCAATGACGCCGCTCTCAAGATATTCAATCCAGAACTCGCGCGCCGGTACGGATATCACGATGCTCCGCCACCGAACCCCGCCGATCTCCTCGCCTGGACGGAATTCACCGCGTGGACGAACGTTTACGACCCGGACGAACAGTTTCGATCACGGTTTGACGCCTGCGGGGAAGAGGCGCGTAGCGATAAGACGGTGGCAGGTGCGGACGGCTTGAACTACATCGCGAGTCTCGAGATGCAGACGCGCGATGAGATCTCGTCGATCGATGCCGTCCGCGATGCAGCCGAAACATGGAAATCCTGCCTCTCGGGATTCATCACGTTCGAGCTGCCGGATGATCCGTGGGGCGAGATTCCGACGCTCGAGATGGCGCAGGAGTACGGAATCTATGGCGACAATCTGACCGAGGTAGCGTCGCCGGAAGAGCTGTCGATTGCGGAGGCCGATGCTCGCTGCCGCGATTCCAGCGGGTACACCGAGGCCCGGTATCAAGCCGAGTGGTCGGCCCAAGAAAATCTTGTGACGGAGAATCGCGACAAGCTCGAACGCATTCGAAACGACGCGGTCGCTCATACCGATGAATTGAGAACGTTGATCGCGGAGAATGCACCATCGAAATGACTGGTGCCGACTCCACCGACGTCGAGATCGAGCGAGTGATCGCCCCGTTTCCCCGCAGGACAGCCGAACGGAGGGTGAAGCCCTTCGTCATCCTCCTTTCGGCTGTTCTCGCACTAGGCGCGGGCTGGGCACTCGCAACGATCTTTCAATCACCGACCCAACGGGATGCTGCGACTGCTCCGCCGACCTCGGGCCCCGTTCTTGCTACGGTTTCCACCGGGAACCTCGTTCGGCAGACAGACTTCTCCGGGAGCGTGGTCCCCGAGAATGAGGAATCCCTCAGCTTGGCGATTCCGAGCGGAGCGTTGCGCTCCGTGGTCACGGGACGCCCGGTGACTCAGGGTATGACCGTGAATACCGGTCAGGTTCTGACCGAAGTCAACGGAAGACCCGTCTTCGTCGTGCAGTCGGCGTTCCCCTTCTACCGCGATGTAGGGCTCGGCGATCAGGGTCCCGATGTCGTTGCCATCCAGGAGACACTGAAGCATCTGGGCTACTCGTTGAATGCGGACGGCGAGTTCGGCGCGCAGACAGAGACAGCTGTTCGGGAGTGGTACTCCAGGAATGAGTACACTCCGGCCACACGGGACGTCGACAACGAGAGCAACTTACGCGCATCGGATTCCGAGCAGACAGACGACGGCCAGCAGACGGGCGATGCGTCCGAAGTGACCCGTGCGACGAGCGCGGCCTTCGTTCCCTTCTCTGAAGTCGTCGGCGTCACGATTCTTCCCTCGGTTTCGCTGAGTGCGTTGCCCGTGGGCGATGCCGTCGGGGCCGACGGCAAGACTGACATCGTTCTCGGATCGACGACGACCATCGTGACCGTTGAGGTCGTGCCGGCGGATCTGACTGCCATCGCTCAAGGAAGCGAGGTTTCCATCGAGATAGACGGCCAGGTATCGACGGGGACGGTGTCGAGCATCGAGCTGAGCGAATCGCCCCTGCAAGAGGAATCCACGATCGACCGGAACGAGAGCGATGAAATCCCGGGCACGTCGATCGTCACGGTGATTCCCTCAGATCCGATCCAGGCGTCACATGCCACGGTGCGAGTTGTCGCGTCGCAGATCATCGTGGATCAGGATGCGCTTCTCGTGCCCACGATCGCGGTCATCGACCGGGGAGATACGAATCAGGTGGTCATCGTCAGGCGATCGGGCGGGGAACTCACCGAGGTCGAGGTCACTGTCCTCGGCGCCCTTGATGGCATAACGGCGATTCTGCCGTCGTCTCCATCGTCGATCCAGGATGGTGATCAGGTCCGGGTGGGTTCATGACGTTGATCGAACTACGACACATCTCGAGGATCTACACGCCGTCGCGCGGTCCTGAGGTCCAGGCGTTACGCGATGTGTCGCTGACGATCGACGACGGTGAGTTCGTCGCCATCGTCGGCCCATCCGGTGGCGGCAAGAGCACCCTGCTGAATGTCCTCGGTCTTCTCGACGACCCTTCATCTGGTGACTATCTCCTCGCGGGCAGACGACCAGGTCGGGTCAACCGCGGCGCAACGGCGAGATTGAGGTCCCGTCACATCGCGTTCATCTTCCAGGCTTTCCATCTGTTGGAGCAGCGTCCCGCGGTCGACAGCGTCGGACTGAATCTCCTGTACCGCGGAGTCGCATTTCGTCAGCGACAGGAAGAATCGATTCGGGCTCTCGCCGCAGTGAGCCTGGATGACGCTGCGTGGCAGAGCACGTCCACCCTCTCCGGTGGGCAGCGTCAGAGGATCGCGATCGCGCGCGCGATGGCCGGTGACGCTCGGCTCGTCCTTGCCGACGAGCCGACAGGCAACCTCGATTCCGTCAACGCTGCACTTGTTCTCGACGAACTCGAGCGAGTGAATCGAGATGGTGCCGCGGTCGTCATCGTGACTCACTCTCCTGACGTTGCGGCTCGTGCGGATCGAATCATCCGCATCGCGGACGGCGAGGTGGTTTCTGACACCAGATCTCGAGCTCCTCGAAAGAGATCCGTGAGCGGGCGGAAAAGCGTATCTCTCGAGCCCCCCGACGACACCAAGGCCGTCATCCGCGTCACAGACATGTTGACCGACGCCTGGGCCTCGATATCGTCCCGAAAGAACCAGACACTTGCGCAGTGTTCGGCCGTGGCGATCGCTGTGGCGTTATCCATCACGACGCTCGGGCTGTCGACTTCCGCTCACGCACAGGTCTCTGAAGCATTCGATGCTCATCTCAACCGCGAAGTGACCGCCAGGTGGAGTACACAACTGCCGCACTCCAGACCGCTCGCCGAGGCACCCTCGACGGCACGAGCCGTGGCAGGGGTGGATGCTGCTGCGGTCGTCGTCGACCTTGCCGCGACCGCGGTGTCGACGGCCACAGCGACCGCGCACGTACAACCCCACGTCGTGGTGGGCGACCTTGAAGAGGCGCTCAGGGCAGAAGTCGACGATGCGCGATGGCACCGAGGTCCTCTCGTACCTGGCGAGGCGTACATCGGCGATCTGCTCGCCAGGGATCTAGAACTCGGCGACATCGCGTCGGCTCCCACCGTCCACGTGGCTGGTGAACGATATGTGGTCGCCGGTCTCATCACTGAATCCGCACGACTCCCGCTGCTGAGGGGCGAACTGTTGCTCGGCGCGGATGCTTCGAGCTTGGACACCATGGCACCGGAGGCCACATTGCTGGTGACGACGGTGGCGGGCGCTGCGCCTCAGGTCGCGTCGCAGCTTGCTCCGTCGATCAATCCGTTCGCCCCAGACGAGATATCGATCGTTGCGCCCTCGGATGACCGCCAATTGAGGGTTCGCATTGAAGCTGGCGTGCAAACGACGCTGATCGCCTTCACGCTTCTTGCGATACTCGTTGCCATCGCAGCTCTGATCAACACGACTCTCATGGCTGTCAGCGCTCGCAGAGGCGAGATCGGCCTACGGAAAGCGCTGGGTGCGAAGGAGCGCGATATCGGGGTTCTGATCGCGGTTGAAGCCGTATATGTCGGCATGCTGGGCGGAATCGGCGGCCTCTTGGTTGGCACGATGGCCATTCTTGTGGTGACGATCAGCCAGCGGTGGGCGCCGGTCTTCGACCTCATGCTGATGCCGGTTGCTGTCGTGCTCGGCGTCATTGTTTCGAGTGTTGGAGGCGCCCTCGCATCAATCCGAGCAGCTAAACTCCGTCCGGCGGAGAACCTTCGGGGGTCCTGAGTTCGACCGTCCGTCAGGCCATTCGCACGGCCGGACGGCTGCCGCGCGCTTCGCTGGCGTGACGGCGCGCGTCGGACGACGAGCGAGGCAACGCGTGGGATGAACGCCACTCACCTCATCGCACGCTCGGCCGCGGGCGTCACATGCGCGCGTAGCGAGCGCGGGCGATGCAGAACAGGCCGTAGAGAACGAGGCCGGCGCCGACGACCCACAGGATCACGACGCCGAACGGGAGTCCGGCGAGCGCGCGCAGTGCCGAGTCGAGTCCGCCGGCGGTCTCGGGGTCATGCGTGAGCGCGGCGATCACGAAGAGCACACCGGCCACGCCGACGGCGATCCCCTTCGCGATGTATCCGGCGATGCCGAAGGCGACGATGCCCGACCGCGCGGCGCCGCCGGGCAGCGACAGGTGCTTCGTGAATGCCTTGGTGGCACCGCGCGCGATGAACGCGATGCCGATCGCGGCGACGACGAGCCCCACCAGCACGAGCAGCACGACACCGGCGGGCACCGCCAGCAGCCGGGCGCTGAACGACTGCGACGACTCGGACGACTGCGACTGGCCGCCCATCGCGTAGACGAGGGCCGTGCCGCCGATCGCCAGGTACGCGGCGGCGGTGCCGAGGAACTTCACCCGGTGCGCCCACTTCTTCTTCGTGTCGGGGTCGCGCTCGACGACGGCCTCGGCGATCTGCCAGATCGCGAGGGCGAGCAGTCCCAGCACGATCAGCCACAGCAGGAAGACGCCGGCGGGCGTCTGCTGGATCTGCTGCAGAGCTCCGCCCTGGTCGGCGTTCTCGCCACCGCCGCCGGTCGCGATCGAGATCGCGATGCCTCCGATGAGGATGTGCAGGATGCCGAGGACGACGTAGCCGACACGGGCGAGGACACGGAATGCGGTGGAGTCCTGGGCCGCTCGGGCCGTCGACGATGCCGACGCGCGGGTGTTCATCATGGCGCACTTCTTTCGATCGGTTCTTCGCGGGACGGGTCTGCCCGTAGGGGGTCTTCTCGCAGAGCGTCGTCGCGAGTCTGTACGGACTGTTCGGCTCTCGCACGCGCGGCCCGGCGGGAACGCCAGAGTGAGACGCATGCCCAGACGACCGTGGCGACGGCGACACCCTCGAGCATCCCGGCCACCACGTCGCTGAGCCAGTGCGCATGCAGGTAGGTGCGGCTCCACATCATCATGAGCGCCCACACCGTGCCGAGCATCCACACGTACCAGCGCCGGAAGATGAGGCCGAGGATGACCACGACGGTCGTCGCGACGGCCGTGTGGCCCGACGGGAACGAGGTCGCCACGCTCTCGGCGAGCGAGTCCTCGGGTCGCGTGCGGCCGATGACGGCGGCCATCGTGGCGCCGATCGCCACGACGGCGACCATCGCGATCGCGAGCGTCGCGGCATCCCATCGTCGTCTCCGCCAGAGCAGCCAGACGATCAGCAGGGCGCCGATCACGATCATGCCGACGGTGCCGCCGACGATGGCGGGCACCCAGGCCACGACGAGCCAGACATCGCTCGTGAGAGCGCCCATGAGCTCGTTCCACGAGTGGTCGATCGGCAGCGGCTCATGCCCGCCGATCGCCACGACGGCGCGGAGCGCGGCGAAGGCGAGGGTCGCCGCGACACCCCAGACCAGGGCCGTGGTGCCGCGGGCGACGTCTGCCACGACGGATCAGGCGATGGGGTCGTTGTTGCGCATGCTGCGGCGCGTGACCCGCTCGCCGGTGGCCGGGTCGACGGCGGTGCGGTCCACCGTCTCGACGCGACGGCTGCGCATCACGAGCACGAGGCTGATCAGGAACACGAGGGCTCCCGCGATCATGAGGATGTAGCCGATCAGATCGAGGTCGACGTAGCCGCCGGTGTCGATGTTGAGTGCGAAGACGAGGATCGCTCCGATGACGACGAGCGCGATTCCGGTTCCGATTCCCATGGTGTCCATTCCTCCCCGAGGCCGCCCCTGCGACCTCGCGACCCCCACATTATGGTCAATGAGCACTGAGTCAATAGTCATGGACACGACCCTTCCCACGTGGTATGGATGGGAACGATGACTGAGCTCGAACGCCGCGCGACGATCTTCGCCGCCCTCGCAGACCAGACGCGCCTGCGCATCGTCGATCTGCTCACGCTCGGCGATCTGTCGTCGTCCGAGATCGGATCGGCCCTCGATCTGCGGTCGAACCTCATCGCACACCACCTCGGCGTGCTGGAGTCCGCGCAGATCATCAGCCGCACCCGCTCGGAGTTCGACCGGCGCCGCAGCTACATCGGACTCCGTCCCGAGATCTTCGACACGCTCGCACCGCCCAGCGTCGACCCCCCGCGGCGGGTGCTGTTCGTGTGCACCGCCAATTCCGCGCGCTCGCAGCTGGCCGAGACGATCTGGCGCGATGTCAGCGCGATCGACGTCGCCTCCGCCGGCACCCGGCCCGCCGCCGGCGTGAACCCGCAGGCCACGGCAGCCGCTGCCCGCCACGGGCTCGCGATCGATCAGAGCCGTCCACCCCGCCACGTCGACGAGGTCCGCACCGACGGCGACCTCGTGATCAC
>NZ_DALZXX010000095.1:0-11484 GCF_031988965.1 Microbacterium sp.
TGTCGGCCGCCGATCATCACGGCGCCGAGTACGAGCCCGGTTCCGCGGCCTCGGTCGTGCTGGCCGGCGACGAGACGGCTGCCCCGGCGATCGCCCGCATCCTCGAAGACGCGCCCCGTGATCTGCGCGGAGTGGCCTTCCTCGAGGTGCCGTCGCCCGCCGACGTGCTGCGCATCGACGTGCCCGCCGGAGTCGAGGTGCACTGGCTGCCTCGCGATCTCGGTGAGCCCCACGGCGTGCGGCTGATCCCCGCCGTGCTGGGATACCTGGGTGACGCGGATGCCGGCGACGAGATCGCCGTGACCGATATCGAGTCCGAGGACCTGCTCTGGGAGACGCCCGACTACTCGGGTCTCGGCGAGGAGATCGCGGCGACGGATGCTCCGGCGGAGCGCTACTTCTGGATCGCCGGCGAGAGCGGCGTCGTCACCACGCTGCGCCGCCACCTGGTGAAGGACCTGGGCATCGACCGTGGACAGGTCGCCTTCATGGGCTACTGGCGCCACGGCGTCGCCATGCGCGGCTGAGGGTGCGTGCGCCCGCTGTCGCCTTACTCTCGCGGGGGCGCCGGTTGTGTGCGCCCGCTGCGAAGGAGAACTCATCCTGCGAAGGACTGCATCCGGCATCCGGTCCTTCGCTGCGTGAGATCTCCTTCGGTGCATGCGCTCGCGCCGACGTCGACCACGACTGAACCGGTGGCGCACGGGAAAGCCGCGTCGTAGCATCCCAGTGGAATCGTTCCACCGGCGAGGAGGCCCCCGATGACGCAGCGCACGCTCGAACTACCGGACGTCGACCTCGTCTACGACGTTCACGGGCCGCTGCCGACCGCGGACGGTCGTCCTCCGCTGATGATGATCGGCCAGCCGATGGACGCGAGTGGATTCCAGGCGCAGGTGGCGCTGTTCGACGATCGCACGGTCGTGACGTACGACCCGCGCGGGTTGGGGCGGAGCGCCCGCAAGGACGGCGGCGTGACGAACGATCCGGAGACCCAGGCCGAGGACGTCCACGCGATCATCGAGGCGCTCGGCGCGGGACCCGTCGACGTGCTCGCGAGCAGCGGCGGCGCGGTGAGCGCGCTCGCTCTCGTGACGGCGCACCCGCACGACGTCGCGACGCTCGTCGCACACGAGCCGCCGATCGACAGTGTGCTGCCCGATGCCGAGGCTGTCCATCGTGCCCGGGTGGCCTACACGCAGGTGTACCAGGACAGGGGCTGGGGAGCCGGGATGGCGGCCTTCGTCGCGATGACCTCGTGGGAGGGCGAAGTCACCGACGAGTTCCTCTCCCGGCCCGCGCCGGACCCTGCGGCATTCGGGATGCCGACGGAGGATGACGGCAGACGGGATGACCCGCTGCTGTCCGAACTCTCGTGGGCGGTGCCGCTCTACACGCCGGACCTCGAGGCGCTGACGGCGTCGCCGACCAGGATCGTCGTCGCGGTCGGCGAGGAGTCGCTGAATGTCTACACCGGTCGCACCGCGATCGCCCTCGCCGAACGGCTCGGCCAGCAGGCGACGGTCTTCCCCAGTCACCATGGCGGTTTCATGGGCGGCGAGTTCGGCTACGCCGGCCAGCCCGAGGCCTTCGCCGCCAAGCTCCGCGAGGTGCTCGACGGCGCCTGAGGGAAGGTCCGTCGCACGCTGCGAAGGAGAACTCACGCAACGAAGGACCGCATCCGGCATCCGGTCCTTCGATGTGCGAGATCTCCGGCGCTGCGCGAGCGAGCGGACGCAGCCCGAGGCCTACGCGCTCTCGCGCACCACGAGCTCGGTGTCGAGGACGACGGAGCGGGGGGATGCTCCCGCGATGACCTCGAGCAGCACGGCGACCATCTGCGCGCTGATCTGATCCCATGGCTGACGCATGGTCGTGATCGGGGGCTCGTGGGTGGCGGCGAGCCCTGAGTCATCGAACCCGGCGATCGCGATGTCCTCGGGCACCCGGCGTCCTGCACGGCGGGCGGCGGCGATGGCTCCTGCGGCCATCCGGTCGGATGCGGCGAACACGGCGTCGACGTCGTGCTCGAGCATCCGCGTCATGGCGGCGACGCCCGACTCGTACGAGTAGTCGCCCACCTCGACGAGTGAGTCGTCGAACCGATCGCCGAGCTCTTCGCGGAAGCCCACCAGGCGGTACCGTCCGCCGGGGGTGTCGTCGGGGCCCGTGATCATGCCGATGCGACGGTGTCCCTGCGCCACAAGGTGGGCGGCCATGGTGCGCGCCGAGGCGACCTCGTCGACCGAGATCGTCGAGAGGTCGCGCTCGTGACCGAGCGGCAGGCCGCAGCAGACGGTGGGGATGCCGACCTCGATCAGCTGGTCGAGCAGTGGGTCGGACTCGTGCGATGAGATGAGCATGACGCCGTCGACGTGGCCGGCGCTGAGGAACTGCGCGACGCTGGCGCGCTCGGCGGGGGTTCCCGCCACGAGCAGCACCAGGGTCATCGACCTCTGGGCGAGGGCTTCGGCGGCGCCGCGCAGCAGCAGCGCGAACGTCGGGTCGTCGAACAGCAGCTGCTGCGGCTCGGTCAGCAGGAAGGCCAGCGAGCCGGCGCGGCCGGTCGCGAGGCTGCGCGCATGGTGGTTGGCGGTGTAGCCCGTGGCGAGGATCGCCTCTTCGACCGCCTGCCTGGCGTCGGGGGACACCCAGTGCCCGCCGTTGATCACGCGAGACACGGTGCTGCGGGATACTCCCGCCTGCACCGCGATCTGGCGGATCGTCGGCTTGCGCCGCGCGCTGTCGTCACTCATCGCTGTGACTCTACAGACAGGATCCCGTCCAGTGGTAGTCGAAACTGGGACCGGTCTCAGTTCGGTAACGACAGTTGTGATCAGTCATCGGCCTGGGGTAGAACTGAGACCGGTCCCAGTCCGTTTTCCGAGACAAGCTGAGACCGGTCCCAGTCGAAAGAGCGACAGCACGTCGGGACCGCACCACGACCGCACCGACCCGATGGAGTGCCGATGACCTCCCCCCACGCCTGGCCCGACCTGCGCGGAATCGCCTATGGCGGCGACTACAACCCCGAGCAGTGGTCGCCCGAGACGTGGCGCGAAGACGTCACTCTGATGCGCGAGGCCGGTGTGAACCTCGTCAGCGTCGGCATCTTCTCCTGGGCGCTCATCGAGGTCGCCGAGGGAGAGTTCGACTTCGCCTGGCTCGACGAGCTGCTCGACCTGCTGCACGAGAACGGCATCAAGGTCGACCTCGGCACCCCGACGGCATCCCCGCCCGCCTGGTTCTTCGCGAACCACCCCGACGCGCATGTGATCGACCGCGAGGGTCGCACGATGGGCTTCGGCTCCCGCGGCATGGCCTCGCACTCGTCGCCGGCCTACCGCGAGGCGATCGTGCGGATCGCGGATGCTCTCGCGGCGCGCTACGCGCAGCATCCGTCCGTGGTGCTGTGGCACGTGCACAACGAGTACGGCGTTCCCGTAGGCGAGGACTACTCGCCGAACGCGGTCGCCGCCTTCCGGCTCTGGCTCCAGGAGAAGTACGGGTCGCTCGAGGCGCTGAACAGCGCGTGGGGCACCGCCTTCTGGGGTCAGCACTACTCGGCATGGGAGCACGTCGGTGCCCCGGCCATCGCCCCGAGCGTCGTGAACCCCGCGCAGCGCCTCGACTTCGCCCGCTTCACGGATCACCAGCTGCGCGCGTGCTTCATCGCCGAGCGCGACGCGATCCGCGCCCACGCCGACCAGCCCGTCACGACCAACTTCATGGCCAACCAGAGCTGGACCACCGACCTGTGGGCGTGGGGCCGCGAGGTCGACATCGTCTCGGACGACCACTACCTGTGGGCTGCCGACGAGGATGCGCACATCGGGCTGGCGATCGCGGCCGACCTCAGCCGCTCGGTCGGCGGCGGCAAGCCGTGGATCCTCATGGAGCACTCCACCTCGGCCGTCAACTGGCAGCCGCGCAACATCGCCAAGCGCCGCGGCGAGATGAAGCGCAACTCGCTGACCCACCTCGGCCGCGGTGCCGACGGCATCCTGTTCTTCCAGTGGCGGGCCGGACGTTCGGGGGCCGAGAAGTTCCACTCCGCGATGCTGCCGCACGCCGGCACCGAGTCGCGCGTGTTCCGCGAGGTCGTCGACCTCGGCGCCACCCTCGGGCGTCTCGACGAGGTGCAGGGCAGCACGGTGAAGGCCGATGTCGCGATCCTCTGGGACTTCGAGTCGTTCTGGGCGCAGGATCTCGAATGGCGTCCGTCCGAAGACGTCACGCACGCGGCCCAGGTGCGCCGCTTCTACGAGCAGCTCTGGCGCGACGGCATCACGGTCGACTTCGCCCTCCCCGGCCAGGACCTCTCGGGCTACCGCCTCGTCGTCGCCCCGGCGCAGTACCTGCTCAGCACCGCGGATGCTGCGAACCTCACCTCCTACGTCAGCGGCGGCGGCACTCTGCTGGTCTCGTTCTTCTCGGCGATCGTCGACGAGAACGACGCCGTGCACGCCGGGGGCTTCGTCGCCCCGCTGCGGGACGCACTCGGCCTCACGGTCGAGGAGTTCCTGCCGCTGCGCGAGGGTGAGAGCCACGGGCTCGACTGGGTCGACCACGAGGGCATCGTCGCCGACGTCTGGCAGGAGGACATCGCGCTCGAAGGAGCCGAGGTCATCGCGAACTTCTCGGGCGGACCCGGCGAGGGCGAGCCCGCGATCACGCGGAACACGCACGGTTCGGGCACCGGCTGGTACGTCGGCACGCGACTGGATGCCGCGGGCATGCGCGCCCTCCTGCACGAGGTCTATGCGGATGCCGACATCGCAGCCTCCGGCGTCGCCGAAGGCCTCGAGGTCATCACGCGTCACGGCGCCGAGGCGGTCTACCGCATCGCCGTGAACCACCGTGATGACGACGTCGAGCTCGAGGCCTCGGGTGTCGAACTGCTCACGGGCGCCGAGATCTCGGGTGCCCTCACCGTCGCCGCCGGCGGCGTCGCCGTCATCCGCACGGCCACCTCCTGACCGCACCACTCAGCACGACAGCACCACCCGAACACCACTGCACCACCTGAACAACAGCACCACCCACTCACCCCGGTCGCGATGACGCGAAGCGCATCGTCGGCCACAACAGATAGGAAAACGCATGCGCAAGCACATCGGAGTCGGCGCACTCGCTCTGTCGGCGGTCGTCCTCCTGGCCGGCTGCTCGGCCGGCGCCTCGGAGGGCGGCGACGACGCGGCATCCGGCGACGGCGCTGAGCTCGTCATCTGGACGGACGCCGAGCGCGAAGCCGCGATCACCGCAGCCGCCGAGGCCTTCGAGGAGGAGACCGGCGCCACGGTCACCCTCGTGCAGAAGAACTTCGAGGACCTCCGCAACGACTTCATCGCCCAGGTCCCGACCGGAGAGGGCCCCGACATCACGGTCGGTGCCCACGACTGGCTCGGCGCGCTGGTCGCCGCCGGTGTCGTCGACACGATCGACCTCGGCGACAAGGCGTCGGAGTTCGAGCAGGTCGCGCTCGACGCCATGACCTACGACGGCCAGCTCTACGCGCTGCCGTACTCGCTCGAGACCATCGCGCTCGTGCAGAACGTCGGCCTCGTCGGTGCCGAGGCACCCGCGACGTGGGATGACATGATCGCCAAGGGCGTCGCGGCAGGCACCGAGCGTCCCTTCGTCATCAACACCGGCGGCGAGACCGGCGACGGCTACACGATGTACGGTCTGCAGACCTCCTTCGGCGCTCCCGTCTTCGTGCAGGACGACACCGGTTCGTACACGAGCGAGGTCGGCATGGGCGGCGCACCCGGCGAGGCGTTCGCCAGCTGGCTCGGCGCCAACGGTGCGAACGGCACCGGCTACATCTCGACGACGATCGACTACGACATCAACAACGAGCTGTTCGCGTCGGGCAAGGCTCCGTACACGATCCAGGGGCCGTGGGCGATCAGCGCGTTCGAGGGCATCGACGTCGCCGTGAACCCGATCCCGTCGGCCGGTGGCGAGACCGCCGCGCCGTTCGTGGGCGTGCAGGGCTTCTACCTCTCGAGCAAGAGCAAGAACGCCCTCCTCGCCCAGGAGTTCCTCACCAACTACCTCGGCACCGAAGACGCACAGCGCGCGCTGTACGAGGCCGACCCCCGCATCCCCGCGTGGTCGACGCTCGCCGATGAGGTCTCGTCCGACCCGATCACGGCCGGCTTCGTGGCCTCCGCGCAGAGCGGCGTGCCGATGCCGTCGATCCCCGAGATGGGTTCGGTGTGGGATCTCTGGAACGCCGCGCAGGCGCAGATCATCAACGGCGCCGACCCCGTGTCGACGTGGAACACCATGGTCACCGACCTCGAGACGACTCTCGCCGGTTGACCCGACCGAATGCCCGGTCGTTGAGCGAGGACGCGCAGCGACCGAGACGAAACGCGTCACGGTACGCGGGCGCGTTTCGTCTCGCTTCGCTCGCTCAACGACCGATGCATCGACAGGACTCATGACATGACGATCCAGGCACCGCCCACCGAGGCGCCCACCCCCGTGGTGAAGCCCTCGCGCGAATCCCATGCCCGCCGCTTCCGCGGCCTCGGCTGGGGATTCCTCATCAAGCTCGCACTGATGGCGCTGGTCAACGCCTTCGGCATCATGACGGCGATCTCGGCCTGGAGCGCCGAGTCGTGGATCGTCCTCGGCGTCGTCGTGCTGCTGGTGATCATCGCCGACTGGGTGTACTTCACCCGTCGGGCGCTGCCGCTGAAGTACCTGCTGCCCGGGCTGATCTTCCTGCTCGTCTTCCAGGTCTTCATCTTCGGATACACGGCCTACATCGCCTTCACGAACTACGGCACCGGTCATGTCGGCACACAGGAGCAGGCGGTCGAGGCCGCGCTGATCCAGGGCGAGCGCCGCGTCGAGGGGTCTGCCGACTATCCGCTGTCGATCGTCGAGCGTGGAGGCGAGCTCGGCTTCGCGATCGTCGACGACGACGGCGACGTGCGCGTCGGATCCGCCGACGAGCCGCTGACCGCGGCATCCGGAGCCGAGATCGGCACCACCGGCGCCCCGAGCGAGGTGCCGGGCTGGACTGTCATCCCGAGGGCGACCGTGCTCACCGACCCCACGCTCGGCGCGACCATCAAGGACCTCCGGGTGCCGGTCTCTGACGACCCGAACGACGGCTCGATCCGCACCCGAGAGGGATCCACGGGCTCGGTCTACGAGCCGACGCTCGTGTGGGACGCGGATGCGCAGACCATCACCGACACGCAGTCGGGCACGGTCTACACCGCCACCGAGCTCGGGGCATTCGTCGCCGACGACGGCACGGCGCTGCCGACGGGCTGGTCGGTCAATGTCGGGTTCGCGAACTTCCTGAAGCTCTTCACCGACGCGAACCTCGCCGGCACGCTGTTGAGCGTCACGGTCTGGACGTTCGCGTTCGCGATCCTGTCGGTCGTGCTGAGCTTCGCCGTCGGACTCGGCCTCGCGATCGTCTACAACGACCCCCGGGTCAAGGGGCGACGGTTCCTCCGGGCGCTGTTCATCCTCCCGTACGCGTTCCCCGCGTTCATGGCCGCGCTGCTGTTCCGCGGCATGTTCAACGCCGAGTTCGGCGTGATCAACGATCTGCTCTTCTTCGGTGCGAACATCAACTGGCTCGGAGACCCGTGGCTCACCCGCGCAGCCGTGATCTTCGTGAACGTGTGGCTCAGCTACCCGTACTGGTTCCTCGTCTGCACCGGCGCTCTGCAGTCGCTTCCGGGAGAGACGCTCGAGGCGGCCGAGATCGACGGCGCGAACAAGATCCAGCGGTTCCGGGCGATCGTGCTGCCGCTGCTGCTCGTCTCGACCGCGCCGCTGCTGATCGCCTCGTTCGCCGTGGCATTCAACAACTTCACGGTGATCTACACGTTCAACAACGGCGGGCCGGCCATCGCCGGGGCGCCGTACGCACTGGGCTCGACCGACATCCTCGTCTCGGCCATCTACGACGTCTCGGGCGTCTCGGGTGGTGCGGCCGACTACGGCCTCGCGAGCGCGCTGTCGATCATCGCCTTCATCGTGGTCGGTCTCATCTCAGCGCTGAGCTTCCGACAGACCCGCAAGCTCGAGGAGTACCAGTGATGAGTGAGACCAGAGTCATCGTGACCGGTTCGTCGAAGGATGCGCAGGCCGCCCGCGCCGGTGCCCGTCGGCGTCGGTGGTGGAGCGAGGTCGGCTGGAAGTACATCCTCGCCGTCGGGGTGCTCTTCTTCGCCGCGTTCCCGCTCGTCTACGTGCTGTCGGCGTCGCTCAACCCGAACGGCAGCCTCGCGGCATCCAGCGCCCTGTTCAGCGCGTTCGATCCGGCGAACTACATCGCCCTCGGCGAATCGCGCTACTGGGTCTGGTTCGGCAACACGCTGCTGATCGGCGGGGTGACCGCGGTCGGCTCGGTGCTCATGGGCGCCTGCGGCGCGTACGCGTTCTCGCGGTTCCGGTTCAGCGGGCGTCGTGCCAGCCTCACCACGCTGCTGGTGCTGCAGATGTTCCCGCAGGCGCTCGCGTTCATCGCGATCTTCCTGATGCTGCAGACGCTCGGTGATGTCGTGCCTGCCCTCGGCATCAACTCGAAGATCGCGCTGATCTGCGTGTATCTGGGCGGAGCGCTCGGCGCGAACACCTTCCTCATGTACGGCTTCTTCAACACGATCCCCGTCGAGATCGACGAGTCGGCGAAGATCGACGGAGCCACCCACGCGCAGATCTTCTGGCGGCTCATCATGCCGCTGGTCGTGCCGATCCTCGCGGTCGTCGCGCTGCTCGCGTTCCTCGCGGCCTTCGGCGACTTCATCCTGTCGAAGATCATCCTCACCTCTGAGGACAACTGGACCCTCGCGGTCGGCATGTACCAGTGGGTCTCCAACCAGCTGACCTCGCGCTGGGGGCTGTTCGCCGCGGGTGTCGTGGTCGCCGCGGTGCCCGTGCTCGCGCTGTTCTTCTCGCTGCAGAAGTACATCGTCGGCGGGCTCACCCAGGGGTCCGTCAAGGGCTGAGCCTTCCGCGGGGCCGAGGACTGTGTCGGCATCCGCCCGCTCGGGTGGGCCGGCATCCGCCCGCTCAGAAGGAGATCTCACGCGCCGAAGGGCTGGATCCGGCATCCGCTCCTTCGATGCGTGAGACCTCCTTCGGGGCGGGGGCGGGGGCGGGGGCAGGGGCGGGGGCGAGTGCTGGTGCGAGTGCGGGTCAGCCCCGCGTGGCGGCCCAGCTCCGAACTCCGACTGCACGCGGTCGAAGAAGCTCGTCTTGGCCCGCGTGTAGTCGTCGTAGTCGGGCTTGCCGACCTGCTCGGCGCTGAGCCGTCGCTTCTCTGCGGCATACCGATCGCGGGCGTCGGGAACAGCGCGCAGCCAGTCGCGGAACCACACCGTGTAGAAGCCCCAGGGTGAGTCGGAACGTCGGACGTGAAGGATCGCCTGCTCGCCCTCATGCCAGAACAGCGATTTCTGCCACACGTCGGTGCCGGTCGGGAGAGTGGTGCCGGCCGGGAGAGTGGTGCCGGCCGGGAGAGTGGTGCCGGCCGGGAGAGTGGTGCCGGCGGTGAGAGTGCCGCGGGGGATGTCGCGATCGACCCCCGGGGAGTCGGGGCGTGATCCGCGGGCGCGGACGTAACCGAGCGGTTCGAGCAGCCGGCAGAGGTCGGCGTCGTCGGGGAGCGGAGAGATCCGCAGTTGCAGATCGAGGAGCGGCTTGGCCGGCAGGCCGGGAACGGCGGTCGAGCCGATGTGGTCGAGGGATGCCGATTCGATGCCGGGCAGTGCGTCGAGTGCCGGGCGGAGCGTCGAGAGCATCCGTTCTGCTCGAGGGATCCATGACGTCCGGTGCTCGACCAGCGCCGCCGGGTTCGTCTCGTCGCTCATCCGGACAGTGTACGGACGGCAGATGAGCCGCTGTCCGTTCCGGACTCCGCCGACAGGAGGATCCCGCAGAGACGCGAACCGCGGCATCCGGTTCGGGTCCGGATGCCGCGGTGGTCACCGATTACTTGCTGAGGAAGTCCTTCAGTGCGGCGTTGACCTCGTCGGCGTGGGTCCAGAGCAGACCGTGCGGGGCGCCCTCGACCTCGACGTAGGTCGCTGCGGGGACGGCCTGGTGGAAGCGGCGAGCCGTGGCGTCGATCGGCAGGATGTTGTCCTTGGTGCCGTGCAGGATCAGGGTCGGCTTTCCGGCGTCGCGGACGGCGTCGACATCACTGCGGAAGTCCTCGATCCACGACGAGACGACCGCGTAGGCGGCGACGGGTGCGCTGCCGATCGCGACGTTCCAGCTGCCGGTGACGGCCTCCTGGCTGATGCGCGAACCGAGGTTCTCGTCGAGGTTGTAGAAGTCGTTGTAGAACTGCGTGAACCAGGCGAAGCGGTCGCCCTTGGCTGCGGCCTCGATGCCGTCGAAGACATCCTGGGGCACGCCCTCGGGGTTGTCGTCGCGCTGCACGAGGAAGGGCTCGAGCGAGGCGAGGAAGGCGAGCTTCGCGACGCGGTCATGGCCGTACTTCGCGACGTAGCGAGCGAGCTCTCCGGTGCCCATCGAGAAGCCGACGAGCACGACGTCGCGCAGGTCGAGGGTCTCGAGAACGGTGTTGAGGTCGGCGGCGAACGTGTCGTAGTCATAGCCAGCGTTCACCTTCGACGAGCCACCGAAGCCGCGACGGTCATAGGTGATGACGCGGTAGCCCTGGGAGAGCAGCTCGCGAGTCTGGCGCTCCCAGCTGTGACCGTCGAGCGGGTAACCGTGGATCAGGACGACGGGCTGGCCCGATCCCTGGTCTTCGTAGTAGAGCTCGATCGGGGTGCTGTTCTCGTTTCCGACGGTGATGTAACCCATGATCCTGATCCTTTCGGTGCGGTGAGAACGATCGTTCTCACCTGATGTGTTCCACACTAGAGAACGTTCGTTCTCGTGTCAAGTACACTGGAAGCATGACCGACGGAACAGTGCGTGAACAGATCCTTGCGGCGGCTGATGAGCTGTATTACCGCAAGGGATACGCGGCTGTCGGCATGGATGAGCTGCGGGCCTCGGCCGGCGTGTCGCTGCGTCGCCTCTATGCGGAGTTCCCGTCGAAGACCGACATCGTGACCGCTGTGCTCGCGAGAAAGCACGGGGAGTGGGAGACCGGGCTGACCGGCGCGGTGGCGGATGCCGGTGCCGATCCGCGCGATCGGCTGCTCGCTGTGTACGGGTACCTCGAGGGCTGGTTCTGCACCGACGACTTCCGCGGCTGCGCGTTCATCAACGCGTTCGGCGAACTCGGCGGAACGAACCCCGAGGTCGCCCGGATCGTGCGCGAGCACAAGGCATCGTTCCAGAAGTACATGGCGGGACTCGTGGTGGACACCGGGGCCCCGGCATCCCTCGCCGCGCAGCTGTCGATCCTCGCCGAGGGCGCCCAGAGCACCGCGGCCATCGCCGCCGACCCGCAGGTCGCCGTGCAGGCGCGCGATGCGGCCGAGGTGCTGATCGACGCCGCCGTCGCCGCCTGACCGGCGC
>NZ_DALZXX010000096.1:0-5117 GCF_031988965.1 Microbacterium sp.
GGTGGCACTCGGCGTGATCATCCGCGGCGGCACCCCGCACTTCGAGTACGTCTCGGCCGCGACCACCGACGGACTCACCCGCGTCTCGCTCGACGCCGGCAAGCCGGTCGGGTTCGGCGTGCTCACGCTCGACGACGAGAAGCAGGGTCTCGACCGCGCCGGACTCGAGGGCTCGAAGGAAGACAAGGGAGCGGAGGCGGCGGATGCGGCGCTGCGCACGGCCATCGTCGTGCGCGACCTGCGCGGCTGAGGTCAGCCTGCCCTTGCTGGCGCGGGGGCTCTCCGTTCTCCTACCGTGAGGGCATGGAGACTCTGCGCCACGTCGTTCTGTTGGTCCATCTCATCGGCTTCGCCGTGCTCTTCGGCGCCTGGGCCGTGCAGGCGTTCGGCGGAAAGCGCGAGTTCACGCGCCTGATGAGCATCGGCATGACGATCGCCGCCGTCGCGGGGCTCGCCCTCGCGGCGCCCTGGGGTCTTCCCGACGGCGCCGAGATGAACTACGCCAAGATCGGCACGAAGCTCGTCGTTCTGCTCGTGATCGGCGCCCTGCTCGGCATCGGCACCTCGAAGCAGCGCAAGTCCGGGTCGGTGCCCGTCGCGATGTTCTGGCTCGTCGGCATCCTGACCGCGCTCAACGCCGCCATCGCCACGATCTGGCGCTGACGCCGAGGACGCTCCTCGTCAGACGGGATCGGTGCGGAGCGGCACGACCACGTCGCCACCGGCCTCCTCGGTCACCCGCTCACCCATCTGCACGAAGGTCGGCTGCGCGATGAACCCCCCGGCGAAGAGCGCCTGCCCCTGAGCGAAGCCCTGCGCGCGGCGGATGTCGTCCTCCCCCACGAACCCGAACACGTCGGCCAGCTCGGCGATGTCGCGCGGGGCGTTGACCCGCATGAGCCCGAGGTTGTCGCACTGCGACAGCACGTTCGGGTGGATCTTCGTCGGACGCTGGGTCGAGAGCAGCAGCCACAGGCCGAACTTGCGCCCCTCGGCCGCGATCTGCACGAGCTGCTCGGTGAGTGCGCGCTCCACGGCCGTGCGCGGTTCGGGTGAGCAGATGTTGTGGGCCTCGTCGATCACGATGAGCAGCGGGCGACGGCTCTCACGCCGCGCCCACAGCTGCTCGAGCACGGCGAGAGCGGCGACCTTGGGCTCGGCGGGGTGGTCGAAGCCGCCGAGATCGAGGATGGTGGCGGCGGGTCTCTCGTCGATCACATCGACGACCGATCCTGCGCCCCTCGACCACAGGTCCCACTCCAGGACCTGCAGGTTCTCCATGCGATTGGCGAGACGCACGCGCGCCGGGTCGCCCGAGGCGCGGAACTCCCTGAGCATCTCGTCGGCGTCGAAATCGGCGGCACCGGCATCCCAGTGCAGGAGGACGTTGTACTCCTCGGCATCGGTGATCGGGTCGATCTGCAGCACCGCCGCCTTCGCCGCCGGAGACAGGTCGACGTACCGCGCGTGCACCTTCTGCCCCTCGCCGTGCCCGGAGCGGAACACACGGATGTCGCTCTGCGCGATGTGCTCGGCATGTGCTGCGGGAGCACCCGACCGCGCCTCGGCGAGCCTCACGAAGTCGGCGTTCGGGTCGAGGATGAGCATCGGGAGCTCGGTGTGCAGCAGGAGCTGCTCGAGCACGATCCCGAGGGCATAGGTCTTGCCGCTGCCGCTCTGTCCGCACCAGAAGGTGTGGCGGTTGAACCGCCGTGGGTCGAGCCGTACCGATTCGGTGGGGTCATCGGTCATCGACCCGATGGTCAGATCGGACATGGCGTTCTCCTCAGCCGCTGCATGCGATCCAGCTTGGCGGCTCCGGTGACCCCGAGCCTCACACCTTCCGGGTGACGCGGTGCGGCGCGGAAGCCGATTGCGGAGGGTCGTGTCCGCATCCGAGGCCATCCGAGAGACGGCACCGGCGTCTCCGCCGCCATATCGCCCGGAACGGGTGACGCGGCGGCAGACCGCGCGTCCGAGAGTGACACCGTGAGCGACGCCGGCACCATGGCCGAGGAGCCATCCCCTCCCCCCGCTCTGCGGCGCGCCGCTCGCACACAGCGGCCCCGAAGCATCCAGGTCACGATCACCAGGCCGCTCCTGTTCGGATTCGCCGTCGTCCTGGGAGGACTCGGCGCATACCTCCTCGGCGTCGCCGCGAGCTCGGTCGCCACGATCCTCATCTACATCGCCCTCGCGATCTTCGTGGCCCTCGGACTCGACCCCATCATCCGATGGCTCGAAGCACGGGGCATCTCGCGGATGCGCGGAATCCTCATCGTTTTCGGAGGATTCGTCGTGGTGCTCGTGGTCGTCATCGCGTTCGTCCTTCCTCCGGCGCTCCGCCAGGTGGCGGCTTTCGCGAGCGCCATCCCCGCGGCGATCGTCGACTTCCGTGCGTCCGACACGTACTCGGCGTTCGAGGCGCAGGTGGGCGACGTCCTCGGCATCGCGCTCGATCAGCTGTCGACGTTCTTCGCCGATCCGGGCAATCTGCTGGCCGTCGGCGGCGGCCTGCTGGCGGTCGGCTTCGGCGTCGGCAATGCGATCTCGGGGGTGATCATCGTGGTCGTGCTCACCCTGTACTTCCTCGCTTCCCTGTCGTCGATCACCTCGGCGTTCTACTCCCTGGCCCCGGCGCGCGATCGGGTGCGGCTGCGCGAGCTGACCGAGCAGATCACGGATTCGGTGGGCGGCTATCTCATCGGCATGGTCGTCCTCGCTGCTTGCAACGCCGCGTTCGCGACCCTGCTTCATCTCGTGCTCGGCCTCCCTGCCCCGGCATTCATGGGCCTCGCGGCGTTCCTCATCACGCTGATCCCGTTGATCGGCCCGGTCACGTACTGGATCTTCGCCACCCTGATCGCGCTGTTCTCCGACCCGCTTCTCGCGCTCATCTTCGCTGTGCTCTATCTGATCTACATGCAGTTCGAGGCGTATCTGCTGACGCCGAAGATCATGAACCGCGCGATCGCGGTCCCGGGCGCCCTGGTCATCATCGGGGCGCTCGTGGGAGGGACTCTGCTCGGTCTCCTGGGCGCCCTGGTGTCGATACCGGTCACGGCCGCGATCCTCCTGATCATCAAGCAGGTCCACATCCCCCATCAGGACGCGAAGGTCTGAGGACGGAGCAGCGCATGGCGAAGACGACGATCGAGGACCTGCAGAGACGACTGGCCGAGCTCGAGTCCGAGAACACGGCTCTGCGGGCAGGGGTCGCTCCCGACTCCCTCCCGCCCCTGCCACCGACCGCATCCTCACCGCGACGCTCCCGCACGTGGGGGCGATCGCTGGCGGCGACCGTGCTGATCGTGCTCGGCGCACTGATCGCGCCCGTCGCGCTCGTCTCCGCCTGGGCGAACGTGCAGCTCACCGACACCGATCGATTCGTCGCGAGCTACTCCGTGCTCGCGAGCGATCCGGCCGTGCAGTCCGCGGTGACCGAGCAGGTCGTCGCGGCGATCGGCGAGCAGGTCGACATACCGACCCTCACCGACGATGTGATCGACGGCGTGATCGACCTCGGCACGGGGCCTGCCGCGACACGAGCCCTCGAGGTGCTCAAAGGGCCGGCCGCGCAGGGGCTGCAATCTCTGGTGGCCACCATGGTCGAGCGCTTCGTCGGCTCGGAGGCGTTCGCGAACGTGTGGGCCTCGGCTCTCCGCATCAGCCACTCCCAGATCGTCTCCGCTCTGCAGAACGACCCGGATGCGGCGATCGCACTCGGCGCCGACGGCTCGATCGGCATCCAGCTGGCGCCGATCATCGACGCCGCGAAAGACGCCCTCGTCGATCAGGGAATCGGATTCGCCACGTCGATCCCGACGATCGACAGGACCATCACCGTCGCTCAGCTCGACTCGCTCGCCTCCGTGCAGCTCGGCTATCAGCTGGTCATCGCTGCGGGACTGTGGCTCCCCTGGATCTCGATCCTTCTGCTCGTGGCAGGGGTTCTCGCCGCCCGCCGCCGCTCCGTGGCAGGCGTCACCGCGGCCCTGTCGCTCGGCGTCGTGATGGTGATCGTGATCGCCGGCCTCGCGGTCGGCCGGGTGTTCTCCGACACCGCCCTGCGCGCCAACGGGATCTCCGCCGACGCGGGCGGCGCAATCTACGAGGTCGTCGCCGGCCCCATGCGCGACACCGCCGGGGCGGTGCTGGTGCTCGCACTCGTCACGGCGTCCGTGATCTGGTTCGCAGGACCGTTCGAGGTGCCCCGACGCCTGCGGGGAGTCGTGCACGGAGGCGCCGCGACGATTCGATCGTCTCTCGAGCGACGAGGCCTGAGCAGCGGGCGAGTCGGGACGTGGCTCCACTCCCGGCGGGCGCTGGTGCGGGGCGTCATCGCCCTTGCGAGTGCAGCGGTCGTCCTGCTCGTGCGCCCGCTGACGCCCCCGCTCATCCTGTGGACGCTCGTGCTGGCGGTGCTGGCCGTGGTGATTCTGGAGGTCGTCGAGCGTCCTCCACGGGACGAGCCCGAATCGGCACCGGCAGATGGCGACCTGACCGTTCGCGACGACGAAGTCGTCGCCGGAAGCTCGTCATGACACCCGGCCGCGCCGCGGACCTCGCCGATCCGTTCGCCGCGAGACGAGACGCGGGACGTGCAGCGCGAGCGCGGATGCCGAGGGCGGACCTCGCCGCCTGGACGCCGCCGCCCGAACGCACAGACCCGATCGCGCTGCTGGAGGAGCAGGGTCGCTCCCGAGTTCCCGAGCTCGTGCCCGTGCGATACGCCCGCATGGCGACGTCACGGCTGGCGTTCTACCGAGGCGCGGCCCTGATCATGGCGTCTGATCTCGCGGCGACCCCGCACACCGGCATCGTCGCGCAGCTCTGCGGCGATGCCCATCTCTCGAACTTCGGGCTGTACCGCACCCCCGAGAGGGTGATGATCTTCGACATCAACGATTTCGACGAGACGCTGCCCGGCCCCTTCGAATGGGACGTGAAGCGGCTCGCGGCGAGCTTCGCGGTGGCATGCCGGCAGCGAGGCTTCCGCAGCGGGGAAGAGCGCGAGTGCCTCTTCGCGGCGGCGAACGGCTACCGCACGGCGATCAGGAGAGCCGCGACCTCGACCGTGCTCGACGCCTGGTACGACCGGCTCGACGCCGACCGCG
>NZ_DALZXX010000096.1:5127-11121 GCF_031988965.1 Microbacterium sp.
TCGGTGGATCCGGGAGCAACGACGAGACGAGCGCGCCGGCGACAGCGAGATCCGCCGCCTGGATGCGGTGATCGACAAGGCCGGCAGACGCGACCACCGGAGAGCCTTCCGCAAGCTGGTGCGCGACGTCGACGGCGACCTGAGGATAGCCGCCTCTCCACCGTTGATCGTGCCCGTCGAGGACATCCTGCGCGAGGCCGGAGCCTCCGCGGCCGCAGAAGCCGAGGCCATGCACGAGGTGTTGGCGTCGTATCCGAAGACCCTGATCGGCGACCGGCATCCGATCGCCGAATACCGCTATCGGCACATGGCCCGGAAGGTCGTAGGCGTGGGCAGCGTGGGCACGCGCGCCTGGGTGATCCTCCTGAGCGGCCGTGACGACGACGACCCTCTCCTACTCCAGGGCAAAGAGGCGCAGGCCTCGGTCCTCGAGCGGTTCCTGGGCGCGAGCGAGTTCGAGAGCCATGGAGAGCGCGTCGTCCGCGGGCAGCGTCTCATGCAGGCGTCCAGTGATCTCTTCCTCGGCTGGCAGTCCCTCACCGCCGTCGACGGGCAGCGCCGCGACTTCTACGTGCGCCAGCTGCAGGATGGCAAGGGAGGGATCGATCCGGATGCGATGACCGTGCGCGGCGCGATCCTGTATGCCCGGATCTGCGGCGAGACACTCGGCCGCGCTCACGCCCGGTCCGGGGATCGGGTCGAGATCGCCGGCTATCTCGGGCGCAGCTCCGCGTTCGACGAGGCGATCGCCGACTTCGCATCCGCCTATGCCGAGCAGAACCAGCACGATTTCGACGCCCTCACCGAGGCGCTGGAGTCAGGGCGCCTCCCGCGCCGCCGCGAAGCGGGGTGACCCACGCCATGCGAGTCGTCCTCACCGCCGTCCGGGATCGGCGCTCCGGATACTGGCCGGTGCTCGCACTGCTCATCGTCGCCTATGCACTGTGCGCGGCTCAGTCCACGACCGATCCCAGCCCCTGGGTGCTCGTGGTGCAGCTCGTGACCGTCGCCGTCGTGCTCCGGGTGACCGAGGCGCATCGGCGAGTGCTGCACACGGCATGGATCTTCCTGTCGGCGGCCGCCGCCGCGACCCTCGTCGTCGCGCTGCTGGGTCTGCGCGGCGACGTGCTCGACATCGTGCTGTCCGCCGCCTCCGCCCTCGCCTTCCTGCTCGCCCCGGTGGCCATCATCCGCCATCAGGTGCACCGCCGCGGGCTCGACATCGAGGCGCTGCTCGCGGCGACCGCCGCCTATGTGCTGGTGGGCATGTTCTTCACGCACGTCTACAACCTCGTCGCGCTGCTGGCGGTCGGACCGACCTTCGGCGCGGGGACCGTCGACTCGCTCTCGACTCAGCTGTTCTTCTCGTTCACGACGCTCACCACCACCGGCTACGGCAACATCGTCCCCGTCTCACCCGGCGTGCAGGGCATCGCCGTCGCCGAGGCGATCACCGGACAGCTCTTCCTGATCACCGCGGTGGCGCGGATCATGCGCGGCTCCCGCCGCTCCCCCTACGACACAGCATCCGCATCCGCATCCGCATCCGCCTCCGAGGAGACACCGTGAAGAAGTGGAACGTCGTCATCGTGCTCGGCGCCGCGCAGTTCGTCATGGTGCTCGACGGCACGGTCATGAACGTGTCGATCTCGACGGTCGTGAGCGACCTGAACACCTCGGTCACGGCCATGCAGGCGGCGATCACCTTCTACACCCTGACCATGGCCGCCTTCATGCTCTTCGGCGCGAAGCTCGGCGACGTGTGGGGTCGCCGCCGAGCCTTCGTGATCGGCTCGTGCGTCTATGCGCTCGGCTCCCTGATCACCGCTGTGAGCCCGACCGTCGGTTTCCTCTTCCTCGGCTGGTCGATCATCGAGGGCCTCGGCGCGGTGCTGGTCATCCCCGCGATCGCCGGCCTCGTCGCCGACAACTACCGGGGACGCGACAGGGTCACGGCCTTCGCGGTCATCGGCGCCGTGTCCGGCGCCGCGGTCGCCGCGGGCCCGCTGATCGGCGGCGCCGTGACCACCTACTCGAGCTGGCGGTTCGTGTTCGTCGCCGAGGTGATCATCATGCTGGCCGTCGTCCTGTGCGCGCGCGTCGTCACCGATTCCACGCCGCGGCAGAGCATACGGATCGACATCGGCAGCGTGCTCCTGTCGTCGGCAGGCCTCGTGCTGATCGTGTTCGGCATGCTGCAGAGCAAGACGTGGGGGTGGGTGGTCCCCCTGCATCGACCCGAGATCGCCGGCGTCACCCTCGCCCCTCTCGGCATCTCCTTGACCGCGTGGTGCATCGCCGCGGGGGTCATCCTCCTCTCCCTGTTCATCTCCTGGCAGCGCCGCCTCGTGCGCGACGGCAGATCCCCGCTCATGCAGCCCGACCTGTTCTCGATCGTCTCGCTGCGCAGCGGGCTGTCGGTGCTGGGCGCCCAGTACGCGGTGACCGCCGGTCTCTTCTTCATGGTTCCGGTGTACCTGCAGATGACCCTCGGGTTGGACGCGCTCGAGACGGGGGTCAAGATCTTCCCTCTCTCGATCGCGCTGATCCTGTTCTCGATCGTGGGAACGACGCTGTCCCGACGCTGGTCTCCGCGCCGCATCGTGCGGATCGGGCAGTCGGTGCTGGTGGTCTCTGCTCTGCTGCTGCTCGGCTCGGTGACCGAAGACCTGCGCGGCGGCCTGTTCGGGCTCGGGATGTTCCTCACCGGGGCCGCCCTCGGACTCCTGGCATCGCAGTTGGGCAACGTGAACATGTCGAGCGTGGGCGAGAAGGACACGAGTGAGGCGGGCGGACTGCAGGGGGTCTTCCAGAACCTCGGTTCCTCACTCGGCACCGCACTGATCGGCTCGCTGCTGATCGGCGCTCTCTCCACGTCGTTCGCCTCGGGAGTCGCGACGAGCGACCTCCCCGAACAGGTCAGGGCCACCGTGAGTGCGGCGACCGACCGCGGAGTGACGGTCGTGCCGGCCGCAGACGTCGCGGGCATCGGCGAGGCCGCGGGTCTCACCGATGACGAATCGCGCGAGCTCGCCGAGGTCTATCGCGAATCGCAGCTGTCTTCGCTGCGCGTGGCATTCGTGGGGTTGATCCTGATCGCGCTGCTGTCGATGCTCTTCTCGCGCGGAATCCCCGATGCGGCTGCCGTCCGTCGCCGAACCGGCGCCGAAGAGAGTGTGTGATCAGACGCGAGGCGGCGCGGTGCTCGCGCGGATCACGAGCTCGGTGCCCACGAGGGGCGTCTGCGTGCGGTCTCCGCCGTCGAGCTCGGCGAGCAGGGCATCGACCGCCAGCGCGCCGACGCGCTCGGGATGCTGCTGCACGGTCGTCAGCGGCGGCCAGAGCTGCGCGGCATCCGGGAGGCCGTCGAAGCCGACCACACTGACGTCGGTCGGGATGTCGCGTCCCGCTTCGCGGAATGCCCGCACGACGCCGATCGCCATCTGGTCGTTCGCGGCGAACACCGCCGTGACGCTGTCTTCACCTCGAAGGCGAAGCCCCGCCTGATAGCCGGATTCGGCCGTCCAGTCCCCCTGGAGAGGCTCGGGCACGGCGAGTCCGCGCGACGAGAGCGTCTGCCGCCACGATTCGCGACGACGCTCGGCGGAATACGACTTGGCGGGTCCCGCCACATGCCAGACGGTCTCGTGCCCGAGGTCGAGCAGATGCTCGGTCGCGAGTCGGGCTCCCTGCGCCTGATCGGTGTCGACGAAGGGGTGGCCCTCGCCGCGATTCGAGTCGACGAGCACGACGGGCAGCCCGTCGGGGATCTCGACCTCGGCCTCATCGAGCTGGTGGGCTTCGATCACGATGATGATGCCGTCGACCGCGTGCTCCTCGAGGCGGCGGAAGGCCCCCGCGACGGTGTCTCTCGCGCTCGACTCGACCGGGATCAGCGTGAGCGCGTACCCCATCTGCGATGCGCGCACCGCGATCGCGTCGAGCGTGCGCTGGTTGCCGTACGAGCTGAACGAGAACATGATGACGCCGATGGCGCGGAACCGCCCCGACCGCAGGGCTCTGGCCGCACTGTTCGGCCGGTATCCGAGACGCTGCATGGCATCTTCGACACGCACCCGGGTCGCGGCCCCGACATAGCCTCGGGCGTTCACGACGCGCGAGACGGTCTGCCCGGAGACACCGGCCTCACGCGCGACGTCCTCCATCGAGGGGTCTCTCCGCCGCTGCGGCGGCTCTGCCGGCTGCTCCGAGGTCACGATCAACCATCCATTCATATGTTGACGTTGACACACTACCAGCGCATCGCATATGTTGACGTTGACACACGGCGCGGTGAGCGCTCGATCTCTAAGAAGGTTCTCGTCAATGACGACTCAAATTTCCGCAACCCGTGCGGACCACGGCATCCGCCGGCGCGAGAAGCGCGATTGGAAGGGCTGGGCGTTCGTCGGCCCCTTCATGGTCGTGTTCGCGCTGGTGTTCCTGACACCCCTCGCCTATGCGCTCTACCTCAGCTTCTTCCAGGAGAAGCTGATCGGCGGCACCGCGTTCGTGGGGTTCGACAACTACGTCCGCGCCCTCACCGATTCCCAGTTCTGGGAGGCGTTCGGCCGCGTCGTGCTCTTCCTCGTGGTGCAGGTGCCGATCATGCTCGCGCTGGCGCTGGCCGCGGCGCTCGCTCTCGACAGCGCCCGTCTGCGCGGAGCATCGTTCTTCCGCATCCTGATCTTCCTGCCGTACGCCGTGCCGGCCGTCGTGGCCGTGCTGATGTGGGGATACATCTACGGCGACCAGTTCGGTCTCACGAGCAACCTGAACGACTTCCTCGGCAGCGACGTCTTCACCCCGTTCGCGCGGGAGTGGATCCTGGTGTCGATCGGCAACATCGTGACCTGGCAGTTCGTCGGCTACAACATGCTGATCTTCTACTCGTCCCTCAAGACGATCCCGACCGACATGTACGAGGCGGCCTCGCTCGACGGCGCGGGAGCATGGCGCACGATCTTCTCGATCAAGATCCCCAACGTCCGCGGAGCCCTCGTCATCGCGACGATCTTCTCGATCATCGGCAGCTTCCAGCTCTTCAACGAGCCGAACATCCTGCGCCCGCTCGCTCCGAACGTGATCACCACGTTCTTCACGCCCAACATGTACGCGTACAACCTGTCGTTCGCCGGGCAGCAGTTCAACTACGCCGCGACGATCGCCATCATCATGGGCGTCATCACCGCGGTGATCGCCTACGTCGTGCAGCTGCGCGGCTCGAAGTCGGAGGTGCGCTGACATGGCACTCCCCCTCGCACGTCCCTCGCAGAAGCGTCACGATCTGATGAATCCGCGCAAGTCGAAGATCCTGCTGATCGTCATGGTCGCGTACGCGCTCTACACGCTCGTGCCCCTCGTGTGGCTGCTGTTCAGCTCCACCAAGACGCAGGCGGGCCTCTTCAGCTCCTTCGGGCTGTGGTTCTCCGACGACTTCGCGTTCTTCGACAATCTGGTCGCGACCTTCTCGTACCAGGACGGCATCTTCCTGCGCTGGCTCGGCAACACCCTGCTCTACGTCGTCGTCGGCGCCGGAGGTGCGACCCTGCTCGCCACCATGGCGGGCTACGGCCTGGCGAAGTACCGTTTCCCCGGCCGCCGCGCCGTGTTCGCGGTCGTCCTCGGTGCGGTCGCCGTTCCCGGCACCGCTCTCGCGGTGCCGACCTTCCTGCTCTTCAGCGAGCTGGGCATGACGAACACGCCCTGGGCCGTGATCATCCCGTCGCTCATCAGCCCGTTCGGTCTCTACCTGATCTGGGTCTTCGCCTCCGAGTCCGTTCCGACCGAGTTGCTCGAGGCCGCGCGCATCGACGGCGCGGGCGAGTTCCGCACCTTCTTCACGATCTCGATGCGGCTGCTCGCACCCGGCATCGTCACCGTGGCGCTGTTCACCGTCGTCGCGACGTGGAACAACTACTTCCTGCCTCTGATCATGCTGTCCGACCCCGCCTGGTACCCGCTCACCGTGGGTCTCAACCAGTGGAGCTCGCA
>NZ_DALZXX010000096.1:11131-11420 GCF_031988965.1 Microbacterium sp.
GCGATCGGTGCAGGATCCCAGCCGATCTACAACCTCGTGATCATGGGTTCGCTCCTGACGATCATCCCGATCGTCATCGCCTTCCTGCTGCTGCAGCGTTTCTGGCAGTCAGGTCTCACCGCAGGAAGCGTCAAGCAGTAGCTCCCTGCACCCCTGCATCGAAATCGTCGGTCCGATGCTGGACCGCACCCCCGAAAGGACACAGCAATGAAGCACCTTCCCTCTCCCGCCGCGCGGCGCACCCTCGCGGTGCTCGCCGCCGGCACCGTGGCAGCGCTCGCGCTGGCCG
>NZ_DALZXX010000097.1:0-11368 GCF_031988965.1 Microbacterium sp.
GGTGCACGCCGCGACCGCGAGCCCTGACGCCCCCGGAGGCTCGCTCATCGCGACCGGCGGCCGCGTGCTGAACGTCGTCGCCGTGGCATCCGACTTCCGCACCGCGCGCGACCGCGCCTACGAGGCGATCGGCCGCATCTCGCTCGACGGCTCGCACTTCCGCACTGACATCGCCGCCCGCGTCGCGGAGTAGTCCCCGCCGCGACGTCGGGCACCCCGTTCTAGACGGGCCCCCTCCCCGCACGATGCTGCTTCCCATCCGGGCACAGCTTCGGATGCCGCGCACGCCACCCCGCAGCATCCGCCCGTCGCACCGGCGAGTCCGATCCGATCTCCGAAACCGTGCCCGGCACCTGCCCCGAAACCGTGCCCGGTGCACGACGAAGGCCCCCACCCGAATCCGGGTGAGGGCCTTCGTCACGGGGAACTCTCAGAGCACCTTCGAGAGGAAGTCCTTCAGACGCTCGTTCTTCGGGGCGCCGAACAGCTCGGCCGGCGGCGCCTCCTCGACGACGACTCCGCCGTCCATGAACACCGTGCGGCCCGAGACCTCGCGGGCGAAGCCCATCTCGTGCGTCACGAGCACCATCGTCATGCCGCCCGACGCGAGGTCGCGGATGACCTGCAGCACCTCGCCGACCATCTCGGGGTCGAGGGCGCTGGTGGCCTCGTCGAAGAGCATGATCTCGGGGTCCATCGCGAGCGCCCGCGCGATCGCGACGCGCTGCTTCTGACCGCCCGAGAGGGATGCCGGCTTCGCGTCGGCCTTCTCGGCCAGGCCCACCCGGTCGAGCAGAGCGAGCGCCCGCTCGCGAGCCTCGGCCTTCGACAGCTTGCCGAGCTCGATGGGTGCGAGCGTGATGTTCTCGAGCACCGTCATGTGCGGGAACAGGTTGAAGTGCTGGAAGACCATGCCGATGCGCTGGCGCACCTCGTCGAGCTTGACGCTCTTGTCGGTCAGGTCGACGCCGTCGATGATGACGTGACCCGAGGTCGGCTCCTCGAGCTTGTTGAGGCAGCGCAGCAGGGTCGACTTGCCGGAGCCCGACGGACCGATGACCGCCACGACCTCGCCGTCGTCGACCGTGAGGTCGATGCCCTTGAGAACGTGGTTGTCGCCGAAGGACTTGTGCAGGTCCTTGACCTCGATCTTGCTCATGCGGTGAACTTCCTCTCCAGGCGGTTCGCGAGCAGCGTGAGAAGCGTGATCACGACGAAGTAGATGATGGCGACGATCGTCAGCACCTGGGCCGACAGGTACGTCGAGGCGATGATCTGGCGCGACACGAAGGTCAGCTCGGCGAGACCGATCACGCTGATCAGCGAGGTGTCCTTGAGGGTGATGATGCCCTGGTTCACGAACGACGGGATCATGATGCGGAATGCCTGCGGCAGCACGACCTTCTGCATGGTCTTCCAGTGGCCGAGGCCGAGCGATCGCGAGGCCTCGTTCTGGCCCGGGTCGACGGCCTGGATGCCACCGCGGATGATCTCGGTCATGTACGCACCCGTGTTCAGCGAGAGCGTGATGGCTCCCGCCACGAACGGGTTGAACGTGAGGCCGGGGAACAGCTGCGGAATGGCGAAGAACACGAAGAACGCCTGCACCAGGATCGGAGTGCCGCGGAAGACGAACACGTACGCGGTGGCGAGCCAGCGGAACGGGAGGAACTTCGAGATGCGCCCGAATCCGAACACGATGCCCAGGATGAACGCGGCGACGAGAGCGACGAGTGTCGCGAGGATCGTCAGCCACAGGCCCTCCATGAGAGCGGGCCAGTACTTCACGGCGACCGAGAAGATGTCGGTCGCCTGCGTGGTCTCTTCACCGCCGGCGAGGTAGGTGTCGACGATCTCGTCGTACTCGCCGGAGGCCTGGAGGTTCTCGAGGCCCGCGTTGAACTTCTCGATCAGTTCGGGATTCTGCCCCTTGTTGACCGCGAAGCCGTACTCGCCGCCGAGCTCGGGTTCGCCGATGAGGCGGAAGCCGGACCCCTGCTGGATGCCGTAGGCCAGAACCGGGAAGTCCTCGAAGTAGCCCACGGCCTGTCCGGCCTTGACCGCATCGACCATGTCGGTCGTGTCGGAGTAGGGCGTGACGCGGAATCCGTACTCGTCCTGATTGTCCTCGGCGAAGGTCTGGCCCTGCGTGCCGGTCTTGACCGCGACCGTCTTGCCGTCGAGGTCGTCGAGCGACTGGATGTCGCTCGCATCCAGCACCCCCAGCTGGATGCCGCTGGTGAAGTACGGCTCGCTGAAGTCGAAGATCTGCTGACGTTCGTCGGTGATCGACATGCCGGCCATGACGGCATCCACCTGGTTCGACTGGAGCGCCTGCAGCGCCGCATCGAACCCGAGCTGGCGGATCTCGACCTCGAAGCCCTGGTCCTCGGCGATCGCCCGGAGCAGGTCCATGTCGATGCCGACCAGGTCACCCTCGGGCGACGTGAACTCGAACGGCGCGAACGTCGTGTCGGTGCCGATGACGTACTTCTCGGTGTCATAGGCCGCGGAGGCGGCGGATGCTCCGCCGAGCAGCGCGCCGGCCGCGATGAACGCCGTGAGCGCCATCGCCCCGACGGTGCGTCCGAGCGTGCGCAGACGCGCAGACGCAGAAGAGGGATGTGGGATCACGACGGATGCTCCTCGGATCGGATGGGCGACAGGATGCTGCCACCGGGATGGTCGTCGACCATCCACCCTAACCGGCGACGGCGTGTCGCCGTGTTCCGAGCGGGGTCCGGGAGTCCGCTCGCTCGCCGCTAGAGGGCGATCCAGTACCGGCGCACCGGCTGCTCGCCGTGCTCGGGCAGCGTACGGACGTCCTGCAGCACGCCACCGGCACCCTCGATCGTGCGGAACGAGCCGACGTTGTCGTCGTCGCACGTGACCATCACGCGCTCGAGCCCGATCTCGCGGGCGCGCTCGAGTCCGAGGCGCAGCGCTGCGGACGCATACCCCTGGCGACGCCGCGATGCCCGCACGGCGTAGCCGATGTGGCCGCCGACCTCGCGCAGGTAGTCGTTGAGGTCGTGCCGGAACGAGAGGAACCCGACGACCTCGCCGTCGTCGGTCACCCAATACAGGTCGTTGTGCACGGCATCCGCCGGGAGCTCCGCCGTGGTGTCGGAGAGGAGCGCGGACTTCTCGATGAGGGCGTCGAGCGTCGCACGGTCGGGGGTGACCGGCGCCTGCAGACCCGAACCGTCGACATGCCCGTCACCGAACTCGGCGACGGCTGCCGCCCAGGAGTCGAAAAGGTCGGTGGTGGGCCTCGTGAGCTCGATCGTCATCGCCCGATGAGATCACACCGGTCGCCGCGGGCGCAAACCGGTCAGCCTCGCCGCCCACCCCGTTTCGTCACTTCGACTCGCTTCGCTCGCTCAACGACCGAAGGAACACCGGTCGTTGAGCGAAGACGACGAAGTCGACTGAGACGAAACGTCGCGAGCCGCCCTCGAACCGGGCGGCAGGAGCGTCGCAGGGTCAGCTCGCGGCATCCGCCTTGTCGTAGCGTCCGAGGAAGAGCGAGGCGATGAGGGCGACGACCATCACGCACGCCGGGAGCAGGATGGCCTGCGACATGCCCGCCGCGAAGCCCTCGGCGACCTGAGGCGGAAGGGATCCGCCGCTGATGCCCGAGGGAGCGTCGGCGAGACCCGGCAGATTCGCCTCGAGGCGCGACTGCATGAACGCGGCGATGGATGCCGAGCCGATGACCGATCCGATGGTGCGGGTCGTGTTGTAGATGCCCGCACCGGCTCCGGCCTGACGCGGCGGCAGCTTGCGCGTCGCGGTGGTCGCGAGCGGACCCCACATACCCGCGTTGCCGATGCCCATCAGCGCGGACGGCATGAGGAACATCCAGATCGGAGTGTCCATGTTGATGAGCGCCGAGTACCAGATCAGGGCGACGATGACGCACAGCAGACCGGGGATCAGGATGATGCGCGGGTCGACGCGGTCGAGCAGCTTGCCGGCGAACGGGGCGAGCACCCCCGAGAGCACGGCCATCGGGATGAGGAGCAGCGCGGCCTCGGTCGGGGTGAGGGCGCGCGCCGTCTGCAGGAAGAACATCATCGGCAACGACATGCTCGTCACCGTGAAACCGACCGCCGCGATCGCGACGTTCGCGCCCGAGAAGTTGCGGTCGCGGAAGAGGTCGAGGGGCACCAGCGGCTCACTGCGGGTACGCGCCTGCTGCACGATGAACAGCCCGAGCACGACGAGTCCGGCGATGATGAGGCTCCACACCGAGATCGGCCCCCAGATGACACCCCAGTCGAACTTCTCGCCCTCCTGAAGACCGAAGACGAGCAGGAACAGCGCGATCGCGCTGAGGACCACGCCGACGATGTCGAAGCGGTGCGGGCTGGTGGCGAGCTGCGGAACCAGGCGCCAGGCCAGCACGAACGCCACGATTCCGACCGGGATGTTGACGAAGAAGATCCACTCCCAGCCGAAGCCGTCGACGAGCAGGCCACCGACCAGCGGACCGACCAGTGTCGCGACACCGGCGGTCGCACCCCACAGCCCCATCGCCGCCCCACGACGCTCGGGCGGGAAGGTGCGCGTGATCACGGCCATGGTCTGAGGCGTCATGAACGCGGCGCCGAGCCCCTGCACGGCGCGGGCGGCGATGAGCATCTCGAGCGAGTCGGAGAGACCGCACCAGAGGGATGCGAGGGTGAAGACGGCGAGACCGATCAGGTAGATGTTCTTCGGCCCGAACCGGTCGCCGAGACGTCCGGTGATCAGGATCGGCACCGCGTACGCGAGCAGGTAGGCGCTGGTGACCCACACGACGTTGTCGAGGTTGTTGGTCGTCGGGTCGAGGGCCGCCTTGATCGCGGGGTTCGCGACCGAGACGATCGTCGTGTCGACCAGGATCATGAAGAAGCCGATGACGAGCGCCCAGAGGGCGGGCCAGGGGCTGGACGGGCGGTGCCCGGCGGCGAAGGTGCCGGTGTCGGGACCCGACTTCTGGCGGGATTCGGTCATTGCTGTGCAGCCTTTCGCTGTGCGCGGTAGCGCTCCGTGTCGTCGAAACTCGTGGGACCCCAGGGGAAGGCCTCGGCGTCGAGGCGATCGAGCAGGGAGTCGAGCCAGCGCAGCTCGGCCTCGAGCAGCACCTCCTGGCGCTCGAACTCGACGAGCACCTGCTCGGGAGCACCCCTGCGCCGCGCCGCGACGAGTCCGTCCCGGTGCTCGATGTGCGCGGCGGCGAGGTCGACCCGTCGTGCGCGCAGGCACTCGATCGCGTCGGGGCGTTCGAGGTTGTGCGCCTCGGCGAGCGCGATGCGGAACTCTGCCGGATGCTCGACGCTCGCCAACTCACGCTGCAGCCAGTCGATCAGCACCTCGGTCCCGGCATCCGTGAGCGTGTAGGTGGTGCGCTCCGGGCGATTGCCGTCTCGGTCGATGCCGACCTCGTCGATCAAGCCCTCCCGCTGCAGTCGACCGACCGTGTGATAGAGGGTGCCGTTGGTGATGGTGAGCAGTCGCTCGTCGCGGCGGGAGCGCATCAGTCGCACCATCTCGTAGGGGTGCATGTCACCCTCGCGCAGCAGCGCGAGCACCATCACCCCCATCGGGGTCAGTCGCTCCACCGGATCCTTCGACATCTGCTCCACCTCAAATAGTCCACGTGGACTATACGCTTGTTTCGACCGGTCGACAAGATGGATGCCGGGTCGGTCGCGCTACTTCAGGGTCGCGGCGAGCTGCTCCGGCGTCAGCCGTCGGTCCGCGTATACGAGCCGCATCACCTGGGTGTCGGGATTGCCCGCATCCGGCGCCCGGTGCACGAGTTCGAGGCCGAGCTTCTCGGCGACATGCGCCGACGCCCTGTTGTGCTCGACGAGGTAGGCGATCACGGGGCGCTCGGGGGCGATCGACCTCGCCGCTTCGACCCCCGCCCGCGCCAGCTCAGTCGCCAGGCCCTGACCGTGGTGGTCCCCGGCGATCCGATAGCCGATGTTCCACACCTCGCCGCCGAGCAGCGTGCATCCTCCGTTGCCGACGACCTCGCCGGTGTCGCGCAGGCGGGCCACCCACGATCCGAGACCCGCGTCCGCCCAGCTGCGCTCCCAGCGCTCGATCATCTCGACGGTCTGCGCGCGATCGGTGTGCCGCAGACTCGGATAGTGCGTCCACACCCTCGGATCGCTCTGGATCGCGAAGACCTCGTCGAGGTCGGAAGCGACGGCACGCGACAGTCGCAGGCGTTCGGTGAAGGTGTCGTCGGTCACAGCGTCCAGGCTAGGCACCCCCGCCGACACTCGGCGCGAGCGGCAGGCGGCGACTCAATCCGCCAACCGGCGCAGCGCCGATCCCTTGTGCGCGGCCTTCTCACCGCTCTTCTCCGACGTCACGATGTAGGCCGGTTCGTCATCGGAGGCCGTGAAGCTCTGTCCGGCGAACCGGAAGTCCTTCGTCCTCTTCTCCTCCACGGTGCCCCGGGTACGCCCCTGGGACGTGTTCCAGCTCACCCGGTCACCCGTCGACAGGTCCTTCGTCATGGTTCCTCCGCTCCGTGGATTCGAGCGTCGCCGATGCGCGAGGGATCACGCCAGCCCTTGACACGACACGACATCCGCGTCGCCGACCGGGATAATGGGCGGGTGAGCACACCTTCGGACAGCACCGCGCAGACCATTCCCGGCTGGCGCCACATCTACTCGGGCAAGGTCCGCGACCTGTACGCCTCGGAAGACGCCGCCGACACCCGCATCCTCGTGGTCGCCTCCGACCGCGTGAGCGCGTTCGACTTCGTGCTGTCTCCCGGCATCCCGCAGAAGGGAGCCCTGCTCACCCGTCTCAGCCGCTGGTGGTTCAGCGAGCTGAGCGATGTGCCGAACCACCTCGCAGACGGTGAGATCCCCGCGAGCGCCGCCGACCGCGCCATGCTCGCGCAGTCCCTCGAGATGCTGCCGATCGAGTGCGTCGTGCGCGGATACATCACGGGTTCGGGCTGGGCCGAGTACACCGAGAGCGGCACCGTGTGCGGCATCCCGCTGCCCGCCGGGCTGCAGAACGGCGACCGTCTGCCCGAGCCGCTGTTCACCCCCGCCTACAAGGCGCCCATGGGCGAGCACGACGAGAACATCACCTTCGAGAAGACGGTAGAGCTGGTGGGCGCCGAGCGCGCGGCCGAGCTGCGCGACGCCTCTCTGGCGCTGTACACGCGCGCTGCCGCGATCGCCGAGGAGAAGGGCCTGATCCTCGCCGACACCAAGTTCGAGTTCGGAACGGATGCCGACGGCACCCTGCGCCTGGCCGACGAAGTGCTCACGAGCGACTCGTCGCGGTACTGGGATGCCGAGGCCTGGCGCTCCGGCACGACGCCGAGCGAGCGCATGGCGAGCTTCGACAAGCAGATCGTGCGCGATTGGCTCGCCGCGAACTGGGACAAGCAGGGCGAGCCGCCCGTGCTGCCCGAGGACATCGTCGAGCGCACGGCCGCGCGCTACCGCGAGCTGATCGAGCGCCTCGGGGCCTGATCCGCGGCACCGCGTCGGTATCACCCCCTCACTCCCTCCACTCCCCAGCCCCTCACTCGCTGCGAAGGCAATCTCCTCCCGCGAAGGACTGATCGGTGGATGCGGTCCTTCGGAGCCAGAGATCTCCTTCGCAGCGAGTGAGGGAGCAAGCCCGCTCGCACCCAGGCAATACTCAGGAATCGGTAGTGTTGCGGGAGCACTCCCACTCCCCCCGATCCTGAGGAGCCCGCATGCCCCTGTGGAAGACCCACGGAAACGGACGCACGGTCGAGCCCGGCGCCGTCGTGAAGCCCGAAGAGCGCCTGAACTGGCCCGCCACGATCGCGATCGGCGCCCAGCACGTCGTCGCGATGTTCGGGGCGACGTTCCTCGTGCCGACGCTCACCGGCTTCCCCGTGTCGACGACCCTGCTGTTCAGCGGTCTCGGCACCCTGATCTTCCTGCTGATCACGAAGAACCAGCTGCCCAGCTACCTCGGCTCGTCGTTCGCGTTCATCGCGCCGATCACCGCCGCGGTCGCGGCGGGCGGCACCGGCTCCGCCCTGGCCGGCGTCGTCGCGGTCGGCATCCTGCTCACCGTCGTCGGCCTGGTCGTGCAGTTCGCCGGTCTCCGCTGGGTCGACGCCCTCATGCCCCCGGTGGTCGCCGGTGCGATCGTCGCCCTGATCGGCTTCAACCTCGCCCCGACGGCGTGGAACAACTTCCAGCTCGACCCCGTGACCGCGACCATCACGCTCGTCGCGATCATCCTGTTCGCGGTGCTGTTCCGCGGGTTCCTCGGACGCATCTCGATCTTCCTCGGCGTCGCGGTCGGCTTCATCTACGCCGCCTTCACCGGCTCGTTCGACGTGCCCAATGCGCTGCGCGGAGGCAAGACGCCCGCCGAGCTCATCGCGGATGCTCCCTGGGTCGGCCTGCCCGAGTTCCAGCTCCCCGACTTCGTCGCCCCCGGCACCTGGTCGACCATCGCGATGTTCCTCCCGGTCGTGCTCGTGCTCGTCGCCGAGAACGTCGGCCACGTGCGCGGCGTCGCGACGATGACCGAAGACCCGGCGATCAACAAGCACACGGGTCGCGCACTCATCGCCGACGGCGTCGCCACGACCATCGCCGGTGGCTTCGGCGGCTCGGGCACCACGACATACGGCGAGAACATCGGCGTCATGGCCGCCACCCGCGTCTACTCGACCGCCGTGTACTGGGTCGCGGGTCTCTTCGCGATCCTGCTGGCGTTCTCACCCAAGGTCGGCGAGGTCTTCAACTCGATCCCGGCCGGTGTGCTGGGCGGCGCGACGACCGCGCTCTACGGCCTGATCGGCATCATCGGCATCAAGATCTGGGTCGACAGCAAGGTCGACTTCTCGCGTCCGGTGAACCAGTACACCGCAGCCGTCTCGCTCGTGATCGGCATCGCCGGCTTCTCGATGCAGCTCGGAGACTTCTCGTTCGGCGGCATCGTGCTCGGCACGGTCGCTGCGCTCCTGATCTACCACCTGGGCAACGCGATCGCCCGCGCCCGCAAGACCGGCGCCGACGACCCGAAGCCGCTCGAGGCCGTGGGACCGCTGGGCGGCGACCCGGCCTAGAGCCCGACAGGCGGCCGTGCACACCTCAGCATGAGCTCGCCCGGACTCGGCCGCAGGGCCGGTCGGGGCGGGATCTGCTCTCTTGCTGAGTTGTGCACCGTGCGAACCGTCACGGTCTCACTCGATGACGGCGAGGACCCCATCCGGCGCGATCGTCGACGAGAGCTCGGCCCGGTGCGACAGGGTGCCGGCGCGGTGGGCGACGACGGTGGTCTCCATCTTCATCGCGTCGAGCACCGCGACCGCGTCGCCCTGCACCACGCTCGCACCGTCGTCGACGAGCCAGCGCACGAGGGTCCCGGGCGCAGGTGAGCGAAGTTCGGCCGGATCGGATGCCGAGGCCGCGACCTCGGCATGCGCCGGTCCGCCGAGTCCGGAGAGCAGACCGATCGGCAGACCGAGCACGACACGGCGCCCGTCGATCTCGACGGGGAAGCGCTGCAGTTCGGCATCCGGGACGGGAGCCGGACGCAGCTGCGTCTCGAGGCGCGGCAGCAGCGTGCTCTCGATCCACTGCGTGTGCACCGCGAAGGTGTCGGTGGCGAAGGCCTCGTCGTCGAGCGCGAGCAGATCGAAGGGGATGACGGTCGCCGGTCCCTCGACCGTGAGCTCGCGCAGTGCCCGACGCGCGCGGACCAGCGCCGCATCACGGGAGTCCGCGTGCACGATGAGCTTCGCGATCATCGAGTCGAACGCGGGCTGCACGACATCGCCCGCCTCGATGCCGCTGTCCCAGCGCACGCCGGGCCCACCGGGCACCCGCAGCGATGTGACCCGACCGGGGCTCGGCAGAAAACCGCGACCGGGGTCCTCCGCGTTGATGCGGAACTCGACGGCGTGCCCCGACGGCACGGGCGTCTCCGCGAACGAGATGCCCTCGCCGAACGCGATGCGGAACTGCTCGCGCACCAGATCGGTGCCGGTGACCGCCTCGGTGACCGGATGCTCCACCTGCAGTCGGGTGTTCACCTCGAGGAAAGAGATCGTGCCGTCGGCAGCGAGCAGGAACTCCACGGTGCCCGCGCCTCGATACCGCACCTCGGCGCAGATCGCCCGAGCCGCGTCATGGAACCGCCCGCGCTGATCGCTCGACAACCCGGGCGCGGGTGCCTCTTCGATGAGCTTCTGGTTTCGACGCTGCATCGAGCAGTCACGGTCGCCGACGACCACGACGCCGCCGTGTCCGTCGCCGAGCACCTGCACCTCGATATGGCGCGGGCTCTCGAGGAAGCGCTCGACGAAGCACTCCCCCCGACCGAAGGCGGCGATCGCCTCGCGGGTCGCGGCGTCGAACGCGTCGGCGACCTCTGACAGCTCCCGCACGACCTTCAGCCCACGGCCGCCACCGCCGAACGCGGCCTTGATGGCGATCGGAAGCCCGTGCTGCTCGGCGAACGCCACGGCCTCGGCGGGTCCGGTCAGAGGCTGATCGGTGCCGGCCGCCAACGGCGCTCCGACCCGCTGGGCGATCCGCCGCGCGGTCATCTTGTCGCCGAGTGCGTCGATGCTGTCGGGCGAGGGTCCGACCCAGACGAGCCCCGCGCCCTCGACGGCTCGTGCGAACTCGGCGCTCTCCGACAGGAACCCGTAGCCGGGATGCACGGCATCGGCGCCGCTCCTGCGCGCCGCGTCGAGCAGCGCGTCGATCGAGAGGTAGGTGCTCGCAGCGGTGTCTCCGCCGAGGCCGAAAGCCTCGTCGGCGAGGCGCACGTGCAGGGCATCGGCGTCCTGGTCGGCGTAGACCGCGACGGACGCGTATCCCGCTTCGGCGCAGGCGCGGATGACGCGCACGGCGATCTCTCCGCGATTCGCGATCAGCACCGTGGTCATGAGGTCTCCTTGATGATGAAGCGGACCCGTGCGCCGGGCGGCAGCTGCCCGGCGAGGTCGAGGCTGCTGTCGGTGAGTGCGCCGATGATCGGGTAGGAACAGCACGGGCTGACCGTCGGGAGGCACCTGGATCGCCCCGGTGACGGCGCCCTCGCTGGGCAGCTCCCCGCTGATGGCGCGCTCGAGGGGCTGGGCACCCTCGAGCCTGATGCCGACCCGGTCGGACCGCGGCGTCACGGTCCATTCCTGGCCGGTGAGGGTCGCGAGGGCCGCCGCCGTGAACCAGTCGTCGCGGGGTCCGAGGGTGATCTCGAGGTCGACGAGGTGACCGGGCGCCGGGAGCGCCCTCGGCAGAGCATCAGGCTCGACGGGATGCGGTGCGCGATCGCCCACACGGAGCACGTCGCCGGCGGCGAGCGCCGCGGGGCCGAGCCCGGCGAGGGTGTCGCT
>NZ_DALZXX010000098.1:0-11179 GCF_031988965.1 Microbacterium sp.
CGACGCGCTTGACGTCGGCGTCGAGCTGAGCCTGACGGTTCTCGGCCTGCTGCTGCAGAACGGCCTGCTGAGCCTGCTCGCGGGCGAGGTTCTCGGCCTGCTCTGCTTCGGCGCGCGCACGGCCGATGCCGGCGTTCGCGTTGGCGGTGTTGGTGTCGAGGGCGGTCTGCTCGACCAGGTTGGCTTCCTGGTTCGCGATGTTCTTCTGGTTGATCGCACGGTCGGCGTTGGTCTGCGAGATCTCCGCCGACTGACGCTTCGCCTGGATCTCGGGCGCACCCAGCGACTGGATGTAGCCGACCTTGTCGGTGATGCCCTTGATCTGGAACGAGTCCAGGATCAGACCCTGCTCGGCGAGCTCCTGCGAGACGTCGGCGGCGATCTGGTCGGAGAACTTCTTGCGCTCGCGCATGAGCTCGACGACCGAGAGGGTCGCCACGATTCCACGGAGAGCACCTTCGAGCTGCTCGGTGGTGAACTGCTCGATCGCTTTGTCCTGCGAGGCGAAACGCTCGGCGGCGCGGCGCACGAGGATGGGGTCCGAGCCGATCTTCACGATGGCGACGCCGTCGACGTTCAGCGTGACGCTGTCGAGCGACTGAGCCTCGGCGTTCAGCGAGACCTGGCGCGAGCGCAGCGAGATGATCTCGTGGCGCTGCGTGATGGGGTTCACCAGCGACTTGCCGTTCACGATGACCGTGACGGGCGACTCCGACATCTCGTCTCTGGTCGAGCCGTCCGCGCCGATGACAGCGCGTGCCACCTTCTGCTTGCGTCCCGAGATGACGAGCGCCTCATCGGCGCGCGCGACCTTGATCCAGCTGCGTGCGAACAGCAGCAGGATGAGCAGGACGACGACGGCGGCGACGACCGCTATGCCGACGATGACGAGGATGCCGACGATTCCGGCGATCTCCATGAATGACCTCCCTGGTTCCCCCCGAGGGGGTGGTCTGATGCCGCGGCGCGAAGATGCCGCAACTCCGCTCCACCCTGCCAGAAAACAGCAGGGGGCGTCGGGATGGGTCAGCGGCCGCGGAGCTTCTCGGCCAGGTCGCGCAGCGTCTTGAGCTCGGAGTCTTCGAGCACCGACATCCGTTCGGCGATCGATCGGCCGTGCACGGTCGCGAGGCTGCGGAACTCGCGAGCGCCGGCGTCGGTCGCGGTGATCAAGGCTCCACGGCCGTCTTCGGGATCGGGCGCCTTCTCGACGAGGCCTCGTGACACCATTCGGTCGACGAGTCGCGAGACGCTCGGCTGGCTGATGAGCATGTTCGCGGTGACGTCGCGAAGCCGGGCGGTCAAGTCGGGCGACCGTGTGACGGTGAGCAGCACGTCGTACTCGGCCTGAGCGAGATCGCTGCCCTCGAAGTCCGTGTTCATCTCGGTGAACAGCTCGTGCTGAGCGCGGAACAGGCTCTCCCATGCTTCGAGGGCGAGCTTGCGATCGGTCATGGGAACAGCGTACTGGCAACAGTAAAGGGCCGGTCGGAGAGGCTCCCGACCGGCCCTTGTCCCTTGCACCAAGAGTGTCCTGCAATCACATGAGGTGGATGCCACAGCAAACATTCACCGTGCGATCACTCTATAACGGCGAGATAACGAATGCAACGGTTTGATCACGGAAATCTTGATCGCGTCCCTCTCCGGCACTCTCGCGTCGGTCGAGCTCAGCGAGAATCGTGACGGTTCACGATCCCGATACGATCGGTGCGGTGCTGCTGCACCGCACCACGCAGTCGCCGGAAGCAGTGAATGAAGTTCGTCGAAGTCCCCATGCTCCCGATCGTGATCCCCTTCGGAATCGTGATCTTCCTCGTGCTCATGAGGGTCCTCCGCTCCCGCGGGCGCGTCACCCTTCCCCGGGCGAGCGTCGCCGCCGTCCTCGCGATCTACGCGGGCGGCGTGCTCGCCAACACGGTCTTCCCGATCTTCCTCCGTGTCGGGACGGGGTTCTACGACGGGCCGCGGCCGCTGGCGCTCTACCTCGTGCCGTTCGTCGACTACGGGCTCGAGGATGCTCTCATCAACGTCGCGGTGTTCGTCCCGCTCGGTATGCTCGTGCCGCTGCTCACCGCGAGGCCGAGCTGGTGGAAGGTGGTCGCGATCGTCGCCGGTGCGAGCCTCCTCATCGAGCTGACCCAGATGGCCACGGCACGGCTCGCCCTCGGCGGACACCTCGCGGACATCAACGACTGGCTGACGAACATCCTGGGCGGGATCATCGGTTACGGCCTGTTCGTGCTGCTGATGCGGTCGACGAAGGTCGCCGGATTCGCCCAACGGTTTCAGTGGCCGGTGCGCGAGCGCGCGGGCAGCTCGCCGGCCTGAGTCCCGTAGCCGGCGAGCGGGTCGACCTCAGTCTTCCGGTGCCGAGTCCGTGCCGCGGTCCGCGTCGAGGGCGATGCCGAGTCTGCTCCTGATCTCATGCGATCGCTTCTCCGCGTCGGCTGCTGTGCGCTCGAGACCGGGCAGATCCTCCGGGCGGAAGTACCAGGTCGACCGGTCGCCGGGGGAGACCTGACGTTCCTCGTCAGTGAGCTGTGCGTCGGTGCGGGCTTTTCGGAGGTCAGCCTCGGCGCGGTCCCGGTCGACGAGCACCCGCGACGCGAGCACGATGTCCGGAGCAGGCAGATCTGCGGGAGCGCCAGCCACCACGAGGGGATGGATGAGCACGGAGGGCAAGGGTTTCGGGGAGGGAGTTGCCGACACCGCGCGCGAGGCGACGACCCCGGTTACCGTCGCTCCCACGGCGAACAGCAGGCCGACGGCGGCGGCGATGTCGTGAAACGGCAGCCGGAGCGACACGACCACGACGCCGACCACGGCCGCGGGCAGGAGACCGCCGGCGATCGGGAGGAGGCAGCCGATCGCATCCTTTCTGCCACGGGTGACCCGCACTCGCCGATGGCTTTCGATGATCGCTAATGCGTCGATCCCGCTGTCCGGCGGTACGAGGTGCAGCTGATCCGGGCGCGTCCGGATCGCCGCAGCGTCGACGGCCGGCAGGCGGAAGCAGTCCGGGCGGTCGGGGGAGAGAGGCACCGAGCCATCCTCTCGTGCCCTGATCCTCGCGGCGAGTACCAGCCTGGGGAGCGCCGCGGTCGACGGCAGCCCGAGCTCCGTACTCAAAGGTCCGCCGAAGATGATCGTTTGTCGAGCGGCTCGAGGTCCGGCGCGACGACGCCGCAGCAAACCCTCGTCATCGTCGCGGCTGACGAGAGCACAAAACGCACTCATACTTCCGCTGGCTGTCTCCAGAAGGTTGAGTCACGCTCAATCGCCAGAGCCCATCAGTTTCGGCAGGGGTACCGATCTCGTCGAGCGGAAGTGCGAGACGCCGGCCGGGGTGCGGTCGTGTCCCACACCGGAACCTGCTGCGCCAAAGCGCATGCCTCGCGCTTTGGCCAGTTTGAGGGCGAAGCACGACTACCGACTTGTCTCGTCAGATGGATCTCGTCTCGGCAGCGCAGCGCGGTCCAGGGGCGCTCAAGTGAAGCAACCGCGAAGACGTCCTTTCAAGCGGTTGAACGTGATTCGAATCGCAGATTGCGGCATGCCCTCGACCGATCATTGCCGTCCCAAGCCGAAGACTCCTCCATGTTACGTGCCAAGTCGCTGTGTCAGCGGTCAACGAAGTCACGGATGCGGGTCCGGGTGGTCAGGCGTGCCCGGCTGATGCTCACACCCTAGCCCTGGAGGGGGCTCGATGCGAGGTTCAACGCTTGCGTGCTCGCTGGATCGTGGCCCGCCCTCCTTCATCGACTCTGCGATTTAACGGGCCGTACGGCCCGTATCTTGCGATTCGATTGAGTCGAGCCAGAGTTCCGGTATCCTGGCCACGATAATCGAGGGGTGACCGGTGGACACGACGTACGAAGCATTCTGGAGTTACGCGCACGACGACGATTCGCGATCTTTTGGCCGCGTTTCGAAACTTGCCGAGGCCATTCAGAACGAGTTCGCCTTGACGACAGGCGACGAGCTGGGCATGTTTCTGGACCGTTCCTCTATTCATTGGGGGGATGCATGGCGCACCAAGATCGACAGCGCTGTTGGCGACGCTCCATTCTTTATGCCGATCATCACCCCGAGCTATTTGAAGAGCATCGAGTGCCGAAAAGAGCTTATCGCCTTCAGCGGGCACGCGAAGAGCCGGGGTATCGACAGGCTTCTTCTGCCAATCTTGTACATTGATATTCCCAACCTTGCTGAGGACAGTCCAGATGAGGTTCTCGCGCTAATTGCGCGGACTCAGTATCTCGATTGGCGCAAGTTGCGCAACAAGAAGCTGGATTCCGAAGAACACCTCGAAGCTGTGCACGAAATTGCGGAGGAACTAGCACGGCGCCGACAAGAAGTGTCTGTGGTAGCGCTGCACACTGAAAGCCGCTCGGCATCGGACGAGGTAGAAGAGCTGACTGCCACGGCTCAAGCGATTGACGAAAAGCTGCCTGCGTGGATGGAGGCGGTCGACTTCGACAAAGTTGCTGGCGCACAATGGTCGGCCGCCCTTGATGTTCGACTGGACCGTATCGATCGTCTCCACTCTCAGCGCGCACCGCAGAGTGCGGTTATGGCTACGTTCATTCAGCTGGGGAAGGAGTTGCTCCCCATCGCGAGCGATCGCCTCGACAAAGCGCAGACCTATGCGAAGGTCACCATCGAACTGGATCCGCTCGTGAATCGCGCTATCCGACTCTTAGGGCTCCATCCGGATCAGTCTGACCTGCTTTTCAGCCTTCGAGACGGAGTGAACGAAGCGTGGTTGAACATCGATCCAACGACCGGTGGCAATGACTTTTCCCTCCCATCGGGCATGCCAGAGAATAGACACCTCAACGAAACGGACCTTCTTTTGGGTGCCTCGTACACCCATGTCATGGAGGGGAACCGCATCGTAGTCGGCTGGCGAAACGCTTTGCGCGCGCTCGATGGACTGCCGCCAGAGTACATCAACGAAGAGGACTTCATCCACCCGCTGGCAGGTCGATAGTTGCGGCGCCTGCTCGAAGCGTCCCCCTTGACGTGAAAGACCTGCAATTGATCCGAGCCTAGGTGAATGTAAGTGCGCGCAAGGGCATCTTTCGAGGCCGAGCTTTAGTTTGTGCGGTGGCGCCTGTCAGCGAAGCCAATGGCCGGGTGCTAAGTCGCCCGGAGGCGGTCGGCTGCGATCTTCGAGTGGCGCCGGGTATCCGACGGCCGATCAGTATCGGAGCCTCGGTCGAAATCGAGTCCCAGGCATTTATTCGTCTGGCGTTCGATGCGATCGTCGTATCCGACTCTGCCCAACCATGTCCTAGTCCGATTTTGGTCTCGTGCCGCGGGGCCTGCGTGGATCGACCAACGCTCTGTTGACGTGGTTCCCAACACGGCGCAGGTCAAGTCCTACTTAGGATTACCTACCCTAACTTCAATCTTGCTACGGTCGAAGGGATCCCCTCCACCGACAGATTGGTCCTCACTGTGCTCCGCCGCGCCTCCCTCGTCGCCCTCGTGGCCGCGTCCGCCCTGCTGCTCGCCTCCTGCGCCTCGTCCGAAGGGCAGACCGAGCAAGGCACCGACGGCGATGCCGGCGTGACGCTCACGCATCCCTCGCTCGAGGGACTGGAGATCGACTTCGATGCCCAGCCGCAGGACATCGTCATGGACTGCTACGCCTACAGCTCGCTCCACGAGTACGGTGTCGAGCCGGTCGCGCTCTTCGGGTACGAGTGCGACAACCCGTTCGTGATGGGGGACGCCGACATCTCCGACATCCCGGTCGTCGGCAAGGACGGCGAGATCGACGTCGAGAAGCTCGCCGAGCTGCGACCCGACGCGATCGTCGGCCAGGGCACCGCCGACGGATGGTCGTGGTTCGACGAAGACGTCAACGCGCAGATCACCCGCGTCGCGCCCTTCGTGCCCCTCCCGAGCAGCGAGACGATCGACGGCCGCATCGCCGACACCCGTGAGATCGCGGCCTTCTTCGGGGCGGATGTCACCTCCGACGCCATCGAGCAGTCCGATGCCGACCTCGCTGCGGCGAAGGAGGCCTTCGGTGCCGCCATCGCGGACAGCGACCTCGACATCATGCTGACCAGCCCGACGAAGGAGATGCTCTACACCGGTGTCGGATTCGCTCAGGCGACGATGCTCGAGGAGCTCGGTGCGACGATCGTCGGCGCCGACGCTCCGGCGACCGGCAACCCGTGGGGACAGGTCGCCTGGGAGGACGCCTCGACCTTCGGAGCCGACATCCTGCTCGTCGAGGGCTACAACGAGGACTTCTCGTTCAGTGCCGACCTGTGGAACGCTCTGCCCCCCGTGCAGGCCGAGCAGCTGGGCGCCTGGAGCTCGAAGGGCGCGATGACCGCATCCACCTACGCGGCCTGGCTGAACGACCTGACGGCTCTCGTCTCCTCGTCGACCAAGGTCGCCTGACACCCCGATGCACGCGCAGAACGCGGCAGTCGTGTCCGCCCCGAACACACCCGTGTCCGGGGCGGACCCGCGAACTCCGGCGACCCGACCGCATCATCGGCGCCGGTGGCTCGGGCTCCTCGGGCTCGTCGCGCTCTGTGCGCTGGCGCTCGCCGCCAGCATGCTGGTCGGCTCGCGCTTCGTGGCCCCTGCCGACGTGCTGCACTTCCTCCTGCATCCCGACCCTGACGATGCGGTCTCGCAGACGATCTGGTTCTCGCGAGTGCCGCGCACCGTTCTCGTGCTCGTCGCCGGCGCGGCACTCGGAGTCGCCGGAGCCCTGATGCAGGCGGTCACGCGGAACCCGATGACCGACCCCGGCATCCTGGGGGTGAATGCCGGGGCATCGCTCGCCGTGGTCGTGGGACTCGCGTTCTTCGGGGTGACCGACATCTCGCAGTACATGTGGTGGTCGTTCGCGGGCGCGATGATCACCTCGGTCCTCGTGTTCGTGATCGGCAACACGGGCTCGGCGCGCGGCAATCCGGTGCGCATGACGCTCTCGGGCGTCGCACTCGGTGCGGTGCTCTCGGGCTTCACGTCGGCGGTGCTGCTGTCGAACTCCGAGATGCTGCAGCGTCTGCGCGGCTGGTCGGCGGGGACGACCGCTTCTCAGCCCCTCGACGCCACTCTCGCCATCGTGCCCATCATCGCGGCGGGCCTCGTCATCGCGCTCCTCAGCTCCCGATCGCTCGACGTGCTCTCGCTCGGCGAGGCGTCGGCCGTGGCGATGGGCGCGCATCCGCAGCGCATCCGACTCGTCGCCCTCGTCGCGATCGCGCTGCTCGCGGGCGGCGCGACGGCTGCGGCCGGGCCGATCGGATTCCTGGGTCTGCTCGCCCCGCACCTCGCGCGCATGATCGTCGGCCCGCATCAGGGATGGATCATGGCGTACTCGGTGCTGATCGCCCCCGTGGTCATGGGGTTCGCCGACGTGCTGGGTCGCATCATCACCGCCGGAGAGGTGCCCGTGGGCATCGTCACCGCGTTCATCGGTGCACCCGTGCTGATCTACATGGTCCGTCGCTACCGGGTCTCGGAGGTGTGAGGCGATGACCGACATCGACTTCGGCCGACGCATCCTGCGTGTCGGACGCCCCTCGCGGCCCCTGCTTCTCGTGGATGCCCGCTCGCTGGTGATCTGTCTGTCGATCTGGGCCGCGATCGTCGTGCTCGCCGTCTACGCGCTGTGCACGGGATCCGCGCAGATCACCCCGTGGGAGGCCCTCGTGACTCTCGCCGGAGGCGGAGACGACTACACGACCATGGTCGTGCTCGAGTGGCGTGCTCCCCGCATCCTGATGGCGGTGCTGTTGGGCACCTGCCTCGCGCTGAGCGGTGCGATCTTCCAGAACCTCACCGGCAATCCGCTCGGGTCGCCGGATGTCATCGGATTCCAGACCGGGTCGTACACCGGTGCTCTCGTCGTGATGCTGCTCCTCGGCGGGGGATCGGCCGCGACCATGGTCGGGGCGCTCACCGGCGGTGTGGCGACCGCCTTCCTCGTGTTCTTCCTGTCGTCGAAGCGCGGCGCGGTGCGTGGCGTGCGCCTGATCATCGTCGGCATCGCGGTGAGCGCGATGCTCGCCTCGGTGAACGTCTGGATACTGCTCACAGCGACCGTCGAAGACGCGATCATGGCGGGGCTGTGGGGTGCCGGCAACCTGTCGGGCGTCTCGTGGCCCACCTTCGCGACCGCGCTCATCGGGTCGGCGCTCTTCATCGTCGCTGCGGCGGCGCTCAGCCGGCCGATGCGCATCATGCAGATCGGGATGCCGTTCGCGACCGCCCTCGGGCAGAACGTGCGACTGGTGCAGGTGTCGGCGATCGTGATCGGGGTCGGGCTCACGGCGCTCGCCACGGCGACGGTCGGCCCCATCTCCTTCATCGCTCTCGCCGCACCCCAGATCGCCCGGCGGATCGTCCGGTCCGACGGACTCGCCCTGGGGCCGGCGGCCGCCGTCGGATCGATGCTCCTGCTGCTCGCCGACGTCGTGGCGCAGCGGATCCACCCCGACTCGCCCCTGCCTGTGGGCATCGTCACGGTGTCGATCGGCGGACTCTACTTCCTCTGGCTGCTCCTCCGAGAAGGAAAGAAATGATGACTCGATTGACGGTCGACGGCGCGGCACTCGGCTACGCCGACACCCTCGTCTGCGAAGACGTGTCCGTGGAGATACCCGACGGTGCGTTCACCGTGATCGTCGGTCCGAACGCGTGCGGAAAGTCGACCTTGTTGAAGAGCCTGACCCGGTTGCTGCCGCCCACGCGCGGACGCGTACTGCTCGACGGACGCAGTCTGCATGAGCTGCCGACCAAGCAGCTCGCGCGCGAGGTCGGGCTGCTTCCCCAGGGGCCGGTCGCGCCCGACGGGATCCGTGTGGTCGATCTCGTGACCCGGGGCCGCTACCCGCATCAGAAGCTGTTCGCGCCCTGGTCGCCCGACGACGAGGCGGCCGTGGGAGAGGCGATGGACGCCACCGGCATCCGTCACCTCTCGGGTCGTCTCGTGGACGAACTCTCCGGTGGCCAGCGACAGCGGGTGTGGATGGCGGTCGCGCTCGCGCAGCAGACTCCGATCCTGCTGCTCGACGAGCCGACGACCTATCTCGACGTCAGCCACCAGATCGAGCTGCTCGAGCTCTGCCGCTCGCTCAACCGGCGACAGGGCAACACGCTCGTCGCCGTGCTGCACGACCTCAACCAGGCCGCTCGCTACGCCGATCACATCATCGCGATGAAGGACGGCGAGGTCGTCGCGACGGGTGCGCCGGATGCCGTGATCACCGAGGAACTGGTCTCGAACGTCTTCGGCGTGGATGCGCGCGTGATTCCCGACCCCGAGTCGGGCAGTCCGCTCGTGGTGCCGCGCTGGCTCCACGCCGCCTGAGGCGGAGTGACGGGGCGCAGGCCATCCGATCGTCAGCCGAGGTCGTGGTCGGTGGGACTCGAGTCTTCGTCCATCTCGTCGACGAGGATGATGCCGCCCGAGGAACTCGCGCTCAGCATCAGGTGCTGGATCCACGTGGGGTTGAGATCGGGAGTCTCCGCATCGTCGAAGACGAATCGGAGGGGGATGGACGGATGCAGCCAGATCGTCGACCGCCCTCGTGCCTGCCCGTCAGGGTGCTGCCATGACACGGTGAAGCTCTCCTGTCGGCGCAGCTTCGTGGCGATGGCCACCTTGAGATGAGCGAGGGCGCGGTCCTCGATGCGGATCGGGTCCTCGGTGGCGCCGTAGAACAGCATTCCCATATATCGAGCGTAGCGATCACCGACAGGACACGGGGCGCAATGTTCCTGCGCATAACGGACAGCGGCTTCGCGCGGACAGCACTTGCACATTTCCGACGTGGCATTCTGGACATATCACCACGTGGCGATTCCCCCGGATCGCCCCTCTGGCACGGGTCCTGTGGAGATGAGAAGCAGAGGAGCCCCTGATGGGCCGATTCATCTACGAAGGTGGTCAGAAGGTCGAGATCGAGGACCGCGCTCTCACGCACCTGCAGCTCGTGATCACGGCCAAGCTGCGACGCGGCGAGCCGTTCTCGTTCTCGTGGAAAGAGGATTCGAGCGTGGGCGGCGGTCGCACGACCGTGTGGATCCACTCGGGCAGCGCCCTCGTCTTCAAGTACTTCGGCAGCCGCCAGCCGGCCATCAACCGCGCCTGGGTCGACGCGCTCGCCTTCACCGCGAACGCGCCATCCGGCCTCTACATCACGCCGGAACCTGCCGAAGGTGGCGCCGTCGAGCGCAAACCCGAGGTGGCGAACGCCTGACCTCGTAGGCTGGGGCAATGCTCATCGCACTCATCCGTCCCGTCGAGAGCAGCACCGTCGACGTCATCGGCACGACCCTCGAGGACGTGCACGACCAGCTCATCGCTCAGCAGCAGCCCGGCTTCGTGCTCGCATCGGCCCCGGTGCGCATGCTCAAGGGCGAGGCGAAGATGGAGTCCACCGGCACATTCTGGCGTGTCGACGGCGTGCAGGAGATCGAGGCCGACGACATGGCCGCGCTCGAGGCCAAGGTGCCGGACGGCTGGCGGATGCTCTCGGTGCGCAGCACCGACTGATCCCGCCGAGCATCAGGACGTGGCGAGCGACCTGGTGTCTTCGCCGACCGACGCGTTCTCGCTGACGGACGTGCCTTCGCCGACCGCCCAGACGAACTCGGGCGTACGTCCGTTCACGGCGTGGTCGCCGAGCTGACGTGCCTTGAAGATCCACGGATTGTGCGACGACACCGTGCGGGCGTTGCGCCAGTGCCTGTCGAGCGCGGTGCCCGACCTCACGGCCGAGGCGCCCAGGGTGTCGAACAGCCTCGAGGCGGCCCGCGGCACCAGGTCGGTCAGGACGATCTGCGCCTGCGACGACCGCAGCTCAGCGGTGACCACGGCGTCCTCGGTCTCGGGGGTGCCCAGCACATCCGCCGCATGCTGCACGGCACGGGCGACGTCGAGCACCAGGGCCCGTGCCGTCGCACTCGTCGCGGTCAGCTCGCCGACGATCTGCAGGACCTGCGGGTCGTCGGCCACTCGGCCGGCGCTTCCGTGGCTGTACACGCGGGTCCGCGCCCGCACCTGGTCGACGGTGTCGCGCTCGATCGCGGCGGCGATGCCGGCGAGCACAGACAGCAGGGTGAGCTGGTAGACCGCGGTCTGGAACGGGAAGCGGGACGCGAACGGCTCGACGTCGTCGTCATCGACCGA
>NZ_DALZXX010000099.1:0-10882 GCF_031988965.1 Microbacterium sp.
CGACGGCGGCGCAGGCGACGGCAGCAGCGGCGCACACGGGGGCGAACCGGGGGACGCCGACGGATGACGGGCGGCGACGGGGTATCGATCTCGGCCCGCCAGCCCACCGCCATCCACAGTGCGCTGTCGATGCTCGAAGCCGTCGCGGCGATGGGAGCCGGCGTCACCGCGCGGCAACTCGCCGAGCATCTGGGGATGCCGCGCGCGACGACCTATCGCCTGCTCAATCTGCTGGTGCAGGACGAATACCTCGTCCGGACCCCGGATCTCACCGGTTTCGCCCTGGGCACGAAAGTGGCGTTGCTGGCCGGCAGCATCGCCGTCGAGCGCGTCCCCCGCGCCGCACGCGACGTCCTCGAGCGCACCAGGGCGAGCGCGCGGGGTGGCATCCACCTCGTCCTCTACCGCGACGGCAGAGTCGTCATCGCCGATGAGGACCCCGACTTTCCCCTCTCGAACCGGCTGGGCCTGCAGCACGAGCCCACCCGATACGCGCTGGGTCTGCTGCCACTCGTCATGCGAGGGGAGGTCGTCCGCGGGGAGCACGTCGCCGACGACCTCGTCACCGAGCTCCGCGAGCAGGGCGTGATCCGCACTCGCGACGGTCAGCGCGGGTGTCTGGTCGCGCCGATCACCGACGCCTCCGGCGCGCTTGCCGGAGCGCTGTCCTACTCGGGTCCGCGCCGATACATCGACGAGTCCGATTCGATCGCCGTCTCCGTCATCGCGGCCGCACGGGAGCTCGGACCGCTCCTGACGTAGACGCGAGCAGCGGATGCCGGCATCCGTCGCCCCGACGCACGAACCCGGGCCCCCGGCATCCCCCGGTAGACTGGCCATGCCCCGCCGGCCCCTCATCTAGGAGTGCGCGTGACCACCGCCCCTGCACCTGCCCACAAGCACGTCCCCGACTCCGTCGAGAACGCCACCGCGACTCCCGAGAAGGAGCAGCCGTACGCAGCGCTGGGCCTCAAGGATGACGAGTACGCCCGCATCAAGGAGATCCTGGGCCGCCGCCCGACCTCCGGCGAATTGGCCATGTACTCCGTCATGTGGTCGGAGCACTGCTCGTACAAGTCGTCGAAGAACTACCTGCGCCGCTTCGGCCAGAAGGTCTCCGACGAGATGAAGGAACGCCTGATGGTGGGCATGGGCCAGAACGCGGGCGTCATCGACGTCGGCGAGGGCTGGGCCGTCACCTTCAAGGCCGAGTCGCACAACCACCCCTCGTTCATCGAGCCGTTCCAGGGTGCGGCGACCGGCGTCGGCGGCATCGTCCGCGACATCATCTCGATGGGTGCACGCCCGGTCGCGGTCATGGATGCCCTGCGCTTCGGTGCGATCGACCACCCCGACACCGCCCGCGTCGTGCACGGTGTGACCAGCGGCATCAGCTTCTACGGCAACTGCCTGGGCCTCCCGAACATCGGCGGCGAGACGGTCTTCGACTCGGTCTACCAGGCCAACCCGCTCGTCAACGCGCTCGCGGTCGGCGTCCTTCGCCACGAAGACCTCAAGCTCGCCAACGCGACCGGCGTCGGCAACAAGGTCGTGCTGTTCGGTGCTCGCACGGGTGGCGACGGCATCGGCGGCGCCAGCATCCTGGCATCCGACTCGTTCGACTCCACGGGCCCGACCAAGCGCCCCGCGGTGCAGGTGGGCGACCCGTTCGCCGAGAAGGTGCTCATCGAGTGCTGCCTCGAGCTGTACCGCGACGAGCTCGTCGAGGCCATCCAGGACCTCGGTGCCGCCGGGATCTCGTGCGCGACCAGCGAGCTCGCGGCCAACGGCAACAGCGGCATGAAGGTCTCGCTCGACAACGTGCTGCTGCGCGACCCGTCGCTCACGGCTGAGGAGATCCTCATGTCGGAGTCGCAGGAGCGCATGATGGCGATCGTCGCTCCCGAGAAGCTCGACGCGTTCCTCGCGGTCGTGCAGAAGTGGGACGTCGAGACGTCGGTGCTCGGTGAGGTCACCGGCGACGGCCGCCTCATCATCGACTGGCAGGGCGAGCGCATCGTCGACGTCGACCCCTCGACCGTCGCGGTCGACGGCCCGGTCTACGACCGTCCGGTCGCGTACCCGACGTGGATCGACGCACTGCAGGCGGATGCCGCCGAGAACCTGCCTCGGTCGAACGACCCCGAGGTGCTGCGCGAGCAGTTCCTCAACCTGGTCGCCTCGCCGAACCTCGCCGACACCCGTTGGATCACCAACCAGTACGACTACTACGTGCTCGGCAACACGGCCCTCTCGTTCCCCGACGACGCCGGCATGATCCGCGTCGACGAGGAGTCGGGCCTGGGCTTCGCCATCTCGACCGACGCCAACGGCCGCTACTGCCAGCTCGACCCGTACGCGGGCGCACAGCTCGCACTCGCCGAGGCCTACCGCAACGTCGCCGTCACCGGCGCTGTGCCGACCGCGATCACCGACTGCCTGAACTTCGGCTCTCCCGAGAACCCCGAGGTCATGTGGCAGTTCGGGCAGACCGTCGACGGTCTCGCCGACGGATGCTACGAGCTCGGCACTCCGGTGACCGGCGGAAACGTCTCGTTCTACAACCAGACCGGCGACGTGCCGATCCACCCGACCCCGCTCGTCGGCGTGCTCGGCATCATCGACGACGTCTCGCGTCGCATCCCCTCGGGATGGCAGGACGAGGGTCAGAACATCTACCTGCTCGGCACGACCTCGACCGAGCTGTCGGGTTCGGCGTGGGCCGAGACCGTGCACCAGCACCTCGGCGGACTGCCCCCGAAGGTCGACCTCGCAGGCGAGAAGCGCCTCGCGGGTCTGCTCGGCGCAGCCCGCGACGAGTGGCTGATCTCGTCGGCGCACGACGTGTCGGAGGGCGGCCTCGCGCAGGCTCTCGCCGAGGGCGTCTCGCGCTTCGGCGTCGGCGCACGCGTCTGGCTGAACGAGATCATCCAGCGTGACGGCGTGGATGCCGCATCCGCCCTGTTCTCGGAGTCGACCGGTCGCGTCATCGTGACCGTGCCTCGTGAAGACGACGTGAAGTTCCGCGGACTCTGCGAAGGCCGGAACTACCCGGTCATGCGCATCGGCGTGACCGACTCCGAGGGCGCGAAGCTCGAGGTGCAGGACGTCTTCACGGTTCCGATCGCCGAGATCCGCGAGCGCTCGCAGGCCACGCTTCCCGCCGCCTTCGGCCCGACCGTCTCGGAGCCGGTCGGCGCATGAGCGGCGACGGCCTGAGCGAGGACTACGGCGACCTCGGCGAGCGGCGCAACCGGCGCATCCGCATCGTCGCCTGGACGGTCATCGTGGCACTGATCCTCGGTGGCGGTGGCGCGACGGTCATCACCCTGATCCTGGGCTGAGGCCCGGCCGGGCGACCCACACCGGGCACAGCTTCGGATTTCGTGGCCGACACCCGGCGCACCGGACCGTTGTGGCGGCGTGTCTCCGGTCGGGTCCGCACCCGTGCCCGGCTGAGCTCGCGGCATCCTCTTCTGCACCGGCATCCGTGATCTGGGTTCGTCCACAGTCCCCGGAATTCGGCCTCGCAATGTAGGTACCCCCGCGAAGGATTCACGGCATCACGAACCCAAGGGGGATGCCATGACCGAAGCCAAACTCGACCTGATCGCGAAGCTGCTCGCCAAGGCCGAGAGCACGACGCCCGAAGAGGCCGAGGCTCTGACCGAGCACGCCGAGCGACTCATCGTGAAATACGGGATCGAACAGGCGCAGATCGACGAACGGCGGGGGCGACTGGGGCAGACGCAGGAGCAGATCATCACAGAGCGGATGCTGTTCCGCGGCGTCTACGCGAAGGATCTCCGCGAGATCGGCATCGGCGTCGCCAGCGCGCTCGGTGCCGTGCGGCCGCTTCTGGCCGAGTACCCGCCGATCGCGGGCCTGCTGCTGGTCGGGCACGAATCCGACGTGCGCCAGGCGCAGACGTTGACAGCCAGCCTGGAGGTGCAGGCGATGGTCGCGATGCGCGGCTGGTGACTCGAGCATCGCCACTTCTACGTCGAGCAGCGCGACGGGGTGAAGCGGCGTGCTCGCAGCGGGTTCCTGCGCGGATTCGCGGCGGGCGCCATGAGTCGCATCGCCGAGAGCCGACGCGCCGTCATCGACGAGAGCGGCGCCGGCACCGAGCTCGTGCTCGTCTCGCGGAGAAGCCGGGTGGACGCGGCGGTCGACGCGCTGGCCACGAAGTCAGCCCGAGCGCGACGCGGCGCAGATGCGACATCGTTCGCTTTCGGGCACCGATCGGGTCTGAACGCGCGGACAGGAGGCCAGGCGGCGGTCGCGGGATGATCTCCCGTCCGTGCAACGGTTCCGGAATTACGTCCCTCGTCATGCGAGCGCTATGCTGCCCGGATGGACGAGTCCGGATTCTGGTTCCTCGGAGGAGCATCAAGCCTCGGTGCAACGATGCTCGTCCTGCCGACTGTGCAGCCCGAGTGGTGGTCGATCCTGACCGTCGTCGTGACGTTCACCGGCGCTGCGGTGATGTTCGTCCGGGGTGCGACGGACTGGCGTGCGGCGCGACGCCGAGTCGCCGCCCGCTCGGGGTCGCCGTCCTCGTGACGGCTGCACGCCCCGTCGGTCGGCGTCAGCGCCGGAACAGGTAGCGGCTCAGCTGCACGATCGACTCGGGGTCGTGCTCTTCTCGGCCGAGCGACTCGACGATGATCGCGCCGAGGATCGCTCGTCCGAGCTGCTCGACAGGAGCGTCCTCAGCGAGCTGTCCATCGCGGATGCCGCCGCGCAGCCGCTGCGTCAGGTACTTCTCGACGCCGAGGCTTTCTCCGAGGTGGGCGCCGACCCCGGCATCCTCGGTGGCCGCCGCGACGAGGGATCGCAGCAGGGCGCCGCCCTCGGGTGCTTCGAGGATCGACAACACGCTGCGCAGCCAGGTCTCGACGTCGGCGGCGAGGTCTCCGGTGTCGGGGACGATGAAGTCGACGGGGATCAGACGCCCCTCGGCGAGGCACTCGCCGATCAGGGCTCCGCGTGACGGCCACCATCGGTAGATGGTCTGCTTGCCGACGCCGGCCTCCTTCGCGATGCCTTCGATCGTGAGTCGGTCGTACCCCTGGTTGTGGAACAGGCGCGACGTCGCGTCGAGGATCGCCTCGCGCGCAGCCGTGCTGCGCACGGGTCCGCTCCGATGCTCGTTCACCACACGTTCAGGATAACCACAGAACTCTAGACGAGACGCACCGTATGATCAGTTCGTCTGAAGGAGATCGTCTTGGCATCACTGCTCTACCGTCTGGGTTCCCTCGCTGCGCGCAAGGCGTGGACGGTGATCGTCTCGTGGATCGTGATCCTCGGCCTCGGCGTCGGCGCGTTCCTGACGCTCGGCGGCACGCTGAGCAACAGCTTCGATATCCCGGGCACCGCCTCGGGCGCCGTGACCGACCAGCTCGCCGAGAAGCTGCCCGACACCGCCGGCGGCACCGGCACGGTGGTCTATCAGACGGCCGACGGCTCGGCCTTCACCGACGACCAGAAGCAGGAGATCTCCGCCCTGGCGGCGAGCGCCGAAGACCTCGACGGGGTGGCCTCGGTCGTCGACCCGTTCGACGCCCAGCAGCAGCAGGCCGACCAGGCGCAGCAGCTGGCAGACGGAGAGACGCAGATCGCCGATGGACGCGCTCAGCTCGATGCCGGGCAGGCCCAGCTCGACGCCGGCCGCACCCAGCTCGACGCGGGGATCGAGCAGCTCACCGCGGCGCGATCGCAGGCCGACGCAGGCGGCGCTCCCGCCGAGCAGCTCGCCGCCCTCGATGCGCAGCTCTCCGCGCTGAACGCGCAGCTCGCCGAGATCGACGCACAGCAGAAGACGATCGACGACTCGCGCGCCGAGCTCGACGACAACGCCGAGCAGGTCGAACTCGGATCCACCCTCCTCGACCTCACGAACGGCATCGGCGTCGTGTCCGACGACGGCTCCACCGCGATCGTCAACGTCTCGTTCGAAGATCCCCGCCTCGAGCTCTCCGAAGAGGTCAAGCAGGGCACGATCGACCACTTCGAAGCCTCGCCGATCGACGGTGTCGAGGTCGACTTCGGCACCGACATCGCGCAGGGCGTCCCCGAGATCTTCGGCGTGGGCGAGGCCATCGGCCTGGCCTTCGCCGCGGTCGTGCTGATCGTGATGCTCGGCACGCTGATCGGCGCGGCCCTCCCGATCGTCACCGCTGTCGTCGGCGTGGGCGTCGGCGTGACCGCATCCCTCGCCTTCTCGGGTGTCGTCGACATGGCATCCGTCACCCCGGTTCTCGGCGTCATGCTCGGCCTCGCGGTCGGCATCGACTACTCGCTCTTCATCGTGAACAGACACCGCAAGCAGCTGCTCAACGGTGTTCCGGTTCGCGAGTCCATCGGCCTCGCCACGGGCACCTCGGGCACCGCGGTCGTGTTCGCCGGAACCACCGTCATCGTCGCGCTGCTCGCGCTCAACGTGACGGGTGTGCCGTTCCTCGGGCTCATGGGCACCGTCGGCGCCGTCTGCGTCGCGGTCGCCGTGTTGGTCGCCATCACGCTCGCCCCCGCGGTGCTGGGCCTCGTCGGCACCCGCCTTCTCAGCAGGAAGGCCCGCACCACGATCGGTCGGCCGCACGCCGCGGGCAAGCCCGTGAAGCGCATGTCGACACTGCGCGCGATCGTCACCGTGCTCGTCAGCGTCATCGCCCTGCTGATCGTCGCGATCCCCTCGATGTCGATGCGCCTCGGTCTGCCCGACGGCGCGAGCGAGCCCTCGGACTCGACCAGCTACCGCGCGTTCCACGTCGTCGACGAGCAGTTCGGCGAGGGCGCGAACGGGCCGCTGCTCGTGACCGCGACTCTGGACGACGCCGTGAGCGACGACGATCTGCTCGCCACGCAGGTCGAGATCGCCCAGACGCTCTCCGACCAGGACGACGTCGTCGCGGTCGCGCCGATCGCGTCATCCGACGACAACACGCTGCTGGCGTTCCAGGTGCTTCCCGCCGAAGGCCCGAACAGCTCGTCGACCGAGAAGCTCGTGCAGGACATCCGCGCCCTGCCGCAGCTCGACGGCGGCATCACGCTCGGCGTCGCCGGGCAGGCCGCGATCAACATCGACATCTCCGAGGCCCTCGCCGGAGTGCTGCCGATCTACCTCGTGGTCGTCGTCGGACTCTCGCTGCTCATCATGATCGTCGTGTTCCGCTCGCTGCTCGTGCCGATCATCGCGACCGGTGGCTTCGTGCTCTCGCTGTTCGCGACGTACGGCCTGATCGTCGCGGTCTTCCAGTGGGGATGGGGCGCCGACCTCATCGGCCTGCACAGCACGGGGCCGATCCTGAGCTTCCTGCCCGTGATCCTCGTCGGCATCCTGTTCGGACTCGCCATGGACTACCAGCTCTTCCTCGCCTCGGGGATGCGCGAAGCGTACGTGCACGGAGCATCGGCACGGGATGCCGTCGCCCAGGGCTTCCGCGCCGGCCGCTCGGTCGTGATCGCGGCCGCGCTCATCATGGTCTCGGTGTTCGGCGGGTTCATCTTCTCGGAGTCGACCATCATCCGCTCGATCGGCTTCGGCCTCGCCTTCGGCGTGCTGCTCGACGCCTTCGTCGTCCGGATGCTGCTCATGCCGGCGCTCATGCACCTGCTCGGTCGCTCGGCCTGGTGGCTGCCCCGGTGGCTCGACCGCATCCTCCCGAACGTCGACATGGAGGGTGCCGCCCTCGAACGCGACCACCCCGGTGTGCGCACGGATGCGGAGCCGATCGCGCCGAGCGGGGATGCGCCCGCGGCGCGCTGAGGTCACAGGATCCCGACGGCGCACCCGCGCGGGTGCCTGCGCCTGGACAGAAGGAGATCTCGCACAGCGAAGGAGCCAATCCACGAAGTACTCCTCGGTTGCGTGAGATCTCCTTCGATCCGCGTGCGCACTGGAGAGAGGGAGCGGGCGGCACCCCGACGGGCGGAGAAATCCCTGTCGGGCGGACGTCTCGAGAGCAGAAGTCCGCCTAACAGGGAGAAGTCTGCCCGACAGAGCGGCCAGCGCACCGCTCACCCCTTCCGATCGGGCGCGCCCCTCGGTAGCCTCAGCCGCAAGGAGGCACCATGCCCATCGCACCCATCGACGTGCCCCTCGACGAGAACATCGAGGGATACCTGATCGGTTCTCCCGTGAGCATCATCCGCGAGTTCACCTCGACGGTCGGAGGCGGGCCGCGCCTGCACCGGCATCCCTACGCCGAGACCTTCGTGATCCATCGCGGGCGCGCACTCTTCACCGTGGGCGACGAGCAGGTCGTCGGCGCCGGCGGTCAGGTTCTCGTGGTTCCGGCACTCGTCGACCACCGCTTCGAAGTACTCGACGGCGGAACCTACGAGGCCACCCACATCCACGCGAGCGACCGCTTCATCACGGAGTGGCTCGAATAGCGGGTCGCCAGCTGCCGGATGGCTGACCGAATCCCGGATGGCTGACCGGATGCCGGGGAGGCGTCAGCCATCCGGGGAATCATCAGCCGGATGCACCTCCACCCCCGGCCCCCGGCCCCCCGGCCCCGCACCCCGGCCCCCGGCCCCCGAACGCCGAACGCCGGATGGCTGACCGAATCCCGGATGGCTGACCGGACCCCGGCGATTCGCCCGCCATCCGGGGAATCATCAGCCGAACTCACCACCGCAGCAACGAGGCGGGCGCGTTCAGGTCAGCATCCCGCGCCACACCACCTCGGCAGCAGCCCTGACCCGGGCGGCGACGGCGGGGTCGTCCATCCGGTCACCGCGTACGACGATCTGGTAATACGCCGCGCCGGCCATGGCATCGAAGCACGCCTCGACATCGAGGTCCGATCGCAACTCGCCCCGACGGATGCCCGCGCGCAGCGCGTTCACCAGCGGCACGCGACGGCGCGAGACGTGCGACTGCCAGTACGCCTTCTGCAGCGCCCGGTCGGCCATCACGAGTCGGATGCGTTGCCGGAAGCGTTCCTCGGAATATCCGGATGCCGCAACGGACAGCGCCACTCCGCTCTCACCGAGCCCCAGCCCGTCGAACAGCGCATCGCGCAGGTCGACGTCATCCGGATACTCCGGCGGAACCATCCGCCCGACGTCGAGGGCCGCGGCGATCAGGGTCGTCAGCGACGGCCAGCGCCGATACAGCGCCGCGCGGCTGACTCCGCTCCGCGCGACCACCCGGCTGACCGTCACCTCCTGCCCGGCATCGATGATCGCGAGCGTGGCCGCCACGATCTGACCGTCCATGTCCGCATCACGAGGGCGACCGGGACGACGGGGTGCCATGGCCCCGGCATCCGAGGTCGTCGAATCCACTCGTTCGACCACGCCAGTCGGTCCCGTCGCTCCCACCTCCACGGCGGCACCCGTCATCGTGCCAACGCCCGCTCCCGCAGTCGGCCGATCGTGGCATCCGACAGTCCCGCTGCGCGAAGCGGCCCGAGCGGGTCGCCGTGCTGCGCGCGCAGGGTGTCGAGCAGTGTGCGCATCGACACGTCCATCGATCCCTCGAGCAGCGACGAGGTCGCACTGGCCGCCGAGGCGTCGAAGCCGAGCGCCTTCCACATCGCGCCCATCACGGGAGCGGTGCGCTGCATGATCGCGACCATGTTGTCGCCGGTCCGCGCGTAGTCGGCGACGATGTCGTCGTCCGCCGCGCCGAGGGCCAGCAGCAGCATGGCTGCGAGCACGCCCGTGCGATCCCGCCCGGCCGCACAGTGGAAGGCCGCGACCCCGGGGGTGTGCGCGATGACGTTGAGCGCGGTGACGAGCTGCGGCGCCGCGACCTCGACCATGCGCAGGTACATCCTGCCCATCGCATCGTGGCTGAGCTCCGTCGCGCCTTCCCCCATCGAGCGCCCGACATCCGCGATCAACGGCAGGTGGTGGTAGGCGACCGGGTAGTCGGCGAGCGGGCCGCGCCCCGTGACCGACACCTCCAGCGGCGAGCGCAGGTCGATGACGGCGGTGAGTCCGGCGGCGACCAGCTGCGCGGCGACCTCCGTCGTGACGTACGCCAGGTCGTCGGTGCGGATCGCGACGCCCTCGCGCAGCTCTCCCCCGGCGATCGGGATTCCGCCGAGGTCGCGCAGGTTGACGGGGGCGCTGAGCACCAGGTCGATGTCAGCGACGGTCATGTGATTCTCCTTCGGATGAGGGCACTGCCCTGGTCGATCAGCGTGACGAGCACGATGATGCAGATGATGATGGCGCTGAGGTGGCCGTAGTCGTACATGCGCATCGCGGTGGTCAGCTCGAGGCCGATGCCCCCGGCGCCGACGAGGCCGAGAATGGTCGCGCCGCGCACGTTCCCCTCGAACAGCAGCAGCGTGTACGAGGTCAGCAGGGGCGCGGACTGCGGCAGGATGCCGTACTGGATGACCTGCCTCTTCGAGGCGCCGACGGCCTCCATCGCGACGACGGGTCCGCGGTCGACCTGCTCCATGGCCTCGGCGAAGATCTTGCCGATGGATCCGATCGAGCCGAGGGTCATGGCCAGGATGCCGGCGAACGGACCGAGTCCGACGGCCGAGACGAACATGAGCGCGAAGACGAGATCGGGCACCGAGCGGATGATGTTCATCACCCAGCGCGTCGGGTAGTAGACCCACTTCGGCGCGATGTTCGACGACGCACCGAACGCGACGAACAGTGACAGCACAGCGCCGAGCACCGTGCCGACGACCGCCATCTGGAACGTCTCGAGCAGCAGCGCGAGGATGATGCCGATCTTCGAGAAGTCCGGCGGGAACAGGCGCGACAGGAACTCGCCCATGTTGACCGCACCGTCGCCGAGCTTGATGAAGTCGAACCCTGCGCCGTTGAACGACCAGATCAGGATCAGTGCCGCGATCGTCGAGCCCACGAGCGGCAACACCGGAGTCGGGCTCGCGCG
>NZ_DALZXX010000099.1:10892-11160 GCF_031988965.1 Microbacterium sp.
GGCACGCGGAAGGCGCGCTCCAGTCGCGAGCGCTCGGCCGCGTCGAGCGCGGGGCGGGTGGTCGGGCGGTTCTTCCGGGGGTCAGCGGGAGCCGCTCCGGCGGAGCTCGGGTCAGTCGAGCCGGCCCCGGCGGAATGCGGCCCGGAGAAGCGCGGGTCAGTGAGCGTCATCGTCGTGCTCCTCGTCGTCGTAGAGCGGCGCGAGCGCTGCGGCATCCAGCTGCGAGGTGGCTCCGGCGACGAGCATCCGCCCGTGCCGCAGGCCGATG
>NZ_DALZXX010000100.1:0-11112 GCF_031988965.1 Microbacterium sp.
GCCGGTTCCCCCGCAGCACGGGTCGGCGGGGGGTCCACGCCGTTCGCCGAGGGGCGTCCGCCGAGCCGCACGCGATGGCTGTGGGCCTATGCCGCGTCATCGGCGTTCCTCGGCATCCTCCCCGTCATCGCTCTGGCGGCCGGGGGCTGGCTGCTGGCACAGGGGATGCGCGGCGCGGGCTCCCTGGTCGGAGCGATTCCCGGCATCCTCGCCATGATCGTGCCTTCCGTCCTCGTCGCGGGCCTCGTGTTCGCCCTGCTGGTCCTGCTCATCGTGCGTGTGCTGGGTGTCGGGATCGGCGAGGGCGTCTACCCGGTCCGCTCGCGGATCGCGTGGCAGGCATGGACGACGGAGCGCCTCCTCGACTCGGCTCGTACGTTCCTCTTCCCGCTGTACTCCAGCAGCTTCACCCCCGTATGGCTGCGCGCGCTCGGCGCCGACGTCGGCCGCGACGTCGAGGCGTCGACGGTGCTTCTCATCCCGAAGCTCACGACCATCGCCGACGGCGCCTTCCTGGCGGACGACACGATGGTCGCGACCTACGAGCTGCAGGGAGGATGGATGCGTCTGGGCACCGCACGCATCGGCAAGCGCGCCTTCCTCGGCAACTCCGGCATGGCCGCAGGCGGGCACAACGTGCCGCGAGACGGTCTGGTCGCCGTGCTGTCGGTCGCGCCGCCCAAGGCGAAGGCCGGCTCATCGTGGTTGGGCTCGCCCGCCGCGCGGCTGCGGCGCGTGGTCAACGACTCCGATCTCGAGCGCACCTATCGTCCACGTGCCGGCCTGCGCATCGCTCGCGCTCTGTGGGAGCTGTGCCGCATCATCCCGGTGCTCGTCACGTGCGCGCTCGGGCTGGCGGTCATGCTCGCGCTGGCCGCAGCGGTCGACGCCTGGGGTCTCGGCTGGGCCGTCGCGCTCTCGAGCGCCGTGATGCTCTCCGCGGGTGCGGTCGCCGCGCTGATCACCACCGCTGCCAAGTGGCTCATCGTCGGCCCCATCAGAGCGGGTGAGCATCCGCTGTGGTCGAGCTTCGTCTGGCGCACCGAGGTGGCCGACACGTTCACAGAGATGGTCGCTGCTCCCTGGTTCGCCAACTCCGCCTCCGGCACACCCGCACTCGCGATCTGGCTGCGCACCCTCGGAGCGAAGATCGGTCGAGGTGTCTGGACCGACAGCTACTGGCTGCCCGAGCCCGACCTCGTCACTCTCGGCGACGGCGCCACGGTGAACCGCGGATGTGTGGTTCAGACGCATCTGTTCCATGATCGAGTGATGAGCATCGATGCAGTGACCCTCGAGAACGGTGCGACCCTCGGGCCGCACAGCGTGATCCTGCCTGCAGCCACCATCGGCTCGGATGCCACGGTGGGGCCCGCCTCGCTCGTGATGCGCGGGGAATTCGTACCGGTCGGCAGCCGGTGGAGCGGGAATCCCATCGGTCCGTGGCGCGCCGTCAAGGTGCGGTCCTACCAGGCCACTGGCGCATGACCGTCGATCCCTACACCCCGCACAGCGGCGACCGACGCTACGGAGTGCTGCACTACGACCTCGCGATCGACTACCGCGTGACGACGAATCGGCTCTCCGGCACGGCGACGATCCGACTGCAGATGCAGGAGGACGCCAGGCACATCTCCTTCGACCTCGTCGGGCTCAAGGCGACGAAGGTGCGGGTGAGCGGCGACCGGTCCGCGTCGTTCCGTCAGGACGATCGCCGTCTCAAGGTCGTCTTCGGCAGCGAGCAGCAGAGCGGTCGCGAGATCACCGTCAGCGTCGACTACTCGGGCGCGCCCTCGCCGCGTCGCACGCGCTGGGGTCTGCTCGGCTGGGAGGAGCTCGAAGACGGCGTGCTCGTCGCATCGCAGCCCACCGGCGCTCCGACGTGGTTCCCGTGCAACGACGTGCCCTCGGACAAGGCCACCTATCGCCTGGAGATCACCGCCGACCCGGAATACACCGTCGTGAGCGGCGGGACGGCGACACGGTCGACGCAGCGCGGTCGCACGCGCTGGACCTTCCAGCAGCCGGTGCCGACCGCCACCTACCTGATGACGGTGCAGATCGGTCAGTACGACGACGACAGGGTCGACCTCGGCCTCACTCCGGGGCGCCTGTACCACCCCCGGCAGCTCGCCGCCCGGGTGCGCTCGGACTTCGCCGCCCTTCCCGACATGATGCGCACGTTCGTGCAGGCGTTCGGCCCGTACCCCTACGAGTCGTACAAGGTCGTGGTCACCCCCGACGACCTCGAGATACCGCTCGAGGCCCAGGGCATGGCCATCTTCGGCGCGAACCACGTCGACGGCGTCGGCGGCAGCGACCGCCTGATCGCGCACGAGCTCGCGCATCAGTGGTTCGGCAACAGCGTCGGGGTCGCACGCTGGCAGGACATCTGGTTGAACGAGGGCTTCGCCTGCTACGCCGAATGGCTGTGGGCCGAGGCATCCGGCGGGCCGTCAGCCCACTCACTGGCCGTGGCGCATCACCACCACCTGCGATCCCTTCCCGACGATCTCGTGCTCTCAGATCCGGGCGCGAACGACATGTTCGACGATCGTGTCTACAAGCGCGGGGCGCTCACCCTGCACGCGCTGCGCCTCACGATCGGCGACGACGATTTCTTCGCGTTCGTCCGCGAGTGGACGGACCGGTTCGCACGGCTCGCCGTCACGAGCGACGACTTCCTCGGCCTGGTCGACGAGCTCGCCGGTTCCACGGCTCGCGCGCTGGTGCGCACCTGGATCGATGAGCATGCGCTCCCGCCTCTCCCGCCGTCCGGCGAGCGGCCCGTCAGCGCGGTGACGATCGCTCCCGCGATCTGACCCCAGTCCGCATCAGCCGAGCGCGACGCTCAGGACGTGCTCGGGCGGACCAGCGAGCGTCACGACCTCGAGCGGGACTCTGCGCCCCGGGACGACGGCTTCCCAGGCGAGAGGAGCCGCGGATCGCGGCCGTCGCCGCAGCGTCACCGTTCCCGGATCGATCAACAGCCCCCGGCCGTCCGCCTTGACGGCCGCTTCGATGCGCGTCCATCCCGCGAGATCCGGCTCCGGGGAATCAGGGAACAGCGCCTGCAGCTCTCCCCTGAGGAAGGACGCGCCCATCGCTTCGACATCGACGCCGAGCAGAGCCGGGCGCGCGGTGACGGCGACCACGACGAGATCGTCGGCGTGACTCACGCTCAGAGAGACGCCGTCGGTCCGCGGTGGCCCGTGGTGCGCCCCGCATCGCTCGCAGCGGCTGTCGAGGACGACCTCGCCTCGACCGCGAACGCGGCGCACCAGATCGCGGATCAGAGAACGCCCGGCGAGGAAGGCCAGTGCGCGGTCACCCGTGAGCTGATGGAACCGATCGACCTGCTCCGACCCCATCAGGGCGAGGTCGGCGCCGGTGAAGTCATCGAGCCGGGACGGACGAGACCAGGCCACGGTGACATCACGCCAGGCGATCTCACCCATGCGGTCGCCGTTCTGCGATCTCGCCAGGTCTTCCGACATGGTCCGGCGGGTCAGACCTCGAAGTCGACGGCCACTCGCGAAGCGACCACCGAGCGCACGTAGGCCACGACCTCTTCGTGCGCCGGGTGCACCTGGTACTCCTCGAGCGCGGCGATCGAATCGAAGTCCGCGACGAGCGTGACGTCCCAGTTCGCGTCGGGATACGCCATGTTCGCGCCTGCCGAGATCGAGCGCAGCTGCGGCACGACACCGTCGAGAGCGTTGAGTCGGCGAGCGACCTCAGCAGCCTGCGCGGCGCGCTCTCCGTCGTCTTCGGCGGCGAGCTTCCAGGTGACGACATGACGGATCATCGTGATTCCTTTCCGAGCGCGTCCTCTTGGACGGCGTCTTCCAGAGCCTCACGCAGTCGATCGGCTGACAGCCGCCAGTGCGCGTGCAGCTCTCCATCGATCAGGACGACGGGGATCTTCTCCCACCACAGCTCGTAGAGTGCGGGGTCGTCCTGGATGGATGCCTCGACGATCTCGATGCGCTCAGCGGCAGCATCGGGCAGTTCGGCGACCACTGCATCGATGATGTCGGACGCGACATCGCACAGATGACAGTCGGGCTTGCCGATGAGGGTCAGCGTGGTCACGCCGACGGCACCTCGACAGCGCGCCCCTGTGCGATCCACTCGCCGGTGCCGCCCTCGACGTTCGTGGCGTCGTAGCCGCGGGATTCGAGGGCCTCGACGACGCGGGCGGAACGGCCGCCTGCCTGGCAGATGACGTCGAACGACTCGGCAGGGAGCTCTTCCAGCCTGTTGCCGATCTCGGACATCGGGATGTTGATCGCGCCCGGAACATGCCCCGCCTCGAACTCACCCACCTCGCGCACATCGATGAGCGGAGTGTTCGAGCGCTCGGCGAGCTCGGTGACGGTGATCGACTTCATGGAATGCTCCTGCGACGGGTGGGAAACCGGGGGTAGAGACACAAAGCGCCCGTCCGGAGACAGGCGCTCGTGTCTGGTCGCTTACTTCTTGTTGCGACGCTGGTGGCGAGTCTTACGAAGCAGCTTGCGGTGCTTCTTCTTCGCCATGCGCTTGCGGCGCTTCTTGATGACAGAACCCACGGAAACCTCACTAAGTCAGTGGCTGGGCGTCGCACGGTGACGGACACCCGGGTACGGGCACGGAAAAATGCCTCGGATCAGTCTAGCAAACTGAACGGGGCCTCACCGTCACACTATCGGTGACGGACGAGACACGCGGTCGAGAAGGCTAGCCGACGTCGGCGATGGGTCGCTGCAGCGCTTCCGCGACAGCGGACTCCGGCACGCGGAAACTGCGGCCGAAGCGGATGGCCGGCAGCTCCCCAGCGTGCACCATCCGATATACGGTCATCTTCGACACGCGCATGAGTTCGGCGACCTCAGCCACCGTAAGGAACCGGACATCAGGAACCTCGGGCATCCCACGTACCCCTTTCTGGATTTGTGCACACTCTATGGGCAATCTGGGACGCGTGTAAACCCACGTGACTCGTGTGATCAGTGAGGTTACCCGGCGACCACGACCTCTCAGCCCGACGTCTTCGACCGCGCACGTCGCTCGCGCGCCTCGCGCAGGGCCTGCCGCTCGAGTCGGTGTGCGGCGCGCAGACTCTTCTCGGCATCGCGCACCGCCTTCTGCGCGTCACGGACGCGCTTGTCGCCGGCGACCTCTGCAGGATCGAGCGCGGTCCACTCCGGGGATACCTCGTGCGCTCCGCCTCGATCCAGCGCGTCGATGTACGAGGCGACCCCATCGAGGACGCGCTCGATCCCGAACGGAACGGATCCGCGGGCGACAGGAAGATGCCGTCATCGATCGCTCGGCGCAGCGCCGGGAACTCATCCGCCGTGATCACGCGGTCATAGAGCGCGGATTCCCGGACCGCGACCTCCAGGGGGCTCAGGCCGCTGCCGCGCGATCGCCGCGATCGGGCTCGCCGCGGGAAGCCCCGAGGGCGCCAACGGCTACGGCTTCATCCTGCTGTTCCTCCCCTACCTCTCGAGCGCCTTCGTGCCGGTGGCGAGCATGCCCGCGTGGTTGCAGCCGGTCGCGGCCAATCAGCCGATCACTCCGATCGTCGAGACGATCAGGGGGCTGCTCACCGATGCGACTGTCGGTGCATCCGCTCTGTGGGCCGTGGGCTGGTGCCTCGCGATCCTGGCGGTCTCGATGTGCTGGGGTGCATGGCTCTTCGGCCGGCGGGCCGCTCGAAGATGAGGCCGATCACCACTGCGGACGGGATCCCAGCGGAGTCATAGGAGGTATGCCGGGTCCGCTCAGAATCATCTGGGACGCTGAGCGCAGGACTCATGATGGCACCATCCGAGTCCCCGCGGGCTGGGGCCCGCAGCCTCGCCCCCGACGACAAGCCCCCCTGTCGCCGGGGGCGATGTGCGTGTGCGGCGGTCAGCCGCCGAGTCGCTTGAGGGCGGTCGCCACGACGTGCTTCGCGGATGCCGCGGCGCGGCCGACGACCTCTGCGGCGTGTGCCGCGCCGTCGGGGAGCGGCAGTCCGGGGTAGTCGACGTCCGGCGCATCGTCGCCGTACGCGTCCATCAGGAACGGCACGAGCCAGTCGTCGACGGCCTCGAGAGGCTCGACGGCGAGGCTGTAGAACCGGCGCTGCCCGTCTTCTCGCACGCTGACGAGATCGGCCTCGCGAAGCACCTTGAGGTGCTTCGAGACGGTGGGCTGGCTGATGCCCAGGTCGGCGACGATGTGGCTCACGCTGGTGCCGGCATCGCCTTCTGACGTGCGGCGCAGGAGGAGCTGGAGGATGTCGCGCCTCGTGCCGTCTGCGATCACGTCGAAGATGTCGGTCATGTGATCAGGGTAGTCGTCCCCGGCACGGAGTACCATGACGAAGGCTCGGTGACCATGTCGAGCGACCGCTCATGCGGAGGCCAAGCGAAGGGGGACGCGATGTCGGGCCTCGTTTCGGCGTCGTCGCCCCGACAGCGGCTCGAGAGCGCCGCGTCGTGGGGCAAGCACCTCATCACGTCGTCGCCGTCACGGTTCGCGATCGTGATCTTCGCGTTGCTGATCCTCGTGTTCACCGTGCTGCTGTCCCTTCCGATAGCCTCGGCGACCGGCACGGTGACTCCCCTGGCCGATGCTCTGTTCACCGCGGTCTCGACCATCTGCGTCACGGGCCTCTCGACCGTCGACATGGCGACCCACTGGTCTCCGTTCGGTCATGTGCTCGTGTTCGTCGGTGTGAACATCGGCGCCCTGGGTGTGCTGACCCTCGCGTCGCTCATGGGGATGCTGATCTCGAAGCGCCTCGGCCTGCGGGCCAAGCTCATGGCGGCGGGAGACACGAACCCGCTGCGGGCACACGGCGGTGTCGTGAACGAGAGCCAGACCGTGCGTCTCGGCGAGGTCGGTCAGCTGCTCACCACCGTCGCGCTCTCGGCGCTGATCATCGAGGGCGCGCTCGCGATCCTTCTGTATCCGGCCCTCGTGATGGCCGGGGTCGAGCCCATCGCAGCGCTGTGGGAGGCGCCGTACTTCGCCGCGATGGCGTTCACCAACACCGGGTTCGCGCCGAACGCGGGCGGAGTCGCGGTGTTCGCCGACGACTATCTTGTGCTGTCGCTGCTCATGGTCGGCGTCTTCCTCGGCAGCATCGGTTTCCCGGTGATCTACACGCTCGCCAAGCACGTGTGGCACGTGAAGAAGTGGTCACTGCACACCAAGCTCACGCTCGTCACGACCGTGCTGCTCTTCGTGCTGGGCGCAGCGGTGTTCCTGATCCTCGAGTACGCGAACCCGAAGACCTTCGGCTCGATGGATGCCGCGGACACGACGTTCCAGGCCTTCTTCCTGTCGGCGATGACCCGTTCCGGCGGCTTCAACGTCATCGAGATGGACGACCTCAACGGCTCGTCGCTCCTCGCCGCCAGCATGCTGATGTTCGTCGGCGGCGGCTCGGCCTCCACGGCCGGCGGCATCAAGGTCACGACTCTCGCCGTGCTCGCGATCGCCGTGTGGTCCGAGGCGAAGGGCCGCCAGTCGGTCGAGGCGTTCGGCCGCCGCATCCCGAGCGATGTGCAGCGCGTCGCCCTCAGCGTCGTCGCCTGGGGCGCCACGATCGTCGCCCTGTCGACGATCATCATCGCCCAGATCACCAAGGCCGACATCAGCCACGTGCTCTTCGACGTGATCTCGGCCTTCGCCACCGTCGGGCTCTCGACCGGGCTCACCGCCGAGCTGCCCGATGCCGGCGCCTACGTGCTCGCCGTCACCATCTTCATGGGGCGCGTTGGTACAGTGACTCTCGCCGCGGCGGTCGCCGCGACGTCGCGAACGCAGTACTACTCACTGCCCGTGGAAAGGCCGATCGTTGGTTGAAGTCCTCCGGGGCGACGCTCCCGTCCTCGTCATCGGTCTCGGCCGGTTCGGTGCCGCCTGCGCGGGCGAACTCGACCGCCTCGACCGCGAGGTGCTCGCGATCGACGACAACCTCGAGCTCGTGCAAAAATGGTCGGACCGTGTCACGCACACGGTGCAGGCCGACGCCAAGAACATCGACGCGCTGCGCCAGATCGGCGCCCAGGACTTCCAGGTCGCCGTCGTGGCCGTCGGCTCGTCGATCGAAGCCTCGGTGCTGATCACCGCGAACCTCGTCGACCTGAAGGTGCCGCAGATCTGGGCCAAGGCCGTCTCGCAGTCCCACGGCAAGATCCTCGCGCGGGTGGGCGCGAACCACGTGATCTACCCCGAGCGCGAGGCCGGCGAGCGCGTCGCGCACCTCGTCTCCGGCCGGATGCTCGACTTCATCCGCTTCGACGACGACTTCGTGCTCGCGAAGATGTATCCGCCCAAATTCATCCGCGGCGTGGGTCTCAACGAGTCCGGGGTGCGCAGCAAGTACAAGGTCACCGTCGTCGGTGTGAAGAGCCCCGGAAAGCCGTTCCGCTACGCCGAGGCGAACACCATCGTCACGAACCACGACCTGATCATCGTCTCGGGCACCAACAGCGACATCGAGCGGTTCGCCTCGCTCGACCGCTGAGCGTCAGGCGTCGATGTCGAGGACGATCTCGACGACGTCGTCCACTCCGATCCCCTCGCGATCCTGCAGCAGCTTCTTGACCGGGACGATGTAGCCGCCGTCCTTCGGCCAGAGCGCGGTGGTCACTGTCGTGTTCCCGATCGTCACGGATGCCGGGATCATGCCCCATCCGTACGTGACGACGCTCGCGACCTCGCCGATCATCTCGCTCTCGACCGGCGGCACGGTGACGAAGTGGAACGGCGCGGGACCGCGCCAGAACCAGATCTCTCCCGTGAACCGCAGCTGCATGTCAGGCGCCTGCGGCGAGTTCCTTCGCCCGTGCGAGAGCTGCGGCTGCGGCGTCCGAGAACGTGCGCTCGAGGTGCGCGTCCTGCAGCACCGCGACGGCCCGCTCCGTGGTGCCCTTCGGACTCGTGACGCGTCGACGGAGCTCGGAGGGCTCCTCCCCCGAGGCGTCGAGAAGCGCGGTGGCGCCGATGAAGGTCTGCTCGACCATCGTCCGCGCGTCGGCCTCGGTGAAGCCCATGCCGATGGCGGCCTTCGTGAGCTCCTCGATCAGCAGGTAGACGTAGGCAGGGCCCGAGCCCGAGATGGTCGAGAGCGCATCGATCTGCGATTCCGGGACCTCGACCACGGCGCCGACCGTCTCGAACAGGCGATGCACGAGAGAGAGGTCGTCAGCGGATGCCGCCGCACCCGCCGCGAGACCGGTGACCCCCTTGCCGACCGTCGAAGGCGTGTTCGGCATCGACCGGATCACGCGGACGTCGGCACCGAGATTGTCGGCGAAGGTCTGCAGCGTGACGCCGGCGGCGAGACTCACGACGATCGCGTCGTCGCCCAGATGCGGTGCGATCTCGCGCAGCAGGTCGGGGACCATCGCGGGTTTCACTCCGACGAGAACGATCCGCGCCGTCGAGACCGCCGTCGCGTTGCCGTCAGACGTCTCGGAGAGGGCGATGCTGGTGACGCCGTCGAGGTCGGCGAACGTCGCGGCCTTCTCGGGCGTGCGGTTCGTGGCCGTGATGCCGCCATCGACCCGGATGCCGGATGCGACCACCCCTCGGAGGATCGCACCACCCATCGAACCGGCACCGAGGAAAGCGAGAGCGGGAAGAGAGTCAGCCATGTCGTCATCCTACGGCGGGCGCACCCGGCGTCTGCCGGGTAGCCGATCTAGACTCATCGCATGAGTGCATCGGGCGGCAGCAAGGCGATCATCGCGGCATTCCTGGCGAATCTGGGCATCGCCCTGGCGAAGTTCCTCGCGTGGGCGCTCTCGGGATCGGCGTCGATGCTCGCCGAGGCCATCCACTCGGTCGCCGACTCCGGCAACCAGCTGCTGCTCATGCTGGGCGGGCGCAAGGCGAAGCGCGAGGCCGACCGGGCGCATCCGTTCGGTTATGGGCGCGAGCGCTACGTCTACGCGTTCGTGGTCTCGATCATCCTGTTCTCGGTCGGTGGACTGTTCGCGATCTACGAGGCGATCGACAAGCTCACCCACCCGCACGAGCTCGACGAGACCTGGTGGTGGCTGCCTCTCGTCGTGCTGGTGGTCGCGATCGGGCTGGAGTCGTTCTCGCTGCGCACCGCGGTGAAGGAGAGCAACCTTGTTCGCGACAAGGATCAGTCGTGGGTGTCGTTCGTGCGCCGCGCGAAGGCGCCGGAGCTGCCCGTCGTGCTGCTCGAGGATGTCGGGGCGCTCACCGGCCTCACCTTCGCCCTGCTCGGCGTCGGACTCACGGTCATCACCGGCAATCCCGTCTTCGACGCGCTCGGCACGCTGATGATCGGCATCCTTCTGGTGCTGATCGCGATCGTGCTCGGAGTCGAGACGAAGAGCCTGCTCGTCGGTGAGGGCGCGACCACGGCGGATCACGACCGCATCGTCGACGCGATCAACGCCGGCGACGAGATCGAGAAGATCATCCACATGAAGACCCTGTACCTCGGGCCCGATGAGCTCATGGTGGCCGCGAAGATCGCACTCAACGCCGACAAGCCGCTGCGGGAAGCCGCGGTGGACATCGACGCGATCGAAGCGCGCATCCGCGAGGCGCTGCCGATCGCACGGGTCATCTACATCGAGCCCGACGTCTACCGACCGTCCCTCGACCCCGAGCCCTCGACCGACGTGTTCGTGCTCAAGTCCTCGGACTGACCGAGTCCCCGGATCAACGGCGCTGTTCGAAGAAGTCCCGCAGCAGCCGTGTCGCGGCGTCCGCCTCGACACCTCCGACGACTTCGGCGCGATACGGCAGACGGCGATCCCGGAGCACGTCGTACATCGACCCCGCTGCGCCGGCCTTCTCGTCCCAGGCGCCGAACACCACGCGGCCGATGCGGGCCTGCAGGATGGCGCCCGCGCACATCAGGCAGGGCTCCAGGGTCACCACGAGGGTGTGGCCGTCGAGGTTCCATGAACCCACGGATGCCGCGGCCGTGCGCAGCGCCTCGACCTCGGCGTGCCCGGTCGGATCATGCGTCGCCTCGCGGTTGTTGCGCCCCTCGGCGACGATGACCCCCGCCGCGTCGAGCACGACCGCCCCGACCGGGATCTCGGATGCCGCCGCGGCCTCGGCGGCGAGCTCGAGCGC
>NZ_DALZXX010000101.1:0-10878 GCF_031988965.1 Microbacterium sp.
GCTTTCGACCCCGCACGCCGCCGCCGCCGTCGCACGCCGTCGCCGAGCCAGCCGGGGTCGATTCCGCACCCGAAAGCGCCCCAACCGGTGCGCTTTCGACCCCGCACACCGTGGCCGACGCCGCCACGCGGGTCGATTCCGCACCCCGGGTCGATTCCGCACCCGAAAGCGCGAAACCCGGTGCGATATCGACCCCGCACACCGTGGCCGACGCCCCCGCGCGAACCGCGCGAGGTCAGGACGTGCCGATCCCCCGGGTGGAGGAGCCGGCATCCGCAGCGGCATCCGACCCGGTCCCGACATCCGACCCGGCATCCGTCCCCGCCCCGGCATCCGCATGCGCCCCGGCATCCGTCCCGGCGTCCGGGATGATGTCGATCGCCTCGGTAGCCGTCGCGTAGACCTCGGCGAGGCTGTCGTCGACGTCGGCCTCGTCGATCCAGTCGAGGTCGTCTTCCGAATGGTCGTAGGCGACGGGCACGAGCGCGAAGTCATCGCCGTACTCCTCGAGTCCCGACATGACGCTGTGCCGGACGGCCATGCGGGCATAGCGGTCGCGCAGGATCATCGGATCGCGACGGAGGTCCTTCATGAATGCGACCATCATGAACGCCATGATCACCGCGAAGGGGAGCGCCGCGATGATCGTGACGTTCTGCAGCGAGCGCAGGCCGCTGCCCTCCTCACCCGACACGAGCAGCACGGCGGCGATGACTCCGACCAGCACACCCCAGACGACCGAGACCCACCGAGACGGCTCGGGCCGCCCCTGCTGCGACAGCGTTCCCATCACAAGTGACGCGGAGTCCGCCCCGGTGATGAAGAAGATCGCGATCAGCAGGATGAGCACGATGCTCGTGATCAGCGGGAACGGCAGGTTCTCGAGCACGCCGAAGAGCACCTCTTCGGGCGGGTCGACCGTGAGGTTCGCGCCGTCCATCTGCTGCTGGATCGCCGTGGTGCCGAAGATCGCGAACCAGACGAGCGAGATGACCGCGGGTACGACGATGACGACCGACACGAACTGGCGCAGCGTGCGGCCGCGCGAGATCTTGGCGATGAACATGCCGACGAACGGCGACCACGAGATCCACCAGGCCCAGTAGAAGATCGTCCAGCTCGAGAGGAACATCTGCGCCTCGTCGCCCTGAGACGCCGAGCGGGCGACCATCTCGGGCAGGTCGCCGAGGAACTGCACGGCGACCGAGGGGATGACGTTGAGGATGAGCAGCGTCGGGCCCACGAAGAACACGAAGAAGGCGAGCAGCAGGGCGACGACCGCGTTGATGTTCGACAGTGCGCGGATGCCCTTCGAGACGCCGGACACGGCGGATGCGATGAAGCACGCGGTGAGCACGGCGATCGCGGCGATGAGCACGCCGTTGCCCAGCTCGCCGATGCCGCTGACGATCTCGACTCCGTGGCCGATCTGCAGGGCGCCGAGGCCGAGCGAGGCGGCGGTGCCGAACAGGGTGACGATGATCGAGAAGATGTCGATCGTGCGGCCGAGGGGACCGGTGGTGCGGCCCTCGCCGAGCAGAGGCGCGAAGATCGACGAGATCAGCGGGGTGCGTCCGCGACGGAAAGCGCCGTAGGCGATCGCGCCGCCGACGAGCGCGTAGAACGCCCAGGCCTGCGGACCCCAGTGGTAGAGAACCTGCGTCTGGGCGGTGTGCATGGCCTCGAGCGTGTTGGCCTCGACCGTGCCGGGCGGCGGGCTCTCGAAGAAGGTGAGCGGCTCGGCGGCACCCCAGAAGACGAGGCCGATGCCCATGCCCGCGGCGAACAGCATCGAGATCCACGAGAACATCGAGAACTCGGGCTCCTCGTCATCGCGGCCGAGCGGGATGCGCCCGTAACGGCTGAAGCCGATGAACAGCATGAAGACGAGGATGACGGTGGCGATCGTCGTGAAGAAGAAGCCGAAGTACTCGACCACCCAGGCGAGCACGGTCGAGGTGGTGCCCGAGAGGTTGTCGCCCGCGAACACGCCCCAGGCGATGAACGCGACGGTCAGCGCGACGGCGACGCCGAAGACGAGCGGATCGGTGCGGTAGGTGCGTCCGGTTTCTTCGACCGCGACGCCGGGAACCAGCGCCGGATGCACGCCGCGCGGCGGGACGGCGGCGATGTCGCGGACGATCTTCTGAGCGGCCTCGGTGGCCTTGGCGGCCTGACGGACGGCCGCGGTCGTGGTCTTCGGAGCGTCGTTCCTCGGGGGCGTCTTATCGTCCGGAGTGTCCATGGGAACCAATTCTCCCATGCCGGCATTCTGCGGGTGGGGGCCTGGTCGCCGCACGTGTCGACTCGGGACGCTCCGCGGGCCTCGCTCAGCAACCCTGGACCGACGTCAGCGCGGGCGACGCCCGCCGAAGACCGAGTGCAGCAGGGGCAGCGCCGACACGCAGATCAGCGTGATGCCGAGGGGTGCGATCGACGGGACGAGCAGCGCTCCCCCGACGAGCATCGCGGCGAACAGCACGCCCGATCCGATGCGGCGCGCGATGCCCTCGAGGCGGTCGAGCCGGCGCTCGAGGGCCGATGTGTCGAACGTGACGTTGCCGTCGTCGACGCGGGTGATGATCGCGTCGATGCGCTTGGGCAGACGGTAGGTGACGGCGGCGGTCTCCATGGCCTGCTGGGCCATGTCCTGCATGAGGTTGCCCGACTCGTCGCGCAACAGTCGCCCGGCGTAGGGCTCGGCGGCATCCCACACGTTGAAGGTGGGGTCGAGGCTCGAGCACATGCCCGAGGTCAGCGAGACCGCGCGGATCAGCAGCAGCATGTTCTCGGGCAGCTGCAGCGGGAGCGAGCGCACCATGTCGCCGAACTCGTCGGCGAAGTCCTTGAACTCGCGAGGATCGACCGTCGCGAGCTCGGCGAAGCCCATGCCGCCGAAGCGGGAGAACAGCGCGCTCAGTGCGCGCTCGAGCTCGGCGGTGTCGGCGGAGGGCAGCAGCACGCCGATCTCCTGCGCGGCCTTCACGAGTCCGCGGCTGTCTCGCGCGGTCACCGCGATGAGCAGCATCCGCAGTCCGTCGCGCAGGTTATCGGGGACCTCGGCCATCATGCCGAAGTCGATGAACGTGAGACGGAAGTTCTGCCCGGTGTCGGATGCCGCCTCGGGCGTCACGAAGATGTTGCCCGGGTGCGGGTCGGCGTGCACGAAGCTGTGCGTGAAGACCTGGTCGAACATGACCTCGGCGAACGCATCGGCGACGGCAGCCGGATCGATGCCCGCCGCGCGCAGAGCATCCGTGTCGTTGATCTTGATCGCCGTGACGTCGGACAGCGTGAGCACGCGACGAGTCGAGCGCTCCCAGACGATCTCGGGGGTGTCGACGCGCGGATCCGCGGCGAAGTTCTCGCGGAACCGCTCGGCGCTTGCGGCCTCGTGCAGGTAGTCGATCTCTTCGAGGCTCGTCTCGGCGAACTCCTCGACGAGGGCCGGGGCGTCGACGCGGTCGGACACCAGCCGCACCCGGGTGAGCCACTTCGCGACGCGGCGCAGCGCGGCGAGGTCGACCGCGACGATCTCATCGATGCCGGGACGCTGCACCTTGACGATGACACTGTCGAGCCCGGTGTCGGCGGCATCCTGGTCAGCGAGTCGGGCACGGTGCGCCTGGCCGAGGGATGCCGCGGCGACCGGCGTCTGATCGAACCAGGCGTAGGCCTGCTCGAGAGGGATGCCGAGCTCGGCCTCGGCGGAGGCGCGGATGTCGGCGAACGGCACCGCGGGGACCTCGTCCTGCAGCCCCTCGAGCTCCTTCGTGATCTCGGGCGGCAGCACGTCGAGGCGTGAGGACATGAACTGTCCGACCTTGATCATGAGGCCGCCGAGCTCGACGGCGAGCACGTGGAAGCGCTTCGCGAAGCGCTGCATCCGCGGGCCGCGCGTGCGCTCGGCGATCGACGTCATGCCGAAGCGCGGCAGCACGAGTTCGAACCACCAGATCTTGATGAACTCGCGCGCCGCGAACGACAGGATGCGGCGGTATCGGGCGCGATGGGCGCCCTGCGCCGCGGCATCCGTCATGTGTCGTCCCTGGGTCGTGTGCGATCAGTCCTGAGCGAGGATCGTGTACAGCCTACGGCGCGCCTCGTCGAGGATATCGACCGCCTGCTGCACCTGCTCGGGACTGCCGCTGCGTCCGACCTGAGCCGCGGCGGCGGCGAGGTCGACACCCGCCTTGGGGAGCGCGCTGTAGCGGGGGTTGTCGTGCAGGCTCTCACCCTTGGACTGCGACTCCCACGGCGCGGGGGTCTCGGTGCTCTCGACCGCGACCTCGCGGCCCGCCTCGGTGAGCGAGTAGGTCTTGCGACCGTTCTGCTCCTCGGCCTCGATGAGACCCTCGTCGGCGAGCAGCTGCAGGGTCGGGTAGACCGAGCCGGCGCTGGGCTTCCACGATCCGCCGCTGCGCTCGGCGATCTCGTTGATGATCTGGTAGCCGTGCATGGGCTTCTCGGCGAGCAGCGACAGCACGGCGGTGCGGACGTCGCCCTTGGCCATGCGCGATCCGCCGCTGGGGCGCTGTTCGAAGGACTTCTCGAAGCTCTTGCGGAGCTGGTCCATGGCATCGAAGATCGCGGATGCGGGACCCCCGGAGCCTGCACCGAAGCCGGATCCGCCGAAGGGGTTCGAGGGGAATGCGTTGTTCATGGTGACCTCCCTGGAGTGGTGAGCGATAGTCAACGATATATCGTTAAGGCTGTGCGTGGGGTGGGAGTTCGGGAGATTGCACGCACGCGCGCCTGAAAGCAACCCCCGTGTGCTCCACAGGTCTCGGTGTTTGACTGCGGAGGATGTCGAATCTGCGTGTGAGTGTGGTCGTGCCCGTCTTCCAGCCCGGGGAGGCCATCGACGCGCTCATCGCCTCATTGGATCGGCAGACCCTGGATGCGTCGCTGTTCGAGGTGCTGCTGTGCGATGACGGATCCGGCGAAGCGACGCGCGAGCAGCTCGCGGCGATCGCCGCCGACCGGCCGTACGTGCGGGTGCTGGATCTGCCGCACTCCGGGTGGCCGGGCACTCCCCGTAACCGCGGTGTCGAGGCGGCGCGTGGCACGTACGTGCAGTTCGTGGATCAGGACGACTGGCTGTTCGACTCCGCTCTCGAGCGACTGTGCGACTTCGCCGATGCGCACGGGTCGGATGTGGTCGTCGGCAAGGAGGTCGGCATCGGACGACCCCTGCCGAGACGGATCTTCCGCCGCGATGTGCCGAACGCACGCCTCGGCGAGGACCCGCTGCTCGAGATGCTGACGCCGCACAAGATGTTCCGCACCGCTTTCCTGCGCGATCGGGAGATCCGCTTCCCCGAGGGCAAGGTTCGCCTCGAGGACCACCTGTTCGTGATGCGGGCGTACTTCGAGGCCGAGACGATCTCGATCTTCGCGAGCGAGCCCTGCTACGCGTGGGTCAAGCAGCCCGGCAGCGCCAGCTCGTCGCGCATCGACCCGGAGTCGTACTTCCCGCATCTCGAGGCGGTGCTCGACCTCGTCGAGGAGTACACGGCGCCGGGCAGACTGCGCGACCGCCTGCTGCGGCACTGGTTCCGCGGCAAGATCCTCAAGCGGCTGTCAGGCAAGCGCATGGTCGCGTACCCCGCCGAGTATCGGACTCGACTTCTCGACGTCGTCACCCCTCTCGCGCAGCGCCGCTTCGGGCCGGGCGTCGACGGCGGCCTGGCCTTTCCGCAGCGGATCCGTGCCGCGCTGCTGCGGGCGAACCGCCGCGACGATCTGGTGGAGTTCGCGCGCTTCGAATCCGAGATGACGTGCCGCGCAGAGGTGACGAAGGCGCGCTGGTCTCGCGGCGGCGGCCTGCATCTGGCGGTTCGCGTCGCGGTCACCCGTGACGGCGCCGACGCTCTCGTCTTCGAGCCGGGATCGGGGCGGCTGACGTCATTGCCGTTCTCGGGGGCCGATCTGCCCTCCGGCCTTCTGCTCGCGGGTCGCGAGCTCGGCAATGATCAGATCGAGCTCTTCCTGCGCGACACCACGACGGGTGACGAGCGCCGGATCGCCGCATCGTCACTGCAGGACCGGACCTCGGTGACGTTCGCGATAGACCCCCTCAAGGTGTTCGGACCGACGGATCAGACCCGCGGCGCTCGACTCGTCGCCAAGGTGCGACGGGCAGGGTGGACGTTCGACGTGCCGCTGAAATCGGATGCCGCGACCCTCGCCAGTGCCGGCCATTCGCCGTTGCTGGCCGGTCGCACCTGCACCCCGGTCGCCACCCGCGGAGGGTCGGTCGAGCTGCGCCGCGTCTGGCCCGGTGGCCGATTCAAGGACTTCGCGGGCCGCGCCGCCCGTCGGGTGCGGAGTCGCTCGCGCGGACGCTGAGGGCTGCTTAGATCACCGCGGGAGCGTCAGGATCACCTCGGCAGCGTCATGATCACCGTGGGAGCGTCAGGATCTCCGCGCCGTCTTCGGTGATCGCGATCGTGTGCTCGGTGTGCGCCGTGCGGCATCCGGTGGCGCTGCGGAGCGTCCACCCGTCGGCATCGGTCACGAGCTCATCGGTGTCGGCCATGACCCACGGTTCGAGCGCCAGGAGGAGTCCGGGCCGCAATCGGTACCCCCGCCCCGCGCGCCCGTCGTTCGCGACATGCGGATCCTGATGCATCGTCGACCCGATGCCGTGCCCGCCGAACTCGAGGTTGATCGGGTACCCGGCCGCCGACAGTACCGACCCGATCGCGTGCGAGAGGTCTCCGATGCGGGCACCCGGCCGTGCGGCCGCGATCGCCGCCGCCAGCGCCCGCTCCGTCGCCGCGATCATCGCGAGGTCTTCTGTCGCAGGATGCGAACCGACCACGAAACTGATCGCCGCGTCCGCCGCCACGCCCTGCAGCGTCACGGCGAGGTCGAGCGTCAGCAGATCGCCGTCTGCGAGGACGTAGTCGTGCGGCATCCCGTGCAGCACCGCGTCGTTCACCGCCGTGCACACGTAGTGGCCGAACGGCCCACGGCCGAACGACGGCGCGTAATCGACGTAGCAGGACTCGGCCCCCGCGTTCTCGATGAGCTGCTTCGTCCACCGATCGAGGTCGAGAAGGTTCACCCCGACGACAGCCCGCCGCTTGAGGCTCTGGAGTATCGAGCCGACCAGCGCACCGGTCTCACGTGCTCTGTGGAGTTGTTCCGCGTTGAGGATTTCAATCATGACCGGTAATACTATCCCGGTATTAGTATGGGCACATGATGGTTCGTCTTCCGCTCACCCCCGCCGATGTCGAACGCGGCGAGCGCCTGGGCGCCCTGTTGCGTCGGGCGCGCGGTTCGCGTTCGATGCTGAGCGTCGCCCTCGATGCCGGAATCTCACCCGAAACACTGCGCAAGATCGAGTCGGGCCGCGTCGCCACTCCGTCGTTCTCGACCATCGCCGCCGTCGCCGGGGTGCTGCACCTCTCACTCGACTCCGTCTGGGCCGAGATCGAGCCTCCGCGCTCCGACGGTCGCACGCAGGTCGCGTCCTGACATGGCGACCGCCCTCGTCACCGGAAGCTCGCGCGGCATCGGCCGCGCCATCGCCCAGACCCTCGCCCGGCGTGGAGATCGCGTGGCCGTGCACTGCAGCGCCGATCTCGCAGCCGCCGAGGAGACGCTGTCGTCTCTCGCGGGTACCGGGCACACGCTGGTGGTCGGCGACCTGAGCGGCCCCGCCGCAGCCGAGCAGATCGTCGACAGCGCCGTCAGCACCCTCGGATCCATAGACATCCTGGTGAACAATGCGGCGATCGCCCCGAGCAGTGCCAACGCGCATCGCATCGACACGACCACGTATGCGCACTGGCAGGAATCGTGGTCGCGCATGGTGTCGGTGAATCTGATCGGCACGTCGAACCTGACGATGCTCGTCGCCCAGCAGATGATCGCCCAGGGCACGGGCGGAGCGATCGTCAACATCGGCTCGCGCGGAGCATTCCGCGGTGAAGCAGAGCATCCCGCGTACGCAGCCACGAAGGCTGGACTGCAGGCGCTCGGACAGTCCTTGGCTCTGGCGCTCGCACCGCACGGCATCGCGGTCACATCCGTGGCCCCCGGGATGATCGCGACCGAACGCCAGGCCGAGAAGCTCGCCGGCGCTCAGGGCGAGAGCATCCGCGGCCAGAGCCCCTTCGGCCGCGTGGGAACCGCCTGCGAGGTGGCCGATGCCGTCGCCTATCTGACGTCGCCGGGCGCCGTCTGGGCATCCGGCACCGTTCTCGATCTCAACGGCGCCTCGTACTTCCGCTGAGCACACGACGCCGACGGCACTCATGCGGCCACATCGAATCGGGCCCTACCGCCCAGTCGGGGCCGGCGCTCAGCGTCGACGTACGCAGGCGGAAGGAACCACACCTTCGCCGCGACACCCACTCCGTCGATGCGGATGTCCCATCCGTTGTCGTGGATCCGGTGATGGCAGGTCTCGCACAGCAGCACGCCGTTCGACAGATCGGTCGGCCCCGCATCTCGACTCCACCACCTGATGTGATGCGCCTTCGTCATCTCGGGCGGAAGTCCGCACATCGCGCATCCGCCGTCGCGTTCGACGAGGGCCAGTCGTTGAGCTTTCGTGAAGAGCCGTTTCTCGCGACCCCAGTCGAGGATCTGACTGTCACCGCCGAGCACACACGGAATCACCCCGCCGCTCGCTGCCATCCTGCGCGCGGCACCGATGCTGATCTTCTGACCGATACCGTCGATCTCGGCCGTTCCGCAGCCGGACTGCAGGTCGTCGAGGGTCACCCGCACGACGACGGTGGCGCCGGCCAGCGGCATCCGCTCATCTCGACATCCGAGAACGTGCGCGCAGAACAGCGCCAGCGCGTCGGCCTGAAGCATCGCCACGCTGCGACGATCAGCATCGGGTGACTCAGCCGCCGGCTCGCCCTTGCGCGCTGCGAAGGCGGCCGTGACGTACCCGCGGATCGCCGCCACGATCGGAGCGGCAGCCTCGGGGTGGAATCGTCCGTTGAGATGCACCATGCCGTCACGCTCGAAGATCGTCAACGACCGCCGCGACCGTCGCTCCTCGTCGCGCGGCGCGCTGCCGTCGGGGTTGAGCCACCCCTCCGCCCGATCGACGATCTTGCGCACGTCGTCGAGCGGCAGGTCGACGGCCGCGTCGACGAGGGTCTTCTCGGCTTCGGCGACTTTCTGCGCGCCGACCGCGACCTGGCACCGCTCGAGAAGCGCGAGGATCAGCGCCGCAGCCTGCACGCCGAGCCGCCCGGAGAGCAGAGCCGCGCGCACGAGGGGATACCGAGCCGGCAGCGGCGATCCGAGCAGATCAGCGCGCGGCGCCGTCGCCTCGCCGACTCTGATCAACCTCGATGCCTCGGCGAACGAGATGCCGGTCGTCGATGAGATCAGCGTGGCGGCCGAACGATACCCCTGCTGCTTCGCGAGACCACCGGCACCGAGTTCCGCACGCGACTCCGCGGCGATGCGCGCCGCGACGTCGATGTGCACGGCATCCAATTGTCGCTTCATCGCATCGATCGCGGTGTTCATCGCGAGCAACTGCTCGCGGGAGAGACCTGACGCCGAGCCGGAATCCGCCCACACCTCATCGAGGCGGGACATCGCCTCGTGCAGACCGACCAACTTCGACATGTCTCGATTTTACTCGCGTACGCACGGAGTTTCGAAGATATGTACTAGTCGATTCCAGAACTCCGAGATGCCCGGGAAAGGCCGCGAGCACGCGAGAACGACGCCGACCTACCCCCGGAGTACCGACTCCAGAAGTCCGGGGAACAGCGAATCCAGGTCGTCGCGACGCAGCGTGAGCATCCGCCTCCGCCCGTTCGGCTCATTGCGGATCACGCCCGCCTCGCGGAGCACCTTCATGAAGTGGGACTTGGTCGACTTCGGCAGATTCGGGTCGGTCGCATGGCACTCGGCCATATCGAGCGGACCGTCCGCGAGCTGCCGCGCGATGGCCAGGCGCTCGGGGTCACTCAGCGCGAAGAGCACGTCTGTCAGCTGGATCTCGGAGCGATCCGGATGCGGGAGGTCGCCTGGCATGGTTCGAGAATAGTTGAACAATCGCGCGAAGGCGAGTACGCTCCAACAGTTCGATGATTCTCGAACCCACGCACCCCCGACCTCAGGAGCACGCATGACGATGACCGCCCCGACACCCGTCGCGACAGCATCCGTCCGCCGTTCGCGCTTCGGATTCGCCCTCGCGATCGTGGCCCAGATCGCGATGATGGTCGGCGCGAGCGCTCCGTCGCCGTTCTATCCCGTGCTCGCCGCCGAGATCGGGTTCGACTCCATCGTGATCAGCGCGATCTTCGCTGTCTACGCGATCGCACTCCTTCTCGCCCTGCTCAGCGCGGGATCGCTCTCCGACCACATCGGTCGCCGACCGGTGGCGATCGCCGGGTTCCTGCTTCTCACCACGAGCATGATCCTGTTCTGGCATGCCGACACTGTGGCGACCCTCGTGCTCGCGCGCATCCTGCAGGGGGCGGCGAGCGGCGTGCTCATCTCGACCCTGTCGGCCGCCGCGCTCGATCTCGCCCCCGAAGGCAAGGCCCGCGTCGCCGCACTCTGGAATGCCCTGAGCCCCGGAATCGGCCTGGGACTCGGTGCGATCCTCGCCGGTATCGCCCTCGACCTCACGGGCGATCCGCTGCTCGACGTATTCGCACCCCTGACCGCGATCTACCTGGTGCTCGCCGGCCTGTTCCTCCTCGCCCCCGAGACCGCGCCGCGGCGACCCGGCGCGTGGGCATCCCTGCGATTCCGCCTCTCGACCCCCGGCAGCGTGCGCGGCGATTTCTGGCGCGGCGCTCCCGCGGTGATCGCCGGCTGGGCGACCGGAGGACTGTTCCTCTCGCTCGGCGCCACCATCGTGCACACCGAGCTCGG
>NZ_DALZXX010000102.1:0-10775 GCF_031988965.1 Microbacterium sp.
GCGCCTCGCTCTGCAGGAGCCCGGCGCGATCGCCCGCACCAAGGCCGCGGCCGAGGAGGAGACGGTCGACGAAGAAGGCGGCGTCGTCGTCGACATCTCCCGCAAGCGCGTGCTCATCGACGGCGAGTCGGCAGCCTTCACCTACAAGGAGTTCGAGCTGCTGCAGTACCTCGTGCTCCGCGAGGGGCGCACGATCGAGCGCAGCGAACTGGTGTCCGCCCTGTGGCAGGCCCAGGACGACGAGACTCCCGGCGAGCGCACGATCGACGTCCACGTGCGTCGCCTGCGCGCCAAGCTCGGCCGCTACGAGGACATCGTGCGCACCGTGCGCGGCATCGGCTACCGGTTCGACCGTCACGCCGACGTCGTGATCCGCTACGGTCACGGCACGCCGTCGCCCGACCGCTTCTGAGGTCGGTGTCAGACCTCCGGCGTACCGTGGGGGCATGCCCCTGACCGCTGACGCCGCTGCCGACGGAGCACCTGCATCCGTCCGCACGCGCGACGCCGTCTATCGGCCCTCACACCCGCTCGACCTTCGTCGCACGGTCGGCATGCTCCGCCGAGGGCCCGGCGACCCGACGATGCTGTTCGACGGTCCGGTGATCTGGCGCGCTCTGCGCACGCCCGAGGGCCCGGCGACGCTCGCCCTCCGCCAGACCGGTGGAGAGATCCACGCGACCGCGTGGGGCCCCGGAGCCGACGAGGCACTCGACCGGCTGCCCGCCCTGTGCGGAGCCGACGACGACCCACGGGGATTCGACCCCTCGCACCACCCGCTCATCGCCGAGGTCGCACGACGCTCTCCGGGCATCCGTCTGGCGCGGACCGGCGAGGTCTTCGATGCCCTCGCCTGCGCGATCCTCGAGCAGAAGGTCACCGGTCTCGAGGCGTTCCGCGCGTGGCGTCTGCTCGTCACGAAATACGGTCAGCGCGCCCCCGGCCCGACACCGCGCCCGATGTACACGGCGCCGACACACACCGAGTGGCGCGCCATCCCTTCATGGGACTGGCATCGCGCCGGAGTGCAGCCGCCGCAGTCGAGGACGATCGTGCGCACAGCATCCCGGGGCGACAGCATCTCACGCGCCTTCCTCGCGGCCGAGAGCGGCGAAGACCGGGATCGCGTGCTCACGAGCCTGCCCGGCATAGGTCTCTGGACCTCGGCGGAGACGCGCATCCGCGCGCTCGGCGACCCTGATGCGGTCAGCGTCGGCGATTACCACCTCGCGCACGAGGTCGGCCACGTGCTCACGGGCCATCGCACCGACGACGACGGGATGCTCGAACTCCTCGCGCCCTGGGCAGGCCATCGCCAACGGGTGATCCGGCTCATCTTCGCGAGCGGCATCAGCGAGGCACGGCGAGGGCCACGCCTCTCCCCCGAGGACAACCGGAATCGCTGACCCTTCGCCGCCCCCGGGGCTCTAGGCTGAACGCATGTCCCGCAACCTGCTCCGTTTCTCCGTCACCGCAGGGCTTCTGATCCTCGGAGTCGTGATCGGGCTGATCTTCCAGAACGTCTGGCTCGGCATCCTGCTGGCAGCCATCGTGTGGCTCGGCTGGTTCATCGGGTACGAATCCCGCCGCGGGCGCAATGCGGGGGTCAACGACGAGGACCACGGCGTCGAGCTCTGACGCGGGCTCGAATGCGGCCCGACCGACGCACCCCTTCGACCCGACCCGCGAAGCCACAGTCAGTAGTACACGGCGAGCGGTCCTGACGGTCCGTCGATGACCTGCACCGGAGTGTCGAACACGCGGGTCAGGACCTCGTCGGTCAGGATCTCGCGGGGTGAACCGAACTCCACCACCTCGCCGTCCTTCATCGCGCAGATGTGATCGGCGTAGTGACCGGCGAAGTTGATGTCGTGCAGCACGATGACGATCGTGCGACCGAGTTCATCCGAGGCCCGGCGAAGGTGCTGCATCATCTGCACCGCGTGCTTCATATCGAGGTTGTTGAGCGGCTCGTCGAGCAGCACGAACTCGGTGTCCTGCGCCAGCACCATCGCGACGTACGCGCGTTGGCGCTGACCTCCTGACAGCTCGTCGAGGTAGCGGCCTTCGAGATCCCCGAGATCGAGGAAGTCGATGGCGCGGCTCACAAGCTCCTCGTCCGCGCGCGTGAGCCTTCCCTTCGAGTGCGGGAAACGCCCGAAGCCGACGAGCTGGCGCACGGTGAGTCGGGTGACGAAGTGGTTCTCCTGCCGCAGCACCGAGACGATCTTCGCCAGGTCCTTCGATCGGGTCGTGGCGACGTCGTACCCCGCGATCTCGATCGTGCCGGCATCCATGCCGCCGAGCCGGCCGATCATGGTCAGGAGGGTCGACTTCCCCGCTCCGTTCGGACCGATCAGCGCGGTGATCCCGCCCGCGGGGATCTCGAGATCGACGGGGCCGATCGCGACCTCGCTGCTGTAGTCACGGCGGACGCCGTCGAGTGCGATCACAGCCTGCCCTTTCTGAGGATGACGATGAGGAACACGATTCCGCCCACGAGCTCGATGAGGATCGACACCATGCCCTGCGCATAGAACACGTTCTTCATCACGAAGTACGCCCCCGCCAGAATCGTGAATGCCGTGAGCACGGCTACGGGGAAGATGAGCCGATGATCGTGCGTGTCGGCGAACTGATACGCGAGGGTCGCGACGAGGAATCCGAGGAAGGTCATCGGCCCCACCAGCGCAGTCGAGGTCGCCATCAGCACCGCGACCAGGAACAGGACGATGTACAGCTCGCGCCTGTGGTCGAGCCCGAGCGAGCGCGCCGCATCGGACCCCAGGGCCATGACGTTCAATCGCCTCGACCGCATCACGAGCAGCGCCGATGCGGCGAGGCAGAGCGGGATCGCCAGCGGCAGGTACGAGGCATCGGCGTTCGACACGTTGCCGAACAGGCGAGCGGCGAGCACGTCGAACTCGCTGGGAGTGAGCAGTCGCTGCATGAACGTCGAGATCGCGCCGAGGCCACCGCCGATGATGATGCCGACGAGCAGCATGATGTGCAGGTTGCCGTAGCGCCCTGACAGCAGCCACCCGTACAGCGCCATCGCGAGCGCCACCATGATCACGACCTGCAGCCCGAACTGCCAGACGCCCTGGATGGCGACGAGGCCCGCGACTCCGAAGAGATACACCGTGGTCGTCTGCACGACGCGGTACAGCGACTCGAACCCCATGATCGACGGTGTGATGATGCGGTTGTTCGTGACGGTCTGGAAGCTCACGGTCGCGATCGCCTGCGCGATCGCCACCACCACCATGACCGTCACGTTCGTCGCTCGATGCTGGGCGATGCGCCAGAACCCCGCGGACCCGACCGGCATCGGGTTCTCCCAGGCGAGAAGGCCGAAGGCGAACACCGCCGAGAGCGCGAGAAGGATGCAGAACACGACGACGTAGCGACGTCGTGCTCGCGGTGTCGTGAAGGATCCGGACGTGCGCGCGCCGGCAGCGACCGCGCTAGCCACGGCGGCGCTGCCTCAGGAGCAGGAGGATGAAGACGACCGCGCCGATGACGCCCAGGATCAGCGACACCGGAACCTCGAAGGGCATGATGATCGTTCGCCCGATGATGTCGCAGACCGTGACGATGGCGATCCCGAGCAGGCAGACCCACGGCAGGTTGCTGCGCAGATCGTCGCCGCGGACCATCGAGACGATGTTCGGCACGATCAGCCCCAGGAACGGCAGGTTGCCGACGACGACCGTCACCACGCCGGTGGTGACGGCGATCAGAGCCGTGCCGAGCAGGATGACCCGGTCGTAGTTCAGACCCACGTTCGTCGCCACCTCTTTGCCGAGTCCGGCGATCGTCAGGCGATCCGCGACGAGGAACACGATCACACCGACCACCGCGACGATCCACAGCATCTCGTACTGACCCCGCAGCACGGACGTGAAACTGCCGGCGAACCAGACCCCGATCGCCTGGAGCGAGTCGGTGGCCAGCGCGAAGTACGTGGACACGGCACCCACCACCGCGCCGAGCATGATGCCGACGATCGGCACGATGAGCGACGACGTGAGCGAGACACGACGCAGGAAGGCGAAGAACACCATGGTGCCGATGAACGCGGCGACGATCGCGCCGACCATGCGCAGCGGGATCGACGGCTGAGGCACCAGCACCATCACGGTCAGCAGGCCGAGACCCGCCCATTCGGTCGTTCCTGTGGTCGTCGGTTCGACGAACCTGTTCTGGGTGAGCAGCTGCATCACGAGGCCGGCCATGGCCATGGCCGCGCCGGCGAGCACGAGGGCGATCGTGCGCGGGATGCGCGTGATCTGGAACATCTCCGCGCCGTCTGCCGCGCCGGCGATGTCGTACACCCCGGTGAAGAGCGAGAGCACGAGGAGCGCGATGACGACGACGACGCCGACCAGCAGCTTCACGTCGAAGAGCCGTCCGGCGGAGCGGAGCGGCTCGAGCGCGCGGACGGACTCAGCGGGGACGAGGCGATTCATGACGGAATGCCGGATGGCGGCATCCGACGAGAAATCGGATGCCGCCATGCCGTGGTCACTTCTGCGCGGCCTCGAGGGCGTCGGCGAAGTCGTTGAGGAACGTCGTGTACGTCTGGATGCCCTCGTTGAGGTATGTGTCGGTGGGCATGTAGACGATCTGCTCGTCGGCGATCGCGGTGACTCCGGCGAGCGCCTCGGAGTTGACGAGGATCTCTGACGCCTGCACGTAGTCGGGTGTCTCGGCGGCGAAGACGGCGTCGCGATCGAGCACGAGCAGCCAGTCGGGGTTCGAGGCGGCGATCGCCTCGACCGAGATGTCGTCACCCTGGTGATCGTCGCTGGCGTCGTCGACCTCGAGCGCCGGCGTGAGGCCGAGGATGTCGTAGATCGGGCCGAGCGAGCGTCCGACGGTCGGAGCGAGGTAGCCGATCTCACCACCCGAGGTGTTGACGGCCATCACCGTGGCCGAATCGTCGTACGCGGCCTTGGCACGCTCGACTGCCTCGTCGAAGGCGTCGACCAGTTCCTTCGCCTCATCCTCTTTGCCGAAGATCTCGCCGAGCACGGTGGTCTGCCGCTTCAGCTCGGCGTCGAAGGGCTCGCCGTCGCGCGGCTCGAGATCGATGATCGTGGCGTCGGGCACCAGGTCGGCGATCGCCTCGTTGTGCTGCGTGAAGCGCTGTCCGCTGATGATCAGGTCGGGCTCGACCGCGACGATCGCCTCGAGGTTCGGTTCGCTGTGGAGTCCGATGTCAACGATGGAGTCGTCGTCGAGGTATGAGACGGAGTCGGGCATGAGGGCGACCGCGCCGGCGGAGAGCTCGACGCCCCAGTCGGACAGCGTCTGGAAGGTGCGGTTGTCGAGGGCCACGACGGATGCCGGAGGCGTCGCGATCTCGTGTTCGCCCGTGTTGTCCTCGATCGTGACGGAAGCTGCGGCGGCCTCCGTCTCTTCCGGTTCGGCTTCGGCGGCGGTGGAGCACCCTGCGAGGGCGAGAAGACCGACGACGCCGACGCTCGTAACGGTGAGGATTCTGGGCACGGACATGGAGAGACTCCTGTTCTGCTGTGTGGAAACGCGCACGACTGGCGCAGGACGAGTGACTTAGGTATGCCTAAGTCGTACTCGAAAGATAGGTTAGCCTTACTTTATGAGCGATACGAAATCCGGCTTCACGATCGAGCGACGCGGCCTCGATCTGCGCTTTCGCACGGTGACGCTGAGCGCCAGGGAATGGCTTGCCCCCGACTTCGTCCGTGTGCGCCTGACCGGCAGCGATCTGGAGGGCTTCGAGTCCCCCGGATCCGATGACCACATGCGCCTGTTCTTCCCCACCGGCCCCGTGAGCTCGGTCGAGGAGATGCGGGCGGCACCGAGTCGCGAGTACACACCCCTCGCGTGGGGATCGGACTGGCTCGACGTCGAGTTCGCGGTGCACGGAGACGCCGGCGTCGCGGCACCCTGGGCCGCCACCGCTGCCCTCGGGTCATCGATCGGGGTCGGTGGACCGCGAGGGTCGGCCGTGATCGCCGGCACACCCGACTCGTGGCTGCTGGTCGGAGACGAGACTGCGATCCCCGCGATCCGACGCTTCGCCGCGCTCATCCCCGCAGATGTCTCTGCCCGGATCGTGATCGAGACGGTCTCGGCCGGGCGTGAGGTCGATATCGAAGCGCCGGTCGACATCGAGTGGCTGCATCGGGGCGATGCTCCCTCGGGGGCGGCGCTCATCGCGTTCCTCGACGGGCTGACGGCGGAGGATTCGAACGGCGACGATCCGTTCGTGTTCATCGCGGCCGAGCAGTCGATCGTCAAGCCCGGACGCGCACTGCTCGAACGGTGGGGCATCGACCCGGCCCGCGCTGTGGTCAAGGGGTACTGGAAGCGCGGCGAAGCCGAGTACCACGCACCGCACTGACCTCCGACGACGGACGGCATCGGCCTGCGACACTGGGCAGATGGCGCTTCTCGACCATCTGGGCATCACCGTCGTCGACATCGAGCGCGGGCGGGCCCAGTTCCATCCCGTGCTCACGGCTCTCGGCTACGAGTTCGGGTCCGAGGCCGAGAACGGGATCTCGTGGCACCACGGCGACGAGACCGAGATCATCATCTTCGCGCCGCACGAAGAGGGCAGCGCTCCGCACGTCCACGGCCGAGTCGGCTGGCAGCATCTCGCCTTCGCCCTGGACACCCGTGACGAGGTCGATCGACTCCATGCCGTCGCCGTCGCCGCGGGCTGGAGCGTCGTTCGCGAGCCCAAGATCTTCACGCGTTTCAGCGAGAACTACTACGCCTCCTTCGTCGAGGACGACAGCGGCATCCGCGTCGAGTTCATGCACAACCCGCCGCGGTCCTGAGCTTGACTCCCGGGCGTGTCGCGCTCTAGTGTGGCAAAGCTGTGCCGATCGCGCACCGCATTCACGCCGAGGAGACGACGGATGACCGCCCTGCGGAACTTCCCCTTCACCGCGGTCTTGCCGCTTCAGCAGAAGCGCAATGACCGCTACGAGTCGTACCCTCCGGCGCGCGCCGTGTGACAGCATCCGCTGTTCTCATGCCCCGCACCGTCAGGTCCGGGGCATTTCTGTTTCATGAGGATCCCGACCTGTGGCTGAACATCACACAAGGAAAGGAATCATGGAGAGGCTCTCCACACGGCTGCTCTCGTGGGCGTCGATGATCGATGAGAAGACACTCGATCAGGCGCACACCACCGCTCGCATGCCGTTCATCCACCCGCACCTGGCGCTCATGCCCGATGCGCACCTCGGCAAGGGGGCGACCGTCGGCTCGGTGATCCCGACGCTCGGCGCGATCATCCCCGCCGCCGTCGGCGTCGACATCGGCTGCGGCATGATCGCGGTGCGCACGCAGTTCACGAGGAGCGACCTCGCCGGTCGCGATCTCGCCGAGCTGCGGGAGCAGATCGAGCGCGCCATCCCGCTGTCGGCCGGGCGCTACAACAACAGGATCGTCGCGACCGCGGAGCCGCGGATCCTCGAGCTCGAGCGGCTCGCAGAGGAGAACGGCTTCGACCCCGAGTCGTACGCCAAGAACTGGCGACTGCAGCTCGGGACTCTCGGCTCCGGCAACCACTTCATCGAGGTGTCGGTCGACGAGCTCGACCGGGTCTGGCTGTTCCTGCATTCCGGGTCGCGAGGCATCGGCAACCGGATCGCCGGTCATCACATCACGGTCGCGCAGAGGCTGGCGAAGCAGTGGTGGATCGAGCTTCCCGACCCCGACCTGGCATACCTCGTCGAGGGCACGACGGAGTTCACCCGGTACATCCGCGAGCTGCGGTGGGCGCAGCACTTCGCCCTGCTCAACCGCGAGGAGATGATGGACCGCGTGGCTCGGCAGGTGTCGGAGTTCCTCGGGACGCCGGTGGACGAGCAGGAGCGCATCAACTGCCACCACAACTTCACCGAGTCGGAGAAGCACTACGGCAAGCGGGTGTGGGTGTCTCGGAAGGGCGCGATCCAGGCGGATGCCGGTCGTCCGGGGCTCATCCCCGGGTCGATGGGGACCGCCTCGTACGTGGTCGAAGGGCTCGGTGACCCGCAGTCGCTGAACTCGTCGCCGCACGGCGCCGGGCGCGAGTACTCACGGTCCGCGGCACGGCGCACGTTCTCGCACGAGCAGCTGCGCGAAGCGATGGAGGGGATCGAGTTCCGCGACACGGACGCCTTCATCGACGAGATCCCGCAGGCGTACAAGCCCATCGATCAGGTGATGGCGGATGCCTCGAGCCTGGTCGCCATCCGGCATACACTGCGTCAGCTCGTCAACGTCAAGGGCGACTGAGCAGCACCCCTCGACGGTGGGCGATGACGCGAGTCACCGCCCACCACTCCTGCACAGCCGGGCCCGTCGACTCGAGTTCCCCCGCTCCTCGGGATGACGGTATACAGCGATCTCGATTCCGATCATCGGCGTGGAACGATGCGAGGATGACACGGTGCACCTCATGAACGACGCTCAGATCTGGACGATGATCGCGTGCTTCAGCGCGCTCATGTTCGGCATGCTGACTGTCGTCTCGACCCTGTTCATCCGCGTCGTCCGCACCGAGATCGGCGGCCTCCGCACCGAGATGAACGCCCAGATCGGTGGCCTCCGCGGAGAGATGAACGCTCGCTTCGACACCGTGAACACCCGCATCGACGGACTCGACCGCGACATGCAGGCCGTCGTCAAGCGCTCGTTCGGGCTCGACCGCGACTGACCTCAGCCGATCGGGGCGGCGACGGCCTCGGCATCCGACCGGTCGGTGAACGCCTCTTTCGGGACGAACACGAGGATCGCGGCCGCGACGAGTGCGGTGACACCGCAGACCACCCACACGGTGATGTACCCGGCGAAGGATCCGGCTGTGCCCTCGACCGCGCCGCTCACGCCGTTCAGGAGCGCGATGCCGAAGACGCACGAGGCGATCGCGCCACCGACAGTCTTGACCGAGTTCGTCAACCCGGTCGCCACACCCGTCTGAGTGGCCGGAGCCGCCGAGGCCGCCGCGGCCGGAAGCGCCGCCACGAGAGCCCCCGATCCGAGCCCGACGATCACCATGTTCGTCACGACCTGCAGGTACGAGTCATGGAACGGGAGGAAGAGCAGGAACCCGAGACCCACGAGCAGGGATGCGCCCATCAGCGTGATCCGCGGGGTGAGCAGGCGGGCGATCACGGGGAACAGCAGGGCCCCCGCGATCATCGCGATCAGATACAGCCCGATGATCAACGACGTCGCGAACCCCGTGGTGCCGAGTCCGTAGCCGTAGACGCCCGGGTCGGTGCGGGCGAAGGTCGACAGCGGGGCCTGGGCACCCAGGACACTCACCCCGAAGAGGCCGGCGGTGAGGAACACCGGGCCGAGAGCGGGCGAGCGGAACATGCGCACATCGATCAGCGGATCGTCGCAGCGGAGCTCCCAGAGCACGAACGGGATGACGAGAAGGAGCCCGAGGACGACCACGGTCCACGACCACGGGTTGACCAGCCCGCCCTCGAGGCGCAGCAGGCTGAGGCCGCCCGTGAAGCAGATCAGCGCCAGCGAGATGAGCACCACGCCGACGGTGTCGAAGACTCCGCCGGTCGGATCCGACGACTCCTTGACCCCGAACAGGATCACGAAGAAGCACACGACGATGAGCACGGCCGGGATGAGGAGCACGACCGTGAGCGGAAGCACGTCGATGAGCGCACCACCGGCGAGAGCGCCGATGATCGCGCCGCCCTCGAGAGCCGCCACCAGCAGACCGGCGGCCTTCGCCGTGATCGAGGAACGCCCTTCCATGCGCCGCGAGCGCGACCAGATCAGGGCGATCTCGAGCGGCAGCCACACGACGTAGAAGCCCATCAGGGTCCAGCCGATGAGGAACACCGGGAACGAGTCCGTGAACGGCAGCACGAGTGCGGCCGCGGCGGTCAACGCGGTCGAGATCAGCAGCATCCGCTTGTGGCCGACCATGTCGCCGAGCTTCGCGAACGCCGGCACGACGAGAGCCGAGAGCATGAGCTGCGTACCTTCGAGCCAGTTGACGTCGGCGTCGTGGATGCCGAGGTGCCGCGCGATGTCGGTGAGCATGGGCGTGTAGTAGCCCTGCAGGACACCGCTCGTGAACTCGACGAAGGCCAGGAAACCGACGACCGTCGCCAGGGTGCCCAGAGTCCGACTGCGGGTCATCGCGGCTCCTCGATGAGAAGGGAGAACCGAACGCTCGGACGTCCGGGAGAAGGTGAGATCACCCTAGCCCCTCGAGGAGAGCGCGATGGAACCGCTCGCCCCGCTCGAGGGCCTCGATCTCGACGTTCTCATCCACGCCGTGGATCGACGCCCGTTGCGCGTTGGACATGTCGAGCGGCGCGAAACGGTAGACCGCGGGTGCGAAGCGATGGAAGTGCCGCGAGTCCGTCGCGGCCATCATCACGTACGGCACCGCCGGAACGCCCGGGTGCGACACGGCGAGCGCGTCCCCGAGCAGAGCGAACTGGGCGTTGTCGGTCGGGGACTCGGGAGACGGCTCGCTCGCCTCCTCGACGGTCACCGTCATGAGCGGATCGCGGATGCGGCGGCGCACCCGCAGCACGGCCTGCTGCGCGGTCTCGCCCAGGGCGATCCTCAGGTTCACTGTCGCCGACGCCTGTGAGGGCAGCACGTTGGCCGCCGTTCCGCCCGACTGCATCGTCGGCGCCACCGTCGTGCGCACGAGCGCGGCCGGCTCGCCGCCGAGCGCCGCGAAGACCTGACCCGTGAGGAACGGCGCGGAGCCGAGCAGCCGCAGCAGATGTCGAGCGGGG
>NZ_DALZXX010000103.1:0-10410 GCF_031988965.1 Microbacterium sp.
GTCGGCGCCTCCGGCCGCACCGCAGGTCCCACCGGCACCGCCGCAGGCTCCGCCTGCACCGCCGGCAGCTCCGCCCGCACCGCCGACGGACCCGACTCAGCCTCCCGCGTGACGTTCTGACACAGAGCCCCCGACTTCGGTCGGGGGCTCTGTGCATGTGTCGATCCGGTGGTGAAGTGCGACGGAAGCGGCCGAAGGCGATAGCGTGGGTGCATGGTCACCTCGCAGCGCCGTGACGGCGCACCCGGTCTGCCCGCGTCGGCCACAGGTTCGAGGCGCTCTCACCTCGTCGACGGGTCGGGGCACAGCAGAACGGTGTCGTCGGCTGCTCAGCCTGTGGCTGGGTATGCTGGGGCCGCCCGGTTCGCGGGCGATTCGGAGGCGACGCGTGTCTGAGACGACGACGAAGACCCACAGCATCACAGTGTCCCAGAGCGCACTGACGGTGTCCTGGGCGGGCATGACCGACGTGGGGCGCCGCCGCGAGACGAACCAGGACGCATATCTCGCCGCGTATCCGCTGTTCATCGTCGCCGATGGGATGGGCGGACACGCGGGAGGCGAGATCGCCAGCTCCAGCACTGTGAAACGGCTCGAGGCGATCGCCGCCGCAGGGAACGTGGAGCGCGCGTCGATCGAGGGAGCGCTCGAGCTGGCCGTCGCCGACATCGCAGACCATCCGGAGACCACCGACGAAGGCACAGGCACGACTCTCACCGGGATCTTCCTCGAGTTCTCCGACGGCGATCCGCACTGGGTCTCGCTCAACATCGGCGATTCGCGGGTGTATCTGCTTCGTGATGATCGCCTCGTCCAGGTGACGACCGATCATTCCGTCGTGCAGGAGCTCATCGCCTCGGGCAAGATCAGTCCCGAGGAGGCCGAGGGGCACCCGTACAGCAACGTCATCACCCGCGCTGTCGGAGCCAGCGAGCTGACTGCCCCCGACTACATGGCGCTCGATCTCCGGGCTGGGGATCGATTCGTGATCTGCTCGGACGGTCTCACGAAGGAGCTCACCGACTACGGCATCCAGCACTTCCTGCGGGAGAACGCCGATCCGGCCGCTGCCGTCGACGCGATGCTGGCTGCCGCTCTCGAGAACGGCGGGCGCGACAACGTGACGCTCGTGATCGTTCAGGTCTCCGAGGAGTCTTCCTCCACATCTGCCGACGTGGAGAAGTAGCGCCCGAGTCGTTGTGGACGGGGTCGCACAGCGTTGCTGCTGCGGTCCACTGGAGGCATGGACTCTCTGCCGATCGCCATCCCCGCTGCTCCCGCTGACCCGCGTCGGCCGCCGGTGCCGATCGTTGCGGCTCTCGTGCCGGTCGCGGCGGGGGTCGCACTCTGGCTGATCACCGATTCGCTCTATGCGCTGTGCTTCGCGGCGCTCGGCCCCCTCATGATCTTCGCCTCGCTCGTCGACGGTGCCCGAGCACGTCGCAAGGCCCGGCGCGATGCGACGATCGCCGGTGAGAGGGCATGGGCGGATGCCGAGATCGAGCTCGCAGCGCGTCACGATGAAGAACGGGCTGCCCGCTGGCACCGGAATCCCGACGCAGCCGTGTGCCTCTCGCAGCCTCCTCTGCGCGGAGGGGAGCGACCGGCGGCAGCGACGGAGATCGTCATCGGCAGCGGTGCATCGCCGAGCGGCCTGCGCTCGTCGGGCGGCGACGGCGCGCGCGAGCGCGACTTCCAACGCCGGTGCGGAACGATCGAGCGAGTGCCTGTCGCGGTTGCGCTGGGTGGCGGCATCGCGCTGAGAGGGCCAGCTCCCATCGTCGCAGCGGTGGCGAGAGCATTGGTCGTGCAGCTCTGCCTGAGGTTCGGCCCGCGCCAGCTGGCTCTGGCGGGCGAGGCAGCCTCCGAGCTCGGCGTGAACGTCTTTCCGCACTTCGGCAGATCGCGACGTGGGGCCTTTCTTCTCGGCGTCGTTCACGACGGAGACGAGGCGCCGGACTCCGACGCCGCGATCTGGATGCTGACGAGTGGCGCTGACGTGCCCGAGGGAGTCACGACGGTCATGGATCTGCAGGCGCTGCGCGGTGCGAAGGTGCGCACGCCGCAGGGAATCCTCGACGTCGACGCGGAGGGACTGTCGCGCGCACAGGCCGAGGCCGCGGGCGTGAAGCGCGCGGGGGATGCCGATGACCTCGAGGTTCTGCCGGACGCGGTCGCGTTGTCCGAGCTGACGCAGACTCCTGGGCCGCATGGCCTTGCGGTGGCGATCGGGCGAGGCGACCGCGACACGATGACCGTGGACCTCGTCGATGACGGACCTCATGCGATCGTGACCGGAACCACGGGCGCCGGCAAGAGCGAACTCCTGGTCACGTGGGTGACGGCGATGGCCCGGGCGTACGGGCCGGATCGTGTGCTGTTCGTCCTGGCGGACTTCAAGGGCGGCACGGCCTTCGAGCCGCTTCGAGTGCTCCCGCATGTCGCCGCGGTCATCACCGACCTCGACGACGAGGGCGCGCGACGCGGTGTCTCGAGTCTCACGGCCGAGCTTCGTCGGCGAGAAGCGGTGATCGCATCAGCCGGTGCCCGTGACATCAGCGACGTCGAGATGCCGCGACTCGTCATCGTCGTCGACGAGTTCGCGGCACTCCTGCAGGATCACGCCGAGCTCGGCGGAGTCTTCACGGATATCGCGGCTCGTGGACGAGCGCTCGGCATGCACCTCATCATCGGTACCCAGCGGGCCGCGGGTGTCATTCGCGACGCGCTCGCGGCGAACTGCCCGTTGCGACTCAGCCTGCGCGTCAGCGATGCGGGTGACAGCCGAGCGGTCCTGGGCACCGATGCGGCTGCAGAACTGCCGGGCGGTCTCGAATCGCGGGGGATCGCCTTCGTGCGGCGCCCGCGTGACCACGAACCGACGGCATTGCGCGTGGCGCTCACCGGGGCCGCCGACCTGCGCGCCGCCGCGCTCCTGTGGACCGGCGCTGATCAGGGGGTGAGTCCCTGGCTGCCGGTCCTGCCCCGTCTCATCCCGCTCGCGGAGATCGGCGAGGAAGTGCCTGACGGATGGCTGGCTGTCGGGCGAGCCGACGATCCGCAGCGCCAGGCCCAACCCCTCGAACTGATCCGACCGGGAACGGATCGCGGCCTGTCGATCCTCGGAGCGCCCGGGAGCGGGCGCACCTCGGCGCTCAGGCTCCTCGCAGAGCAGTCATCCGACGCGCTCTGGATACCGCGCGACGCGGAGTCCGCGTGGGACACCGTGACAGGGCTCGCACAACGGACCCGCGTCGCGCCGAGCCTGATCCTCTGCGATGACATCGACCTGCAGATCGGAGACCTTCCGATCGAGCACGGCCAGCACCTCGCACAACTCTGGGAGCAGCTGATCCGCGGGGCGGTGAACGCCACGATCGTGCTCGCCGCATCGAGGTCGTCGGGACCCATAGGGCGCATCCTCGACTCGCTTCCTCGTCGCGCACTTCTCCGCATGCCGAATCGTGTCGAGCATCTCGCGGCCGGAGGAGAATCGCAGTCGTTCGACCGTGATCGTCCGCCAGGGCGGGCGGTTCTCGGTGACCGTGAGATCCAGGTCGCGTGGGTCGAGGCAGAGCATCAGGGGCACGAGGAGTCGGCTGCTCGAGAGGCGGGGGAGCAGCTGCCCTGGGCGCCGGCGACGCGATTGACGGCTCTGGTCACGACCGGAGCGAGGTCGGTGGCCGCGTCTCTCGCCGAGGCATACCCCTGGTGCACGGTCACGGTGGCCTCCGCGCAGCACACGTCCGTGGAAGAAGGCATCGATCGGCCGGTCATCGTCGTCGGCGAGGCAGAGACATGGCAGCGCGATTGGACTCTCTGGCAGCGCGCCCGCAGCGAGGGAGAGATCCTGATCCGGGCGGAGAATCCCGTCGAACTCCGCCAACTTGCCGGCATCCGGCAGCTCCCGCCCTATGCCAGACCGCATGCGGGCCGTGCCTGGTCGCTGCGGGGTGACGGCATACCCGAGCGCGTCGTGATCCCCGCGCTGACGCGGCGATGAGAGAGCCGACGGCTGGCCGGCGTCAGATCGTCCTGTCGGTCAGATCCCGGAGCCTGGGTGTACGGCGCCGACGACCTCGCCACCGCCGAGCACGTCGAGGGGCAGCGCGGCCGCGAGCGTGGCGACGTCCGCGTCGCTCAGGGCGCCAGCCCTGGCCAACAGCGTCGCTGCCACGATCGTCGAGGCGCGCGAGGCGCCGTCGAGCATCTTGAGGGCGACGGTCGTGCCGTTGGGGGCGACCATGACCATGATCCCCTCGGCGCCGCCCTTCGCGAACACCCCGAGCTTCTCGATAGCGATCGAATCCGGGCGGCCCGGGCCCTCGATGGTCCACGGGTGCTCGCGCACGGCCCGGACGAGCGACCCCGCGACGCGGTGGAGCGCGAACGGCGACCGGTCCGATGCGGTGCCGATCCGGTGGATGGCACGGGCCAGCCCTGTCAGAGTCAGCGCGTACACGGGGGCACCGCAGCCGTCGATCGCCGTGTGCGCGATCTTCTCGCCGGTGAGGCGCTCGATGACGTCGCGGATGTGCACCTGCAGAGGGTGAGCGACATCGAGGTAGCCGTCGGTGGGCCACCCCGTCGCGACGCAGGCGCGCAGCATCGCGGCATGCTTGCCCGAGCAGTTCATGCGGATCCGTGCCTGGGCGACGTGCTCGCGCACCATCTCATCGCGCGTCGCGGTGTCTGTTGGCCACGCGGGAGGGCACCCCAGGTGGTCCTCGGTCAGGCCGCCCTCGGTGAGCATGTCGCGCACGACGGATGCATGGCGATCCGTGCCGGAGTGGCTCGCCGTCGAGAGAGCGAGCTGCTCGCCTTCGAGCACTGCACCGGCGGTGATGCAGGCGACGGCCTGCAGCGGCTTGAGGCTCGAGCGGGGAAGGATGAGCGCGTCGGTGTTGCCGTGGCGGGCGATGACGTCGCCGTCCGGGGAGAGGACCACGGCCGCCCCGGCGTGGCGTGATTCGACGAATCCGCTCCGTTCGACGACGGCGAGTTCTACGGCATCCTGCACGGTGAGAGTTTCCAGCACCCAGCAAGGATACCGTCGACCGGCGTCTCCTCCGGAGCCGCCGCCGCGCCGCCTTGTCGGAGAGGACTGGCAGACTGTCGACATGGCAGACCGTCACCCGGCTCTCGGCGAGCACCACTACTCCCTCACTTCGACCTGGACCGGCAACTCCGGTACCGGCACCAGCGGCTATCGGGACTATCGACGCGATGTCACGCTCGCGGTCGAGGGGAAACCAGAGATCCTCGCATCCTCGGACAAGCCGTTCCGCGGGGATCCGGGGCGATGGAACCCCGAAGACCTCCTTCTCGCGTCGCTGTCCGAATGCCACCTGCTGTCCTACCTCCACGCGTGCGTGACGGCCGGAGTGGTCGTGGTCTCGTACAGCGACACCGCCACGGGGTACATGCGCGAGGACGGCACCGGTGGGGGAGCGTTCGTCGAGGTGATGCTGCACCCCCAGGTCGTCGTCGCCGACGCGTCGATGATCGAGGCGGCCGAGCGGGCGCACGCACAGGCGAACGAGTGGTGCTTCATCGCGAACTCGATGAACTTCCCGGTGCGTCACGAAGCCACGGTCACCGCGCAGACCGCGTGACGGTGGCCGTGAGTGGCGGGCTCAGCGCCGTTCGTGCGGCAGGGCCTGCTTGATCTTGTCGATCGCGTTCTGGGCGGGCGCCTCGTTGTAGGCGCCGGCGAGCTCCTGGCCGGACAGCGCGTGGATGGCCGCCATGATCTCGTCGGTCGCGAGTCGACGGGCGCGTCCACTGGAGGCGGGACCGTGCGGTGAGAGGTCGAGGGGTTCGCCGAACCGCACGGTGATGCGCTCCTTCAGGGTCGGCATCTTCGCGCCCACCGGCATCACCTTGTCGGTGCCGATGAGTCCGACCGGAACCACCGGGGCACCCGTCTGCAACGCGAGGAAGGCCACACCGGTACGTCCCTTGTACAGGCGACCGTCGGTCGACCGGGTCCCCTCGGGATACAGCGCGACCGCGAGTCCTTCATCCAGAAGCTGGCGCTGGAGGTCGAGAGCGTCGAGTGCCGCCTGCCCTGCTCCGCGGCGCACGGGGATCGCTCCGATCGACTCGAAGAACGTCTTGCTGAGCCAGCCACGCGGTCCCGTGCCCTCGAAGTAGCTGGACTTCGCGAGGAAGTGCGCTGGTCGCGGGGCAGCGACCGGGATCGCGATCGAGTCGATGAACGACAGGTGATTGCTGGCGAAGATGACCGCGCCCTCGCGAGGGACGTTCTCACGTCCCTCGATGTGCGGTCGGTAGATCAGGCGGGCGAGCGGCGTGATGAGGCTGCGTCCCAGCGCGTACGCGAACCCGGCGTGACGGGGCTTCGCAGTCTCTGCGGGCGAGGTTTCGGGCTCCACGGACTGCTCTGACGTCATCAGAGCAGATTACTCCCGGATCCATGCTCCACCGGGAATGAAGGCCCTGCGCGCGTCTCCCAGGCTCGGCAAAGGCCGATGCGAGATGATGGGATCTCCCGCCCGCGATCCTGAGGTCTCACTGTGCGCAAGCGTCCGCTCATCGTCCTGTCCACCGTCGCCGCGGCGACCCTTCTGCTTGCGGGGTGTTCCGGCAGCGCGACCCCCGAGTCGACCACGACCCCCGGAGCAACGACCGACGCGTCCTGCCTGGCTGATCTTCCCTCCGGTGCGGGATCCGATGCCGTGTCCGTCGAAGGCAGCGGAGCATCCGCCAAGATCACCGTTCCCGAGGGAGCCGACCTGGCGCAGGCCGAGCGCACCGTGATCACGGAGGGTGACGGCGACGAGTTGCACCCCGGCGATTTCGTCTCGCTGCGCTACCAGCTCGTCGACGCCACGACGAACGAGGTCCTCAGCACCTCGGAGCGTGGCCCCGACGGCGTCCTGCCGGCGCTGCTCGCACTGCAGCAGTCGCAGCAGATGGTCGATCCCACCCAGTCGACCGTGTTCACGGTCGCCGCCGAGTGCCTTCCCGTGGGATCGAGTGTCGTTCTGACCCTGCCCTCGGCTCAGGAGGGCTCGAACCCGAGCGTGCTCTACGTCGAGACGATCGAGAAGCTTCCCACCGTGGCGACGGGCTCCGAGGTCGACGCCACCGAGGGCATGCCGACCGTCGAGCTCGATGACGCGGGCTCGCCCACGATCACTCTGCCCGACGGCGACGCGCCGACCGAGACCGAGGTCGCGGTCCTCAAGGAGGGCGACGGCCCGGTCGTCGCCTCCGGTGACCTCGTCACCGTGCAGTACCGCGGCGTGAAGTGGTCGGACGGCAGCGAGTTCGACTCGAGCTGGAGCCGCGACGCGGCGCCGGCGCAGTTCCCGACCACCGGCGTCGTGACCGGGTTCAAGGCCGCCCTCGAGGGGCAGAAGGTCGGCTCGCAGGTCATCGTCACGATGCCCCCGAAGGACGGCTACGGCGAGGGCGAGATCAACGAGAACGACCTCGTCGGCGAGAGCCTCGTGTTCGTCGTCGACATCCTCGGGACCACACCGCTCGAGCAGGTGCAGTAACAGCAGGGGAGCCGAGGACGTGCCATAGGCTGGCGGCATGCGTCGCATCATCGTCCTCGGCTCCACCGGCTCCATCGGCACTCAGGCGCTCGACGTCATCCGCGCGAATCCGCGTCGATTCGAGCTCGTGGGTCTGGCAGCCGGGTCGAACGCAGAGATGCTCGCCGAGCAGGCCGCGGCCTTCCAGGTGGAGGACACGGCGCTCGGGGCCACCGAGGCGGAGCAGCTCGTGCGCGACGTCGACGCCGATGTGGTGCTCAACGCCATCACCGGCTCGATCGGACTCGGATCCACGCTCGCTGCGTTGAAGGCCGGACGCACGCTGGCGCTCGCGAACAAGGAATCACTCATCGTGGGTGGGGAGCTCGTTCTCGCCGCGGCGAAGCCCGACCAGATCGTCCCCGTCGACTCCGAGCACTCAGCACTCGCCCAGGCGCTGCGCAGCGGCACGCACGCCGAGGTCCGGCGCCTCGTCGTCACGGCATCCGGAGGCCCGTTCCGCGGCCGCACGCGCGAGCAGATGCTCGACATCACGCCGCAGGAGGCCCTCGCGCACCCGACCTGGGACATGGGGCGCATGGTGACGACCAACTCTGCGACGCTCGTGAACAAGGGCCTCGAGGTGATCGAGGCGCACCTGCTGTTCGACGTCCCCTACGACGACATCGATGTCGTCGTGCACCCGCAGTCGATCGTGCACTCGATGGTCGAGTTCATCGACGGATCGACGATCGCTCAGGCCTCGCCGCCCGACATGCGTCTCCCGATCTCGCTCGGGCTCGACTGGCCGAACCGCGTCGGCGGCGTCGGGCGCCCGCTCGACTGGTCCACGGCGACCTCCTGGACCTTCGAGCCGCTCGACGACACCGCGTTCCCGGCGGTTGACCTCGCCAAGTCGGTGGGGCGCGCCGGTTCGACCTTCCCCGCCGTGTACAACGCCGCCAACGAACAGGCAGTCGATGCGTTCCACGAGGGGCGGCTGTCGTTCCTGGCGATCGTCGAGACGATCGCCAGGGTCATCGATGCGCATGAGCCCCCGCAGAGCCTCACGGTCGAATCGCTTGCCGAAGCGGAGGCCTGGGCTCGCCGCAAGGCCGACCAGCTGATCGCCCAGGCCTGATCGTTCAAGCCTGATCGTTCAGGCCCCGTCAGGCGACGCTTCGGCGGCGGCGCGTCCGATGCCGGACGGTGCTCCGCCCGTCAGCTCTGTTCGTCGTAGGGGACCGGCCACCGGGAGTCTGGAACGGGCCACCCGGCCGCCCGCAGGGCCCGTCGAGCCAGCTCGCGAGCAGAATACGGAGTGCGGACACCGCGGATATCGCGGTAGTCCTGATGCCCCGGACCCGCCCAGAGGATCGCGTCGCCCTCGCCGACGAGGCCGATCGCGGCGACGATCGCGTCCTCAGGCGGTGAGAACTCGTGGATCTCCGCATCGGGGCGCGCCGCGCGAGCGCCGTCGACGAGAGTGGCTCTGATCGAGTCGGGATCTTCGAAGCGCGGGTGGTGGTCGGTCACGACCAGGATGTCGCTGCCTTCGACGGCGGTGCGCGCCATGTCGTAGCGCTTGGTCGCGTCTCGGTCGCCATCGGCTCCGAAGAGCATCAGGACCTTGCCGGGCGTCACTCGCCGGACGGCTGCGAGGGTCTTCTCGAACGCGTCGGGGGAGTGCCCGAAGTCGACGAAGACCGCGGGTCCGGTGTCGCCCGAGACGAGCTGCGTGCGGCCGGGGAGGTACGCCTCGATTCCGCCGTCACGCTCGAGAGCGGTGACGATGCGGTCCCACTCGTATCCGCCTTCGAGCAGCATGACGATCGCGAGCGCGGCGTTCGCCGCCATGTGCGGCCCGATCACCGGGACCACGGTGGTGAGCGACCCGGCCGGACCCGTGAGCGTGAAGGTGGTGCCCGTCGTCCTCTCGTCGTCGATGACGACGACCCAGTCGGCCTTCGAGGCTGCCTCGGGGTCCGCGGCGATCGACGGGGTGCCGACCGTGACGATCGGGATCTCGGCGCGCTCGACAACCGTCGCGCCCGAGGCGGAGTCGATGCAGACCACGCCACGGAGGGCGCGGTCGGGACGGAACAGGGGCAGCTTCGCCTCGAAATACTCCTCCATGTCGGCGTAGTCGTCGAGATGGTCGTGGCTGAGATTGGTGAAGCCGGCCACATCGAAGCGGATGCCGTCGACGCGGTGTCGTGACAGGGCCTGTGCGCTCACCTCGACGGCGACCGCCTCGACGTCGCGTTCACGCATCAGCGCCAGGAGCGCATGCATCTCCGATGCCTCGGGCGTGGTGAGCCGCGAGACGATGATCTCTCCGGCGATGTGGCGCTCGGCGGTCGAGGAGAGTCCGGTGACCACGCCCAGCTGGTCGAGGATGCCCTCGAGCAGGTGGGACACGCTCGTCTTGCCGTTCGTCCCGGTGGTCGCGAAGAGCAGCGGCAGCGCGTCGTCAGCACCCGTGCCGTACACCCAGGCGCTGAGCGCCCCGAGTACGCCGCGCGGGTCATCCACGATCAGGATCGGAAGCCCGGCGGAAGCGGCGATCTCAGCGCCCGCGTCGTCGGTGATGATCGCGACGGCGCCCTTCTCGGCGGCCGCGCCTGCGAACTCGGCGCCGTGCCGGTTCACCCCTCGGATGGCGACGAAGGCTTCGCCGGCGCGGAGATCGGCGGTGGCGAGGGTGATTCCCGTCACGTCGACACCGGCCGTATCGCCGCGCACGTCGCGGGCGAATCGGGAGGCGAGTTCGGACAGCTCACGCCGGGGCGGGTTCGCGGGGCGGAGCACGGGAGGCAGGCTCGGTTGTTGTTCAATCGACATGTCCCTCCCATGATCTCACGACGGCCCCACGCACACGGGGTGCGGCGCGTCTCCCGAC
>NZ_DALZXX010000104.1:0-10279 GCF_031988965.1 Microbacterium sp.
CGACAGGGCCGCTCCGCGGCGGATCCGGCCCTCCGTGCTGAGTTGTGAACTGAGATCGGCCGAGCCCGGCGACGCGCCCGGAGCATCCCACCACAACTCCCGGCGGAACACCACCCCGTGACTCGGCGTTGGTTCTGAGCAAGACTGGGCGACGGAGAGGTGCACCACATGGCTGCTGAGAAGACCGACGAATACGACCTGATCGTGCTGGGCGGAGGGCCTGTGGGCGAGAATGTCGCCGACCGTGCCGTGCAGGCCGGACTCACCGCGATCATCGTGGAGAGCGAGCTCGTGGGCGGTGAGTGCTCGTACTGGGCCTGCATGCCGTCGAAGGCGCTGCTGCGTTCGGCTCAGGCGCTGCGCGCGGCGCAGCACGTCGCCGGATCGAAAGAGGCGGTGACCGGAAAGCTCGACGTGCGGGCGGTGTTCGACCGACGTGACTCGTTCACGAGCAACTGGTCTGATGACGGTCAGGTGAAGTGGCTCGACTCCGCAGGCATCGACCTGGCGCGCGGCCACGGTCGGCTCACCGGCGAACGCGAGGTGACGGTGACGGATTCCGACGGCGGCACCCGCGTGCTCCGCGCTCGTCATGCGGTCGCGATCAGCACCGGCTCGGATGCCGTGATCCCGCCGATCGAGGGGCTGCGCGAGTCGTCGCCGTGGACCAGTCGCGAGGCCACCAGCGCCGAGGAGCTTCCCGAGTCGCTGGCCGTGATCGGCGGCGGAGTCGTCGCGGTCGAGATGGCGACGGCGTATGCGGCGCTCGGCTCGACGGTCACGATCATCGCCCGCAGCGGTCTGCTCGGCTCGATGGAGCCGTTCGCGGGCGAGCGCGTCGCGGCGGGACTCAAGGAGCTCGGCGTCGACGTGCGCACCGAGACCGGCACGACGAGCGTCAGCCGCGCCGACGACGGGGTCACGATCGTGCTCGACGACGGATCGAGCGTCACCGCGACCGAGGTGCTCGTCGCGACGGGACGCTCTCCGCGCAGCGGCGACATCGGCCTCGACGTCGTGGGTCTCGAGGCGGGCCGGTGGATCACGGTCGACGACACTCTTCGGGTGCCGGATTCCGATTGGCTCTACGCCGTCGGCGACGTGAACGGGCGCGTGCTGCTCACCCACCAGGGCAAGTACCAGGCTCGGGCTGCGGGCGACGTGATCGCGGCCCGCGCGAAGGGCGACGCCGTCGACGACGCTCCCTGGGGACGTCACGTCGCGACCGCCGACCACGCGGGCGCCCCGCAGGTCACGTTCTCGATTCCCGAGGTGGGATCGGTCGGGCTCACCGAGGCCGACGCCCGCACGGCCGGCCATGAGGTCGCGGTCGTCGACTACGACCTCGGCGGGGTCGCCGGAGCAAGCCTCTACGAGGACGGCTTCGAGGGGCAGGCGCGCCTGGTGATCGATACCGACCGCGACGTCGTGATCGGTGCGACCTTCGTGGGGCCCGAGGTGGCCGAGCTCGTGCAGGCCGCGACGATCGCGATCGTCGGCGAGGTGCCGATCGCGCGGCTGTGGCACGCGGTCCCCTCGTACCCGACGATCAGCGAGGTCTGGCTGCGGCTGCTCGAGGGATACGGGCGGCAGTCGGCATGACCATCATGGGCGGATGCGCAGAGCGGATGCCGATCATGGCCATCCGCTCGGGCATCCGCTCCGAACAGTCGACGAGAGGCCTGGCGCGATCGGCGTGCCCGGCGCAGGATTGTTTCTCACATTGACGGCATCGGGCGCAACCCTGAACCCGATGTCGTAGACCTCTTATACGCTCGAACCCACATCCGAGGAGGCAGGACCATGAAGGCTGTACTCGCAGGAACCGTCATCGCCGAGGCAGACGAGAGCGATCTCGCACGCATCGAGGGCAACTGGTACTTCCCGCCCGCGTCGATCGCGGAGGGCGTGCTCGTCGAGAGCCCCACCCCGTACACGTGTCCGTGGAAGGGCGCGGCCCAGTACTTCTCGGTGCAGGCCGGTGGCGAGCTGCACACCGACTACGCGTGGTCGTACCCGACCCCGTACCCGAGTGCCTTCGACCGCGTCGGCAAGGACTTCTCGGGGTTCGTCGCGTTCGACCCGCGAGTCGACGTCTCCGAATGACCTCTGTATGCCGCAGCCGCGGCGCTGACGCCCGTCTCGTCGATCGACCCTACGGAGAATAATCGTGATCGAGTTCCGCAACGTCACCAAGCAGTTCCCCGACGGCACGACAGCCGTCAAGGACTTCAGCCTGGTGCTGCCGTCGCGCAAGACGACGGTGTTCGTCGGATCCTCGGGATGCGGCAAGACCACTCTGCTGCGCATGATCAACCGCATGGTCGAGCCGACCTCGGGTGAGGTCGAGATCGACGGTGAGAGCGTTCTCGGCGGCGACCCCGTAGCGCTGCGTCGCCGCATCGGCTACGTGATGCAGAACTCGGGCCTCATGCCGCACTTCACGGTGATCGACAACGTCGCCACCGTGCTGCGGCTGACCGGTGTGAAGAAGGGGCCGGCGCACGAGCGCGCTCGCGAGCTGCTCAAGACGGTCGGACTCGACCAGTCGCTGGCCGAGAGGTACCCGAGTCAGCTCTCGGGTGGACAGCAGCAGCGCGTCGGCGTGGCCCGCGGGCTGGCCGCCGACCCGAACATCCTGCTCATGGACGAGCCGTTCGGCGCGGTCGACCCGATCGTGCGCGCCGACCTGCAGCAGGAGACGCTCCGGCTGCAGCACGAGCTCGACAAGACGGTGGTCTTCGTCACCCACGACATCGACGAGGCGTTCCTGCTCGGCGATCAGGTCGTGATCCTCGACAAGGGTGCGCGCATCGTGCAGGTGGGCAGCCCGAGCGAGATCATCGAGAACCCCGCAGACGACTTCGTGGCATCGTTCATCGGCGCCGACCGAGGGCGTCGCGCACTGCACCTCAGGGAGACCCCGCACGGCACCGTCGTGGTCGACTCCGAGGGGCGCACACAGGGTGCGATCGTGGCCGATGTCGAGAAGTCCGACGGTCCTCTCGCAGGGCCGGATGCCGCCGCTCTCGGCGCTGTGCAGGGCGAGCGCGCGTGAACTGGGTCACCGACAACCTCGGGCTGATCCTCGACCTGACTCTGGTGCATCTGCGTCAGAGCATCATCCCGATCGTGCTCGGTTTCGTGCTCTCGCTGCCCCTCGGCTGGGTCGCGTGGAGGTTCAAGCTCGTGCGCGGTCCGATCATCGTGCTCACCGGGCTGCTCTACACGATCCCTTCGCTGGCGCTGTTGATCCTGCTGCCGTCGGTCGCGGGATACTCTGCCCGCAGTGAGACCAACCTCATCATCGCGCTGACGATCTACGCCATCGCCATCCTCGTGCGGGGGGTCTCCGACGGCCTCGACTCCGTCGACGACGACATCCGCCAGGCGGCGACCGCCACCGGATTCGGGTCCTTCCGGCGCTTCTGGGCGGTCGAGTTCCCGCTCGCCGGCCCGGTGATCCTGGCGAGTCTGCGGGTCACTGCGGTCAGCACCATCTCGCTCGCGACCGTCGGCATCCTGATCGGCATCACGAACCTCGGCTACCTCTTCACCAACGGCCTCGATCGCCGCATCATCGCCGAGGTGTTCGCCGGAATCATCGCCGTCGTCGTCATCGCCCTGGTGATCGACCTGCTGCTTCTGCTCGCGGGTCGGGCTCTCATGCCGTGGACGCGTGCGACGACGAAGACGAGCGCGGCGCGGCCCGTCGCGGTGGGGGCTCCCGCATGAACCTCTTCCTCGAAGCATTCGCCTGGATGCTCGCCCCGGCCCAATGGACCGGCAACTACGCGCTGCCGAAGCTTCTCGGTGAGCACCTGACGCTCACAGCGATCTCGGTGGTCATCGCGGCCGCCATCGCCGTGCCGCTCGGCTGGCTCATCGGTCACACAGGCAAGGGGCGAGAGATCGCGGTGGCGGTGTCGGGCGCGGCGCGCGCGATCCCTGCCTTCGGCCTCATGATCCTCCTCGTGCTCCTGCTCGGTGTGCTCCGCGTTCCCCAGGCCGCGGTCACGACGTTCGTGCTGCTTGCGATCCCGTCTCTGCTCGCCGGTGCCTACACCGGGCTCGAGGCCATCGACCGACGGGTGATCGACTCGGCGAAGGCCATGGGTATGACGGGCTGGCAGATCTTCTGGAAGGTCGAGGTGCCGCTCGGTCTTCCGCTGCTCGTGGGCGGCATCCGGTCGGCCCTGCTCCAGGTCATCGCGACCGTCACGATCGCCGCGTACGTCGGCTTGGGCGGGCTCGGGTACCCGATCATCCAGGGCATCCCGCTGCAGCGCTTCGACCAGGTGCTCGCGGGAGCGATCCTCGTCGCCACACTGGCTCTGATCGTCGACCTGCTGCTGGCCGCAGCCCAGCACCTCGCGGTGCCGAGGGGGCTCCGCACCGGCGGGCGGCCCTCTCGTCGACGCTCGCGTTCGCTCACGCCGGCCGCCGAGCCCTCCACCACCGACCCGTCCGCCGCCGAGTCCGGGCCGACGTCGGTCGTGACCCAGCCCGCCACCTCCTGAATCCACAGCACAGCAGTTCCAGAAGTCCCCCAGAGAAGAGGAAGTCCATGTTCACAGCACGAGGCAAGCGCTCTGTCTTCGCCGTAGGCCTTGTCGCCGCGGCGGCACTCACCCTGTCCGCCTGCGGCTCGAGCGAGTCGCTCGGCGAGCCCGCCGACTCGGGCGAGAGCTCGGGCGGCGGCGACACGATCGTCGTCGGCTCGCAGGCGTACTACTCCAACGAGATCATCGCCGAGATCTACGCCCAGGCACTCGAGGCCGCCGGCTTCGACGTCGATAAGCAGCTCAGCATCGGTCAGCGCGACGCGTACATGCCCGATGTCGAGTCCGGCGACATCGACGTCTTCCCCGAGTACACGGGCAGCCTGCTCGAGTACATCTCGGACGACGAGATCGACGTCACCAGCCCCGACGACGTCTACGCGGCACTGCAGGAGGCCCTGCCCGAGAGCCTCACGGCCCTCGACTTCGCCGAAGCATCCGACCAGGACTCCTACACGGTGCTGAAGAGCTTCGCCGAGGAGAACGGCCTGACCACGATCGGCGACCTCAGCAAGGTCACCTCTGAGGTCACGATCGGCGCGGCGCCCGAATTCGAGCAGCGTCCGTACAGCCCGGCGGCGGCCAAGGAGGTCTACGGAGTCGACCTGACGTTCTCGGCCACGGGCCCGACCACGCTCGAGTCGCTGCTCGCCGGTCAGATCCAGGTCGCCGACATCTACACCGCCGACCCGGCCTTCGAGACCGAGGAGATCGTCGCGCTCGAAGACCCTGAGAACCTGATCATCTCGTCGAACGTCGTTCCGATCGTCTCGAGCGACATCGCCGATGACGTGTCGGATGTGCTCAACGCGATCAGCGCCAAGCTGACCGGTGAGGAGCTCGTCGCACTCAACGTGCTGAGCACGGTCGACCAGCAGTCGTCTGCCGACATCGCCAAGAAGTGGCTCGAGGACAACGACCTCGTCTGAGTTCGAGTCGTCTTCACACAGAAGTGCCCGGCCCCCTGTGGGGTCGGGCACTTCTGCGTTGGCGGGTGAGCCCGCTAGACCCGGGCGTCCTGCCGGGGTATCAGCACCTGCTTGATGATGATCAGGATGGATGCCGCGACCGGCACCGCCACCAGGGCGCCGAGCAGTCCGAGCAGCGTTCCGCCCGCGAGAGCGCCGATCACGACGAGTGATCCGGGGATCGAGATCGCGCGGTTCATGACGCGCGGCGTGATCACGTACGCCTCGATCTGCATGTAGATCAGGTAGACGATCGCGAACACGAGCGCGGCGATCGGGTCGGTGAACAGTGCGAGGGTGCTGCCGATGATCCAGAACAGCACGGATCCCACGAGCGGGATCAGCGTGATGCAGAAGGCGACCGTCGCCATCAGCGGCGGGAACGGCAGGCCGAGGAAGAAGTAGAGCAGGAACGCCAGCACGGCGTTGCAGAACGCGAGGATGACCATTCCCATCACGTAGCCGCCGACCGAATCGGTGATCTGGTCGGTGATGTCTCTCGCGCGCTCACGATCGCGCGCCGGGGCGAGGCGCAGCAGGCCCGTCTTGATCGACGGAAGCGTCGCGAGGAAGTACAGCGTGAGCACGAGCACGACGATGATGCCCGAGATGGCGTTGGCGATCGAGGCGCCGACCTGCAGGGCGCCGCCGCCGATCGCCGCGATGTTGCCGGGGTCCGTCAGGAACTGCTGCACGTCGTTGACGAGGGATTCGAACTGGTCGCCGAACTGGTCCTCGAGGGTCGCGTAGATGTCGGAGCGCATGAACTCCTGGATCATGCCGGGCACCGAGCGGATGAAGCTCGCGATCTGCTCGATCACGACGGGCACGACCATCCAGACGACGAGGCCCGCCACGATGATGAGTCCGACGATCGCGACGACCACCGAGATCGCTCGCGAGAGGCCGCGCTTCTCGAGCATCCGCACGGTGGGGTCGAGGCCGAGGGCCGCGAACATGGCGAGGGCGATGTAGATGATGACCGTCGACAGGTTCGCCACTGCCAGGCCCAGCACGATCGCGGCGAGTCCGCCGAGTGTCACGAGGAAGCCGAAGACGAACGGCCGGTCGATGCGCGTCCAGAACGAGCGGCTCGGCGTCATGGGCTCGACGACCACGCGGCGGACGGATGCGGCGCCGCCGACCTGTTCCACGGGAACCGCGACGGTCGACGTGGCGGTCGCTCCGGGAAAGTCGGGCAGTGCCGCGGCATCCGGGATCTCGGACGCCGCAGAGGACGTGCGCTCGGATGCGGCGTCCGTCGTGCCCGTGGCCGGAATCTTCTCGTCTTCGGTCATGTGCTCACGATAGCGGCAGGGGTGGCCGCTGCTTCCGTAAAGTAGGGGCATGACCGCTGCCGAAGACCCCCGGGCTGAACTCCTCCGACTGCGCTCCAGCATCGACAACATCGATGCCGCACTCATCTTCATGCTCGCCGAGCGGTTCCGCGCCACGCAGCAGGTCGGGCAGCTCAAGGCCGAGCATGAGATGCCGGCATCCGATCCGGGTCGTGAGGAGCAGCAGGTCGCACGACTGAAGTCGCTCGCGGAGCAGGCGCATCTCGACCCCGAGTTCGCCGAGAAGTGGTTCAACTTCGTGGTGGCCGAGGTGATCCGCCATCACACGGAAGCCGCCGAAGGGCGTTGATCCGGTCGTCCGGGCGAGTGACAGTGTGTGCAGCACTCACTCGCCCGGGGACCGAACTAAGTTTATTGAATAAACTATGACCGAGGGTACGCAGGAACCCCTGGTCTGTCAATCGAATCCGACATCGGGAATCACCCCATGCTGAACGGCGACGACACGCTCGACACCCAGGCCGCGGTCCGCCGCGCGAACCTGCGCCGCGCTCTGCAACTCGTGTTCAGTGGCCCGGGGGCGCAGACCCGCGCAGGCATCGCCCGAGCGACAGGGTTGACGGCGGCGACGGCTTCGTCCCTGGTCGCCGAGCTCATCGAGCTGCGGCTCGTCGTCGAGGGCGAGCAGGCCGCGAGCACCGGCGGCAAGCGGCCGACGACGCTCAGCATCGACGGGGGGCATCACCTGCTGGTCGTGGTCGTCATCAGACCCACCGACGCCCGCATCGCCCTGATCGCGCTCGACGGCACCGAGGTCGACACGCGACGAGTCGTCTACACCGACACCACGCGCGACCGGATACTCGACGCCGCTGTCGCGGACATCGCGGCCGAGTACCCGGAGCGCCCTCTCGTCGCGGGAGTGCAGCTGCCCGGAACGACCGACGGGCGCCGTGTGTTCGAGAGCGTGCAGCTCGGCTGGACCGACGTGCCCCTCGCAGACCGGTTCGAGGAACTGCTCGGTGTGCCCGTGCTGCTCGTCAACGACGTCGACGCCGAGGCGATCGCAGAGGCCGCCATCGAGGACGAGTCGTCGGGATACCGTCTGTTCATCCACATCGGCACGGGCATCGGCGCGGCCGTCACGCTCGACGGCGAGCTCGCACCGGGACCCCGTGACCGTGCGGGCGAGATCGGGCATGTGCAGGTGCAGTTCGGCGACGAGGCGCGCGAGTGTCGGTGCGGCCGCAGCGGGTGCCTCGAGTCGGTCGCCTCGCTGACGGCCATGCTCGGCGACGAGTTCGATGACGCGATGGATGCGGAGACGATCGCCGCGCTCGCCGGGGGTGCCGACGATCGGCTGCTGACCGACGGGGCGCGGGCCCTGGCTCGCACCGTCAAGCTCATCGCCGCCGTGCTCGATGCGGCCGAGGTCGTGATCGGCGGCCCCGCTCGCGCGCTCGGCGATCGATTCCTCGGACTCGTGCAGGCCGAGATCGACTACACCGCCACGGGCACCGTGAACGTGCCGGTGCGGTACGCGGATGCCGACGCGTCGATCGCGACCGGCGTCGCGCAGGTCGCGCTCTCGAGTGCTCTCGGGGTGCGGTGGAGCCCGGCGCAGCTGCGTCCGGCATCCTGACGCCGCTGTGCTTCGAATCGCTCACTTTGCAGAAACGAGAGTTCCGAAACCGCAAAGTGAGCGATTCGAAAGCGCTACTTGACGCTGCCGGCCGTCAGGCCGCCGACGAGGCGCTTCTCGATGAGCATGAACAGGATGACGACGGGCAGGATCGCGACGATCGAGACGCCGAACACGTACTGCCAGCTCGTCTCGTACTGGCCGACGAACTTCGTGAGCGCGACCGACAGCGGCTGGTTCTTGTCGGTCGAGAGGATCACGAGCGAGGCGGCGAACTCGTTCCAGCAGGCGACGAACGTGAAGACGATGGCCGTCACGATGCCGGGCCAGACCAGCGGCAGGTTGATCTTGAACAGCACGGTGAAGCGTCCCGCCCCGTCGATCTGCGCCGCCTCGTCGATCTCCTTCGGGATGCCGGCGAAGAACGAGTGCATGATCCACACCGCGAACGACAGGTTGAACGCCGCGTTGATGAAGATCATCGCCGCCCATGTGTCGCTGAGTCCGAGCACGGTGAACTGGCGGAACAGGCCCGAGGTGAGCACGGCGGGCTGCAGCATCTGCGTCACGATCACGAGGAACAGGAAGACCATGCGCCCGGGGAAGGTGAACCGGGCCGTGTAGTACGCGGCCGGCAGCGAGACCACGAGCACGAGCAGCGTCGCGAACACCGAGATGATGATCGTCGAGATGAGGTTGTACGGCAGTGGCGTCTCGGGGGTCGACCACATCGTGAGGTAGTTCTCCCAGTGCCATTCCACGGGGAGGTACGTCGGGTCGACCGAGCGGATCTGCGACTTCGTCTTCACGGAGCCGAAGAACATGATCAGATACGGCAGCACGAAGATCGCGAGCACCAGGATGCCGGCGGCCATGCGCAGGATGACACGGGGCAGCGTCACCTGGTCTTCGGTGTAGCGGCGCTTGCGGCCGGGGATGCGGGGTGCGGCGTCGTCGCCGGCGGTAGTGACGAGGGCGGTCTCGGTCAGGGTCATGATCAGACCTCCTTCATGGGCTTGACGGCCTTGACGTAGATCGCGACGATCACGATCACGATCAGGAAGGCGACGACCGAGAGCGCACTCGCGACGTCGACCTTCTTCTGCAGCTCGATGTACTTGAAGATCATCGTCATGATCGTGTCGGCGCCGTAGCCCGGTATCGAGCCCGTCATCACCTTGAGGATCGGCAGCGAGTTGAACACGTTGATGATGTTGATGAGCACGGCCACGGCGAGAGCGCTGCGCAGCTGCGGCAACACGATCGTCCAGTAGGTGCGGGCTGCGCCCGCGCCGTCCATCTTCGCGGCCTCGAGGGTGTCGGCCGGAACCGTCTGCAGGCCCGCGAGGATCGTGTAGGTCGTGAAGGGCAGCGACACGAACACCGCGATCACGATCGACCACGCGAAGGCGGTCGCCGGGTTCTTGGTCCACCCGTAGCCGACGGCGTCATCGGACAGCCCGATGTCGTAGAGGAACTTGTTGAAGACCCCGAAGTACGGCTCGAGGCTGTAGTAGAAGACCATGGTCGTCATCACGACGGATGCCGCCCACGGCACGATCACGGCCATGCGCACGATCTGGCGACCGGGGAAGGCCTTGTTGAGGATCTGCGCGAGTCCGAGCGAGATCATCACGGTGAACCCGACCACCACGACGACCCAGACCACGGTGCGGAAGATGATCGGCCAGAACTCGGCGAACGTGAACACCGTCACGAAGTTGTCGAAGCCGACCGAGCCCTTGTCGAGGCCCGACAGCGAGATGTCGCGGGTCGAGTTGAAGAACATGACACCGGCGGGGAACAGCA
>NZ_DALZXX010000105.1:0-10221 GCF_031988965.1 Microbacterium sp.
GCGCGGGTTATGAGCCGCCGCTCGACTGGGGCCCTGGGCCCGCGACACCGGTGATTCCGGCGACGACCGCTGCCGCACCGGCAGTGCGGCGCGCAGCACCCGGGCGGTACCCGACCGCCGGCGAGGCGCTGCACACGGTCTTCGGCTACGACGCGTTCCGCGGCGACCAGGCCGCGATCGTCGAGCACGTCATCGGCGGCGGCGATGCCGTGGTCCTCATGCCGACCGGTGGCGGAAAGAGCGTCACCTACCAGGTGCCCGCGCTCGTGCGCGAGGGCACGGGTCTCGTGATCAGCCCGCTCATCGCGCTCATGCACGACCAGGTCGACGCCCTGCGCGCCAACGGTGTGAGCGCGGCGTACCTCAACTCCACGCAGTCGATCGACGAGCGTCGCGAGGTCGAGCGCGCGTACGTCGCCGGCGAGCTCGACCTCATCTACGTCGCACCCGAGCGTCTGTCGTCGCCTCAGACGACGGCCCTGCTGCAGCGCGGAACCCTGAGTGTGATCGCGATCGACGAGGCGCACTGCGTGTCGCAGTGGGGCCACGACTTCCGTCCCGACTACCTCGCTCTCGGCGACCTCGGCGAGCGGTTCCCCGGAGTCCCGCGCATGGCGCTCACGGCGACGGCGACGCGGGCCACGCACAAGGAGCTCACCGAGCGGCTGCGCCTCGACGATGCGAAGCATTACGTCGCGAGCTTCGACCGCCCGAACATCCAGTATCGGATCGTGCCGAAGGTCGACCCGCGCAAGCAGCTGGTCTCGTTCATCCGCGCGCAGCCCGAGGGCTCTGTGGGAATCGTCTATGCGCTGAGCCGCAAGTCCGTCGAGCAGACGGCCACGTATCTCGCGGCGCAGGGATTCGACGCGCTGCCGTACCACGCGGGTCTGTCCGCCGAGGTGAGGGCGGCCAATCAATCGCGGTTCCTGCGTGAGGACGGTGTCGTGATGGTCGCGACGATCGCGTTCGGAATGGGCATCGACAAGCCCGATGTGCGCTTCGTCGCCCACATCGATCTGCCGAAATCCGTCGAGGGCTACTACCAGGAGACGGGGCGTGCGGGTCGTGACGGCGAGCCGTCGATCGCGTGGATGGCCTACGGCCTGGGAGACGTGGTGCAGCAGCGCCGCATGATCGACCAGAGTCCGGGCGATCGCACCTTCAAGATGCGCATGGGGCAGCACCTCGACGCGATGCTCGCCCTGTGCGAGACGGTCGAGTGCCGCAGACAGAACCTGCTGGGATACTTCGGTCAGGACTCGCAGCCGTGCGGCAATTGCGACACCTGTCTCGAGACCACCGAGACCTTCGACGGACTCATTCCCGCGCAGAAGCTGCTCTCGACGATCGTGCGGCTCAAGCGCGAGCGCAATCAGTCGTTCGGTGCCGGACACCTGATCGACATCCTCCGAGGGGCGTCGACCGAGCGCATCCGCCAACAGGGTCACGAGAAGATCGCGACCTACGGCATCGGCGCAGACCTCTCCGATCAGGACTGGCGCAGTGTGGTCAGGCAGCTCCTCGCGCGCGGCATCATCGTGGCGCAGGGCGACTACGGCACGCTCGCGCCGGGGGAGCAGGCCGGCGGAGTGCTGAAGGGCGAGACTCCGGTGCCGCTGCGCAAGGACACGATCGGGCGCCCGGCCTCCTCGCCGCGCGCACGCAAGGCGAGTGCGGCGGATGCGCTGGACGCGGCCGACCGCGGCCTGTTCGAGGCGCTGCGCGCCTGGAGAGCCGAGACGGCGCGGGAGCAGGGCGTTCCGGCGTACATCGTCTTCGGGGATGCCACGCTGCGTGCGCTGGCCGAGCATCGTCCGGCGTCTCTCGGCGATCTCGACGGCATCACCGGCATCGGCGCGAAGAAGCGCGATGCCTATGGTGAGGGCGTGCTCGCGGTCATCGCTGCCGCGTGATGTGGGGGCACGCAGCCGCCGTGCCCCTGCCTGTGGCGACGGCGGTCAGCGCGGAGGGAGCACGTCGTCCAGATGCGACCGCAGGTGCGCGGCGACGTCGACGGCATCGCGGTCGTAGAGCCACTGATACTGCAGCCCATCCCACAGCGCGAGCAGCCAGATCGCCTCGTGCTCGGGGTCGCGATGCTCGGGCAGATCGCCGTCGAGCTGTGCGAGTCGGAACAGTTCGGCGAAGTGATCGATGACTCGACGGAAGCGCTCGGCGAAGTAGGCATGGGCCGGATGCGACGCCGGCACCGCCTCGCACGACAGCACCGCGTAGACCTCGATGAGACCCGGTTCGTCCAGCGCGTTCACGAGGGCGCCCTCGGGGGTCGAGCGCAGCGCATCGACCGCTCGAACGTGCTGGTCGGCGGAGGTGCGCTCCTGGATCGAACGGTCGCGCTCCGAGAGCACGGCGCTGAGCAGCTGCTCCTTCGACGCGTAGTGATGCAGCAAGGTCGACTTCGAGACACCCACCGCCTCGGCGATGTCGCGAAGACTGGTGTCGCCGTATCCCGTGCGTGCGAAGAGCCGCGTGGCGTCGACCAGGATCTGGGCTCGACGACGGCGGCCGACGGCGTAGCCGGGGTCGATCTCGGGCAGGCCGCCGACGGTGGTCTCGGCGAGTGCGGGGAGCGGGCCGGCGGGCTCGTCGGCAGGCGCCGCCTGCGCGGGATCGCGCCAGCCGAGCGGAAGCGCCCAGAGCGCCTCGCGCTCCTCGAGCATCCGGACCACATCGACGCGATCGGGCAGGTACTGCGAGATGAGCTGCAGCCCATCCCAGCCGGCCATGTGCCGCACGGTCTCGGCGTCGACGTCGCGATCCGCGTCGATGGTCCCGTGCAGCGCCGCATCCTCGAGCACCTCCGAGGTCATCGAGCGAAGACGGCAGTAACGGTCGCGCATGCGCTGATGTGCGGGGTGCTCGACGGCGGATGCTTCGCCGGTGAGGGCCGCGAACAGCTCGATGTATCCCGGGGTCACGGAGTTGCGGCGGGCGACGGCGGCGGAGATCAGCTCACCGGGCTCAGCCGCGGCAGCGGTCAGATCGAAGGCTCTCTCGTTGTCGTCCTCGAATCCGGCGACGACCTCGGCGAGCAGCTCGTCCTTCGACGAGAAATGGCCGAGAAGGCCCGGGTGGCTCACGGACGCCGCCGCGGCGATGTCCCGAAGCGACGTCGTGCGGTAGCCGTGCGACACGAAGAGCGTGCGGGCGGCGTCGACGATGCGTGCGCGCGTCGCCGCCGCCTGTGCCTGCCGCGTCGTCGTCGTCGCCATCGTCATCCCGCCACCCCCTCACCGTTCGATCGTGGTCCTCCTCATTCTCGCTCATTACCAGTCGGTCGACATTCAGTTACCAAGCGGTCGAATTTGGGTGTATCGTCGTCTGGACGCCGCTCGCGGAGGATCGGCGCACCCTTGCTCGAAAGGACCCCCTCGTGACAGAGCTGTCATCGGCCGCCGCCGCGGCCGCCATCGGAACGACCGGCTTCAAAGCCCCCGGCACCACACCGGTCAAGACCCCCCGCAGCTACGCCCCGGGCCTCGCGGCCGTGAACTTCGGCGTCTACCTGGCCCTGCTCACCCCGGTCATGGTGTCGATGGCCTTCAAGATCCAGCGGCTCGACCCGGTGAACACCGAGGGCAGCCTCGGACTCGTCATGGGCGTGGGCGCGGCCTTCGCGCTGATCGCCAACCCGCTGGTCGGGCGTCTCTCCGATCGCACGACGTCGAAGTGGGGCATGCGTCGTCCCTGGATCCTCGGCGGTGCGATCGTCGGGCTCGGCGGCTTCGTCATCATCGGCGTGGCCACCTCGGTGCTCGTGGTGCTGCTCGCGTGGTGCCTCGTGCAGGCCTCCATGAACGCGGTGCTCGCCGCAGCCAACGCGACCCTGCCCGATCAGGTCCCGGCGGAGAACCGCGGGAAGGTCTCGGGCATCGTCGGCATCACCATGCCGATCGGCATCCTCGCCGGCAGCTTCATCGTGAACTTCCTGCCCGGTGACTTCGAGCGGTTCGTCGTGCCCGGTGTGATCGCGCTCATCGTCGTCGTCATCTTCGTGCTCACGCTCAAGGACCGCCGCCTCACCGAGAAGCCCGCCACGCGCTTCACCGCGGCCACGTTCTTCGGCTCCTTCGTCTTCAACCCGCGCAAGCACCCGGACTTCGGCTGGACCTGGCTCACCAAGTTCTTCGTCATGTTCGGCTACGCCGGCATCGCCACGTTCCTGCCGCTCTACCTCGTCACCAGGTTCGGCCTCGACGAGCAGGGTGCGGTGAGCACGATCCTGATCTCGAACCTCGCCTCGATGGCCGCCATGGCGATCTCCGCCCCCGTCGGAGGATTCCTCTCCGACAAGATCGGCAAGCGACGCCCCTTCGTCGCGATCGCGGGTCTCATCATGGTCGTCGGCCTCGTGCTGCTGGCCGTCGCCCCGAGCATCGCGATCGTGATCGTCGCCCAGACGATCATCGGTCTCGGCGCCGGCTCGTTCCTCTCGGTCGATCTCGCCCTCGCCACCGAGGTGCTCCCCAACCCCGATGACGTCGCCAAGGACCTCGGCGTGCTGAACATGGCCAACGCGCTGCCGCAGTCGATCGCACCGGCCATCGCGCCGAGCATCATCGCGATCGGCGCCGCCACGCCGCTCGGCGGCTACACCACCTGGTACCTGTTCGGGGCGCTGGTCGCGCTCGCGGGTGCCGTGCTCGTCTACCGCATCAAGGGAGTCAAGTGACCATGGCAGACGTGACGACCGCGCCCACGGCATCCGAGCGACCCTGGCTCGACGCGTCTCTTCCGATCGACGAGCGCGTGCAGCTGCTCCTCGATGAGATGACCGTCGAGGAGAAGGCCGGGCTGTTCTTCCACACGATGATCGCGATCGGCGATCTCGACGAGCAGAACCCGACGTTCGCGACGCCGAGCGCCCGCGACTTCGTCGACGTCAAGAAGATGAACCACTTCAACCTGTTGGGCGCAGCGCCCACGGGTCGCGAGATCGCGGCGTGGCAGAACGATCTTCAGCGGCTCGCCGCCTCCACTCGTCTCGGCATCCCGGTCACACTCTCGACCGATCCGCGGCACTCGTTCAGCGAGAACCCCGGTGCGTCGATCCTGGCGGGACCCTTCTCACAGTGGCCCGAGACGCTGGGCCTCGCGGCGACTCGCGACCCCGAGCTGGTGGAGCGCTTCGCGGATATCGCCCGTCAGGAATATACGGCCGTGGGCCTGCGCGTCGCGCTGCATCCGCAGGTCGATCTGGCCACCGAATCGCGCTGGGCTCGGCAGACGGCGACGTTCGGGGAGGACGCCGAACTGGCGGGCATTCTCGGAGCGGCATATATCCGTGGTTTCCAGGGCGAGTCGTTCGGCGCCGGCTCGGTGTCGACCATGACGAAGCACTTCCCGGGCGGCGGACCGCAGAAGGACGGCGAGGATCCGCACTTCCCGTACGGGCGGGAGCAGGTGTACCCGGGCGGTCAGTTCGAGCTGCACCTCAAGCCGTTCGAGGATGCCATCGCGGCGGGCACCCGCCAGATGATGCCCTACTACGGCATGCCCGTCGGCACGGAGTACGAAGAGGTCGGCTTCGGCTTCAACCGCTCGGTCATCACGGGCCTGCTGCGCGAGCGCTTCGGGTTCGACGGACTCGTGTGCACGGACTGGGGGCTGATCAACGATGCGGAGATCTTCGGCCAGCCCTTCCCTGCGCGGGCATGGGGCGTCGAGGATCTGACGCCGCGCGAGCGGATGCTCAAGGTGCTCGATGCAGGAGCCGACCAGTTCGGCGGTGAGGACTGCCCCGAGATGCTGGTCGAGCTCGTCGCCGACGGCTCGGTCTCGGAGGCGCGCCTCGACGTCTCGGCCCGACGCATCCTGCGCGAGAAGTTCGAGCTCGGGCTCTTCGAGAACCCGTTCGTCGACGAGGATGCGGCAGACGCCGTGGTCGGTCGGGCCGACTTCCGGGCTGCGGGCGATGCGGCGCAGCGGGCATCGATCACCGTGCTGACGAATGACGGCGCCCTGCCGTTCGCGGCGGCGACCAAACTCTACGTCGAGGGCATCGATGCCGAGGTCGCGGCGTCGTATGGGGATCTTGTCGCAACGCCTGCTGAGGCCGACCTCGCCATCATCCGCCTGCATGCTCCCTTCGAGCAGCGCGCGACGACCTTCGAGAACTTCTTCCACGCGGGTTCTCTCGACTTCCCGGCGGATGTCATCGACCATGTCCGCGAGGTCGCCGGTGTCGTGCCCACGGTCGTCGACGTCCTGGCGGATCGCCCACCGATCCTCGAGCCGATGACGGATGCTGCTGCCGCGGTCACGGTCAACTGGGGTGCATCCGGCGCTGCGCTGCTCGATGTGCTCAGCGGTCGGGCGAGCGCCGGAGGTCGGCTGCCGTTCGACCTGCCGCGATCGATGTCCCCAGTCGAGGCATCGCGTCCGGATGTGCCTTTCGACACCGCCGATCCGCTCTTCCGATTCGGCCATGGTCTGACTCTCTAGCGCTGCTCCGGCAGTCGTCTCGGCTGCCTTCTCGAACGCCCCGCAGGTTCACTCCTGCGGGGCGTTCTGCGTGCCGGAACGCGTGTGGGGAACTCCTGTGTGCCGGGCGGACTCGACAGAAGCGCGAAGCGCGACACGCCGACGAGCAAGAGTGAGATGACCCTGAGCATTCTGTTGATTGAACGCCCATTCAGCTCGACGTTAAGTTGATTGAACGCACAGTCAAGTTGCAGAATGTCTCAAAAGGTCTCTGTATGACGGGTGCCCTTAAGACAAAACCTGGACTTTGGCCGTGAAAAACGGCAATACTGTCCCCACATGCGCTCTGTCGATGAAGTCGTCGACACCTGGGGAGGGCCTATGACGCGGATTATCTGCATCACGGGAGAGGCGAATGGGCAACATGGAGGGGAAGACTCTGCGCACGCGCAGAGCCATCGGAGGGGGAATCGCGGGCGCTACGGCAGCCGCGGTCGTCCTCGCGAGTGCATTGATCCCATCGGCGGCGAATGCGCTCGATGCGGCGAATCCGAACGATCCGTCAGTCGCGCAGGGGCAGATCATCCAGCTGCCCGCTCCGCTGCTCGGCGGGTTGGATATCGCGGCGCTCGGGCACACGATCACGAGTAACCCGGCAGCTGCCGGACCCGAGCTGGGCGGCCTCGATGTGTCGCTGCTCCAGACACTGGGCATCCAGGTCGGGGCGGTGAATCTTCCGCTCGTGTCCGATGGCACGAACTCCGGACTTCTGCAGCTCGGCGACCTCGGCGCGGCCCAGAGCTACAGCTCGTCACCCTCCCAGACCCAGTCGACCGCGTCGTCGGGAACGATCACGTCGGGCGGCGCGATCGATGCCGGGGCCATCGACGGCAGCGTCGCCCCCGCGAACCTCGAACTCACCGGACTGCTCTCGCAGCTCGGACTGACCGGCGTGACCGACGGCATCGTCGACCAGGCATCCGTGAGCATCGGCGCACTCGCCTCCACGGCGACGTCCGACCTCGACGTCGTGACGTCCGAGTACCGCATCGCCGACCTGGGTGTCGACCTGCACAGCCAGCTCCTCGACACCCTCGCCGACACCCTCGACACCACGGTCCAGGGTGCGCTCACTCCCGTGAGCAACCTGGTCGGACCAGGCGGTGCGCTGAGCACGCTGCTCGGCACGGTGACGTCGACGCTCGAGGCGCTCAACCTCTCCGCGCTCGGCATCCCCGTGATCGGGGTCGACGCGACCGATTCCGACGTGTCCATCGCCGGGCTCGACGCCGTCGGAGCGAACGTCGCAACCCAGGTCCTCAGCACGCCTCTCGAGAACACGACCGGCTCGGTGCTCGTCGACCTCGAGACCGGCACGATCTCGGTCGACCTCGCCAGGATCCTCGTCGAGACGGGGGCGGGGGCGGATCTGAACAGCCTGCCCGCCAACACGCCCGTGCTCGCCGCATCGACGATCGCGGCGATCCAGCAGGGCGTGACATCCGCACTCACCGGTACGCACCCCAACAGCCTGAACGGCAAGCTGTCGAACATCCTGACCACCACTCTCAACGAGCTCCAGGTCACCCTGCAGGTCGATGTGAACCTCACCGCGGTCCTCCTCGGCACCGTAGCGACGGGTGGAGTGACGGTGCAGGGATCCCTGGCGCAGTTCGCCGGCACGAACCCGGCCCCGCCCACCGTGACCAGTGATCTCGCGCTCGCGGGCCTCAACCTCGGCACGATCCTGACCCCTGTGCTCACCGCCGTCACCGGAGCCATCTCGACGACGACCGGACCTCTCGTCAACACGGCGCTCACCAGCGTCGTCCCGGGTCTGCAGACCACGCTCGCCGGAATCACAGGACCTCTGCTCGGCGCTCTCGACCCGGTTCTCCAGGGTGTGCTCTCCGGTATCGCGACGATCACGATCAACGAGCAGAACGAACCCGGCGACATCGCCGGAGACAGCTTCACGGTCCGCGCTCTCGGCATCAACCTGCTGCCCGCTGTCGGGGGAGGGGTCGAGCTCGATCTCGGTTCCTCGACGGTCAAGGCCGCTGCGGCCGCCGTCGCCGCGGTCGACGCGGCCGACACCGTTCCCGCGGGTACGAACCTTCCCGTGACGGGCTCGGGCTGGCCCGCGAACACCGATGTCTCGATCGCGGTCACGGCTCCCGGCGGCGCAGTCGTCAACGACCCCGTGGTCGTGACGACCGACGGCAGCGGCGCCTTCACCACCGGCTTCTTCATCCCGGCGGCCACGACTCCCGGCACGGGCTACACCGTGACGGCAACGGCCGGCGCGATCACGGCGACCGACACGACGGAGGTCACCGCGGCTGCGACGATCGATGCCGCACCTGCTGTGCAGCAGGGCACGGATCTTGCGGTGACCGGCGCGAACTGGCCGGCCAACACCTCGGTGTCGGTGCAGCTGACCGCTCCCGGCGGTGGCGCCGCGATCGGCGGACCGGTGGCAGCGACGACCGACGGACTCGGCGTCTTCACCCTCGCCTACCCGGTGCCGGCGGGAACTCCCGCAGCCGAGGGCTACCTCGTGACGGCCACTGCCGGCGCGCAGACCGCCACCGACGAGACCGAGGTGACGGCCGCTCCGGTGCCGGTTGTCGATGCGGCCGACACGGTGCAGGCCGGAACTGACCTCGCGATCAGCGGAGACACGTGGCCGGCGAACACCGACGTCACACTGCAGCTGACCGCCCCCGGTACCGGCGAGAACGTCGGCGGGCCGATCACGGCCACGACCGACGGCTCCGGCGCCTTCACGACCACCTACCCCGTTCCCGCATCCGCGGTTCCCGGCACCGGATACGTGGTGACCGCGACGGCCGGTGCGCAGTCGGCGATCGACACGACCGAGGTGACCCCCGCCGTGGCGGTGGATGCTGCGGACACGGCTCAGGCCGGAACCGATCTGCCGATCACGGGTGCGAACTGGCCCGCGAACACCGAGATCACGGTGCAGCTCGCGGCTCCCGGCGGCGCGGCGATCGGTGACCCGCAGACGGTCACGACCGACGGTGCGGGCGCCTTCACGCTGAACTACCCGGTTCCTGCGGGCACCGAGCCGGGCACGGGGTACACCGTGACCGCCACGGACGGAACGCAGACCGCGACCGACACCACCGAGATCACGGCAGCGGCCACGATCGATGCGGCGCCTGCGGTGCAGGCCGGCACCGATCTGGCGGTCACCGGCTCGAACTGGCCGGCGAACACCGTCGTGACGGTGCAGTTGACCGCTCCCGGCGGCGGTGCGATCGGCGGGCCGGAGACGGCGACGACCGAAGGCACCGGCGTCTTCACTCTCGATTACCCGGTTCCCGCAGGTACCCCCGCTGCGACCGGCTACACCGTGACCGCGAACGTCGGTCCGCAGACGGCGACGGACACGACCGAGGTGACGGCTGCGCCGGTGCCGGTCGTGGACGCGGCCGACACCGTCCAGGCAGGAACCGATCTGCCGGTCTCCGGTGACACGTGGCCGGCGAACACCGAGATCACGCTGCAGCTGACGGCTCCCGGAACCGGTGAAGACATCGGCGGTCCCGTGACGGTCACGACCGACGGCACCGGCGCCTTCACGACCGGGTACCCGGTCCCGGCCTCCGCAGTCGTCGGCACCGGATATGTGCTGACGGCCACGGCCGGTGCGCAGTCGGCGATCGACACGACCGAGGTCACGGCAGCCGCATCGGTGGATGCTGCGGACACGGCTCAGGCCGGAACCGATCTGCCGATCACGGGTGC
>NZ_DALZXX010000106.1:0-10134 GCF_031988965.1 Microbacterium sp.
CCGGTGCCGGCGGTGCGGGCGGTGCGGGCGGAGCCGGCGGAGTCGCGCCTGCGGGCAGGTTCTCGGGCGTCTGGTCGGGGGTCGGGTTCTTGTCGTTCATGACTCGATGTTCTCCCGTGAGTGCTGAAGCCACCCTGAAGCCTCCTGAAGCGGTCTTCAGGAACGCCTGAGCGGCACCCGGCTCAGCCGCGGACCGCGCTCGCCACGTCGGAGAAGGATGCCGGCACGAAGCCGCCGTGCGCCTGCTCGCCGTGCACGAGTTCGCCCGAGCCCGTCTCGGCACTGCCGAGCACGCCCCAGGGGTCGACGATCCGCACGTCGTGACCGTCGAGGTGAAGACGACGGACGCCTTCGAGCAGCATCCGCTGGGCGATGCTGTTGGCCCGCTGCACGCGGTCGAGGTCGATGACGACCGGTTCGTCGCCCGCCGACTCCTCGGCGAAGCCGCGCAGCACCCGCTCGGCCTCCATGAAGTGCAGGTCGCCGGCGATCTCGTGCACCGCGACGCCGTCGTGCTCGACCCGGCGCGACACCGAGCGGGCCGTGTCGGTCGAGGTCATCAGATGCAGCCCCAGATCGTGGTTCATGCGCTCGAACATGCGCACGCCGCGGGTGCTGTTGCCGTGCGGGTCGAGCCGAGGCGAGAACACGGCGATGCCCACCTGGCCGGGCAGCACTCCCATGAGCCCGCCCGCGACCCCGCTCTTCGCGGGGATGCCGACCGAGGTCAGCCAGTCTCCGGCGGAGTCGTACATGCCGCACGTCGTCATGACGCTGAGCACCTGACGGTTGATGACAGGGTCGATGACCTGGTCGCCGTCGGGCGTGCGGCCGCCCGCCGCGAGCACCGACGCCATGCGCGCGAGGTCGCGCACCGTCACCGAGGCCGAGCACTGCCGCGTGTATCCGCGCACCACGTCGGCGGGGTCGGCGTCGAGGGTTCCCACCGTCCGGAGCATGTACGCGAGCGCCATGTTGCGGTCGGCGGATGAGATCTCGGACTCGAACACGTCCTCCGCGATCGACAGCTCGCGCCCGGCCAGACGGCTGTAGAGGTCGAGGATGCGCTCGACACGAGCATCCGAATCGTCACCGCTGACCAGTGCATGAGCCGCGATCGCGCCGGCGTTGATCATCGGATTGCGCGGCCGTCCTGTCTCGGGCTCGAGGGAGATCTCGTTGAACGCGTCGCCCGAGGGCTCGACGTCGATGCGCTCGAGCACGGCGTCGAGGCCCCGGTCGGCGATCGCGAGCGCATACGTGAACGGCTTCGAGATCGACTGGATCGTGAACTCGACGTCGGCGTCGCCCGCCACATAGACCTCGCCGTCGAGGGTGGCGACAGCGATGGCGAGCTGATCGGGGTCGGCCTGCGCGAGCTCGGGGATGTACGACGCGACCTCTCCGGCATCCTCCCCGCACGACTCCATCAGCACGTTCAGATAGTCGATCATGGGGGTCTGCATGTGCTCCATGCTCCCATGCGGGGTGCGACAGGCTGTCGCGCCGGCCCGCTGCTCAGGTCGCGAGAGGCAGCGTCACCACGAATCGTGCGCCGCCCCAGCGGGAGTCGTCGACCGCGACGGTTCCTCCGCTGGCCGCGGCGATCCCCTGCACGATCGCGAGGCCGAGGCCGCTGCCGCCGGCATCCCGACTGCGAGCTTCATCGAGCCGCACGAAGCGCTCGAAGATGCGCTCGCGTTCGTCTGCAGGAACGCCGGCTCCGTCGTCTTCGACGGTCACGAAGACCCAGGCATCCTGCGGGATCACGCTGATCGCGACGTGCCCGGCGCTGTGCCGCGCCGCGTTGTCGGCGAGGTTGCGCAGCAGTTGGCCGAGAAGGCGCGGGTCTCCCTCGACGCGGGCCGCCTGGATGCCGGACCCGTCGACGTCCACCCCGCGCGACCGCAGTCGACGAACCTCGCCGAGGGCCAGATCGTCGAGGTCGACCGACTCATCGTGCGTGCCACCGCCCTCGTCGAGCCGCGCGAGCAGCAGCAGCGATTCGACGATGCCCTGCAGCCGAAGGCCCTCGTCGGAGACGACCTCGGCGAGCTCGCCGATGCTCGTGGTGGCCGGGTGCGTCTGCGCGAGCTCGGCGTGCTGGCGGATCGTCGCGAGAGGCGAGCGCAGCTCGTGGGAGGCATCCGAGACGAAGCGCCGCTGCGCGGTCGCCGACGCGTCGAGGCGGTCGAGCATCCGGTTCATGGTGGTCGCGAGCGCCGCGATCTCGTCGGACGACGGCGGCACCTCGACGCGGTTGTGCAGGTGTTCGGCGGTGATGCCGTCGACCTCTTCGCGGATGCGGGTGACGGGCTTCAGGGCTCGGCCCACGACGAGCCAGGTCGTGACGGCGACGAGCACGAGCAGCAGGGGCAGCGCGACCGCGAGCAGCACGCCCACGGTCGACAGGGTCTCGTCGTCGTCCTCGATCGGGACGGCGAGCACGAGGGTCTGGTCGTCGTCGATGTCGTCCGAGACGACCAGCATCGGTGTGCCGTCGACCGTCACCCGCCGCGGATCGCCGGAGATCGGCAGGGCGCTGGATCCGAGGTCGTCACGGGCGTCTTCACTCGCCGAGCGCACCGAGCCGTCGGCGCCGATGATCTGCACGAGTTCGTCGTCGAGAGTGTCGATGCCGCGACCCCCGTCCGGGCCTCCGCCGGGTCCGTCGAGGCGCTCGGTCAGCTCGTCGAGGCGCTGCTCGGCGGCGCGCTCGGCGCTGGCATGGATGCTGGAGCTCAGGATGCTGTAGAACGAGAACGCGCCGATGAGCAGTGCGACGGCGACGACGAGCGTCGCGCCGAGGGTCGTGCGGGCGCGCACCGACTTCCAGGGCCGGCTAGCCACCGTCGGCCGCCAATCGGTAGCCGGCGCCGCGGATCGTCTCGATGGCCTCGCGTCCGAAGGGCTTGTCGAGCTTGCGGCGCAGGTGGCCGACGTACACCTCGACGATGTTCGGGTCGCCGTCGAAGTCGTCGTCCCACACGCCCTCGATCAGCGCGCGCTTCGACAGCACCTGGCCGCGGTGGCGCATCAGGTACTCGAGCACGGCGAACTCGCGGGCGGTCAGCGTGACCTGTGTCTCACCGCGCCACACGTGGTGCGACGACGGGTCGAGCTTCAGGTCGCCGGCTTCGAGCACGGCGGGGCGGGCGACGGCGCCGCGGCGGACGAGGGCGCGGATGCGGGCGACGAGGATCGCGAACGAGAACGGCTTCGTGACGTAGTCGTCGGCGCCCGTCTCGAGGGCCTCGACCTGATCCCACTCGCCGTCCTTCGCCGTGAGCATGAGCACGGGGGTCCAGTTCTCCTCGGCGCGCAGCGCCTCGCACACCTTCCACCCGCTCATGCCGGGCATCATCAGGTCGAGCACGATCGCGTCGTACCGGGTCTCTCGCGCGCGCCACAGCCCGTCGACGCCGTTGTTCGCGACGTCGACCGCGAAGCCCTCGGCCTCGAGCCCCCGGCGCACGGCGTCGGCCAACCGCACCTCGTCGTCAACCACCAGGATCCGCATTCCTCCAGTGTGGCGGGCGGCTGCTGAATCCGCGCTGAAGCGGGGTCGGAGATGCAGGCGCGCCCGGGCGCGCATCGACGGAGAACTCGTGCACGGAAGGAGAGGATGCGCGGATCGATCCTTCTGAACGCGAGAACTCCTTCGCCGTGTGTGGTTGCATGAGGGCATGTCCGGAATCCGGGGGGACAGGTCGAGGGCAGCGGGGCTGCTTCTCGTCATCGCGACGGCCACGATGCTCGCCGGGTGCGCGACGGCGACGGCCGGCCCGCCGGGAGCAGCATCGCCCTCGGCGTCCCCGAGCCCCACGCCGACCGCCGCATGCCCGCAGGTCGAGGGCGTCGAGCTGCCTCCGGACTGCGCTCCGTACGACCCTGACCACGCGATGGCGCAGAACGATCGCTACCGTGACCGGATGGAACTCTCGGACGAGAGCCGAGGTGCTGCCGAGAAGCCGGCCGCCGACGTGCGCGCGGCGCTCGAGACGCTCCGGACCTCGGGGACCATTTCGGTCGAGGCGGTGGAAGACGCGTTCGCGGATGCGGGCATCGCCGGAATCCAGACGATCGGCGACGAGCGCGCGGTCGCTTTCGGCGCCGCGGCCCCGGAGGGCGGCTGCATCTTCGGCGAGGTGTCTGCCGACGTGCTCACGGTCGAGATCGGCGGCATCATCATGGACGGCGGATGCCTGCCGGCGGTCGGACACTGATCTCGCCGCCGACAGATCCGGGCGTCACACGTCGGTGCGGAACCCTGATGCCTTGTGCGTGCCGTCGCAGAACGGCTTGATCGTCGAGAGCCCGCAGCGGCACAGCGCCACCGTGCGTCGTGTCACCTCGATCGGCTCACCGTCCGAGGTCTCGAGCACCGCGGCGCCGCGCACGAGCAGCGGCCCGTCGGGGTATGCCGTGATCGTGACGGCATCCTCGTGCCCGCTCATCGGACGTCCCGCTGTCGCAGCGACGATTCGCCGCGCGTCCACGAGTCGAGCATGTGGCCGGCGGCCCAGCCGTCGACGGTGAGGCAGGCGGATGCTCCGAACATGATGTCGGCCAGCAGCTCGGGGTGGTCCTCGGCCAGTCCCCCGGCGAGGTCGCGCGCCGCGATCTGCTCGTGCACGGCATCCGCTTCGACGTGCTCGTCGAAGTAGTCGGTGACGTCCTCTGTGAAGCCGAGACGCCGCAGACCGTCGGCGTACAGCCGGTTCGGGATCGACGAGGTCATCTCGAAGGCGGCGAGGTGGCCGACGATCGCCCCGACGAGGCGGCGGTTGAGGCCGAACATCGACATGGAGTTGAGCGAGGCGAGGGTGATCGCGGGCACGTCGTCGACGTATCCGCCGTAGGTGTCGTCGAGTCCGGCGCCGCGCATCGCCCGCGCGAAGATCGTCGCGTGCACCCGATCGGGGCGCCCCGCGCCGTACTCGTCGGACTGGATCTCGACGAGCGCCGCCTTCGCCCGGCCGCTGAGACGGGGGATCGCCCAGGAGTGCGGATCGGCCTCGCGCAGCGTGTAGATCGAGCGCTGCATGAAGAACTCGTGCATCTGCTCCTCGGTCGCCTTCTTCGCGACGTACCGCGACAGGCTCGGGCCGGCGTCGGCCTCGGCGAGGGCGAAGAGCGCGCGGCCGACGGCATCCACCGTCGGCTCGGGCAGGTCGGGCATCGGCACGGACGCCCGCAGCGCCTGCTCGAACGCGTGCTCGAGAAGACCCCGCGCGGCGACGACACCCGGATCCCACTCGAGGGTCGGGTCGAGGTCGGGCAGCGAGCCGTATGACGAGGCGTAGAGCACGAAGAGAGCGAGCTGGATGTCGTCGTCGCGCACGACATCGGCGCTCGCCGCCAGCGCCGCCTCGGCCTCAGCGCCGAGACCGACATCGTCACCTCCGGTCAGACGGCGGATGACGGCGTCGCCGAGCGGGCCACGCGCGGTGATGCCGTGGAGTGCGGACGGGGTGAGTGCTGTCGCGGACATGGAAGAGCTCCCAAAGATCGGATGCTCTCACTCTCACCCCGGCTCGCCGATGCGAGAAGGGTCTTGACGGAACGCACCGCGTGGGGGAGGGTGCCCCTCACGCATCCGGATCTGAGACGTCGGCTCCGCCGCCTAGGCTGGAGACATGAACAAGAACTCGCTCTGGACCATCGTCGGCGTCATCCTCGCCGTGGTGATCGCCTGGTGGATCGTCAGCGCGCTGTTCTCGATCCTGTGGTTCATCGCCAAGCTCGCGATCGTGCTCGTCGTCGCGGTCGTCGTCTTCCTGGTGCTGCGCGGACTCTTCAGCTCGAAGGCCGAGTAGCGTCCGCGCGAGCGGATCAGGCGACCGGAGCCGTCGCCCCCACCCGATAGCGCGCGGCGCGATGCGTGTCCTGCACGCGGTCGCCCTTGCCCTGCAGCTTGTTGCGCAGCGTGCCGGGCGCGTACTCCTCGGGGTAGACGCCGCGCTCGCGCAGCACCGGGATGACGTGCTCGATGACGTCCTGCCAGGTGCCGGGGGTCACGGCGTAGGCGAGGTTGAAGCCGTCGATGTCGGTCTCCTCGACCCACGACTGCAGCTCGTCGGCGATCTCCACGCCCGAACCGACGGCCGTGGGGCCGAGGCCGCCGATCGCGTTGTGGCGGCCGAAGTCGCCGACGGTCCACTCGCGCCCGAGGTCGGCCTCCTCCTTCAGGTGCTGCAGCACCGACTGGATCGCGTTCGACTCGACGTTGCCGACGGGCTCGTCCTCCGCGTACTGCGACAGGTCGACGCCCATCCATCCCGACATGAACGTCAGCGCGCCCTCGGGGCTCGCGTACGAGAGGTACTCGGCGTGCTTCGCCGCGGCATCCTCGCTCGTCGCCCCGGTGATCACGGTCAGCAGCGTGTAGATCTTCGCGTCGTAGCGGTCACGACAGGCATCCTCCAGCGCGTCGCGGATGCGCTTGACGGTGCCGGCGAGCACCTCCTTCGAGGGGGCGGCGACGAAGATCGCCTCGGCGTTCTCCGACGCGAAGCGCACGCCGCGCGGGCTGGCTCCCGCCTGGTAGATCACCGGGGTGCGCTGCGGCGACGGCTCGGAGATATGGATGCCGGGAACGCTGAAGTGCTTTCCCTCGTGGCCGATCGGGTGCACCTTCGCCGGGTCGGTGAAGATGCCGCGCTCGCGGTCCTCGACGACGGCGTCGTCTTCCCACGAGCCCTCCCACAGCTTGTAGAGCACCTCGACGTACTCGTCGGCGTGGTCGTAGCGGTCGTCGTGCGCGAGCTGGTCGGTCTGGCCCATGTTGCGGGCGGCGCTGGGCAGGTAGCCGGTCACGACGTTCCATCCGACGCGTCCGTTGGTCAGGTGGTCGAGCGTGCTGAGGCGTCGGGCGAACGGATACGGATGCTCGAACGCGGTGCCCGCCGTGATGCCGAAGCCGAGGTGCTCGGTGACGGCGGCCATGGCGCTGACGAGCAGGATCGGGTCGTTCACCGGAACCTGGGCGCCGTTGCGGATCGCCGCCTCGTTCGTGCCGCCGTAGACGTCATAGGTGCCGAGCACGTCGGCGATGAAGATGCCGTCGAAGGTCGCGCTCTCGAGCAGCTTCGCGAGATCCGTCCAGTACGAGATGGTGTTGTACTGACGCGAGCGATCGTCAGGATGCCGCCACAGCCCGGACGACTGGTGGGCGACGCAGTTCATGTCGAAGGCGTTGAAGCGGATCTGACGAGTCATGGGGACTAGCAAACCCGCCGAGCACCTGACCGGCCACCTTCGACGACATGCACCGACACATTCGGGGCGCGCCCCCCACGCTTTCGAATCGCTCACTTTGCAGTGTCGACCAGGCGTGAACTGCAAAGTAAGCGATTCGAAGGCGTCAGTGGTGGTCGCCGTCGACGGTCTTCATCGTGGACGTGATCGGGCGGGGGTCGGGCATGAGCGTGTCGACCTGCGGTTTGTCGTGCGCCTGCGCGCGGCACCAGACCACGAAGCCGACAGCCGTGAAGACGCCGTAGAAGACGTACATGAACCCGGTCGCGTAGAAGCCCGAGCTGAACAGCAGCGGCACGCCGACCACGTCGACGGCGATCCAGATGAGCCAGAACTCGGTCCACCCCTTGGCCATGCCGTAGGTGGCGAGCAGTGAGCCGACGAACGTCCAGGCATCCGCCCAGACCGGCTCATACGAACCGAGCAGCCGGAACAGCGGGGTCAGCGCGACCGTGCCGATGATCATCACGAGCACCAGCCCGATGCGGGCGCTCGTCGGCGCCCATCGCGGAGTGACGCGTCCGCCGTCGGACGCCGCCTGGCGCCACCGCACCCAGCCGTAGATCGCGACGACGATGAACATCACCTGCCGGCCGGCCTGACCGAGCAGGTGCGGCAGCTCGTGGTCGGGGTTCAGGATCGTGCCGAGGAACACGGTGAGCAGCAGCACGTTGCCGACGATGCCGACCGGCCACGCCCAGATCTTGCGGCGCATGCCGCCGAGTGCGCTGGCGAGGCCGAAGATGTTGCCGACCACCTCGCGCACGAGCAGCACCTGCCCACCCGGGAGCACCCACTGCGAGTTGAAGGCGTCGACGAGCCAGAGGAAGACGTTCACGAGATCTCGTCCGGGAAGGGACGCTGGTCGAGCACGAGCTGCAGGAAGGTGAGGTCGAGCCAGCGGTCGAACTTGGCGCCGACCTGCGGCATCCGTCCGACCTGCATGAAGTCGAGGCGCTTGTGCATGATGATCGACCCCGTGTTGCTGCTCTCGATGGCCGCCACCATGACGTGCTTGCCGAGCTCGCGAGCGCGGAGGATGAGCTCGATCATGAGCGCCTTGCCGATGCCCCGACCGCGCTGGCCATCGCGCACGTAGACCGAGTGCTCGACGGTGTGGCGGTAGCCGCTGTGCGGGCGCCAGTCGCCGAAGGTCGCGTAGCCGAGCACGCCGGAGGCGTCGACGGCGACGATCACCGGATAGCCCTTCTGCTGTCGATCGCCGAGCCACGCGGCGCGGTCGTCGACGGTGACCGCCTCTTCGTTCCAGATCGCGGTGGTGTTCAGCACCGCGTCGTTGTGGATCGCCGTGATGGCCTCGAGGTCGGCGGTCTCGGCATCCCTGATCTGGTGGTCGCTCATCGGGTCTCCTGCATCTGCGCTCGGGTGCGCACTGGATGACGGTAGCAGGATGCCGGAGGTGGGCGATTCGCGTCGTCCGGGTTCGACTGGAGTCAGCCGGGCAGCCAGGACGACAGCTTCGCGGGGGCGAGCACGATCCACACCTGCGTGATCGCGCCCTGAGAGACGTCGACGTTCATGACCGCGATCACGTCGCCCTCCTCGCGGAAGATGAAGCCGAGCCCGTCGCCGAACTGCTGCTGCTCCATCGTCATGGCGGGCCGCTTGGCCGCGATGCCGAGCAGGAAGCGCGCGACGTTCTCGGCGCCGCTCACGACGTTGCGAGCCGCGCTGACCACGCCGCCGCCATCGCTGCGCAGCTCGACGTCGGGTGCGAGAAAACGCAGCAGCGGGGCCACCTCTCCGCTGCGAGTCGCCTTCTGGAACGCACGCACCACTCGATCGTGCTCAGCGCGGGGCACGGCGGTCGCCCGGTTCTCGCGGACGTGACGACGAGCGGATGCCGCCAGCTGGCGCACCGCGGCAGGGGAGCGTCCGACGGCGTCGGCGATCTCGTCGAAGGGCACCGTCGTGCAGCACGAAGGCGACGCGCTCGGCCGGAGTCATCGCCTCGAGCACGACGAGCAGGGCGGTGGAGACTTCGTCATCGAGGGTGATGCGGTCGAGCGGATCTTCTGCGGATGCCGTCGTGCGCGGTGCCGTCGCGCCGGAGAAGCGGTCGGCCGGCACCGGCTCGGGCAGCCAGGGGCCGACGTACTGCTCACGTCTGCGCCGGGCGGACCCCAGCAGGTCGAGGGCGATGCGCCCAGCGACCGTGGTCAGCCACCCTGCGGGGTTGGCGATCGCCTCGCGTTCGGCAGCGGTGAGTCGATACCAGCGCAGGTAGGTCTCCTGCACGATGTCCTCGGCATCCGCCAGCGTTCCCGTCATCCGGTAGCCGAGCGCGAGCAGTCGCCGGCGCTCGCGGAAGACGTCGTCGAGGTCGTCGTCCATGGGTATCTCCTCGGGGTGGCGCGCGCGGATGCTCTCGCAGGATATGACGACGGAGCAGGGCGGCGTGTGAGGCCTCACGTTCTCGGATGCTGATTCGTCATCGTATGCAAGAGGCGTGTGTGCGCCCGTGAGCAGAGAGGTAGTCGGATGAGGATCGCGGTTGCAGGAGGAACAGGTGTGGTCGGCCGGCACACGGTCGACGCGGCGCGGGCCGCGGGGCACGATGCGGTCGTGCTGTCGCGCTCGGCCGGTGCCGACGTGACCACGGGGGTCGGTCTCGCCGACGCGCTGCAGGGGGTGGATGCCGTGATCGACGTCACGAACGTGTCGACCATGTCGGCGTCGGTGTCCGTCGGGTTCTTCGAGACCGCGACCCGACATCTGCTGGCCGCAGAGGATGCTGCCGGCGTCGGGCACCATGTGGCGCTGTCGATCGTGGGGATCGACGGGATCGATGCCTCCTATTACGCGGGCAAGCTGGCACAGGAGCGGGCGGTGGCCGCAGGAGCGGTGCCGTTC
>NZ_DALZXX010000107.1:0-10124 GCF_031988965.1 Microbacterium sp.
CCTGCGGCCTGCAGCCTGCGGCCTGCAGCCTGCGGCCTGCAGCCTGCGGCCTGCGGTCATCGGCCGGCGGACCTGAGTTCAGGATGAGTCGGGCGGGTGCGCAGCCGCGCGCTGATCCGATTCATCGCATATGAAACATATTGCATGCTCTTCGACTTCTTTATAGCGTCATATGACGACGAATCCTCGTCGTGGTGCATCAGGTCATCCTGGGGGGAAGACATGCAGACCGGATCGATGGCGGCAGAGAACGGACTTCGCGACGCTCGAGCGATCCGAGAATGGATCAGCGGAGAGCCGCAGCAGTTCTCGCGCGCATTCTTCGTCGAGACGGGCGCCCGGATCGACGGCCTCCACGCGCGGCTCGATGCCGATGATCTGCTCCTGCTTCCGGCGGGCGGCGAACCGTACCGAGGGCCTGCGTGCGCCGTGCGGTGCAGTGGGGCGCTGAGCGAGATCGGCGACGAGCTCTTCCTCGGCGATCGCAGCGTCGAACTCCAGGACTACGTCGCTGCGGAGTTCATCCAGATGGTCGGACCCACGGCGGTGTGCATCGGCGATGCTCCGGGCTGGCGCGCCTTCGTCGACGACGCCGAGGCGGCTCGCCGAACCGGAGTCTTCCCGACGGCGTTGCTCGATCCGAGAGTGCTCCTCGCGAACCGCGGCGCTCTCGCAGATCCGCTCGGGGTCGCGAGCCCGACCGCATTCAGGATTGGTCCGCACGGCCGCGTCAGCATCGGAATTCAGGGCGAGGACATCGGCCACGTCGACGACCCGGATATCATGCTCGCCTCTCCTCTTCCCCGACGCATGGAACTGGCGAGCACAGTCCGTCAGGCGATGTCCGTCGACGGCTACACCCACAGACCGTGGATGGGCAGATACCTCAACGCGACGGATCTCATGAAGATGCTCCGGCTGACCAACGGTGCTGCCAGGATCTCCGGCTTCGGATGGGCTGTCCTCGAGGACGACCGCGCAGACGCGGAGCCGCTGACCGACGATCCGTTCCTGATCGAGGTGCCCGACGGCATCGTTCTGGCGAACACCATCACACTGCGCCGCCAGTTGCTCTCGCCCGTCACCGCCGTGGTGGTCGCTGCCACGCAGACCTCGAGCGCACTGGAGATCGCCGGTGAGCGGGTCGCGCGGCGGTGCGACCTCGATGTCAGTCACGCCACCCGGCTGTGCGGCGACGCCGTCGCCGAACTCGGCGTTCATCCGGGCTCGCGAAGCGTCGCTGCGTCGTGGACGACGAGAAGCGCGCGATGACCATCCCGCACGCGCTTTGGCCCTCGATGCTTCCCGCAGACGCCACGTTCACTCGTGATCTCGTCGCCGTGAGCGCAGTCGGGAACACTGTCGAGTTCGCCGACGGATCCACGCGTCTCTGCGCCACGAGCGGACTGTGGAACGTTCCTCTGGGGTTCGGCAATCCGGCGGTCGCCGAGGCCGTCGACAAGGCGACGCGGGATGCGTCGTATCTCTCGCTGTTCCGAACGCCCCATCGATACGCCGAAGAGGCGGCGGAAGCGCTCGTGGCGCTGGCGAATCCGCTCAACTACAGCCGCGTCATCTTCTCCACATCAGGAGGTGCGGCGAATGACGCCGCGATGAAGCTCGCCAGGCAGTACTGGTGGCACAGGGGTCGGACCTCCCGGTCGCTCGTCGTCGGTCTGACGGGCAGCTATCACGGAACGATGTACGGCAGCCATGCGCTGAGCGGGGATGAACTCCTCCAGTCCGTCTACTCCGTCGACCGTCGGTCGGTTCGCCACGTCTCTCACAGCGACGACGGCGAGGAGCTGGACGCGCTGATGATGCGGGAGGGCGACAGAGTGGCGTCGGTGGTGGTGGAGCCCGTTCTCGGCAGCGGCGCGCATGCGCTGTCGGATGCTTTCGTCTCTCGCCTCCTCGCCCTCCGCGAGAAGTATGGCTTCCTCATCGTCGCCGACGAGGTCGCGACAGGGTTCAGCCGTACGGGAAGGATGTTCGCCACGGACACCTGGGCTGCGGCGCCCGACGTCCTCATCCTTTCGAAGGCCCTGACGAACGGCGCGATGGGCGCTGCCGCGCTGCTCGTGGGGACCCGCGTCGCCACGGAGTTCGTGGGCGGGAGATGGACCTTCGTCCATGGGGAGACGCAGGCGGGAACGCCGGCGTGCACGGCGGCGATCGTCGCAGTGATCGACGAACTGCGCCGTATCGATGCGGAGACGGTGACGCGCGAGCTCGCCGCCGACCTGTCGCGCCTGGCGTCGCGTCTCGCGTCGGATGGTCTCGTCTCGGAGGTCACGGGGCGTGGGTGCTTCGTCGGACTAGGTATCCGCGATTCCGAGGGCGGCACGCTTTCGGGTGCTGAGGTGCTCCGAACCGTCTCGATCATCGCGCAGAACGGCGTGCTGGTGCATCCGGGACCCAGCGCGATCCAGCTGATTCCTGCGTACGGCTTCGATGCCGATGAGCTCCTGCGCGTGGACTCGGCCGTGCGTGAGGGCGTGAGTCAGGCACGCGAGATGACGTCGTGACCGCGCGATTCACAGGACGAGTCCCGACGCTCTGGCACGGGCGGGGGATCACATCGCAGGTGATCACGCACCTCAGCTCCGGGCGTGAGGCACTCGTGATCGCAGACTCGTCGGTCTCCTCGTACGTGCCCGTCGGAGCCTCGAGGCGAGTGATCGAGATCGACGCGCGAACGGCGAACGTCGAGACGGTCGTGAGGACAGCTCGGGAGATCGTTCATCACAAGCCCGACGTGATCGTCGCCGTCGGGGGAGGCACAGTCCTCGACGCCAGCAAACTGTCGGCGCTGGCGCTCGCTCGCGAACGCGTGTTCGATTTCGCCGTCGAGCGTTCCTCGCGGTCTGCCCTGACCTTTCTTCCCGACGTCCCCCTGCCCGTCGACCTGGTGGCGGTCCCGACGACGCTCGGCACCTCATCGGAGACGAACAGCGTCGGCATCCTCAAGAACGAGACAGGCTTCCGGCTGGTCGTCGGTCGCTCCCTGAGGCCGCGCCACGCCATCATCGACCCCTGCAATCTGATGACCCTCAGCCGCTCCGCCGTCAGAGAGGGAACCATGGAGGCCTTTCTCCGTCTGGCGGGAGCATCGACGAGCTCGGGGCAGAGCGATCGGGCGAGGAACGATGCGGTCGCTCTCGGGAGGGCGCTCCTCGACGCGGGCACCACCGACTCGCGATCCGCGTCGGTGCGGCTGCGCATCGCCCGACTCAGTGCAGCGACTCAGCGCAGTGGGGCGCTGCGGGGGAATCACCCGTACAGTGCCCGGCACTGGTACATCGCGAACGAAGTCGCCTTCGTGCTGGGTGTCCGGAAGATGGTGGCCACTGCTGCGGTCATCGCCGCCGTCTGGGGCCGCATCTGCTCGGGAGATCCGCGATGGGGCGATCGCGGCAACCTCGAGCGATTCTGGGCGCGGATCGCGGAGGGGACGGGCCTGCCGCTCGATCCGTCATCGGGAATCTCCACGGTCATCCAACGATGGGGCCTCGCCCTGCCGCCGAGACCGACCGGTGGTGAGGTGGGCCTCATCGCGGTCGCCATCGAAAGATGCTGGGGCGACCGCCTCCCCATGCTCCCCGGTCTCGGAGCGGACGACTTCAGCGAACTGCTCCGAGATTCTCTCTGGAGCCCCGCGCGTCGGCATCGAACGCCGACTTCAGTCGATCTGCACAGAGGGGGTGATTGACATGGAGACCACACACACCGGGCGAATCGAGTTCCAGGAGCTGGATGCGATGGATGCTCCCAGCTGGGAGAGCTTCTACAAAGGCATAGGAGCCGCGCTGGTGCTCATCGGCATCGGCGCAGCAGCAGCCACCTGACCACATTCTCTGATGGAAGAAAAGAACGGAGCTGAGCATGCAGACTGCGACACCGACTCTCGAGTTCACGGAACTCGAGGCGATGGAAGCACCGGATGACGGACTCGATTTCACGCGCGGATTCGCGCTGGGCGTGATCATCGGAATCATCGCACTCACCTAGAGATCACGTCGGCTCGATCCCACTGAGGAGGTGAGAAATGCAGGCAGAGTCACTCGAGTTCCTGGAGCTCGACCAGATCGATGCCCCACTCGAATGGTGGGAGCACGCGAGCTACATCATCGCCATCATCGGCGGTGCTGCGGCGATCGCGACCTGACCGTAGGGTGCGGGCGTGCACAGCACGTCCGCACCTGCATCTCTCAAGAAAGGCGTTGTGCGGATGTCGAATCTGTTGACCCCTGCCATGGAGGCGAAGCTGAGGCAGGCCGGTGCTGTTCCGAGAGAGCAGGACCTGTACTCGGGGGCAGGCTCTGACTTCTACGAGCGCCTGGTCGGGAACGACCGCGCCGAAGTGCGGGAGATGCTGGCGCTCGCGCGACGCGCGCGCGGGCCCATCCTCGACATCGCGGCAGGTAGCGGGAGGTTGACGATCCCCCTGCTGAGATCGGGGAATCGGGTGACCGCGATCGATCTCTCCGACGATATGCTCGCCCACCTTCGCCGCGCAGCTCCGGACCGCTCCCTGCTGCAGTGTGTCGTGGCGGATATGCGCGACTTCTCGCTGGCGCAGCGTTTCGCGCTGGTGATCCTCGGCGCCACGTCCATCACACTGCTCGACCGGGCGGGCAGAGCTCTGCTGTACGAGAACGTGCGCCGCCACCTCGCTCGGCACGGTGTGTTCGCCCTCACCGTGGCGGGCGGCGCCTCGGCGGAGGAGATCGCGATGTCCGGAGATCACGAGATACGCGTGCCTGGATCCGACGGTGAGGAGGTATACCTCTTCTCCCAGCAGATCGATGCGGCCGGCGCAGCACGCGTGGTCAATTGGGTTCGTGCCTCGGACATCGGCGACGGTCGCGAAGTGACCGTCTTCACGAGTCGGCTGCGGTTGCTCAGCGATGAGCGTCTCTCGAAGGAGCTCGTCGACGCGGGTTTTGCCGCCCCTGTCGTATCCGCCGTCCGTGCGTCGCGCGGAGAGGACATCCTGCTCCTCACCACGTCACGAGCGCCGGGGCCGAACCACGAGGACGATCGTGACTGAGAAGAGGGTCCATCGTCCGCGACGGCCGCGCGATACGGCTCCTCTCACCGCTGATGCTCGACCGCGGCTCGCGACGGGCGTCGTCTTCGAGCGGGCGACGGATGACGCGGTCTGGATCGCGCTGCGTCACGGGGTGCCGACATCGAGGGTGTCCCTCACCGTCGTGGAGCTGCTGCGGGCGATGGATGGCGAGTCCGCTCTCGGCGATCTGCACAGGAGGTTCGCCGCGTCCCAGTCGTTCGAGAGCTTCGTGTCACTGGTCCAGCGTTCTCGCGCCTGCGGGCTCCTCGAAGGCGGCGCGCGCACGATGCCCGGTCGCGTGGTCTACCGGCCACCCTTCACCCTGCAGATCGCAACGCTCCGCGCGCCGACATTCTTCGGCGGTGTCGACCGCATGATCGGTCCGCTCTCGGGCCGAGCGGTTCTGATCTCGGTTGCGGTCCTGCTCGTCCTGGGGGTCGCGGCGGCCGCACTTCAGGCGGGTGAGCTCCTGGACGTCCTCGCCACCCCGGCTCCGATCGCCGGTCTGGTGTGTCTCGTCATCGTCCTCTCTTTCCTGACGCTGCTCCACGAGAGCGCACACGGAGTCACGCTCACGAGGTTCGGTGGCAGACCTCGCCGGGCGGGGGTCATGCTCTTCTACCTCACCCCCGCCTTCTTCGTCGACGTGACCGACGGCTGGCGGCTCTCCGACCGACGTCAACGCGTCGCGATCGCGCTGGCCGGACCCGCGGTGCATGCGGTCACCGGAGCGATCGCCATGACCGCCGCGCTCATGGTCCGACAGCCGGTGGCCCATCAGACCCTGCTGCTGCTCGCCCTGTCGTGCACCGGAGTCGTCCTCGTCAACCTGATCCCTTTCGTGCGGTTCGACGGGTACATCGCCCTCATGAGCGCTCTGGACGAGCCGAACCTCCGGTCACGAAGCGTTCGTGACGGCGCGGATTTTCTGGCGCACCTTCTCTTCGGCGGGCCCCGGACGGGCAGGAGCGTGAAGACGTGGTGGAGTGTGCCGTTCGGGCTCGCCAGCCTGATCACCCCGGCCGTCCTGGTGCTGTTCGCGGTCGATCGCATCTCGCGCGCGCTCGCCGGGGGAGGACCGGTACTCGGCCTTCTCGTGGTGGGTCTGGAGGCCACGGTGTTCCTGGTCGGATCCGTCGTGGTCGCCCGAGCACTGCACCGCGTGCTCCGTTCGGGCGTCTCGGCGATCCGCTTCACATCCGTGTGCATCGCGCTGGTCTCGGGCATCGCGATCGCTGGAGGCACGATCTCCCTACCCGTGTCGGCGACGTTCGGATTCACGTCGCACGTCGACGGAGTCGTCCTCGTGTACGCGGGCGAGACCATCGGGACGACAGTGCCGGACGGCGCGCACGTCGTGCTGATGACCAACGGGATTCTCGCGAACATACCGGTCGGCGACGGAATCGTCCGGCCGCGGCGATCGGAGTCGACGACGGTTCCGCTGGACGCGATCCTTCCCGTCGAGGCCGACGGCGCCCGGATTCCCGCTGTGATCGTCGCCGGCGTGGACATCTCGGATGAGACCGACGATCTGCCGACGGCGGGACAGGCGCGAGTCGCGCTCGGTACGAGAAACCTGTGGCAGACGATCTGGGCGAGTGCAGTGCTCTCGCCACTGTCGAGCCTTCGAGACGAGAAGTAGGAAAGGAACGAAGATGAACGACAATGCAATCGAGGTCAGAGGACTCACGAAGAGGTACGGGAGTCGGGTCGCCGTCGAAGACCTGTCGTTCGCTGTGCCGTACGGCGCGATCGTCGGACTCCTGGGGCCGAACGGGGCTGGGAAATCGACGACTCTGCGAGCGATCGTCGGGTTGGTCGGGCCGACGAGCGGTGACAGTCTCATCGACGGCGCGCCCTTCTCCGCGCTCGATAACCCCGCAACGCACGTCGGCGTCCATATGGACGGGTTCGGTTTCGAGGGCGGTATCACGGCCAGGCGTCACCTGGAGATCTCCCGGCTCGCAGCCGGAGCGCCTCGGGGCCGAACGGAGGAAGTGCTGGACGAGGTCGGATTGACGACAGACGCTCGTCGTCGCGTGAAGACGTTCTCGACCGGAATGGCCCAGCGACTGGGGTTGGCCGCGGCTCTGATCGGCTCTCCGCGGACGCTCATCCTCGACGAGCCCGCGAACGGTCTGGATCCGGACGGCATCCGCTGGCTTCGACGGTTCCTCCGCGGCTACGCGGAGCGCGGGGGAACGGTCCTGATCGCCAGCCATCAGCTCGCCGAGCTGGAGCAGGTGGTCGATGAGGTCGTCGTCATCAAACGGCGCGCTCTCTTCGCCGGGCCGTTGCACGACCTCATCTCGAGCAGTGCCGACTCGCTCGAGAGCAAGTACTTCGATCTCGTCGAAGGAGCAGCCGCGTGAGGGGCGCCATTCGCAGCGAGCTGCTGCGCGCTGTGAGCGGAAGCTCGATCCTGCCGGTCTACCTGGTCGCGCTCCTGATGCCCGCTTTCGTGCTGTTCTCCGACGGCAGAGGCCTCGACGTCGACGGCCTCGATTCCGCCTCGGCGACCCTTCGCCTTCTCGAGCCGCTCGCGTGGTCCGGCGTCTCCGCCGCGTTCGTCGCGGCCTACAGCGTGACCCGCGAGTGCTACTACGCATCGATGGACAGAACGCTCACCGGAGTGGGGGCGCCGCACACGTTCGCGGGAAAGCTCATCGGGGGAGCGATCGTCGCAGTCGCCCTGACCGCCGCCATCTTCGCCCTCTGGACGACGAGTGTCTCGGTCCTTCTCGTCCAGGACGGACTGGCGCTCGAACTCACGTCGGAAGCGTGGAGGGGATATGCGGGAGCGATGGGGAGCGCGATCCTCGGTGCGTTCATCGGAGGAGCCGTGGGCTGGATCTCTCGGAACTACTATGTGACGGCAGCGATCGTCCTCGTGCTTCCCATGGTCGTGGAACTCGCTCTGCTGCGGACGGCACCAGAGGCGGCGAAGTTCTCGCCGGGGTTGGTGCTCGCGGCTCTGAGCATCCCGGGACATCAGAACACTCTGCTCGACTTCCTCCCTGCTCTCTGCATCGGTCTCGTCTGGACGGTCGGGCTGGTCACCGCCGCCTGGTTCCGGGAGCACAGGAGGCGCACGTGATCGGCCAGGCGTTGCGAGCGCAGGCACGCAGTTTCTCGGGCGACATCGTCCTCTGCTGGGTATCAGCGGCATCGATCGCGATGGCACTGTCGCTCGTCACGAGCATTCCTCCGGAGTTCGTGACGGCGGACGCCGCCGACCGGGAGGCCTTCGCTGCACCGTTCAGCGTCGTGACAGCGATGTACGGCGCAGTTCTCGCGTCGGTCTACGGCTGCTTTCGCTACACCGTCGATCGACGAGACGGCGTCATCGCCCAACGGCTGATGCTTCAGCCCCGGTGGGTGGCGCTCGCGGCGAGGCTGCCCGCAACGGCGCTCGGCGGCGCGATCGTCGCTCTCGCCGGAGTGGTTGGCGGACATATCGCGCTGACCGTCCTAGTCGGGGGTGTCCCGATGGATTGGGCGTCCGTCTGGTCCTCACTGGCGCTCGGCGCCGCCGCCGGGGTGTGGGGCATGGGCGTGGGAATCATCGTGCAGGCGCACCTCGTCGCCCTCTTCCTCGTGTCGGCCTCGATGGGATCGGCGATCCTGGTCGCTGTCGTCTGGAAAGCCGCTGCGGTGTACCTGCCTCTCCTCGCGATGCTCGAGGCTCTCCGCTTCGACCTCGGGGCGGTCGGAATCGCGCCCGGAGACACCCTCGACGGTGTCGCGGCCGCCCTGGTGGCTGCCGGCTGGTTGCTGGCCATCCTCGTCGCCGCCGGCGCCATGTTCATGAGGAGGGATGTGCGGTAGTCGCGGCGGAGGGGCCAGGCCCGACAGCCGGACCGCGTAAAATCGCGGGGTGGCAACCCCCAAGATCGTCCTCTTCTACGTCTTCACGCCGCTCGCCGACCCGGAGGCGATCCGAGTGTGGCAGCGCGACCTCGGCGAGGCGCTCGGCCTGCGCGGCCGGCTGATCATCTCGAAGGACGGGGTGAACGGAACGCTCGGTGGCGACCTCCCCGCGCTCAAGAAGTGGGCGCGCTCCTTCCGGTCGTACGCGCCGTTCGCCGGCGCCGACATCAAATGGAGCGAGGGAACGGGGGTCGATGCCGACGGTCGCAGCCTCGACTTCCCCAAGCTCAGCGTCAAGGTGCGCGACGAGATCGTGTCGTTCGGGGCTCCGGGTGAGCTGCGCGTCGACGAGCACGGCGTCGTCGGGGGCGGAACCAGACTCACCCCCGAGGCCCTGCATGAGCTCATCGACGAGCGTGGCGACGACGTGGTGTTCTTCGACGGGCGCAACGCGCTCGAGGCCGAGATCGGTCGTTTCCGGGGCGCGGTGGTGCCCGACACCGAGACCACCCGCGACTTCGTGCAGCTGCTCGATTCGGGCGCCTACGACGACCTCAAGGGCAAGCCCGTGGTCACGTACTGCACGGGCGGCATCCGCTGCGAGGTGCTCTCGAGCCTCATGACCTCCCGCGGTTTCGGCGAGGTCTACCAGCTCGAGGGCGGCATCGTCCGTTACGGCGAGACGTTCGGCGACGACGGCCTGTGGGACGGCTCGCTCTACGTGTTCGACAAGCGCGGGTCCGTCGACTTCTCCGATCACGCCGCGGTCATCGGCACGTGCGCAGGATGCGGTGTCGCGACAAAGCGCACGGCGAACTGCCCCGACCTGTCGTGCCGCACCCAGTTCGTGGTGTGCGAATCGTGCGGCCAGGTGCCCTGCGACGCACACGCGGCCGCCTGAGGCCCATTCCGCCACCCGCCTCTGCAGCTCAGGCGGCCAGCACGCCGTCGGAGCGCCGCGTCACGAACAGCGACCGCGGCACGACGAACGCGAGAACGCGCGTCCGCACGTCGACGCTGTGCCTGAGCTGACGCAGCACGGTGCTCAACGGCGCGTCCAGATCGATCGAAGCCCCCGCCCCGGCGCGAGCATAGCTGGCACGCTCGACGGCATCCGTCAGGGTGCGCATCGCGTCGGCATCCACCCCGTTGTCCCGCACGAGGTCGTCGCCGCGCA
>NZ_DALZXX010000108.1:0-10047 GCF_031988965.1 Microbacterium sp.
ATGGGCATCGGTGCCGGAGCCGCGGGTAGTCTCGGAACATGTCGGGGAGAGGGATCGAGCGATGACGGCTGTGCCGGTCGTGATCGGGATGCGGGCGCCGAGCGCCGCAGTCCTCGATGCCGCCACGCCCGCATCGCAGGGGCTCGTCGACACCCACGGCCGCGTGCATCGCGACCTGCGCATCTCGCTGACGGACCGTTGCTCGCTGCGCTGCACCTATTGCATGCCCGAGCAGGGCAACGAATGGCTCGCGCGCACCAGCATCCTGTCGACCGACGAGATCGTCGAGGTGGCGCAGGTTGCGGCCTCGCTCGGCATCCGCACGTTCCGGCTCACGGGCGGCGAGCCGCTGCTGCGCGCCGACATCGTCGACGTCGTGCGACGTGTCTCGGCGATCGAGGGCGACGAGGGTCCCGTCGAGGTCGCGATGACCACGAACGGCATCACCCTCGCGAAGCATCTGCCCGCGCTGATCGAGGCCGGCCTCACCCGTCTGAACATCAGCATCGACACGGTCGACCGTCAGCGCTTCGCCGACCTCACGCGCCGCGACCGCATCGACGACGTGTTCGAGGGCATCGCGGCAGCGGCGGCATCCGAACTCCGCCCGCTCAAACTCAACACCGTCGCGATGCGCGGGGTGAACGACGACGAGCTGCCCGACCTGGTCGCGTTCGCGATGGAGGTCGGTGCGCAGCTGCGCTTCATCGAGCAGATGCCCCTCGACGCCGGACACACGTGGGATCGCGCCTCGATGGTCACGCGCGAGGAGATCCTCGAGAAGCTCGGAGCACGATGGAGCCTCGAGCCCGTGCCCGGACGTGGCGGAGCGCCGGCCGAGAAGTGGCGCATCGACGGCGGGCCGCACGAGGTCGGCGTGATCGCCTCGGTCACGGCTCCGTTCTGCGGTGCGTGCGACCGCCTGCGACTGACCGCCGACGGACAGCTGCGCAACTGCCTGTTCTCCAACGCCGAATACGACCTGATCGACGTGCTGCGCGGTGACGAGGCGTCCGATGCGGGTCAGCGTGCCGAGGGGATCGCCGCCATGCTGCGTTCCTGCGTGCACGGCAAGCTGCCCGGGCATGCGATCAACGACCCGTCGTTCCTGCAGCCCGCCCGCGGCATGAACGCCATCGGCGGCTGAGGCTCAGCCGAGGAACTCGCGCGCGGCGGACGACAGCGCGGTGACGCCGACCTCGATGGTCGGGTGGATCACGGGCGCGAAGAACGGCGAGTGGTTCGTCGGGATGTCCTTGTCGAGCGTGCCTGCCGCGGCCGATGCGGCGAAGGTCGCCGGGTCCACGCCGCCCCAGAACCAGAACACGAGCGGGGCTCCGGTGTCGCGGGCGAACCACGAGACGTCCTCGCTGCCGGTGAACATGCCGGGGTCGATGACCGACGCCTCGCCGAGCGCACGCTGCAGTGCCGACGTGACGCGCGCCGTGGCATCGGCGTCGTTGATCGTGGGCGGCAGGGTGTGGTCGGTGCGGATCTCGGGCTCGCGCTCTGCTCCCGATGCCGCGGCCTCGGCGCGCACGATGCGCTCGACGCTCGCGAGCACCCTGTCGCGCATCTCGTCGTTCGGGTAGCGCAGGCTGAGCTCGAGCTTCGCCTCGGCGGGGATGATGTTGTTCTTGAGTCCGGCGTGGATCGAGCCGACCGTCACGACGGCGACATCGCGCGGGTCGACCTCGCGCGAGGGGATGGTCTGCAGGCGCATGACGGTCGCCGCGGCCATGACGACGGGGTCGATCGTCGAGTGCGGGCGCGAGCCGTGTCCGCCGCGTCCGTGCAGCACGACGGTGAGGCCGTCGGATGCGGCCATCTGCGTGCCGGGACGCACACCGATCGTGCCGGCGGGCAGGGGAGTGACGTGCTGTCCGAGAACGATGTCGGGGTGCGGCACGAGGTCGCGCAGACCGGCGTCGAGCATCGCACGGGAGCCGGCGCCGTACTCCTCGGCCGGCTGGATCAGCACGACCAGGGTGCCCGACCAGTCGGCCTGCTCGGCGACGAGCTTCTCGACGGCGCCGATCATGGCGGTGACGTGCATGTCGTGGCCGCACGCGTGCATCACGGGCACGGTGTTGCCGGCCGGGTCGATGCCGGTCGCGGTGCTCGCGTAGGCGAGGCCGGTCTCCTCGCCGACGGGCAGGGCGTCCATGTCGGCGCGCACCCAGACGACGGGACCGTCGCCGTTCTCGAGCACCCCGACCACGCCGGTGACGCCGATGCCCTCGTGCACCTCGAGGCCGAGATCGCGCAGATGCCCGGCGGCGATGCCGGCGGTGCGGGTCTCCTGGAACGACAGCTCCGGGTGCTGGTGCAGGTCGATGTACAGCGCTTCGAGGTCGATCGTCATGGCCACGAGCCTAGTCGCGGCGGTAGGACTCCAGTGCGGGCCCGGGGTGCAGCACGCCGTTCACGATCGCGCGGATCGCGAACTCGCTCGCCTCGCCCAGGTCGATCACGTCGCGGTGCAGCAGCCACTGCAGCTGCAGGCCGTCCATCACGGCGAGGATGCTGGCGGCGGCCGTGGCGATCGTGCCGGTGTCGGTCACGCCCTCCTGCGCGCACAGCAGCGTGAACGCATCGGTGACCTCGCGGCGCAGGGTCGTGTAGCGGTCTTCGAAGTACTCGCGGCCCGGGTGGTTGTCGGTCACGGATTCCGATGACAGCACGGTGTAGGCCTGCACGATGCCGGGGCGACGCTCGTTCGCTATCGCGGTGCGCACGAGGTGCAGGAACAGCTCGGGGCCGCCCGGGATGTGCTTCTCGGCGAGGTTCGCGACGTCGGCCTGATCGCGGTAGGCGAGCACCTCGAGCAGCAGCTTCTGCTTCGAACCGAAATGGTGCAGCACTCCCGCATGGGTGATGCCGACCTGCTCGGCGACATCGGCGAGCGTGCCGTTGGTCGACCCCTTGTTGCCGAAGATCTCGACGGCTGCTTTGAGGATCTGCTCCCGCTTCTCGCGGGTGGCAGGGCGGACGGACGTGTGGGCGACAGCATCCTTCGACATGGTCCATCCTCTTCTGCGCGGAATCCTGCACTGGATCGTACTTGCAACTCTACTTACTGACGGGTAACCTCGCATCAGCTTACTTTCTCGCCAGTAAGCAAATCTCGTCGGATGCCCGTGCAGACGACGGTCACACAGCACAAAGACCCGTGCCCAAGGAGAAGCAATGAAGCTCAGAAAGTCCCTGATCGCCGCCGCGGCGGTCTCCGCACTCAGCGTGTCGGTCCTCGCCGGCTGTGCAGCCGGAGGATCGAGCGACGGTGACGCCGGTGCCGGCGGCGCAGCCCTCACGATCGCCAAGCCCGACGGAGCGATCACCACCGAGTCGAACAACCCGTACGTCGGCGACTCGTCGGCCTCGAAGTACGGCTACGGCAAGGTCATCTTCGAGACTCTCGGCCTCGTCAACCAGACCGGCGACCGCGAGGTCACCCCCTGGCTCGCCGAGAGCATCGAGTGGAACGACGACTACACGGCCGTCACGGTCGTGCCCCGCAAGGACGTCACCTGGAGCGACGGCGAGCCGTTCACCGCTGAAGACATCGTCTTCACCTACGAGCTCGTCTCGACGCCCGAGCTCGACACCGCGGGTCTCAAGTTCGAGGGCGCGACCATCGAGGGCGACGCGGTCACGCTGACCTTCGGTGAGTCGAAGTACGTCAACCAGGCTCGCGTGCTGCACGTGCCGATCGTGCCGAAGCACATCTGGGAGAAGTTCGACTCGCCGGCGACCGACCCCGTGAAGGGCGACGACCTCGTCGGCACCGGCCCCTACGCCCTCTCGAACTGGTCGACCGAGTCGGTCACCCTCGAGGCCCGCGAGGACTACTGGGGCGGCGACCTCGCCGTTCCCGAGCTGCACTACGTCTCGTACGGCGACAACACGGCTCTCACCACGGCGCTCGCGCAGGGCGAGGCCGACTGGGCGCAGGCGTTCATCCCGCAGATCCAGGAGCAGTTCCTCGACGCCGACCCCGAGCACAACAAATACTTCGTGGCGCCGACCACGGGTTCTGCCACGCTGTTCATGAACCTGCAGGAGAAGCCGTTCGACGACGTCGTCTTCCGACAGGCACTCGCCTGGGTCATCGACCGCGACGCCTACGTCGACATCGCCCGCGAGGGCGCGAGCGAGCCGGTCTGGTCGGTGACGGGTCTGTCGTCGATCCTCGAGGACGAGATCCAGCCCGCGTTCCAGGGCGAGGACTACTCGGTCGACGCCGAGAAGGCGCGCGACCTGCTCGAGGGCGCCGGCTACACCTGGAAGGACGACGCGCTGATCGACCCCGACGGCACGCCCGTCTCGTTCACCCTCTCGGTGCCCTCGGGCTGGAGCGACTGGAACACCGCGCAGGAGCTCATCGCCGAAGACGTCACCGAGGCGATCGGCGCCGAGGTCAAGATCGACATGCCCGACTGGGGCGGCTGGGCAGGTCCCCGCGACGAGGGCACGTTCTCGGCGATCATCCACTGGCTCGAGGACAGCGGCACGGCCTACGGCCTCTACACCTCGACGATGGACCCGCGCTGGATCTCGCCCGACGGCATCGCCGGGTTCAACTTCGGACGTTTCGACGACCCGGCCGCCACCGAGGCGCTGAACGCCTACGCCAACGCATCGTCCGACGACGTGCGCACCTCGGCGATCACGACGCTCGAGCAGATCTTCGTCGACCAGGTGCCGGCGATCCCGCTCGGCGCGCACCCGCTGCTGGGCGAGTACAACACCCGCAACTACGTCGGATGGCCGTCGGAGGAGGACCCCTACGCATCGGGTGACCCGACTCAGCAGAACATCGTGATGATCCTCACGAAGCTGAAGCCGGCCGAGTAAGCAGCGCACGGGCGCGTTTCGTCTCGGTGCTTCGCTCCTCGCTCAACGACCGGTGATGCCCGGTCGTTGAGCGAGCGGACCGAGACGAAACGCCCCACCCGACGAAGGACACCCCATGACAGACACCCTCCTCAGCGTGCGCGACTTCTCGGTCGTGTACGACGTCGATCCGCCCGTCGAGGCGGTGAAGAACGTGACGCTCGAACTGCAGCGCGGCGAGATCCTCGGTCTCGCCGGCGAGAGCGGATGCGGCAAGACCACGCTCGCCTACGGAGTGCAGCGTCTGCTGCGGGCGCCCGCCGTGATCTCCGGAGGCAGCGTGACGTTCCACGATGCATCCGGCGACGACGTCGACATCAATGCGCTCGGCGTCGAGGCCATGCAGAAGTTCCGCTGGGACAAGGTGTCGATGGTCTTCCAGGGGGCGATGAACGCGCTCAACCCGGTGGCCACGATCGGCTCGCAGCTCGAGGACGTCTACGAGATCCACCGCCCGGACATGACCCGCAGGCAGCGCCGCGCCGAGGCCGAGGAGCTGCTCGAGATCGTCAAGGTCGGTCGGCAGCGCACGCGCTCGTTCCCGCACGAGCTGTCGGGCGGCATGCGCCAGCGCGTGATGATCGCGATGGCGCTCGCCCTGCGCCCGCAGCTGATGGTCATGGACGAGCCGACCACCGCGCTCGACGTGCTCGTGCAGCGCGAGATCCTCAAGCAGATCTCGCAGCTGCGTCACGAGTTCGGCTTCTCGGTGATCTTCATCACCCACGACCTTCCCCTGCTGCTCGAGATCAGCGACCGCATCGCGATCATGCGTCAGGGCGAGATCGTCGAGCTCGCCGCGGCCGAGCAGATCTGGACGAGCCCGCAACACGACTACACGAAGACGCTGCTGTCGTCGTTCCCCCGTCTCACCGGTGCGAGAGGAGTGCTGACGCGATGACCACTCTCGAGTTCGCGAATGTCACCAAGGTCTACAACGTGCGAGGCGCCGGACGGCTCAAAGCCCTCGACGACGTCAGCTTCACACTCGAGTCGGGCCAGACCATCGGTCTTGTCGGTCAGTCCGGCAGCGGCAAGTCGACGATCGCCAAGATCCTCACCCAGCTCGAGACGCCCACGAGCGGAGAGGTGCGCCTCGACGGCAGGCCCATCCCGCGTCGGGGCAAGGGGCTGCGGAAGTACCGTCAGCAGCTGCGGATGGTGTTCCAGGACCCGTTCGCCTCGCTCAACCCGTACCACTCGATCAGGTACCACCTCGAGCGGCCGATCCGCCTCGACGACGTCGTGCCGAAGAAAGAGACCGAGGCCGAGGTGCGCCGCCTGCTCGCGCGCGTGCGGCTCGACGCGGATGCGGTGATCGACCGCCGTCCGCACGAGCTGTCGGGTGGCCAGCGGCAGCGTGTGGCCATCGCCCGTGCCCTGGCCTCGCGACCCGCTCTGCTCGTCGCCGACGAGCCGGTGTCGATGCTCGACGTGTCGATCCGCCTCGGCGTGCTGAACCTGCTCGCCGACCTGCAGCGCGAAGAGGGACTCGGCGTGCTCTACATCACCCACGACCTCGCGACCGCGCGTCACTTCAGCGACCGGATCATGGTGCTCAACCAGGGTCGGGTCGTCGAGTACGGCGACGCCGACGACGTGATCCTCAATCCGCAGGACCCCTACACACGCGAGCTGCGGGCGGCGTCTCCCGACCCCGACAAGCACTTCGCGACGGCCGGCTCGCACGGAGGTGCCCAGTGACCACCGCATCCCCCCAGCTCCCTCTCATCGAGGACGAGAACCGCGATGCGCTCGAGGTCGGCACCACCGCGACCACCGCGCAGAAGGGCCGCGCGGTCGTGCCCTGGCGGTTCTTCGCCGGACGGGCGGGCTTCTACCTGTTCACGCTGTGGGCGGCCATCACGATCAACTTCTTCCTGCCGCGGTTCATGAAGGGCGATGCGGTCAGCTCGTATCTCGCCCGCAACCGCAACATCAGCCCCGAGGCGGCGGACTCGCTGCGCATCCTGCTCGGCATCGACTCCGACAAGACCATGTGGCAGCAGTACGTCGACTACTGGGCGATGCTGTTCCGCGGCGACCTCGGCATCTCGACCCTGCACGGCCTGCGCCCGGTGTCCGAGGTGCTGGCATCCGCCCTGCCCTGGACGCTCGGCCTGGTCGGTCTCGCGACGATCATCTCGTTCGTGCTCGGCACGGTCGGCGGCGCGATCGTCGGCTGGAAGCGCGGCAGCCGTCTCGACGCGCTCATCCCGATCACCACGTTCTTCAACACCATCCCGTACTTCTGGCTCGGCCTCATCGCGATCGCGATCTTCTCGTCGACGCTCAAGTGGTTCCCCTCGTCGCACGCCTACGACAAGGGGCAGTCACCCGAGTGGAGCTTCGACTTCATCGGCCAGGTGATCATGCACGGCACCCTGCCGGCGGTCACGATCATCATCGCCTCGCTCGGCGGCTGGATGCTGGGCATGCGCAACATGATGCTCACGGTGCTCGACGAGGACTACATCACCGTCGCGCAGGCCAAGGGCATGCCGAACAGGCGGGTGCTGTGGGCGTACGCCGCCCGCAACGCGGTGCTGCCGCAGATCCAGAGCTTCGCGCTGTCGATCGGCTTCATCGTGGGCGGGACGATCGTCATGGAGATGGTCTTCAGCTACCCGGGCGTCGGCAAGCTGCTGCTCGACGCCACCAACGCGAAGGACTTCGCCCTGATGCAGGGAGTCTTCCTCGTGATCACGCTGTCGGTGCTGGTCGCCAACATCCTGGCGGACATCGTCTACGCATACCTCGACCCGCGCACGCGCCAGACGGAGGCCTGACATGAGCGTTCCCACCTCGACCGAGTCCACGGCACCCGACGGCAGCACGATCGCCACCGGGATGCCGGAGACCGCGACGTTCCGCACCGCGGGCGACGACGTGCCCGCCCGCAAGACCTTCTGGTCGCAGATGGCGCAGTCCTTCGCGATGTTCCGCAACCCCAAGTCGATCGCGGGTCTGATCATCCTCGGGGTGTTCGTGCTGATCGCGATCTTCGCCCCGCTGCTCGCGCCCTACGGTCCGACGCAGAAGGACCGTACGGCCCTTCGCCAGGCGCCGTCGTTCGACCACTGGCTCGGCACCACCCACATGGGTGAAGACGTGCTGAGCCAGCTGATCTTCGGTACGCGCGGCGTGGTGGTCGTCGGCTTCCTCTCAGCGATCATCGCCACGATCATCGCGATCACGATCGGCGTCATCGCCGGGTACGTGCGTGGGTGGAAGAGCGAATCGCTCTCGGCCCTCACCAACGTGTTCCTCGTGATCCCCGGCATCCCGCTGATCATCATCGTCGCCTCGCAGTTCGAGAACCCGCCGCTCATCGTGATCGCCGCGGTGCTCGGCCTCACGGGCTGGGCATGGGGTGCGCGTGTGCTCCGCGCGCAGACCATGTCGCTGCGCAACCGCGACTTCATCCAGGCCGCCCGCGCGAACGGCGAGCCGCTGCACCGCATCATCACGGTCGAGATGCTGCCGAACCTCCTGGCGCTGATCGCGTCGAGCTTCGTCGGCACCGTCACCGCGGCCATCCTCGGCCTCACGACCCTCGCCTTCATCGGCGTGATCCCGGTGAGCAACCTCAACTGGGGCACGATCCTGTTCTGGGCGCAGCAGAACGGCGCCTTCCCCCGCCTGTGGTGGTGGTACGTGCCCGCAGGTCTCTGCATCGCGATCATCGGCGTCGCCCTGTCGCTCATCAACTTCGGCATCGACGAGTACGTGAACCCGCGACTGCGGTCGGCGGGTGAGCGCGCCCGGGCGATGAAGAAGAAGGGCCTCAACGTGAACGACCCGGTGACGGCGGTGCGCAGCGTGCCCACGACCGACTCGGGTACCGTGCAGAGCGCGGCGGCAGCGACGACGACCGACTCGAAGACACAGACCGATACGAAGACACAGAACGCCGAGTGATGACCTCTCAGACCCTGACCGAATCCCTGCCGTACCTCGACCCCGAACTGCCGATCGCGGCACGCGTCGCCGACCTCCTCGATCGCATGACGGTCGAGGAGAAGGTCGGGCAGATGCTGCAGCTCGACGCCCGCGACGACCTCGACGATCACGTGCTCGGCAAGCACGTCGGCTCGATCCTGCACACTTCGCCCGAGCGCATCCTGCGCGCGAACGAGCTGACCTCGCAGACTCGGCTGCGCATCCCGCTGCTGGTCGGCGAGGACTGCATCCACGGGCACTCGTTCTGGCCCGGCGCGACCATCTATCCGACGCAGCTCGGCATGGCCGCCACGTGGGATGCCGAGCTGGTCGAGAAGGTGGCCAGGGCCACCGCGGTCGAGGTCGCTGCGACCGGCATCCACTGGACCTTCTCGCCCGTGCTCTGCATCGCGCGCGATCTGCGCTGGGGCCGCATCGACGAGACGTTCGGCGAAGATCCGTTCCTGATCGGAGAGCTCGCCTCGGCCATGGTGCGCGGCTACCAGGGCGAGGGCCTCGACGACCCGACCGCCATCCTCGCGACGGCGAAGCACTTCGCCGGCTACTCCGAGACGCAGGGCGGCCGCGACGCGAGCGAGGCCGACATCTCGCGGCGCAAGCTGCGGTCGTGGTTCCTGCCGCCGTTCGAGCGGGTGGCCCGCGAGGGATGTCGCACGTTCATGCTCGGGTACCAGACCACCGACGGCGTGCCGATCACGGTCAACGACTGGCTGCTCAGCGACGTGCTGCGCGGCGAGTGGGGCTACACCGGAACGCTCATCACCGACTGGGACAACGTCGGCCGCATGGTGTGGGAGCAGCAGGTGCAGCCCGACTACGCGCACGCCTCGGCCGCCGCAGTCACCGCCGGCAACGACATGGTCATGAACACCCCCGGGTTCTTCGCGGGAGCGCTCGAGGCGGTGTCGAACGGTCTGCTCGCGGAGGATGCCTTCGACGACGCCGTCGCCCGCATCCTCACCCTGAAGTTCGAGCTCGGACTGTTCGAGAACCCGCGACTGCCGCAGGACGAGCGGGATGCCGTGGTCGGCAGCGCCGCACACGCCGAACTCAACCTCGAGACGGCACGACGCTCGATCGTGCTGCTCGAGAACGACGGCCTGCTGCCGCTCGACGCCGCGGCGCCCCTGAAGGTCGCCGTGGTCGGGCCGCTCGCCGACGACGCCCAGACGCAGCTCGGCGACTGGG
>NZ_DALZXX010000109.1:0-9932 GCF_031988965.1 Microbacterium sp.
GCGACGTTCGCAGCGCGAACAGGGCGTCGAGCGACCGTCATTCCTTCAGCAGGAGCGTCGAGAAGAGCCGGCGCGTCGCGGCGGTCGAGGATTCCTCAACCGTGTGGGGTTCTCGCTCGGCCCGAACGCACGAGAGCGCGCCATCCGCGACGATGAGCACGCGGTGAGCATGCACTGGCCGGGTCCACGCACGGTCGCCGTCGTCAACGGCAAGGGTGGAGCGGGCAAGACGCCCGCGACGGTGCTGCTCTCGGCGGTCTTCGCACAGTACGGCGGCGCGGGCGTCCTCGCGTGGGACAACAACCAGACGCGGGGCACACTGGGATGGCGCACCGAGACCGGCGCCCATGATCGCACCCTGCTCGAACTGCTGCCGCAGACACAGCGTCTGCTCGGGGCGCAGGGGCAGTCGGCCGATCTCGCCCATTTCGTTCATCACCAACCTCAGGAGAAGTACGACGTCCTGCGCTCGAAGCCCATCCGGCTCGCGCACGAGAATCGCCTGAGCCCGACAGACGTCGATGCGATCCACTCGGTCGCGGCGAAGTTCTACCGTCTGATCATCATCGACTCAGGCAACGACGAGTCCGACCCGATGTGGCTGCGGATGATCGACCGCGCCGATCAGATCGTCGTCGCCACGACGACGCGCGACGATCACGCCGAGGCCGGGGCCCTGCTGCTGGAGGCGCTCGAAGACCGGGACGAGCGTTCGGCGCGACTGGCACAGGAGTCTGTGGTGGTCGTCAGTCAGGCCGACCCGAAGGCGTCATCCGCCGACGTCGACAGCGTCGTGGCCGGATACAGGTCGCTGGCGCGCGAGGTCGTGCGCATTCCGTTCGACCACGAGATGGTCGACGGGCACCTTCGACTGCGCGCGCTCGCGGAGCCGACGCAGCGGGCGTGGTTGTCGGCCGCCGCGGCAGTCGCACGCGGCTTCTGACGCGCAGCGAGCGCACAGCCGCTCACGGTCGACACGGTCGGTGTCGACCGTTCGGGTCACCCGCGAAGGCTGTCGACCCAGTTGCGCAGCAGCTGGATGCCGGCTTCACCCGACTTCTCGGGATGGAACTGCGTCGCCGAGAGCGGCCCGTTCTCGACGGCAGCGAGGAAGGGGTCGCCATACGTGGTCCACGTCAGTACAGGCTGGGGGAACGGCGGAATGACGTCGAGCTCCCAGGACTGCGCGGCGTAGGAGTGCACGAAGTAGAACCGCTCGTTCTCGATTCCTCGGAACAGCACCGAATCGGCACCGGGCTCGACCGTGTTCCAGCCCATGTGGGGAAGCACCGGAGCGTTGAGCTCGGTGACGGCGCCGGGCCACTCAGCGAGCCCCTCGGTGTCGTGACCGCGCTCGACGCCGTGGGTGAAGAGGACCTGCATGCCGACGCAGATGCCGAGCACCGGGCGCCCGCCGGCGAGGCGGCGATCGATGATCTCATCGCCGCCGTGCGCGTGGAGGGCATCGCGGACGGCCTGGAACGCGCCCACCCCCGGGACGACGAGGCCGTCGGCCTCGAGCGCCTCGGTGCGGTCACGGGTGAGCACGGCATCCGCACCCGCCGCGACGAGCGCCTTGACCGCGGAGTGGACGTTCCCGGATTCGTAGTCGAAGACGGCGACCTTGGGGGCCCCGCTCACAGCGCACCCTTGGTCGACGGGATGCCGTCGACCAGCGGATCGAGCGCCTTGGCCTGCCGGAACGCACGCGCGAAGGCCTTGTACTCCGCCTCGGCGATGTGGTGCGGGTCACGCCCGCCCAGCACCCGCACGTGCACGGTGAGCCCCGCGTTGAACGTGATCGCCTCGAACGAGTGACGCACGAGCGCACCCGTGAAATGGCCGCCGATGAGGTGGTACTCGAAGCCCTCGGGTTCGCCGGTGTGCACGAGATACGGACGCCCCGAGATGTCGACCACCGCCTGCGCGAGAGCTTCATCGAGCGGCACCAGTGCGTCGCCGTAGCGCGAGATGCCCGACTTGTCACCGAGAGCCTCACGGATGGCCTGTCCGAGGACGATCGAGATGTCCTCCACCGTGTGGTGCGCGTCGATCTGGGTATCACCGGACGCACGGACGGTGAGATCGGTGAGCGAGTGCTTCGCGAACGCCGTCAGCATGTGGTCGAAGAACGGCACCGAGGTGTCGATGTGGCTCGCGCCGGTGCCATCGAGGTTCACCTCGAGCTCGACGGTGGACTCCGACGTGCTGCGCACGCGGGAGGCGGTGCGCGGGGTGTGGGTGGCGCTGCTCATGAAGCCGATCCTATCGAGGCGAGGGCGTCGAGGAACGCCGTGGTCTCGGCCTCGGTGCCCGCCGTGACCCGCAGGTGGCCCGGGATGCCGACGTCGCGGACCAGCACTCCGCGGTCGTACAGCTTCTGCCACACGAGCTTCGGGTCGGAGACACCTCCGAAGAGGACGAAGTTCGACCACGACTCGTGCGGTGTGTAGCCGAGCGCTTCGAGAGTCGCCGTGATGCGATCCCGCTGCTCGACGATCTCGTCGACCATGCCGAGCATGACGTCGGCGTTGCGCAGTGCGGCGACCGCAGCCGCCTGCGTGAGCGCACTGAGGTGGTACGGCAGACGGACGAGACGCAGTGCGTCGATGAACGCAGGGTCCGCGGCGAGGTAGCCGACGCGAGCTCCCGCGAAGGCGAAGGCCTTGCTCATGGTGCGCGACACGGCGAGACGTGGCCGCCCCGCCAGCAGGGTCAGCGCCGAGGGGGCATCGCGCGGCGCGAACTCCTGATACGCCTCGTCCACGATCACGATCCCGCGGGCGGCCTCGTAGACCGCCTCTACGACGTCGAGTCCCATCGGGGTGCCGGTCGGGTTGTTCGGGGAGCAGAGCAGGATGACGTCCGGATCCGCCGCAGCGACCTGCGCCGCCGCCTCATCCGGCGTGATCGTGTAGTCCGGCTGACGCGTCCCCGCGACCCAGCGCGCACCGGTCCCCTGCGCGATCAGCGGGTACATCGAATACGTCGGCGCGAAGCCGAATGCCGTGCGGCCGGGACCGCCGAACGCCTGCAGGATGTGCTGCAACACCTCATTCGAGCCGTTGCCCGCCCAGATCTGTTCCGGCTCGAGACCGTGACCGAGGTACCGGGCGAAACCCTCGCGCAGTGTCGTGAACTCACGATCCGGATAGCGGTTGACGTCTCGCAGCGCCACGGCGATGTCATCGAGGATGTCGCTCGCCACGGCATCCGGCACCGGATGCGTGTTCTCGTTGACGTTCAGCGCGATCGGAAGCGGAGCCTGCGGAGCGCCATACGGAGTGAGTCCGCGAAGGTCGTCACGGAGTGGGAGGTCAGCGAGTGAAGCAGTCACCCTTCCCATGGTAGGCCGAGTGGCGAAGACGGTCGCTCAGCGTGACGAAGGAATGCGCTGCGAAAGCATCGGTCCTGGTGACGTCACTCCGAGAACTGGGCGGGAATGGCCAGCTCCTGGCCGATCTGCAGCGCGCCACCCTGCAGGGCATTGAGACGCGTGATCTCTCCGATCACATCGCGCGGGTCCGCCTGCGGGGCGATACCCTCGGCGATCGACCACAGAGTGTCTCCGGGCATCACGGTCACGGTCTCGAACGACACCGTCGCCGCCTGGTCGTTCGACGCCATCGCGCTGCCACCGCTGAGGGCGCCGAAAGCGATGCCCGCTGCGAGCGGAACGGCTGCGAGAGCAAGGACGACACGGCGACCGCGCGCCGTCAGCCGAAGGCGCGTCGCCGGGACTGCCGGGACGATCGCTGCGGTGCTGAAGGTGATGGTGCTCATGTCGTGCTCCTCTGCTGCTTCCGCTGTGGGCGGTGAAGTTGGCGTAGCGTTCGCATCCACGACTCGGCCGGGAGCCGAGAATGCGAAGCTACGTTCCGAAGGTATCTTCGAATTCGAACATCTGTCAAGACTTCTTCGAAACCTGCTCCGCGAATCAACCGACACGCTCGAACAGATATTCCCCATCGGCGCTTTTCTCGGATACGGTTTCGATAGGAACACCCCACCACGGGCCACCGACATTCGAACCGAGACGCCGGGTCCACACCTGAGGAGCATCATGAGCGACAACGCCGCCACCGAGTCCGAGGCTCCGCGCACTCGTCGCCGGAAGAGCCTGAGCCCCAAGCAGATGGCCATCCTCGAGGTCATCCAGACCTCGATCAGCCGATACGGCTACCCGCCGAGCATGCGCGAGATCGGCGACGCGGTGGGACTCAAGTCGCTGTCGAGCGTCACCCATCAGCTGGGTCAGCTCGAACTGAGCGGATACCTGCGACGCGACCCGGGCAAGACCCGTGCGATGGAGGTGCTGATCGACCTTCCCGGCACCAGCGGCGAGAATCCCGCCGACGTCGCGACACCGGTCGGAGATGCCGCGCTCGTCCCCCTCGTCGGTCGGATCGCGGCCGGAGTGCCGATCACCGCCGACCAGCAGGTCGAGGAGATCTTCCCGCTCCCCCGCCAGCTCGTCGGCAAGGGCGACCTCTTCATGCTCAAGGTGTCGGGTGAGTCGATGATCGACGCCGCGATCTGCGACGGCGACTGGGTGGTCGTACGTTCGCAGGGCAGCGCGGAGAACGGCGAGATCGTGGCCGCCATGCTCGACGGCGAGGCGACCGTCAAGGTCCTGCGCCGTCGCGACGGTCACACCTGGCTGCTGCCTCGCAACTCGGCCTTCGAGCCGATCCTGGGTGACGAGGCCGTGATCCTCGGCAAGATCGTCGCCGTGCTGCGCGCCGTCTGAGTCCCTCCGCGCCGACGCGCCCCGGGATCGCACCGACACCTCGACGACCGAACGCCGCTGGGTGCAGGTCGACGTCATCGTCCTTCCCCATAGGCTCGATGCATGTCGTCATCCTTCGGTTCGTGGACCTCGCCGTTCTCTCCGACGTCCGTCGCCGCCTCCTCACCGCGGATCGACGGCGCCGCCTTCGTCGGCGACGAGATCTGGTGGGGCGAGTCCGTCCCCGCCGAGGGCGGGCGGGTGACCGTTCGCAGCTCCGCGGGAGCGGAGGTCCTGCCCGGGCCGTGGAGTGCGCGATCACGAGTGCACGAGTACGGGGGTGGCGCCTGGACGGCAGCCGCCGATGGCACGCTGTACTTCGTCGACGCCGGAGACCAGCGAGTCCGGCGGATGCCGCGCGGCGGACCCGCCGTCGCGCTGACTCCGGCAGGACCGGCATACGGCGGACTGCGTCTCAGTGCCGGGCGATTGTTCGCGGTGTACGAGGACCTCACGACCGCGCCGCACACCCGAGGGATCGTCGAGATCCCGCTCGACGGGTCGGCCGCAGACGACCCGTCAGAGCTTCGCGTCGTCGTCGCGGGTCCGCACTTCTATGCCCATCCCGCGCTGTCCGACGACGGCATCCGCATGGCCTGGGTGCAATGGCACGGCGATCGGATGCCGTGGCAGCACGCGAGCCTCGCCGTCTCGGACGGGACCAGTACGAGCATCCTGCCGACGCGAGCCGCGCTGCAGCCGGAGTGGAGCGGCGACGATGAGCTCCTCTACGCCGACGACCCCTCGGGGCGATGGGTGCTGCGTCGCCAGGCGCTGCAGGGCATCTCCCCGATCCGTGCGGCCGAGCCGGTCGCCGAGACCGACGACGGCGACACCGGGTACGGCCTCTGGGTGCTCGGCAACCGCTGGTATCGACGACTCGACGACGGCCGGATCGTCGCTGTCCGCACCGAGGGCCGGGATCAGGTCGTCGTGATCGACGCCGACGGTGGCGCGCGCAGGCTCGATCTCCCGGCGGACGGGCACGTGAGCGTCGACGATGTGTCCGGAACCCGTGTGCTGCTCTCCGGCAACAGCTCGACCGGCTCGCCCGGGGTCTGGAGCGTCGATGTCGACACCCACGACGTCGAGGTCGTGACGGGCGGCGAACCCGCTGACCCGGAGTGGATGCCGCCGGCGTCCGAGATCGTGGTCGACGGCGTGCGCGGCCCCGTGCACGCTTTCGTCTACGCGCCGGCGAACCCCGAGGTCACTCCCCCTGGTGACGAGTCGCCTCCGTACATCGTCCTCGTGCACGGAGGCCCCACGGCGCACGTGACCGGCGCCGTCTCGTCGGCGATCGCGTTCTACACCAGCCGCGGCATCGGGGTCCTCGATGTGAACTACGGAGGCTCGACCGGATACGGCCGCGCATACCGCGAACGCCTCGACGGTGAGTGGGGCGTGGTGGACGTCGACGATGTGATCGCCGCCGCACGCGGCCTCGCCGACAGAGGGCTGGCAGACCCGGCACGGATCGCGATCCGCGGCGGATCCGCCGGTGGGTGGACGGTGCTGTCCGCGCTCGTGCGGGGCGGCACGTTCGCCGCCGGCATCAGCCGATACGGCGTCGCCGACCTGCGGATGCTCGTCGAGCACTCCCATGACTTCGAGGCCTCGTACATCGACGGCCTCGTCGGGCCTCTGCCGGACGCCGAGGCGCTGTACGTGGAGCGCTCACCACTCACGCACGCCGCCCGTATCGATGTTCCGGTGCTTCTGATGCAGGGCGGAGCCGACCGCGTGGTTCCCGCATCCCAGTCGGAGGCGATCCGTGACGCCCTCGCCGCCCGCGGCGTCGATCACGAGTACGTCCTCTACCCGAGCGAGGGCCACGGCTTCCGCTCTGCGGAGACCATCGTCGACGCTCTCGAACGCGAGCTCGCGTTCCTCGGGCGCGTGTTCGGCTTCACGCCGTCGTTCTGATCAGTCTCCGGTGCGGTTACGCAGGCGCATCGCACGCTCGGCCTCGCGCGTGTCCTGACGTTCGCGCAGCGTCTGGCGCTTGTCGAACTCGCGCTTTCCCTTGGCGAGAGCGATCTCGACCTTGGCCCGACCGTCGGAGAAGTAGAGCTTGAGCGGGATCAGGGTGTAGCCGCCCGCGGACACCGCATGCTGCAGCTTCGCGATCTCCTCGCGGTGCAGCAGCAGTTTGCGGATGCGCTTCGCGGAGTGATTCGTCCAGTGCCCCTGCGAGTACTCCGGGATGTGCACCGAATCGAGGAACACCTCGTTCCCCTTGACGAACGCGTACCCGTCGCTGAGGTTCGCGCGCCCCTGGCGCAGCGACTTCACCTCGGTGCCGGTGAGCACCATCCCCGCCTCGTACGACTTCTCGATGTTGTAGTCGTGACGTGCGCGACGATTGGTCGCGATGACCTTCTCCCCGCGTTCCCTGGGCATGATTCTCTCCTGATCCGTGTCGTGGAGTGGTTCCGGAGCCCGGCGACGGGCACACGACAGCCTGTCAGTCTATACCGATGCCGCGCGCCATCGGCGGTCGGGTCAGGTACGCAGCCATCGACGGATCGCGAAGCCGGCCGAGAGCGCGGCGAGCACCACACCGATGCCGATCAGCACGGGAACGACGAGCGCCGCGTCATTCATCGAGATCCAGGTGGTGATGAACGGCACACGTCCTCGCAGGTAACCTTCGACGCCGAAGTGCACTCCCGCGACGACCGCGGCACTCGCGAGCACGGATCCGAGGAAAGCAGCGAAGACGCCCTCGAGCACGAACGGCGTCTGGATGAACCTGTTCGATGCGCCCACCAGACGCATGATGCCGATCTCCTTGCGCCGCGCGTACGCGGAGAGCCGGATGGTCGTGCCGATCAACAGGATCGCGGCGATCAACATCAGCACGGCGATTCCGACGGCGATGTACGTCGCGACCGTCAAAGCGGAGAACAACGGCTCGAGATACTGGAGCTGGTCCTGGACCTGCTCGACTCCCGCGACGCCGTTGAAGGCTTCGGAGATCACCTGGGACTGACCGGGGTCCTTCATGGTGACGAAGAAGACCTCGAAGGCCTGGTCCGCGGTGATCAGGTTCGCCTGATCCTCGCCGAGCTGATCGACGAGCTTCGCGTAGGTGTCCTCCTTCGAGTCGAAGGTCACCTCGCTGATGAGCGGAGCGAGCGCTTCGCCTTCGAGTTGACCGCGCACCGCGTTCACCTGGTCTTCGGAGGCGCCGCCGTCGATGCAGGTCGGCGATTCCGAGATGTCGGAGCACATGTACACGGCCACCTGCGCGCGCTCGGTCCAGTAGCCGCGCATGGTCCCGATCTGAGCCTGCATCAAGATCGCGGCGCCGACGAACGTCAACGACACGAAGGTCACGAGCACGACCGAGATGACCATGGAGATGTTGCGTCGAAGCCCGACCAGGGCTTCGGTGAGGATCAGACCGATTCTCATGAGGTCGGCCCCACTTCCTCTTTGCCGTCGTCCGAGAGGCCGAGACGATCGGCGACTCCCAGCTCGGCGACGTCGACCTCGGGGAGCACGATCGGATGCGTTCGGGGGGCGGCCGCCGCGGGCGCCACGACCGGCACCTCATCGACCTGCGGCTCGATCGGTGCGGCTTGAGCCTCGGGAGTCTCGGATGCCGTCGGCACCGCATCGGCCGCCGTCGACTCCGCCCTGCGCTGCGCAGTGAGTTCCTCGGCGAGGGCCGCACGCACCACCGAGAGGTCGGCGGTCTGCCGCTGCACCTCCTGCACGGCAGTGAGCGCGGCAGCCGCGGCGGCGCCACGCACCTCTTCGGGCGCGAGACGCGGGATGTTGGAGGTGTCGCCGTAGCCGCCGTGCACCTCGTCGCGCACCATCTCGCCGTCGCGGAGCTCGATCACGCGTCGCTGCATCTGGTCGACGAAACCCGCCTCGTGGGTCGCCATGAGCACCGTCGTCCCGCCGGCGTTGATGCGGGCGAGCAACTGCATGATGTCGACCGATGTCGCCGGGTCAAGGTTGCCCGTGGGCTCATCCGCGAGGAGAACCTGAGGGCGATTGACGAGCGCACGCGCGATCGCGACGCGCTGCTGCTCGCCGCCCGAGAGCTCGTGCGGCATGCGCTTCTGTTTGCCGTCGAGCCCCACGAGAGCGAGTGCCTCGGGAACGGCCTGCTGGATGAAGCCGCGCGATGAGCCGGTCACCTGCAGGGTGAAGGCCACGTTCTGGTAGACCGTCTTCGACGGCAGAAGACGGAAGTCCTGGAACACCGAGCCGATGTGACGGCGGAAGTAGGGCACCTTGCGGTTCGCCAGCGACCTGAGGTCGCGGCCGAGCACGGCGACGCGGCCGGTGGTCGGCACGTCCTCGCGGAGGATGAGTCGCAGACATGACGACTTCCCCGACCCCGACGCCCCGACGAGGAAGACGAACTCCCCGCGCTGGACCTCGAAGTCGACGCCGGACAGTGCGGGCCTGGAGGTCCCGCGATAGCGTTTCGTGACGTTCTCGAACCGAATCATGGCTTTACGAGCCTAAGCGCGCCGAATCCCCTGGTTGCGAGCGACACCCCCGCCGTCCGCTTCCGTGTCACACCCCACTGCTATACATGGAGGTGCGGATCCACGCCCCAGCGTGGACGACGACTCCGAGGGGGATGCGATGACCACGCCTGCAGGTTGGTATGACGATGGATCTGGCCGGCAGCGCTGGTGGGATGGCGAGCAGTGGACGGAGCACGTCGCGCCCGTCGTCGAGACTCCGGCGACCGAGACTTCCACGCCCGCGAGCCCCGCCCCGGAGACCGCGGCATCCGAGGCCCCCGCATCCGAGGTCCCCGCATTCGAGACCCCGGCAACCGAGGCGCCCGTAGCTGCCGAGCACTCGGCCGCCGACGGCGCTCCCGGTACCGGCGAATCGCCAGCCTCGATCGAGACGGGTGACTCCCTGCATTCCGTCGCAGCGGTCGAAGGCGGCGGCACATGGAGCGACTCCTCCACGTCGTCGCCGGCCGAGGGCGATCACGGCGGTTCGCCTGCCCCGTCTGCCGGGGAGATCCCGCCGTACGCGACCCCGTCGGGTGGCGATGCATCCGGGTACCCCGGCGCCGCTCCGACCGCCCCCAACGCCGCTCCCGCCTACCCGGATGCCGCACCGACGTACCCCGGCGCCGCCCCGAGCTACCCGGGCG
>NZ_DALZXX010000110.1:0-989 GCF_031988965.1 Microbacterium sp.
TGTTCACGATCTCGACCTCCACACCGTGCTGGTCGTAGCGCACCCGCACATCGGCCGTCGCTCCGGTGCCGGCGTGACGGCGCGCGTTCGTGAGCGACTCCTGGGCGATGCGGTAGAGGTTGACCGCGACGACCGACGGCACTGGCAGGGGGTCGCCGATCACGGCGTAGTCGGTGGGCAGCCCCGCCTCGGTCGACGCCGCCGCGAGCTCGGCGATGTCGTCGAGCGCGACGGTCGACGAGGCATCCGTCGTCTCGCCGCCGGGGGTCCGCAGCGTCTCGAGCAGCTGTCGCAGCTCGTGGATCGCGTCGCGGGCCGAGCCCTCGATGCCGGTCAGGATGCTCTTCGTCTTCTCGGGGTCCTGATCGATCACGAGCCGTGCGGCGCCCGCCTGCACCCCCATGACCGACACATGATGCGCGACCACGTCGTGCAGCTCGCGGGCGATGCGCACGCGGTCGAGGGCGACGGCCTGGGCGGCCGTGACCTCGCGCTGCTGCTCGAGTTCGGCGGTGCGCTGCTCGAGCACCGCGCGCTCCTGAGCGGCGTTCCACGAGCGCTCGCCGAAGTAATAGGCCCCGGCGAAGTAGAGCACGTTCAGCAAGAGCTGGATCAGCATGAACGCCAGGTATGGCGAGAGCAGTCCCGCGGCGACCTCGGCCTTCTCGGCCTCCTCGATGGCCGTGTGATACATCGTGATGAGCAGCCAGATGAACATGCCGACGATGATCGCGACGCGCACGATCATGGCCGCGCGGCGGTTGTTCATCCAGGCGCCGACCGTGTACAGCGACACGAACATCGCGATGTTGCCCACGTAGATCTCGGGCACCTGGAAGGTGATGGCGAGGAAGTAGGCGACGCACACTGCAATCGCCACGGCTGCCGGCCGGCGACGTCGCCACCCGAGGGGCGCGGTGACCGCGAGCGCGTAGACGAGGGCGGTCCACTCGGGAGCCCGTGTGTCGCCGTAGATGTCGGCGACCGTC
>NZ_DALZXX010000110.1:1125-9607 GCF_031988965.1 Microbacterium sp.
GGCAGGTGCGGGTGGATCTCCTCGGCGATCCACGCGAGACTCTCGCGGTATTCGCTGCGGTCGTGGCCGAGCGGGATGCTGAACAGGTAGTCGGTCGAGGAGCGGACCGTCGGATCCGCCAGCAGGCCCTCGACGATCTGCGCCGGAGATCCGAAGAGGATCGAGGAAGAGCGCAGCACATCCGCAGGGTCTCCGCTCGTGTCGAGACCGGGCAGAGTGTGAGGGGCGTCCGCGAGATGCCCCGCGAACAGGCGGATCGCCTCGGCCTCGTCCCGCGCGGGGAGGATCGACCGCGAGACTCCGATCCTCGGCGCCGACGCGGGGTCGAGTGTGCTCAGGTAGGCCTCGACGAGGGGCTTCTGTGCACGCCCGGTGTCGCCTCCCGGAACCGCGCGATGCAGGTGCAGCCCATCTCCGGCCGCTCCGATCGCGCGCGCCGTCTGCACGTTGGCTGTGGCCTGCCAGACCCGGCGGGGCAGTGCGTCCGCGGGCGGGTACAGGTCGTACTCCCGCCCGTCCGTCCCGATCTCCGTGTGTGCGAATGCCGCGCGCAGGCGATCGAGGGTGTCGGCGTACAGCGTCTCCCGCTCCGTCTCGTCGAGACCGAACGCGTGGTACGCGGCGGTCGAGAAGCCCCCGGGGTTGCCCTTGCCCACGCCCAGCTCGATCCTGTCGCCACCGAGGGTGTTCACCAGCGACGCGGTCTCCGCGATGCGCAGCGGGTTGTCGAGCGCGAGCGGCACGACCGCCGTCCCCAGGCGCAGGCGCGTCGTGCGCTGTGTCACAGCGGCGAGCAGGGTCAGCGCCGACGGCGAGCCGATCGCCGAGAAGTGCCCCTCGGCGAGCCAGTAGGTCTCGAAGCCCAGCTGCTCGACGCGCTGAGCGTTCTCGAACAGCGTCGCGAACGTGTGCGCGGGGTCGGTCGAGCGTGGCGGCACCTCGAAGAGAGAGAGGCCGGGTCTCGTGGAAATGATGCTCATGGTCTCCTGTGCTCTCGGTCGTCGGTCGTCGGTCGTCGGTCGTCGGTCGGTCGTCGGGCGCGGGCGTCACTCGCCGATCGTGATCCCGGCCCAGTTGAGTCGACCCTGGCCGTTCTGGAAGTTCGAAGAGATGCTCGGATCCTTCACCCAGGTGATGGGGGCGGAGCTGAGGGGGATGACGGATCCGTCGAGGAACCCGATCTCGTTGGCCGCCTTCACGCGATCGACGAATGCGGGGTCGTCGATCGGCGTGGAACGCAGCTCGGCGATCGCGGCCTGGAAGGCATCCGTCGTGTACGGGGAGCTGAGGTTGAGCACGCCGTTGACGTCGAAGTGCTCGGTGAGCAGCTGCGTCGGCGAGTTGCGCCCCACCCAGCCGTAGAGCGAGAAGGCCGTCTCCTTGCCGAAGTAGCCCTGCGCCCAGTTCGGATCGCTGTCGATCGTCACCGTGACGCCGACATCGGCGAGCTGGGCCTGAGCGAGCTCGGCGAAGGCGACGTTCTGGAAGGGCGACGTGCTCAGTGTGACCTCGAGCCCGTCGCCGTAGCCGGCCTCGTCGAGCAGTTCCTTCGCGCGCTCCGGGTCGTGGGCGAACGCCGTGTCGAGGTCGTCGTTGAACGCGAGATGCGTGGGCGGGACGATCTGGTGCGTGACCTCGCCCTCGCCGAGCAGCACGCGATCGACGAAGGCCCCCTGGTCGAGTGCGAGGCGGAAGGCTTCGACGACCCGCTCGTCGTCGAAGGGGGCGACCTTGCGGTTGATGTTCAGGAACTGCACGAGCCAGTTCGTCGAGATGTCGGAGACGAGGTCGAGGTCGGCATCCTTCGCCTGCTGGATCTGCGCCCCGCCGATCTGCGCGAAGTTGTAGACACCGGTCTGGATGCCGGAGACGACGGATGCCGCGTCGACCCCGTACGAGATCTCGATGCGGTCGATCTCGATCTCGTCCGCGTTCCAGTAGCCGTCGAACTTCTCCAGGTAGATGTGCGATTCGGGCACGTACTCCAGGACCTGGAACGGACCCGCCCCGATCGGGAGCTGGGAGTTCAGCGTCGCAGCGGCCTCGGGAGTCGCCGTGGCCTCCTGGCTGGTGAGGAAGCCGGCTCGGACGCTCAGGAGATAGGGCACCTGATAATCGACGCTCTTCAGGTGCACGGTGAAGTTCAGCTCGTCGTCGGCCGTCACCGTGTCGATGTTCGAGTACGAGCCGAGCAGGGCCGAGTTCTCCTGCGTCTTGGCGCGCGTGAAGTAGAACGCCACCGCTTCGGCGTCGACGGTCGAGCCGTCGTGGAAGGTGAGACCGTCGCGCAGCGTGAAGGTCACGGCCGTGCCGTCGTCGTTGTACTCCCACGACTCGACGAGTCCGGGTGCGGGCTCCCCGTCCTTCTCCGTGAGGAGCGGCTCATAGACGGCGCCGAGCTGGATCGAGACGCCGGTGGCTCCGGTCACGACCGGGTCCCAGTTCGGCAGCGAGTTCGTCTCGGCCCACTTGATGACGGCCGGCTGGTCTCCTCCCGCGGCGGACCCGGCGGAGGGAGCGGCCGCGCAGCCGCTCAGGGCAAGGGCCGACGCGACGAGCGTCGCGAGTGCGGCGTGCAGCGCACGCGCCGGTCGCTTGACAGTGCGGTTCACGGTGATGGCTCTCCTCGGGTCTGATGGGCGGAACGATCTCATCGCAGCGATTGTGGCTGAGGGGTGGGCCGCCGCGAGCGGGCATGTCCTCCCGTGTCGATCGATGTCTGCACGTGCCGCAATGAGACGGCGCTGGTCGTGGGCGCCGTGGCGCCGGCATCCGTTCCCGGCATCAGCCTCGAGGTCGTCGCTGCTCTCACGGCCGGCGCCGGAGTGCTCATGCCGACGCGCACGCGCCCGACGTTCGACCCCCTCGAAGGGCCTTGACGGGGCGGCGAACTTTCGCGAGCATGCTTGCGACAGCATCGACAGAGGAGTCACCGTGACCAAGGTCTTCGTCAATCTGCCCACCGCCGACCTCGATCGTTCGAAGGCGTTCTGCACGGCGCTCGGCTGCGACATCAATCCGCCTCCGACCCTGCCTGAGAGCGGAATCCGATGACCGGTCGCATTCTGATCGACCTCTTCACCACCCTCGACGGCGTCGCCCAGGGGCCGGGCGGCACTGACGAAGACACTTCCGGCGGCTTCCGCTTCAGCGGATGGCAGGCCGGCTATCCGTCATCGGGTGTCGGACCCGAGGTCATGAAGGGCATGGCGAACCTCGATGCGCTGCTGCTCGGGCGCCGCACGTACGACATCTTCGCCGGATACTGGCCCCAGCACACGGACGGGCCGTCGGGCGAGATCGGACGACTCTTCAACCGGGTGCCGAAGTACGTCGCGACGAGGGATGCCGCCCTCGCTCTCGACTGGGAGGGCAGTGTGCGGGTCGGGGGCGACCTCGAGGCCGAGATCGCGGATCTGCGCACGAGGCACGAGGAGGTGCATGTCATCGGCAGCATCGACCTCGTGCACTCGCTGCTCGCCGAGGGACTCTTCGACGAGCTCAACCTCTGGGTCTATCCGATCCTGCTCGGCGCGGGCAAGAAGGTCTTCGACGATGGGGCGCTGCCGTCGGTTCTCACGCTGCTCGAGCCGCCGGTGCCGGACGACGGAGGGGTGCTGCTGCTGCGCTACGGCCGCACGGATCGGGTGCCGGCGGTGGACACGTTCGAGGACTAGCTCGATCGGGTGAGGCCGAGCATCCGCTCGATCACCCGCGCCACCCCGTCGTCGTCGTTGGACGTCGTCGTCTCATCTGCGGCATCCTGGACGACGTCATCCGCACCGGCCATCGCGACGCCGTGGCCCGCCCAGCGCAGCATCTCGACATCATTGAGCGCGTCTCCGAAGGCGATGACCTCGCTGCGATCGATGTCGAGGTGCGCGCAGAGGCGCGCCAGCCCCGAGGCCTTGGTGACGCCCTCGGCCATGACCTCGACGAACGGTGCACCCGAGAGCGTCGCCTCGAAGCCGGTGAGGTCGAGGTCGCGCAGCGTCTCGAAGAGCGCGGCCGGCGCGAGTTCAGGATGCCGGATCACGAACTTCAGACTCGGAGCGGCCACGACCTCGTCGAGCGCCACCCCGCCCATCGTCTCGGGGGCGCGCTTGTGGTCCGAGAGATCGGCGATCTCGGCGTACCCGTGCTGGGCGACGAACGTCTCGCCGCCCTCGCGCACACTCGCGAACAGCAGACCCGGGATGCTGGCGCGCAGCGCCTCGGCCAGGGTGCGGATGGTCTCGGCCGGAAGCTCCTCGGCGAACAGCATCCGTCCGTCGGCGAGGTGCGTCGCGTAGGCGCCGTTGCTGCACAGCGCCCACCCGTCGAAACCCGCTCCACCGGCGAGAGCCCGCAGCCCGATCGGCTGGCGCGCCGTGACGGGGACGACGTGGATGCCGCGTGCTCGCGCGGCGTCGAGCGCCGCTCGGGTGCGGATGCTCACCTCGGATGCCGACGTCAGCAGCGTGCCGTCGAGGTCGGTCGCGATCAGGCGGAGCGACACGGAACTCAGGAGAAGATCATCGGCAGGTCGTCGTCGTCTTCGGCGCCACCGCCGAGGTCGAACTCCACGACGACGGGCACGTGGTCGCTGGGCTGTTCGCCCTTGCGCTCGTCACGGTGGATCGACGCGCCGGTCACCGCATCGGCCAGCGTCTTCGAGCCGAGCACGAAGTCGATGCGTACACCCTCGTTGCGAGGGAACTTCAGCCGCTGGTAGTCCCAGTACGTGAAGCCCTCGGGGATCAGTGGGCGCACGACGTCGGTGAGCCCCGCATCGGTGAACGCGAAGAAGGCCTGGCGCTCCTCCGGCGAGACGTGCGTGGAGACGCCTTCGACGATGTCGGGGTCGCCGTTGTCCTTGTCGAACGGGATGATGTTGAAGTCTCCGACCAGCGCGAGGGGCAGATCGGGGTTCGCGGCGAGCTCGGCCGCCGTCGCCTTCTTCAACTCTTCGAGCCAGTGCAGCTTGTAGGCGTAGTGCGGGTCTCCGAGCGCGCGGCCGTTGGGCACGTATAGGCTCCACACGCGCACGCCGTCGACGAGCACACCGAGGGCGCGCGCCTCGAGCGGAGCATCCGGACCCTCATGACCCTTGGCGAAGCCCGGCATGCCGTCGAAGGCGGTGCGCACATCGGTCACCGGCAGGCGGCTCGCGATCGCGACGCCGTTCCACTGATTCAGCCCGTGCACCTCGACGTGGTACCCGGCTTCTTCGAACGGCCCGTAGGGGAACTGCTCGGGTTTGCACTTGATCTCCTGCATCGCCAGCACGTCGATGTCCTCACGGACGGCGAACTCGACGGTGCGGGTGACACGGGTGCGGATGGAGTTGACGTTCCAGGTGGCCAAGCGCATGCGTCAAGCCTAGAGCCCACCTCCTACACTGGATGCCGTGACCGCACTCGACGCAGACCGCCAGACCCTCCTCGACCTGATCAAGGACGAGGCCGTGTTCCACGGAGACTTCACGCTTTCGAGCGGCAAGAAGGCGACGTACTACGTCGACATGCGCAAGCTCACCCTCGACCACCGTGCCGCTCCCGCGATCGGCCGCATCATGCTCGACCTGATCGGCGACCTCGACGTCGTGGCCGTCGGAGGTCTGACGCTCGGCGCCGACCCGATCGCGAACTCGGTGCTGCACGCCTCGGTCGCGACCGACAAGCCGCTCGACGCCTTCGTCGTGCGCAAGGAGCCGAAGGATCACGGCCGCGGTCGCCAGATCGAGGGCGCCGACGTCAAGGGCAAGCGCGTCGTCGTGCTCGAAGACACTTCGACCACCGGACAGTCCGCGCTCAAGGCCGTCGAGGCCCTGCGCAAGGAAGGTGCCGAGATCGTCGCGGTCGCCGTGATCGTCGACCGCAAGACCGGTGCTCAGGCAGCGATCGAAGCCGAGGGCCTCGAATGGCGCGCCGCCTTCGACCTCGACGACCTCGGGCTCGACCCCCAGTGACCCGCTACGCGCTCGCCGTCGACGTCGGCGGCACCAAGATGGAGGCCGCGCTCGTCGATGAGCATGGCACGCTGGAGCGGGGAAGCCGCAGTCGCCGGGCGACTGGCCGGGATGCCACTCCCGCGTCGCTCGACGACGCGATCGCGACACTGATCTCCCATGCGCTGTCCCGTCTTCCCGACGACGCAGAGCTCGTCGGCGTCGGCATCGGCAGTGCGGGGCCGATCGACCGCAACGTCGGTCAGATCCTTCCCGTGAACATGCCTGCAGCCCGCGGGTACGGTCTCGCGGATGCGGTGCGCACGACTGCATCCGGGCTCCTCGGCCATGCGCTGCCCACGGTCTTCGGCCACGACGGCGGCGCGCTGGCACTGGCTGAGTCCTGGCTCGGTGCGACGAAGGATGCCCGTTCTTCACTCTCGATCGTGGTCTCGACGGGTGTCGGCGGAGGATTCGTCGTCAACGGCGCGTATATCCCGGGCGCCACCGGCAACGCCGGGCATCTCGGACAGGTGCGCCGTGAAGGCGGACTCACGCTCGAGGAGATCGCCTCCGGGCCGGCGAGTGCCGCCTGGGCGCAGCAGCAGGGCTGGGCGGGAGCCACCGGCGAAGACCTGGCACGGGATGCCGCTGCCGGCGACTCCATCGCCCGCGCCGCGATCGAGCGGTCGGCGAAGGCCGTGGGCGAGGCGCTCGCGGATGCCGCGACCCTCGTGGACCTCGACATGGTGGCGATCGGCGGCGGATTCTCTCGGGTCTCGGACGACTACATCGACCTCGTGCAGCAGGCCCTCACCGCGAGCGCCGCGCACGAGTACTCCCGTCGCACGCGCGTCGTGCGCTCGGGTCTCGGTGACGAGGGACCGCTCATCGGCGCCGCGGCGCTCGTTCTGCGCTGAGTCGCCGTCGAGTCGCGAGAGCCGAACGTTCTCGTCAGCGGGCCGCGACGATCAGATGGCGCTGCGGCCCCTCGAGTCGAGCCATCGCGATCTTGAGTTCGGTCGTGTCATCTGCGATTGCATCGATCCTCGTGCCGAGGGACCTCTCGACGTCCGCGAGATCCGTTCGTACCGCGTCGAGGCGGCCTCCGAGCGTCTCTTCGACGCCGTCGATGCGGCCTCCGAGCCTCTCTTCGACGCGGTCAGACTGACGGATGCACCATGAGAAGCCAGCTAGCATGCCGACTCCCAGGGTGATCACGATGCCGACAGCGCTGAGGACGATCGCGATGGTCTCTGCGGACACGAACATGCTCCCATTCTGGAGGTGAAGGGCGAGGTCTCGCAGAATGCTACGTGCGGCACGTATACGGGTCGGAACGGCGGAGGTCGCAGCGCCGACAGCGGTGGACGACTCGGCTCAGCGTTGGTCTGCGCAGAAGATCTGCGTGTTTCCGTTCGTCTCCCTAACAAAACAGCTCTACGCTCGAAGCAGGCGACGGAAGGAATCACGCATGCGCGTACTCGGACTGCTCTCGGGCACCTCACACGACGGCATCGATGTCACGGTCGTGGACTTCGAGGAGAGCGCGGGCGAGCTGCGCGGCACCGTGCTGCACGAGGACAGCGTCCCGTACGAGCCTGAGATGCGTGCTCGTCTCGTCGCGGCGCTGCCCCCTGCGCCCACCACGCTCGCCGAGGTCTGCGAACTCGACACTCTGATCGGCCAGGCCTTCGCCGAGGTCGCGGCCATCGCATCCGACGCGGTCGGGGGAGTGGATGCCGTGTGCTCGCACGGCCAGACCGTCTTCCACTGGGTCGACGCCGGCCATGCGCGGGGCACGCTGCAGGTCGGTCAGCCCGCGTGGATCGCCGAGCGCGTGGGCGCGCCGGTCGTGTCGGACGTGCGCATCCGCGACATCACCGCGGGCGGGCACGGCGCTCCGCTCGTCTCGTTCCTCGACGAGCTGCTGCTCCGCGGTCGCGCGGGGGTCTCGGCGGCGGTGAACCTCGGCGGCATCGCCAACATGACCGTGGTCGGCCCTGACGGGCTGTCGGCCTACGACATCGGGCCGGCGAACGCGCTGGTCGACGCGGTCGTCGTCGCCGAAGGGCTGGACGAGCGCGGGTACGACGCGGATGCCGCCATCGCGCGCACCGGAACGGTCGACGCCGACCTCCTCGCAGCCCTGCTCGCGGACCCCTATTACGCGCTCTCGGCGCCCAAGAGCACCGGCAAGGAGCACTTCCACCTCGACTACGTGCGCGCGCTCGTCGACCGGGTGCGGCCCGGCATCGCGCCGGCAGACCTCATCCGCACCCTCACCGAGCTCACGGTGCGCACGGTCGCGCAGGATGTGAAAACCGCCGGCATCGGCTTCCTCGTGGTGTCGGGCGGCGGATGCCATAACCCGCTGATCATGCAGGGGCTGCGCGAGGCGCTTCCCGACGTCGAGGTCGTCCTGGCCGACGAGCTCGGGGCGCCGGTCGACAGCAAGGAGGCGATCCTGTTCGCCCTGATCGGCTGGTGCACCATGCACGGCGTCGCCGCGGTGACGCCCGGTGGCACGGGAGCTCGTGAGCCCCGCATCCT
>NZ_DALZXX010000111.1:0-374 GCF_031988965.1 Microbacterium sp.
CGGTGCCGACGGTGTCGTGATCGGCGCCCTCGGAGCCGACGGGCTGCTCGACATCCCGGCCATGCGCCGCCTGCGCGACGCCGCCGGCGGAGCATCCGTGACCCTGCACCGCGCCATCGACGTGACCGTCGACCCCGTCGCGACCCTCGCCACCGCGCGCTCCCTCGGCCTCCGCCGGGTGCTCACCTCGGGTGGGGCCTCGGTCGCGATCGACGGCGTCGACACCCTCCGCGCCCTGGTCGCCGAGGCGGCGGGCGAGATCGAGATCATGGCGGGCAGCGGAGTGGATGCCGCCAGCGCCCGTGAGCTCATCGAGACCGGCATCGACGCGCTGCACTTCTCGGCCAAGCGCACGGTCATGGACGACGGCCAGG
>NZ_DALZXX010000111.1:384-9408 GCF_031988965.1 Microbacterium sp.
CATGGGATCGGCATCCGACGGCGTCGGGGGCTACGAGGTCACCGACCTCGAGATCGCGCAGAGCATGGTCGACGCGCTCGTGCACTGACGCGCGGAACCTCTCGTCAGTAGTGTGGGTGCGTGACGGATACGCGCGAGTTCACGGATGCCCACGGCATCGCCATCGTCTACGACGTGCACCCCTCGGCGGGTGATGCGCGAGGAATCGTGCAGCTGCTGCACGGAGTGGGCGAGCATGCGGGCCGTTACGGCGCCCTGATCGCCGCACTGACTCAGGCCGGATTCATCGTGTACGCCGACGATCACCGGGGTCACGGTCGCACCGGCATCCGTCAGCACGGAGGGCCCGCGAAGCTCGGGCGCCTGGGCAAGGGCGGTCTGACGGCGGCCAAGGATGCGATCTGGCAGCTCACCGGCATCATCAAGGATGAGCATCCCGATCTGCCGCTCGTGCTGCTCGGGCATTCGTGGGGGTCGTTCCTCGCGCAGATGCTGGTGAACGAGCATCCCGAAGCCTGGGATGCGGTGATCCTCTCCGGCTCGGCGCTGCGGATGCCGGGTTCGCTCAACGCCGCACCGCTGAACGCCCGCTGGGCGGGTCCCGACGCCACCGGTCTCGAGTGGCTGAGCCGCGACCCGGCCGTGTGGACCCAGTTCGACGAGGACCCGCTCACCACCGACGAACCGCTGCTCAAGCTCTTCGGTCCGATCGAGGCCGCCAAGCTCTACGGGCGCCCGCGCAAGAACCTCGGCCGTGACATCCCGATGCTCCTGCTCGTCGGTCGCGACGACTCGGTCGGCGGTCCGCGCAGCGTGCACAAGCTCGCCGACGAGTACCGCACCCGATCGGGACTCACCGACGTCACGACGCTGGTGTACCCGGATGCCCGTCACGAGATCTTCGCTGAGCTGCAGCAGGACGAAGTCCGAGCCGACGTGCTGTCGTGGCTCGACGCGCACATCCCCGCACGCTGAGCCGCGCTGCGGAGCGGGCTTCTGCCCGGTCGTCGAGCGAGCAGCGACGCAGCGAGACGAACCGTGGCGAGTGCGCGGGATCGGCTGACTGCGTGTCGTCTCGGTCGGCTTCGCGGTCCTCGCTCAACGACCGAGATCGCGGGAGTCCGCGTGTTACGCCCCGTGAACGGGTGTTACAGCGGGTGAATCCGCGTGACGTCTTCCCGGCATATCGGTCTTCTCTCCGCATAGATTCGCGGCGAGAGGGAGGTGCGTGGTGGGTTTCACAGACGACTGGCGGGCATGGCACGAGTCGCGAGAGCGATACGCCGGGGCGGAGTACGGCCCTGCCGCGCTCGAGTCGACGAACTGGCTCATCACCGAACCAGCCGCGGTGGAGGGGGTTCCTGGCCTGTGGGCGCTGACCGGCGACGGGGGCATCCGCGGCAGCGATCTGGGTGCGGGCGGATCGGTGGTCACGCTGCGGGGTGGCGAGACGCTGCGGCTGGGTCGGCGAGAGCTGAGGGTGTTCGATCGGAGGGGCTCGGTGGCGCTGCGGGTCTTCAATCCCCGGCGACGCGAGCGCGAGCACTTCAGCGCGATCGACGCATATCCGCCACGGGAGGGGTGGCGGATCCCTGCGTCGTTCGAGCCGACGCCGGGCGAGACGATCACGATCACCGCGATCGACGGTCAGGTGGCCGAGTCGGAACTCGCCGGACGTCTGCACTTCGAGCTCGACGGCATCCTGCTCGCGCTGCACGTGACCCGCACTCCGCAGGGCGGTCTGACCGCGGTGTTCGCCGACGGGACGAACGGCATCGAGACCTATCGCTTCCGCTTCCTTCCCATCGACGAACCGGGTGCCGACGGATCGGCGGTCATCGACTTCAACCGCGCGTACCTTCCGCCGTGCGCGTTCTCCGATCAGTACCTGTGCCCGCAGCCACCGGCCGGCAACCGGTACTCGCTGCCGATCCGGGCGGGGGAGCGTGCCGTCGTGCTCGGCGGCTGAGCGCGCAGCCTCCGCGCCGCCGGGCAACCTGCGCCTTAAGCTGTAACCGTGCACGGTGAATACAAGGTTCCAGGCGGAAAGCTCGTCGTCGTCGACCTCGACGTCGAGGACGGCAGGATCGCTCGCTTCCACCTCGCCGGTGACTTCTTCCTCGAGCCCGACACGGCGCTCGACGACATCGACGCGGCGGTGACCGGGCTGCCGGTCGAATCGGATGCCACGGCGATCGCCGCGGTGGTCCGCGGTGCGCTGCCCGAGGGAGCCCAGCTGCTCGGGTTCACGCCCGAAGCCGTCGGCACCGCGGTGCGCCGCGCGCTGGTGACCGCACCCGGGTGGAACGACTTCGACTGGGAGATCGTGCACGAGAAGGCGGTCTCACCGCGCATGAACCTCGCGCTCGACGAGGTGCTCACCTCGCGCGTCGGTGAAGGGCGTCGCCGCCCCACCCTGCGCATCTGGGAGTGGGACCAGTCGGCCGTCGTCATCGGCTCGTTCCAGTCGTACCGCAACGAGGTCGACCCCGAGGGGGCCGCGCGACACGGATTCGACGTCGTGCGCCGCATCTCGGGCGGTGGCGCGATGCTCATGGCCGCGGGCCAGATCATCACCTACTCGCTGTACGTGCCGGCATCCCTCGTGCAGGGCATGACCTTCGCCGACTCCTACGCGTTCCTCGACGACTGGGTGCTGCAGGCCCTGCGCTCGCTCGGGATCGACGCGATCTATCAGCCGCTCAACGACATCGCCAGCTCGTCGGGCAAGATCGGCGGAGCCGCGCAGAAGCGCCTCGCCAACGGGGGAGTGCTGCACCACGCGACCCTCTCGTACGACATCGACGGTCAGATGATGACCGAGGTGCTGCGCATCGGCCGCGAGAAGCTCAGCGACAAGGGCACGACGTCGGCCGCGAAGCGCGTCGATCCGCTGCGCAGCCAGACCGGCCTCGCGCGCGCCGAGATCATCGAGCGCTTCAAGGACACCTTCCGGTCGCTGACGTCGGCGGAGGACGGCACGATCACCCCCGACGAGTACGCCGATGCCGAGGCGCTGGTGGAGTCGAAGTTCGCCACCGACGCATGGCTGCACCGGGTTCCGTGATCGACGACCCGGGAGCCCTCGGCCCCGGGTCCGTCTCGATCATCCAGGGAGACAACCTCGCCGTCGCGGCGACGCTGCCCTCGGCATCGTTCACACTCGTGTACCTCGATCCGCCCTTCAACACCGGGCGCACGCAGGAGCGACAGGTCGTCACCGCGCGACGCACGTCCACGATTCAGCAGGAGTCCGATGCCGACGGTGTCGGCGGCGCGGAATCCCGGGGTTCGGGTGCCGGGGCGGCCTCCCTCGTGCTGAGTTCTGAACCGGCGGCGGCTCCGACCGAGGTGCGGCACGGCTTCCACGGGCACGAGTATGAGCGCGTGCGCGGCATGCTGCGCACCTACGACGACCGGTTCGACGACTACGGCGCGTTCCTGATGCCGCGACTCGAAGAGGCATGGCGGCTGCTGGCCGACGACGGCACCCTCTACCTGCACCTCGACTACCGCGAGGCCCACTACGCCAAGGTCATGCTCGATGCGGTGTTCGGTCGCGACTGCTTCCTCAACGAGCTGATCTGGGCCTACGACTACGGAGCGAAGTCGCGACGTCGGTGGCCCACCAAGCACGACACGATCCTCGTGTACGTCAAGAATCCGCGCGAGTACGTGTTCAACAGCGACGACATCGACCGGGAGCCGTACATGGCGCCGGGCCTCGTCACCGCCGAGAAGGCGGCGCGCGGCAAGCTGCCCACCGACGTCTGGTGGCACACGATCGTGCCGACGACCGGGCGAGAGAAGACCGGCTATCCGACCCAGAAGCCCGAGGGCATCCTGCGGCGGATCGTGCGGGCCTCGAGCCGGCCCGGTGACCGCGTGCTCGACCTCTTCGCCGGCAGTGGCACGACCGGCGCGGTCGCCTCGGCTCTCGGTCGCGATGCCGTGCTCGTCGACGACAACGCCGCCGCGGTGCGGGTGATGACCGAGCGGATGCCGCATGCCACGGTCGCGCGGGTCGGGGAGTAGAACGGCACCGAGAGGCCCTGCCGGACGGCGGTACTACCGGTTATACTTGCGCCATGAAGACCGCTATCTCGGTACCCGATGGCGATTTCGCCCGCTTCGAGCGGCTTGCTGCGCGACACGGGATGAACAGGTCGGAGTTCTTCCAACTCGCGGGGCGCCGTCTGGCCGACGAACTGGAAGGCTCGTCGGATCTGACCCGCATCGCGAACCAGATCCTGGCTCAGGCCGGTGCTGCCGACGCCGATCCCCCCGACGATGAGCTGTTCGTGCGCGGGAACGAGGAACGGCTGCGCGAGAGCACCGACTGGTGATCCGCAGAGGCGACATCGTCTGGGTCGACGTCGGCACTCCCCGAGGCTCGGAGCCGGCGAAGGTGCGACCCTCGGTCGTGGTGCAGGAGGACTGGCTGCTCGACACGAACATCAACACCGTCCTCGTCGTGCCGCTCACCTCGAACACCGCTCTCGAAGGATTCCCGGGCAATGTTCTGGTGCCGGCCGCCGCGTCAGGACTCGATCGCGACTCGGTGGCGAATGTCAGTCAGATCGGTCCGGTCACCCGGGAGTTCGTCGACACGTACCCCGCCGGACACCTCGCTCCGTATCTGATGGCGCAGATCGCCACCGGCATCCGTCTCGTTGTGGGGGTCTGAGCCATCATGACCGATCTCGTCGAAGTGCAGACCGCCGCGGGGCGGGTGCGCGGGCGCTGGCGCCCGACCACGGGAGGGCGAGGTGCTCCGCGATCGGCGGCCTTCCTCGGCATCCCGTTCGCGGAGCCTCCGACCGGCGACCTGCGGTTCCGGGCGCCGGTGCCCAAAGCACCCTGGGAGGGCGTGCTCGACGCCCTCGAGTTCGCCGCGACCGCGCAGCGGGGCGACCCCGGTGTGACGCTGATCCCCGAGCCGAGCGTCGAGGGCGACTCGACGCTGAACGTCAATGTCTTCACGCCCGACCCCGAGGCATCCGGCCTGCCCGTGCTCGTCTGGATCCATGGCGGCGGGTACTTCGCGGGCTCACCCGCGAGTCCCTGGTACGACGGGCGCAACTTCACCCGCGACGGCATCGTCACCGTGTCGATCTCCTACCGCCTCGGGTTCGACGGCTTCGGTTGGATCGAGGATGCGCCCTCGAACCGCGGCGTGCGCGACTGGCTGCTGGCCCTCGAGTGGGTGCAGCAGAACATCGCCGCGTTCGGGGGAGACCCGAGCCGCGTGACGATCGCCGGCCAGTCCGCCGGCGGTGGCGCCGTGCTGACGCTGCTCGGCATGCAGAAGGCGCAGCACCTGTTCCACGGCGTGTACGCGATCTCGGGTGCGCTCGGAGATGTGTCCGCGGCCCGTGCCGAGGCGTTCGGGCGGGCGCTCGCCGCGTCGGCTGGTGTGCCACCGACCGTCGCCGGGCTCGCGACGCTGTCGGAGGATCGTCTGCTCGCGCTCCAGAAGAAGGCCACCCAGCTCGGGCCGTCCTCGATGACGACGATGATCGAGGAGGGGTTGCCGCTCGGTCCGGCCATCGACGGCGACCTGCTGCCGCGTCCGACACGAGAGTCGCTGCGCGCCGGCGTCGGCGCCGACAAGCCGCTCGTGATCGGCGCCACCGACGACGAATTCACGATGGCGTTCGCAGGCGGGGCGGCGAAGGCTCTGCGCTGGGTCCCGCAGTCCGTGCTGCTGAACAGGTTCGGCGTGCGCACAGGCATCCGCGCCGAGTATCTCGCCGCCAACGCCGAGATCGCGCGACTCGGCAAGGCGCGCCTCGCGGGGCGGGTGCTGACAGATCGGATGTTCCGCACGACCGTGCCGCGCATCGCGGCCGACCGTGCCGACGCCGCCACCTGGCTCTACCGCTTCTCGTGGCCCTCCGGGCGCTTCGGTTTCGCGGAGCACTGCCTCGACGTGCCGTTCTTCTTCGACTGCCTCGACGGCCCGGCGATGGAAGCCCTCGCCGGGCCGAACCCGCCGCAGACGCTGGCGGACGACGTGCACGGCGCGGCCGTGGCGTTCGTCACCACGGGCGATCCCGGCTGGGCGCGGCACGAGGGCGATTCCGGGATCGTGCGCGTCTACGACGTGCCGACCCGCGACGTCGCCGATGCCTATGCATCGGTGCGGGCGCTGCTCTGACCACTCCCGTCGCCGGCATCACCTGTCCACCGAAGAGAGGACAGACGCGGGATCGCTGAGCACGCCAGAATGCAGGAATGGTGAAGTGGATCAGGGGCGTGGCTGCGGGAGCTTTCCTCGTTCTCCTGTCCGGTACGACGACAGTTCTCTCCGGATGCGTCGGTCCGGCAACCGGCACCGCGGTGTCGTCTTCAGCGACCACGCCGGCGCCGGGCGCGACCTCGCCTCAGAAACCAGACGCCTCTTCCGCGAGTGAACCGACAGCCGAGTCCCTGCCGTCATCCGAGCCCACGCCGAGCTGCATGCGCGCGGACGGCGGGGGAATCATCCTCCCCAGTGGACTGCTCAACGTCGACCTGTATTCGAGAATGCACGACTACGGAGCCCGGGAGGGGGCGACCGGCACCGCCCAGTATGCCGACGACGGCTCACTCGCCTCCTATGTCGTCGCGCCCGGCGATTTCACCGACGCGATCCTGGACCGGTTCTGTGTCGGCTTCTACTACCTGGACTCGCTGAACGCGGTGCGACGTGGAGGCGGCGGCTCCGTGGATCCGACCCGCACCGTGCATCAGCCGGAGCTCCACATCGGTGACACTCTGAATCTCAGCCCGTACACGATCACGACCGTCGGTGACGTCAATGGCGAGGTGTTCGCCTATGAGACGAGCTTCACCCTGCCTCCGCAGCGGTGATGCCGGTGCAGCGGAGGTGACGGCATGCCGCGCGACCCTCAGAAGCTCCTCGATCGGTTGCGTGACAAGTCAGGTGATCCTGCGGTCGCTGATCAGTGGGTCATCGACGCGATCTCCGAAGTTCTCAGTGCCAACCTCATGCCTGCCGAAGTTCTAGGGGCATCATCGGCGGAAGTCGCGGTGGCTCCCTCGACCTCCTCAGCCCACCCGGTGCGCGCGATATCGCACGGCGTTCGCCTGTCTCTGGGCAGCGGCGAGGAAGAGGGTCCGCTGCAGGTGCGCGAGCCCGGTAGCGGCCGTCTCGACCTGCACGGTCGTGCGGAAGTAGTACGAGCCGGGATCCACGTCTTCGCCCAGCCGCAGTCGCTCGAGCACATCCGGGGTGCCGGTGCGCAGGCCCTTGGCGTGCAGCAGCAGCAGGTCGCCCTCTGCGGTGCGCGCGGAGTAGCGACCGTCGATCTCGATCGTGCCGTCGGGGCGGACGACCTGCCAGTCCGCGCCGCCGGGCAGGATCTCGGCGTCGATCCCCCCGGTGATGCGTCCGCCGAGGATCGGTACCACGCGGCGGTGGCCGGCACTGGTGCTGCCGTGGTCCTCGAGCGCGCCGAGGTCGACGGTGACGTCGAAGGCGAACCCGAGGGTCGGCACCGGCAGCAGGGCATGCGGATCACGGGCGTCCGCGGAGTCCCCGCTCATGCGACCGGGGTGAGCGACGCGCGCTCGTTGAGGATCTCGGGAAGGAACCCCGCGGCGGTCTTGTACTCGGCGGCGATCTGCGCCCGCTCGGCGTAGGGGATCACCTCGTCGATGTCGGTGAATCCCTGCGGTGCGCGCTCGCGGGCCAACTGCATCACGCGCTCAGGCCCGGTGGCGCGCGTTCCGGCGAGCAGGGCCGTCATCGCGGGGCGGCGCGCCTGCTCGTAGGCGTCGAGCCCCTCGACGATGCTCGAGGCCGTCGCGAGATGGAAGGCGAGAGTGCGTGCGTCGAGGATCGCCTGCGATCCACCGTTCGAGCCGTTCGGATACATCGCGTGGGCGGCGTCGCCGAGCAGCGTGGTGCGACCGAAGGTCCACTGCGGCAGGGCATCGCGATCGACCATCGGATACTCGAGGATCTCGTCCGCTGTGGCGATGGCAGCAGGCACATCGAGCCAGTCGAAGCTCCACTCGCGGAACAGCTCCGCGATCGGGTCGGGATCGACGGCACGATTCCAGTCCGCGTCGCCCGTGCCGCCGACGCGGCGCTCGGCGATGAAGTTCACCGGCATCCGTCCGTCGGCGTCCGCAGGGGCCAGGGGGTAGGCGACGAACTTCTGCTCACCGTCGCCGGCCATGATCATGGTGCGACCGTCGAGGAACGCGGGGATGCGCGTGACGCCACGCCACAGGGTGAGGCCGCTCCAGGGTGGAGCGCCCTCGGCGGGGTGGCGCAGAGCGCGCAGGGCGGAGTGGATGCCGTCGGCGCCGATGATCACGTCAGCCGTGGCCGTGACGGTGCCGTCTGCCGTCGCGAAGGTCGCCGTCTCCGTCCCGTCGCCGTTCGATGAGACGCCGATGAGGCGGTGGTCGAGTCGGATGGGCTCGGAGAGCCGGGCCTCGGCGAGATCGCGCAGAGCGAGCTGCAGACGCCCCCGATGCACGGACAGCTGCGGCCATCGGTATCCGGCTGCAGTGCCACGCGGCTCACTCCAGATCGGCTGACCCAGCCGGTTGTAGTACGCGAGGGTCTGCGGCTCGACGCCCAGCTCGGCGATCGTGTCTGCGACGCCGAGCTCCGTCAACTCGCGCAGGGCATGCGGAAGCAGATTGATCCCGACTCCGAGTCCACGGATCGCCGTGCTGCGCTCGTAGACGCTGATGTCGTGCAGTCCTGCTTCGTGCAGGCTGATCGCTGCGGCGAGTCCGCCGATGCCTGCGCCGACGATGATGATCTTCATCGATCTCTCCTGGTCTCCGCCCCGAAGGGCACTGGTGAAAGCTTCGTCTCGTGTGAGGCTCAGTCGCGGGTGTGCACGACCGTGCCGCCCACGACCGTGACGGCGGTGCCCACGCTGATGAGCGCCTCGGCCGGGACCGCGAACGGATCGACCGTCGACACCACGACGTCGGCGCGAGCGCCGACGCGCAGCATCCCGCCCTCGCCGAGCACGAGCTCGGCGGATCCGCTCG
>NZ_DALZXX010000112.1:0-9394 GCF_031988965.1 Microbacterium sp.
GGCCCAGATCGAGAAGGCCGCGAGTCACCTCATGACCGACCGTGTCGAGGCCGAGTTCATCGGAGGGCGCGTGCAGGCACGTCGCGAGCGACGCGTCGGCGCGATCCTGCGCTCATCGGCACCGGTGCGGGCATCGGTCGAGGAGGGACGCGACGCCGTGCGCCGGGCTCTCCGACGCGAGGGGCTCGGCATGTTCACGTGGGCGGACACCGCCGATGCTCTGCGCCGTCGCCTTGCTCTGCTGCGGCACGCGCTCGGCGAGCCCTGGCCCGATGTGTCGGATGTCGGACTGCTCGCGGAACTCGACGCGTGGCTCGCACCGGAGCTCGATGCACTGGCCGCAGGCACCCCTGTGAGTCGACTCGATCTGACCTCGGCGCTCCGCCGCCTGCTGCCGTGGCCCGACGCAGTGCGTCTCGACGACCTCGTACCCGACCGGCTCGAGGTGCCCACCGGGTCACGCATCCGCATCGTCTACCCGCCGCATGATGATCCGACCTCGCGGCCGGTCGTCGCCGTGAAGCTGCAGGAGTGCTTCGGCTGGGCCGAGACGCCCAGGCTGGTCGACGGTCGCATGCCGGTGCTCTTCCACCTGCTCTCCCCCGCCGGACGTCCGCTCGCGGTGACCGACGATCTCGCGTCATTCTGGTCGGGCCCCTATGCCCAGGTGCGCGCCGAGATGCGCGGGCGCTATCCGAAGCATCCGTGGCCGGAGGACCCGTGGGCTGCGACACCGACCAGGCACACCAAGAACCGCGCCTCGCGCTGAGCGCTGATCCGGTCTTCCCTCAGGGGGTGCGACGCCTCAGCGTGAGCGACGCGAGCACGAGCGCGCCGACCCCGAACGCGACCACGACGAGCAGAGGTCCGAAGACGTCCCACCGCTCATCCCCCGCCGTCACGGCGTTGACCGTGTCGATGGCATAGCTCAGGGGCAGCCAGTCCGAGATCGCGTGCAGCACGTCGGGCATCTGATCACGCGGCATGAACAACCCGCCCAGGATGATCTGCGGGAACACGAGCAGCGGCATGAACTGCACGGCCTGGAACTCGGTCTGCGCGAAGGCGCTGGCGAGCAGTCCGAGCGCGGTCCCGAGCAGGGCGTCGACGACAGCGACGAGCCCGAGCTGCCAGAGCTCGCCCTCGACCTCGAGTCCGCACACCCCGACCGCGAACGACACCGTGATGACCGCCTGCAGCAGCGCCATGAGCCCGAAGGCCAGCGCGTATCCGAGGATGAAGTCGGCCTTGCCGAGCGGGGTCGTCATGAGCCGCTCGAGAGTGCCCGAGCGTCGTTCACGCAGGGTGGTGATCGAGGTGATCAGGAACATCACGATGAACGGGAACAGCGCGAGGATCGCGCCGCCGAACCGATCGAAGACGCCGTCCTGATCGCTGAACAGCCAGGCGAAGAGCCCGACGAGCAGGCTCGGCGCGACCACCATCAGCACGATCGAACGCGGATCGTGACGCAGCTGCCCGAGCACGCGGGCCGCCGTGGCGAGCATCCGTCCGGCGTTCATTCCGCCTGCTCCCGTCGCTCGCGCCGCGTACGGGCTCGCACGTGTCCGTGGTGCGCCCTGGTGTCCTGCGCGATGAGGGCGAGGAACGCGGCGTCGGGATCGGACGTCCCGGTGTCCTCCAGCAATGCTTCCGGACTCGTGTCGGCGATGATCCGTCCGGCGCGCATGAGCACGAGCCGATCACAGCGCAGCGCCTCATCCATGACGTGGCTCGAGACGATCAGGGTGACGCCGCGACCGGCCAGGGCGCGGAAGAGATCCCACAGCTCGACCCGCAGCACGGGATCGAGCCCCACCGTCGGTTCATCGAGCACGATCAGCGCGGGTGAGCCGATGAGGGCCATCGCCAACGAGACCCGCGTGGCCTGACCACCGCTGAGCGATCCGGCGAGTCGGCCGGCCTGAGCACCGAGTCCGACCTCCTCGATGACCCGATCGGCGTCGCCCCTCGGTGCTTTCAGCAGAGCGGCGACGTACGTGAGATTCTGGCGCACCGTGAGGTCGCCGTACACCGCCGTGCCCTGGGTGCCGTATGCGACCTGATGCCGCAGCCGCGATGATCCGCCCGGTTCCCCCAGCACTGTCACCGTGCCGCCGGCGATCCGCTGCACCCCGACGATCGCGCGCATCAGCGTGGTCTTGCCGCATCCGGACGGACCCAGCAGGCCCGTGATCTCCCCGCGCGGAATCGTCAGATCGATGCCGTCGAAGACCTGCGTCCTCCCGCGCCGCACCCGCAGACCTGAGATCTCGACAACCGCGGCGTTCGTCATGCTTGATTATCCGCCCGGGCGACCGCGGCGGCGACCCCTAATCGAGCAGGTGGCGCAGGTACCTCGGCGGGTCCTGAAGGAAGGATCGCCAGTGGTTCACGATCTCGAGATCTCCCCACTCGGCCGGGCGGATGCCCCACTCGCCGACCTCGAGGATCTGCGCGCCCGGAAGGGCGGCGAGCACGGGCGAGTGCGTGGCGCACAGCACCTGTCCTCCGTCATCGACGATGCGCTGCAGCACCGCGATGAGCGTCAGCGTCGACTGGAAAGACAGCGCCGCCTCGGGCTCGTCGAGACAGTAGAAACCGGGTGAATCGAAGCGGCTGTCGAGCAGGGCGAGGAAGGATTCGCCGTGACTCATCTCGTGGAACGGCACGTCGCCGCTCGATGAGGGGTTCTCTTCGAGATACGTGTAGAACGAGTGCATCGTCTCGGCCCGCAGGAAGAATCCCCACCGATCGGCGCCGACGCCTCGCTGAAGCCGGAGCCATTCGGACAGCGGGGATTCGGTGGCTCGGGTGCTGTGCCTGGCGAACCGCGAGCCGCCCTCGGGCGAGAGACCGTAGGCGATCGCGATTCCCTCGACGATCGTCGACTTGCCGCTGCCGTTCTCGCCGACCAGGAATGTCACTCCGGGAGACAGGTCGATCCCCTCGCGCAGCACCTGCGCGACCGCGGGGATGCTCGTGGGCCAGAGTCGTCCCGGCTCCGGCGCATCGTCGTTCGCGCTCACCGCCACGACCGGCTGCTCTCGTCGCCGACGGCTGCCCGGTGTCCAGATCGATTCCACAGTCGCCTCCCTCTGCAGAAGGCTAGCCGCAGCCTCCGACACGGCCGCGGGGGAGCCGGCTCAGCACTCGATGACGTTGACCGCGAGGCCGCCCTCGCTGGTCTCCTTGTACTTGGTCGACATGTCGATGCCGGTCTGACGCATGGTCTCGACGACGGCATCCAGCGAGACGTAGTGGCTGCCGTCGCCGCGGAGTGCGAGCCGTGCGGCGGTGACGGCGGTCGATGCCGCGATCGCGTTGCGCTCGATGCAGGGGATCTGCACGAGACCGCCGATCGGGTCGCAGGTGAGTCCGAGGTGGTGCTCCATCGCGATCTCGGCGGCGTTCTCGATCTGCCGGTTCGTCCCGCCCATCACGGCGGTCAGGCCACCCGCGGCCATCGCGCAGGCCGAGCCGACTTCGGCCTGGCATCCGCCCTCCGCCCCCGAGATCGACGCGTTCGCCTTGAACAGCGATCCCAGCGCCGTGGCTGTGAGCAGGAAACGGCGGATGCCGCGGCGGCGGTTCGCCTCGGCGATGACCTCGTCACCCTCCGTCTGCGCCGACTCGATCGCCCGCGCGCCGTCGAAGCCGAGCAGCGCGCTGCCGACGAGCTCGCCGTACGGGGTCACCGCGTTGCCTGCCCCGAGCCCGGAATCGGCGAGGAATCTCCACCAGTACATCGCGACGGCGGGAAGGATGCCGGCCGCGCCGTTGGTCGGAGCCGTGACGACCCGCCCACCGGCGGCGTTCTCCTCATTCACGGCGAGCGCGAAGGCACCCAGCCACTCGCCAGGAAGCTCGCGATGCCCGTCGGCCTCGGCGTCTTCGAGCTGCGCGCGGATCAGGCTCGCGCGCCGCTTGACCTTGAGCATCCCGGGGAGCACACCGTCGGAGTGCAGGCCCGCGTCGACGCAGGCCGCCATGGCGTCCCAGATCGCATCGAGCCCGGCGGCGACGTCGTCCTCGCTGCGTTCGGCCGTCTCGTTGAGGCGGGCGATCTCGGCGATCGACAGGCCGTGCTCGTCGCAGAGCGCGAGCAGCGACGCGGCATCTGCGTAGGAATACGGAAGCGGCGCGGACGCGAGCTTCTCGGCTTCGCCATCCCTGCGGATGAACCCGCCGCCGACCGAGTAGTAGGTCTCCTCGGCGACGATGCCCGCCTCGGCATCCCACGCGGTGATCGTCATGGCGTTCGGGTGCCCGGGAAGTCTGGTGCGGGGCGCGAACACGATGTCGCCCTTGACGAACGGCACCTCGTGCACGCCGTCGATCGACAGCGTGGCGCCCTCGCGCAGGTCGGTCCACGCGGCGCGCACCTCGGCCGGATCGCACGTCTCGGGATCGAGTCCGCGGAGGCCCGCGACGACGGCATCCGGCGTTCCGTGTCCGATTCCCGTGGCACCGAGCGAGCCGTAGAGCGTGCTGCCGACGCGTGCGACACGGGTCAGCTCCCCGGTCGCGCGGAGCCGGTGGGCGAACTCGAGTGCCGCCCGCATCGGCCCGACCGTGTGGGAACTCGAGGGGCCCACTCCGATGGAGAAGAGATCGAAGGCCGAGACGTACGCTGTCACCTCCCCAGCGTACGTCGTGATCCGCGCCACGGACGATACGACCGACGCCGTCAAGCCCCTTCATCCCGGCGAGTGCACACCGCATCCTGGGGGTGCACTCGATGCGAAAGGGACGATCATGACGAACAGCACACCCGCACAGGACCCGACCTCCGGCCTCGACCCCGAGGCGCAGACGCCGACACCGACCCCGTCGTCCGGCGACGCCGGGGAGTTCAAGGATGTGGGGAACACCGCCGAGAAGCCGGCCGAGGCCGACTCCCCCGAAGACGCCGACCCTTCTGAGGTCCCGAGTACCGAGGAGCTCGAGGAGCCGAGCACCGAGAAGGAGCCTGCGGAGGAGCCCAAGGCCCCGGCACGCAACGACCCCGAGCCCGACCATGAAGCCGTCGGGATCGGGGTCATCGACGGTCCGGAGACCGACGAGGGCGACTGAGCGACTCCTACCTCACCCAGTCACCCGGCCGCTCCCGTCGCGATGCACCCTGCGACGGGAGCGAGTTCGGATGCGGGCTACTCGACGAGCTTGCCCTCGGTGTCGACCTCGCGCATGAGCTCCGCGATCTCTGCGGGGATCTCCGGGATCGGCTCGTGCGTGACTCCTGTGGTGGGCGACCAGACCAGGTTGACCTGCAGCGTGGGGTCGGTGTCGGGGTAGTCGCTGCGGTTGTGGCATCCGCGTGTCTCCCGACGCTCCAGCGCCGCCTCGATCGTGGCACGGGCGGCGAGCACCGACGCCTTCAGATCGAACGCGTGCGCGAGATCTTGGAACCCCGCGATGTCGGGGTGGATGCCGATGTCCTCCATCCGGCCCTCGATCATGTCGAGGTCGGCGAGGCCCGCCCGCAGTCCCTCCTCGGACCGCACGACGCCCGCGTGCTGGGTCATGGTGTTGCGGATCGCGCGCTGCAGAGCGCGGACGTTCTCGCGGCCGTCCGCGGCGAGCAGGTCATCGATCTCGGCTCGGGCCTGCGCCACGGCATCCGCTGAGCGACGCTGGGCGTCGAGTCCCGCCGCGTGCGCCATCGCGGCCTGTCCGACGATGCGCCCGTAGACGAGCAGCTCGATCAGCGAGTTGCCGCCGAGGCGGTTCGCCCCGTGCAGGCCGCTGGACGCTTCGCCGATCGCGTAGAGTCCGTCGACATCGGTCTGGTGATCCTCCGGACGCACCCACACGCCGCCCATCGAGTAGTGCGCGGTGGGCGCGATCTCGATCGGCTCGGCGGTGATGTCGAGCATCTGCAGCTCCATCATCGTCTGGTAGACGCGGGGCAGGCGGGTCATGATCGTCTCGCGGGGCAGGTGCGAGACGTCGAGCCAGACGCCGCCGTTCTCGGTGCCGCGGCCTTCGGCGATCTCGGTGTACGCGGCGAGCGCGACCCGGTCGCGGGTCGAGAGCTCCATGCGCTCGGGGTCGTACTTCGACATGAAGCGCTCACCGAGGGCGTTGCGCAGGATGCCGCCCTCGCCGCGGGCGGCCTCGGAGATGAGGGTGCCCGCAGCGTTCTCGGGCTCGATGATCCCTGAGGGGTGGAACTGCACGAGCTCGGGGTCGCGAAGGCGTGCACCCGCGTCGACGGCGAGGCGGAAGGAGTCGCCCGTGTTCTCGTCGCGGCGAGACGAGGTGCGGCGCCAGATGCGGTTGTGTCCGCCCGCGGCGAGGATCACGGCATCCGCGTGGATCAGGTAGCGAGTGCCGTCGGACTGGTCGAAGCCGTAGGCGCCGAACACGACGTTGTCGCGTACGAGCAGACGCGTGATGTAGACGTGGTCGAGGATCGGCACCTCGAGCTGCTCGGCCTTGGCGACGAGGGTGCGCTGGATCTCGAGACCGGTGTAGTCGCCGGCGAAGGCCGTGCGACGGAAGGTGTGCGCGCCGAAGAACCGCTGCGAGATGCGACCGTCGTCCTCTCGGGCGAAGTCCATGCCCCAGCGCTCGAGGTCGCGGATGCCGCGCTCAGCCCCCTGCGTCACGATCTCGACCGTGTGAGGGTTGGCGAGCAGGTAGCTCTCCTTGATGGTGTCGGCGGCGTGCTGCTGCCAGCTGTCTCCCTCGTCCATGGTGCCGAGAGCGGCGTTGATGCCGCCGGCGGCGAGGGAGGTGTGGGCATCCTGTCGGGGGCGTTTGCCGACGGCGAGGACGTCGATGCCGTGTTCGGCGACCTCGATCGCCGCACGCAGCCCGGATCCGCCGGTCCCGATGACGAGGACCGTGGTGGAGATCTGACGTTCGCGAGTACTCATGCATTCGACGCTAGTTAGGGCGACCTAATAACTCCAATGCATAGTTCTACTGGAATCGATAGACTGCAGACATGAACCTCGAGCAGCTCCGCGGGTTCGTCGAGGTCGCCCGCCTCGGCCACTTCACCCGCGCCTCCGAGTACCTTCACCTGGCGCAGCCCTCGCTGAGTCGGCAGATCTCGACCCTCGAACGCGAGCTCGGCGCGGAGCTGTTCCACCGCGCGCGCGGCCACATCGCACTCACCGCCGCCGGTGAGGCGCTGCTCCCCCGCGCTCAGCGGATGCTCGCCGAAGCCGAGGCCATCCGCGACGAGATGGGCGAGCTCGCCGGGCTCCGACGCGGACGCGTGCGCCTCGGCGCTCCCCCGACCCTGTGCATCAGCCTCGTCGCCGAGGCCGTCAGCGCGTTCCATGCGGCCCATCCCGGTGTCGACCTGCACCTCGACGAGAGCGGATCACGCCTGCTGGTCGATCAACTCGCCGTCGGCGCCGTCGACATCGCGCTGATCACCGAATCGACGGGCCCGCCCCCGTCGGGGTTCAGCCTGACGCGCATGCCGCTGCTCACCGAGGAGCTGGTCGTCGTCTCGGCGGCATCCCAGCCTCCCGTCGCGATCACGCCCGCGATCGGCCTCGAGCACCTCGCCACACTGCCGCTGATCGCCCTCGACGAGACCTACGAGCTGCGCGCGACCACTGACGCGGCCTTCCGCTCCGCGGGCATCACCCCGAATCACGTCCTGGTAGGGGCGGAGATGGATGCCGTGCTCCGCTTCGTCGAACGAGGAGTGGGCGTCGCCGTCGTGCCCGCGATGGTGCTGTTCGACCAGCCGGCGCTGCGCTCGGTGCGACTGACGCACCCGATGATGCGGCGCACCGTGAGCCTCGCGCACCGCGCGGATGTCACCCCTGCGGTCGCCGTCGCGGCTATGCGCGATGTCATCCTCACCACCGCCGCCGACTACGCGCGGCGGGATCCGGCGATCACCAGCCTGCTCGACTGATCCGCAGCCCACATTCGCCGCCGCGCGGAGTGCCCGCTCATCTGGTCGCCCTGCCTCTGGGAAGGAGATCTCTCGCAACGAAGGAGGGAACTCCGCGTGCGGCCCTTCGCTGCGCGAGTTCTCCTTCGCAGCGCGCGCCGGATGCGGCTGCGCACTCCCCGACATGCAGAGATCCCCGCCGCTTTCGCGACGGGGATCTCATGTGATGTGCGCCCGAAGGGACTCGAACCCCTAACCTTCTGATCCGTAGTCAGATGCTCTATCCATTGAGCTACGGGCGCTCCTGGACCGCTCAGCGGGCCGTGGAACAGCCTATAACAGTCTCCGCGTGAATGCGAATCGGCGCCTCACTCGGCCTGGTCCGGGTCCTTCGGCTCGTTGCGCTTGGCCTTCGCCCGCTGCTGCGACGACAGGGCCTGCAGGTCGACGAGCCGCAGCGCCTGCATCCGCGCCTCGCGCATGCGGTCGTAATCGGGATCCTGATCGGGGCGCATCCCCTCGACACGAAGCCGGCGATCGAGGTTGTGCCGCACGTCGGCCCAGGCGCCCGCGCGGGCCTCCTCGACGATGGTGCGCAGCGCCGCCTCGTCGTCCATGAGCTCTCGCAGCTTCGAGGCCACGCCGTGCGACTGCTTGGCGCGACGTCGCAGGTTGCGCACGTCGCGGTCGCGGTAGTCATGGGTGCCCGACGGGTCGGAGTGACGACCCCGCGCCCGCTTGCGCAGGGCGACGAGGTTCCGCTCGACTTCTTCGGATTCCTCGGCCATCGCGCGAAGCGCCTCGCGGGCGTCGGCGACGTACTTGTCCGTGTCGAAGATTCCGTTCTCGGCGATCGTGCCGATCAGGATGTGATTCTTGACGGCGAGGCGCGCGGCAGCTGTCGCAATCGCGACGCCTTCCGCGATGGCATCCGCAGTTCGTCCCACCGCAACCTCCTTGCATCGAGCGTACCCGTTCCGCTCCCCGTTCCTGTGGGCCAGAATGTTCGCTATCGGCTCGCGTCGCCCCGACCTCACACGGCTCGCTCCGATCGACCCAGGGAGGAGGGGGCATGGCGCGACTCGCCCTGGCCGGCAGCACGACCGTCATCACCGGCGCGGCCCACGGGATGGGTGCCGAGATCGCTCGTCTCCTCGCCGGGCGAGGGGTGCATCTCGCGCTGATCGACCACGACCAGGAGGCGCTGTCGACGCTGGCCGCGGAGCTGGGTGCCGCCTCCGTCACCACGCACGTCGTCGATCTTCGCGATGACTCCGCGGTGTTCGCGACAGCCGACGAGATCATCCGGCAGCATCCGCACATCAACGCGCTGATCACCTGCGCGGGATCCTCGATGCTCGGCACGCTCGACCAGTTGACGATGGAGGAGATGCGTTGGCTGACCGACGTGAACCTCTGGGGCACGGTGTCGATCACCAAAGCACTGCTCCCCGCGTTGCGCACCGCACCGGCCGCGCACATCACCCACCTCGCGAGCGTGTACGCCCTCGCGGCGCCCGCCGGGCG
>NZ_DALZXX010000113.1:0-9360 GCF_031988965.1 Microbacterium sp.
CCCACGTCGCCTGGAGCGGCGACCTCGAGGTCGGCGTCGAGCGACTGCCCGAGGGTGCGGGCGTGCACGGCGCGGTGCTCGGCGGCGGCGAGCTGCTGCTGCCGGGCGAGATCCGCCTCGCGGCCGGGGAGACCTACATCTCGCCGGTCGTGTACCTGGCCTACGGCGAGAGCGGGCTGGATGCCGTCTCGAACCGCCTGCACCGCACCGCACGGGCGCTGCCCGGCCACCCCTCGACGCCGCGTCCCCTCGTGCTGAACACCTGGGAAGCCGTGTACTTCGACCACGACCCGGCGAAGATCCGCGCGCTCGCCGAAGCCGGAGCATCCGTGGGCGTCGAGCGCTTCGTGCTCGACGACGGGTGGTTCGCCGGCCGTCCCGACGACCGCTCGGGTCTCGGGGACTGGTTCATCGACCGCGAGAAGTGGCCGGACGGGCTCCGTCCGCTCGCCGACCACGTGCACGGACTCGGCATGCAGTTCGGCCTGTGGTTCGAACCCGAGATGGTGAACCCCGTGTCCGAGCTCGCGCGACAGCATCCGGACTGGATCCTGCAGGCGTCGCCGGATTCGGCGACCTGGCGGCACCAGAAGGTGCTCGACCTCACGAATCCGGATGCCGCGGCCTTCGTGCTCGAACGCATCAGCGCGCTCGTGACCGAGGTCGGCATCGACTTCATCAAGTGGGATCACAACCGCGACCTGCACGCCGCGGTGTCCCCGCGGAGCGGACGCGCCGCGGTGCACGCGCAGACCGCCGCGTTCTACGCGCTGCTCGATGCCCTGCGCGACCGGCATCCCTCACTCGAGATCGAGTCGTGCGCGAGCGGAGGCGCCCGCGTCGACCTGGGCGTGCTCAGCCGCACGCAGCGGGTGTGGGCCTCGGATTCCAACGACCCGGTCGAGCGCCAGAGCATCCAGCGGTGGACGGGCACGCTCGTTCCGCCCGAGGTCGTGGGCTCGCATGTGGGGCCGGCGATCGCCGAGACCACGCACCGGGCGGCATCCCTGCCGTTCCGCATGACCACCGCCCTCTTCGGCCACGCGGGCATCGAGTGGGACATCACGCTGTGCACCGATGAAGAGCGCGGGGCCCTGTCGCGATGGACGGCGCTCTATCGAGAGCTGCGACCGCTGCTGCACGGCGGTGTCACGGTGCGCTCCGACGAGGTCGACGACGAGACGCTGCTGCACGGGGTGGTCGCGCCCGACGGGTCTCGCGGAGTTTTCGCCTGGGTGCGACTCGGCACCTCGGTCGACGGGTTCACGCCACGCACCCGCATCCCGGGGCTGGAGACGGGGGAGCGGTACCGCCTGCGCGTGCGCGAGGACCTCGGCGGGGTGTCGCGCCATCAGGTCGCAGACCCCGAATGGGTCGAGACGGGGATCGAGGCCTCGGGGGCGTTCCTGGAGCGCGTCGGAGTGCCGCTGCCTCTGCTGGCTCCCGGGGCCGCGCTGCTGGTGGACGCCGTTCGGGTGTGAGTCTCCCGCATGCTAGACTGACTCTTTGTCTGCGCACACTCCTGTGCGCAGTTCGCATGCTGTTCGGTCCTGAGGGTCGGAGCGGCGTGCAGACAAGGGATCTTGGGTGAGGCCGTCCGGCCTCACGGTATAGAAGGAGTCACCATCATGGCAGCAGTGTGCCAGGTGACCGGAGCTGTTCCCGGCTTCGGTCACAACGTCTCGCACTCGCACCGCCGGACGAAGCGCCGCTTCGACCCGAACGTGCAGAAGAAGACCTATTTCGTCGCTTCGCTCGGTCGTAAGATCACGCTCAACGTGTCCGCCAAGGGCATCAAGGTGATCGACGTCCGCGGCATCGAGAACGTGGTCAAGGACCTTCAGGCGAAGGGTGTGAAGCTCTAATGGCCAAGAAGGCACAGGACATCCGTCCGATCATCAAGCTGCGTTCGACGGCAGGTACGGGCTACACGTACGTGACCAAGAAGAACCGCCGCAACACCCCCGACCGCCTCGTGCTCAAGAAGTACGACCCGGTCGTCCGTCAGCACGTCGAATTCCGAGAGGAGCGTTGATCAATGGCTAAGAAGAGCAAGATCGCTCGCAACGAGCAGCGCAAGGTCATCGTCGAGCGTTACGCAGAGCGTCGCGCCGAGCTGAAGAAGACCCTCGTCGACCCGAACGCCACCGACGAGGCCCGCGAGGCCGCACGCGTCGGCCTGCAGAAGCTGCCGCGCAACGCGTCGCCGGCTCGCGTGCGTTCGCGCGACGTCATCGACGGCCGCCCCCGCGGTGTCCTCACGAAGTTCGGCATCTCGCGTGTCCGCTTCCGTGACATGGCACACCGTGGCGAGCTGCCCGGTGTCACCAAGTCGAGCTGGTAAGACTCAGCACCACGACAGGGGCGAGGATCTTCGGATCCTCGCCCCTTTCGCGTGTCTGGGGTGGTGCTGCGCGCGCGGCGGCCCGCGTCGCCCACCCGCTGCGAAGGAGATCTCGCGCTGCGAAGGGGCGGATGCAGGAATCACTCCTTCGTTGTGTGAGATCTCCTTCGCATGAGCCCTCCTGCACGGGGTCGGCGCGAAGGAGGTTCTCCCCATGTTCGGGACGACAGGGGGGAATCGGCGCGGGGTCTGCAGGGCGTGGCGGCACTATCGGCGAATGGATGCCGTCGAAGAGGTCATGCGGCGCGGGGGTGTCGCTCGAATCTCGAGTCTGCGCAATGCCGGGGTCACCGCCCATGCGATTCGGCGCGCCAAGGAGGCCGGCCGCATTCGAACGATCCGCCGCGGGTGGGTCGCATCGCCGGATGCCGACCGAGTCCTCGTCGGTGCAGTGACCCGAGGCGTGCTCCTCAGTTGTGTGAGCGGTGCGGCGCGACTGGGCCTCTGGGTGCCCGAGAAGCCGAAGCTGCATGTCGTCGCCCGCCCCAACGCCGCCCGGGTCAAGATGCCCTCGCACGTGACAGTTCACTGGTCGAGACCCGTCGTTCCGCGGGATCCGGATGCGACGGTCGACGGCCTCGCGAACATCCTCGCGCTCGTGGCGCAGTGTCAGCCCCGAGAGACCGCGCTGGTGATCTGGGAGTCCGCGTTCAACAAGGGTGTGATCGACCGGACCGTTCTCGGCGGCTTCGAGCTACCGCCGGTGGCTCGCGCGCTTCTCGACGATGTGCGTCCCTTCGCCGATTCAGGTCTCGAGACGATCTTCATCGCTCGGCTCCGGTGGCTGGGTGTCTCGATGTTGCCGCAGGCGTGGGTGCACGAGCGTCGTGTCGACGTGCTGATCGGCGAGCGGCTCGTGATCCAGATCGACGGCGCGAGCCACACGGGGCCCCAGCGCACGGCTGACATCGACCACGATGCGCAACTGATGCTGCGCGGATTTCACGTTCTGCGCTTCAGCTACGAGCAGATCATGGAGCGGTGGCACGAAGTGCAGGCCGTGGTGATGGACGCCGTCGCTCAGGGCAGGCATCGGGCATGATCGGCGCGCGCACACGCGAGGAGATCTCACGCATCGAAGGACCGGATGCGGGATGCGGTCCTTCGACGCGTGAGATCTCCTTCGGTGCGGGTGCGGGTGCGGGTGCGGGTGCGGGTGCGGGTGGGGGTGCGGGGACGGGTGCGGGGGAGAGGGGCTCAGAGACGGGGGCGGGGACCCCGGGCATCAGGCGACGGATGCTGACGCGTGCGCCACCGCCCAGGTGAGGGCGTAGTCGGCGATCTCCTCCCAGCCGTCCTGGCTGACGAGGCGGTGGGTGCGGCCCGCGTACTCCTTGCGCTCCACGATGGCGGGGCTGCCGGTCGAGCGGTACTTCTTCTCGATCGCACGGACGATGGTCGGCGGCACCACGTGGTCGATCTCGCCGGCGATCAGCAGCAGCGGCGCGCGGTCGGTCCGCGCGTAGTCGACGTGCGTGACGCCGTTCTTCTCGTTCAGCACCGAGGTCACACCCTCGAAGAACACCCGGTTGTAGGAGTTGACGGCGTACTCCTCCCACAGGGCGTCGGAGGCGGCCCGCGACAGGTCGTTCCCGAACGTGAAGTGGAAGTGGCGCTTCGACAGCGGCTTGGCTCCGTTGCGACCGAACGGGTTCGACAGGATCGGGGTTCCGGTCCAGAGGGTCGAGAGCGGGAGGGCTGTGACGCCGGCGGTCTGTCCGGGGGCGACGCCGACGTACGCGGAGCCGAGGCCGCGGTCGGCGAGCATCTGCGTGAGCACGCCGCCGAACGAGTGGCCCATGATGATCGGCTTCACCGGCAGCGCGCGGATGATGCGCTCGTAGTTGTCGGCGATCTGCTTCAGGCCGATGCCCTCGAGAGCCGACGGATCGCGGCGGATGTCCTCGACGGAGCGGTCATCGATGCCGGGCCAGCCGGGGACGATCACCTCGTGGCCCTGTGCGCGGAAGTGCTCGGCCCAGGTGTTCCAGCTCTTGGGGGTCATCCAGAGTCCGTGGATCAGGACGATCGGGGTCTTGTCGGTGCTGTTCATTGTCTCTTCTCCTGTTTCTGCCCCCGCCGTGTGCGAGTGCGTTACGCTGATAGTAGACCGAACGTTCTATCTACCGCAATCTATTCCCGAAATCTGGAAGAACTCCCGACGATCGAGAGCACGCGGGTGCGGTGCACGATGCGGATGACCCGAGCGGATGACACGATGAGAGAGATCACCATGGACACGACGACACCGAGCGCGCCGACACCGAGCGCCACCGCACCGAGCCCCACCGAACCGAGCGCCACCGCAGCGACACCGCCCGTCACGCTGGCCCCGAAGCGGCCGAGCGCCGCACGCACCCGGCTCATCGACAGTGCGACCCGACTCTTCTATGAGGAGGGGATCCATGCGGTCGGCGTCGACCGCATCATCGACGAAGCCGCGGTCACGAGGGCCACGCTCTACAAGCAGTTCGGCGGCAAGGAGAATCTGGTCCTCGCGTACCTGCGCAACGAGGACGAGATGCTCCGCGCGATGTTCGCCGAGGCCGGAGCCGCGGTCACCGACCCGGGGAGCCTGGTCGATGCAGTGATCGACGGCATCGCGGCCGACATCCGCCTGCGCCACACACGCGGATGCCCGTTCATCAACGCGGCCGCCGAGTATCCGGATGCCGAGGGCGCCGTGCGGCAGCTGATCGACGAGCACCGCGAATGGTTCCGCTCGACGTTGCGGGCCGTCGCCGAGGGGGCAGGGCTCGACGAGCCCGACGACGTCGCGGCATCCCTCGTGCTGCTGCGCGATGCCGCCCTGGTCGGCGGCTACCTCGACGGCGAAGGTCGTGTGAGCCCCGCGTTCGAGCGCACGGCACGGGCTGTGATCGCCTCCCATCGATCGCTCTGACGAGCGCGTCGGGCACGCTCGGATCCCCGGCTCAGCAGCCGCCGAATCCCGGTTCCGCAGGCTCGGATCCCCGGCTCCGCAGGCTCGCACACGCGATTCCGACCCCTCAGAACCGAGAAACGCGCCGCCGCGCGAGCCCCGGATCAGGGTGTCTCAGGTGCCACTTTCGTCACATCTGCACCACGACACGCCCAGTAATAGCCCAAAACCCGCGAAATGACGCGGAAATGTCGGTCAGCGTTGGTACATTCGAGGCGGTCACTCGACCAACGGAGGGCAGTCGCCCTCCGCACCACAACGATGCGACGGTATCCTCGTCGCTGGAGGATGACATGGCTGACAAGTCCATCACCAAGACCGAGCTCGTCGCGAGCATCGCTTCCGCCACCGGCCAGAGCCAGGCCACCGTCTCGGGTGTCCTCGACGCGCTGTTCTCCTCGGTCTCCGACGCTGTTGCCAAGGGCAGCAAGGTCTCGATCCCGGGCTGGATCTCGTTCGAGCAGGTCGCGACCGCAGCTCGCACGGGCCGCAACCCGCAGACCGGTGCCGAGATCAAGATCCCGGCCGGCCACCGCGTCAAGGTGACCGCTGGTTCCAAGCTCAAGGCTGCCGTCAAGTAAGACCGCACCTCTTCGAAGGCCGCTCCCGATGCGTCGGGGGCGGCCTTCGTGCATCCCGCTTCGGATGCCCGCAACCGCCTCCCGCAGACGGGCGAGCGGTCAGCCGCCGCGGCTTAGGCTTGAGGGGTGACCTCCCGCGCCGTCCAGACCCGCACGAGCCCCGCGTATCGCGTGGTCGGTCTCGCGATCCTGGTGGGCGCCGGTCTGATCGGCGCGATCGCCGCCCTCGCCCTCGGCGGCGGTGCGGCGCCCCTGCTGCTGGGCGATCCCGGCCCGGCCGTGCGGTGGGCGATCCCGATCGTCAAACTGGCCATGAACGTCTCCGCAGCCGCGATGCTCGGCTCTCTCGTGCTGGCGCTGTTCGCTCTGCGCAGCGAGCAGAAGTCCTTCGATACGGCGCTGAACACGGCATCCATCGCGGCGGCGATCTTCACCGTGACCGCCGGCGTCAGCGCCTTTCTCGCCCTCGTCGCGGCGTTCAATCCGAAGATCAGCGCCGATCGCCAGTTCGGCGAACAGCTCGGGTTCTTCCTGCTGCAGACGGCTCTCGGGCAATCATGGCTGATCACCACGATCATGGGGTCCGTCATCACGGTGCTCGCGTTCGCCTGGCGCACCTGGACGCCGACGCTGATCACGGCGCTGCTCGCCGCGGCATCCTTCCTCCCGTTGGCGACGCAGGGGCACTCGGGCGATCTCGCGGGGCACACCGTCGCCGTGAACTCCATCCTGTTGCACACGATCGGCGCCGCGGTCTGGCTCGGCGGGCTCATCCTCGTGGTCATCCTGCGCGACCGCTCGGGAGTCGGCACCGCGGCCCTCGTCAGCCGCTATTCGAGCCTCGCGATCGCCGCGTTCGCCGTGGTCGCCGTCTCGGGTCTCGCCCGCTCGGTGGTCGCGCTCGGCGACATCAGTGAGCTTCTGACGCCGTATGGCGGCATCCTGATCGCGAAGGCCGTGCTGCTCGTCGGCATGGGTCTGCTCGGCGCCTGGTACCGCATCCGCCTGATCCCGCGCCTCGAAGGCGCGAACGCGTCGCGCTGGTTCTGGATGCTGGTGCTGTGCGAGGTCGCACTGATGGGGCTCGCCTCGGGGGCGGCCGCCGCGCTCGCGCGCACGCCTCCGCCGATCGGCGAAGAGGCCGCGTTCGAGCAGACCCCGGCAGAGAACCTCACCCGCTCACCCCTGCCGCCCGAGTTCACGATCGACCGCTGGTTCACGGCCTGGGACATCGACATCCTCTGGCTGGTGGCCGCCGGCTTCGGACTGTTCTTCTACCTGGCGGGTGCGTATCGACTCCACAAGCGCGGCGACCGCTGGCCGATCCATCGCACGATCTTCTGGGTGCTCGGCATGCTTCTGCTCGTGTGGGTCACCTGCGGCCCGATCAACGCGTACCAGGAGTACCTCTTCAGCGTGCACATGCTCGGGCACATGATGCTGTCGATGGCGATCCCGCTGCTGCTGGTGTCGGGCGCACCGATCACCCTCGCGCTCCGCGCCGTCCACAAGCGCGACGACGGCACCCGCGGTGGCCGCGAGTGGATCATGTGGGCGGTGCATTCGCCGTTCGCGAAGGTGGTCACGCATCCGTTCGTCGCCGCGGGCATCTTCATCCTGTCGCTGTGGGCGTTCTACTTCACCGATCTGCTGCGCTGGTCGATGTACGAGCACCTGGGGCACGAGTGGATGGTCGCGCACTTCCTGATCTCGGGCTACCTGTTCGTGATGAGTCTCGTCGGCGCTGATCCGGTGCCGTACCGGCTGCCGTATCCCGGTCGACTGATCACGCTCATCGCCGTCATGGCCATGCACGCGTTCTTCGGCATGGCGATGATGATGCAGGAGGGTCTGCTCGTCGCGGACTGGTTCGGCTCGATGGGGCGCACCTGGGGCCCGGACCCCATGGACGACCAGTACATCGGTGGCGGCATCGCGTGGTCGATCGGAGAGATTCCGACCCTGATCCTCGCGATCACGGTGGCGATCCAGTGGAGTCGCAGCGACACCAAGCTGCAGAAGCGCCGCGATCGGCACGCCGACCGCACGGGTGAGGCCGAGCTCGAGGAGTACAACGCCCAGCTCGCGGCTCTCGCCGAGCGCGACCGGCGCGCGGCGGAGCGAGAGGCCGAGCGCCAGGCGCGCTGACCCCGGCTCCGGGGAGGCCTTCTCCGGGTGGGGCGGACTTCTCGGTGTGGGGAGGAGGATGCTGGCGCACGGCACCGCCCATCGCGGAGAAGGCCGCCCGACAGGGTGCGGCTCAGCAGGGGCAGAGTCAGCCGACCGGGGGTGCCTGCTCGGGTGAGCCGACGCGGATCGAGGCCGACCCGTCAGGGAGGATCGTCACCGACCCGTTGACCTGGAAGGGCACGTCCTCGGCGATCGCCTGCACCCTGCCGTCGAACAGCGAGCGGATCTCGACCTCGACGTGTGCCACGGCATCCGTCGGCGGGATCTGCCAGTGTCCGCCGTCAGGCGTGACCGTGACCTGCGGCTGCGCCGCGATCGACCACTGGGGCAGCGACGCGAGCCGGTTCGACACCTCGAGGCCGAAGGGGCACGCGGTGGGCTGCAGCACCTCCTGCTCGGTGCACGCCAGCAGGAACTCCTCGACGCGCTCCTGCACGACGGCGACGAACTCGTCTGTCGGGTCGGTCTGCACGTCGACCGGGGTCGTCGCGAGGGGTGAGTCGGCGAGCACCCCGACGCCCGGTGAGGTCGAGATCGGGGTGTCGACGGTCACCGAGTACAGGCCGGGCGTGAAGACGAGCATCGGCAGCGGATCGAGAGGCGCCGCGTCGACGCCCGCGACCGAGATCTGGCGACGGTCGACCTCGAAGCCGTTGACGGCGAAGCGGTCGGCGCCGCGCAGCGTGAGCTCCACGACGGCCAGCGGGCTGGTGGTGAAGCGCCAGTTCGGGGTCACGCCGGCCCATCCGTCCTGCGCGACCGTGAAGGTGGTCGTGCCGGCGTTCCCTCCGGCCTTGTAGGACACCGTGACCGCGGTGGCCTTGCCGTCGGGCTTCTCGGACACGACCTCGATGTCGGTGAGGGGGGCGAGGGTGGCGTGGCGCAGCATCGCCTCGGATGCCGTCGGGACTATGCCGGCGACCTCGAGCGTCTCGCGGTCGACGGCGACGCCGGGAACCCGCAGGGCATCCGCCGCACGCCCCTCGGACAGCAGGTCGAGATAGCGCACCACGAAGGCTGACGGCCCGTAGAACTGCTGGTAGAGCGTCGCGCCGCCGGAGGCCAGGGCGGCCACGAGCACGAGGCCGACGACCGTCAGCATCGCCAGGTCGGCGACGAGCCGCGAGCGCCGGGGCGCCTTCGACTCGACTCGCTGCATGGCGTCAGTCTAGGAGGGCGGCCTGGGACGACGCCGAGCGCGTGGCGCACTGTGACGGAGCCGCAATGCGGGGCATCCGGCGGTG
>NZ_DALZXX010000114.1:0-9352 GCF_031988965.1 Microbacterium sp.
CGGGCGGGGAGCGGATGCTGCGGGGATGGCCGCGCGCGCGGCGTTCAGGCGCACCTGCTTCGCACGGACGTCTGCGGAGGCTGCCTTCGCGTCGTTCTCCTTGGCGCGCAGCATCCGCTTCGCACCCGCCACCTGCTCGGGCGTCGCGCGACGCGCACTGCGTTCGGCGGAGAGGCGAGCGACATCCGCTCTGGCGAGCTTGACGGCCGTCCGACGTTCGACCGCTGCAGTCCGGGCGATCTTGAGATCGTGACGAGCCGCATCGTACTCGAGTCGGCGACCGCTCTTCGTACTGCGTCTGCGCAGGCCGACCGCCCCCGCGGCCACCCCGCCGGCTGCGATGGGCGCGATCCACCACAACTCCACGGCGAGCAGCAACGGATCCATACGTCGATGCTACCCAGGCAGAGCCGTCGGCGCTCCGCCCGTCGGCGCACGACCGAGGCCACGACCGCTGATCGGTCGTGGCCTCGGCTCTGCGGATTCCCGCTCGATCAGACGAGTGTCTCCTGCCAGGCGGCGTGCAGTTGGGCGAACTTGCCCGTGCCGCTGATCAGCGTCTCGGGTGTGTCGTCCTCGATGATCTTCCCGTGCTCCATGACCAGGACACGGTCGGCGATCGCGACCGTCGACAGGCGGTGCGCGATGATGATCGCCGTGCGGTCCTTGAGCAGGGTCTGCAGAGCATCCTGGATCAGCCGCTCCGACGGGATGTCGAGCGAGGCCGTCGCCTCGTCGAGGATCAGCACGGCGGGGTCGGCGAGGAAGGCGCGGGCGAACGAGATCAGCTGACGCTGACCCGCAGACACGCGGCCACCACGCTTGTTCACGTCGGTGCCATAGCCGTCGGGCAGCGACGAGATGAACTCGTCGGCGCCGACCGCACGCGCCGCCGCCCTGATCTCGTCGAGCGACGCATCCGGCTTGCCGAGGGCGATGTTGTCGGCGACGGTGCCGCTGAACAGGTACGCCTCCTGCGTCACCATGACGATCGCGCGCCGGAGATCCTTCGGGTGCAGCTTCCGCAGATCCACGCCGTCGAGAGTCACCGTGCCGATCGAAGGATCGTAGAAGCGCGAGATCAGCTTCGCCAGGGTCGACTTTCCCGCCCCGGTCGTTCCGACCAGCGCGATCGTCTGTCCTGCGGGGATGTCGAGCGAGAAGTTCGGGAGGATCGTCTTCTCGCCGTTGTACCCGAAGGTGACCCCGTCGAACTCGATGTGGCCGCGCGACTCCCACAGATCGACCGGCTTCTCGGGGTCCGGAACCGTCGGCACCTCTTCGAGCACGCCCGACACCTTCTCGAGCGCCGCCGTGGCGGACTGGTAGGAGTTCAGGAACATCGCGATCTCCTGCATGGGCGCGAAGAAGTTGCGCACGTACAGCACCGCCGACAGCAGCACACCGACGGTGAGCGCGCCCTCGGACACCCGGATGCCGCCCCAGAGCACGACGATGCCGAGCACGAGGGCGGCGACGCCCATGAGGCCGGGCTCGAACGTGCCGAACAACAGCATCGAGCGACGGTTCACGTCGCGGTACTCCCCCGCGATCTTCTGGAAGGCGGCATCGTTGCGCGGCTCCTTGCGGAACGCCTTCACCGCGCGGATGCCCGTCATGGTCTCGACGAACTGCACGATCACCTTCGCGCTGATCACGCGTGACTCACGGTAGACGAGCTGCGACCGCGAGTAGAACCAGCGCATCAGGAAGAACAGCGGGATGCCGCCGATCGCCAGGATGAGTCCCGACTGCCAGTCCCACACGCACAGGGCGATGAAGGTGAAGAGCCCGAAGAGCACACCCGAGACGAGCTCATTCAGCCCGCCGTCGAGAAGCTCCTTGATCGAGTCGAGGTCGCTCGTCTGTCGCGAGATGATGCGCCCCGACGTGTACGACTCGTGGAACTCGAGACTCAGGCGCTGGGTGTGCAGGAAGATCCGCTTGCGCAGATCCAGCAGCACGGCCTGGGTCAGTTTCGCCGCGATGATGACGTACCAGGCGATCATGACGGCCGCCACGGCGCCCGCGAGCAGATAGATGCCGCCGATCATGAACGTCGGCATCCAATCGGCGCGGTCGAGCACCGCGGGCAGGGCCCGGTCGAGACCGATGCTGATCAGGATCGGGCCGGCGACCTGCAGTGCGGTCGAGATCACCAGCACCACCCCGGCGAGGATGATCTGGCGCTTCAGCGGGCGCACGAGCGACCCCAGCAGGCGCAGCGAGCGACGACGGATCGCCCGGCTCTCCTCCTTGGTGTACCGGGAGCGGTCTTCGTCCTGGGTTCCGGTGATGGCGGAGCTCATCGCTGCACCTCCCTCTCGATGCTGATCTCTTCGTCGGCGGCGGCCTCGCGGATTCCCTCACGGACCACGGCGTCGATCTCGTCACTCTCCTCGTCCTGATCGCGGATGATCGGGATCGCGCCGGTGCGCGCGGCCTCCTCCGCCTCGAGACTCGAGATGACGTGCCGGTAGTGGCGACTCGTCTTGAGCAGCTCGCTGTGCGTGCCGACCGCGGTGACGCGTCCTGCTTCGAGCAGAGCCACGCGATCAGCCAGGGCCACGGTCGACGGGCGATGCGCGACGATCATGGCGGTCGTGTCTGCCAGCACGTGGCGCAGCGCCTCCTCGACGAGTGCCTCGGTGTCGACGTCGAGAGCCGAGAGCGGGTCGTCGAGGACGAGCACCTTCGGCCGGGCGGCGACGGCGCGGGCGAGAGCCAGACGCTGACGCTGACCGCCCGACAGGCTGAGCCCCTCTTCGCCGATGATCGTCTCGACGCCGTCGGGGAGCGAATCGACGAACGCCGCCTGGGCGACGTCGAGAGCCTCGCGCAGGACGCGCTCGGCCTCGTCGCTGTGCACGTCGAGGTCGGCTCGTCCGAGCAGCACGTTCTCGCGCACGGTCGCCGAGAACAGCGTCGCGTCCTCGAACGCCATGGCGATGTGCTGGCGCAGCTCGGCGAGCGGCAGGTCACGAACGTCGACACCGTCGAGCGTGACGCGGCCCCCCGTGACGTCGTACAGACGCGTCGGCAGGGTGGTCAGCGTCGTCTTGCCACTGCCGGTCAGGCCCACGAGCGCCATGGTCTCGCCCGGACGCAGCACCAGGTCGATGCCGTCGAGCAGGTCGCGCTCATGCGCTCCCGCGTCCTGGTAGCGGAAGTGCGCTCCCTCGAACGCGAGCTCACCGCGCGGCTCGGCGATGTGCACCGGGTTCTCGGGGTCGGTGATCGTGTTGGTCTCGGAGAAGATGTCGAACACGCGGTCGGTCGCGGTGCGCGCATCGAGCATGAACGAGAACAGGAACCCGATCGACTCGATCGGCCAGCGGAGCACCGTCGCCATCGCGAAGAACGCGAAGAGCTCGGGCAGCTCGATCGCGCCCTGCGAGATGAGCCAGATGCCCGACATCAGACTGAGGCCGAACGCGATCTGAGGCATCAGATCGAGCCAGAACCAGATCGACGCGATCGCGCCGGCCTTGCTCATCTCGGTCTCGCGCAGCGTCTCGGCCTGACGGCTGAAACGGCTGAGCGCGTGCTTGCCACGACCGAAGGCCTTGAGCACGCGGATGCCGTGCACGCTCTCCTCGACGCTGGTGGCGAGGTCGCCCGCCTGGTCCTGACTGCGCCGCGTGAGCGCGCCGTAGCGCTTCTCGAACAGGTATCCGCGGATCCACAGCGGGATCGCCGTGACGATGAAGATCGTGCCGAGCAGCCAGTGCCAGCGGAACAGCAGCACCGCGCCGATGACGATCGTGAGGATGTTGACGACGAGCAGCACGAGGCCGAAGGCGAGCCACCGGCGGATGAGGCCGATGTCCTGCATCATGCGGCTCAGCAGCTGCCCCGACTGCCACCGGTCATGGAACGACACCGGCAGCGTCTGCAGGCGCGAGTACAGCTCGGTGCGCATCGTGTACTCGACCTGAGTGGCGGGGTTGAGCACGAACTGTCGGCGCAGCCAGACCATCAGCGCCTCACCGAGGGCGAGGCCGAAGACGGCGAGCGCACCCCACACGATGGCGTCGACGGCGCCGGCCTGTACCGGGCCGCGGATGATCTGCTCGAGCACGATCGGGATCATCAGCGCGATGATCGCGGCCGCGAGCGCACTGGCCGCGCCGCCCGCGAGCCGCCAGATGACCGGCTTCACGAAGGGCTTGAGACGCCACAGTGCGGCGGGAGTGGAAAGGGAGGACGACGGGGAGGCGTTCTGCGATGAAGGCGAGGAAGACATGTCTCTCAGACGAGTTTCGTATGGAATGCGGTTACTGAAGACGACGGATGCGGGAACGGACTCTCGGAGTCCGGCATCCGGTGCAGTCGTGCGTGTGGGAAGGGCTCTAGCGGAGCGGGCGCACCGGGGTCGAGCCGAGAGCGGCGATCTGCGCAGCGGCGATCGATGTCATGGTGTCCTCCTCAGGGGCTCGGCTGTGTCGTCCCGGTCGGTGCGACAGCCCACCAGCCTATTCCTGTGAACCAGCTGAGCACAAGAGAGATTCCCGATTCGTCGACGTCCTCTTCTTCTGGCGGCATCGGATGCCGGGATTCCGGTCTCGACGTCCGACCCTGCGCCGGTCGATGGCTGTGCGATTCACCCCCGCGCGGCTTCTCGTTCCAACAGGCTCGCCTTGACATCGAGCCCCCAGGCGAACCCGCCGAGCGTGCCGTCGGCGCGCAGCACGCGATGGCACGGCACGAACAGCGCCGGAGCATTGCGGGCGCAGATCGAGGCGGCGGCCCGCACCGCCCGCGGGTTGCCGAGGCGAGCCGCGAACGAGGTGTAGGTCAACGGCTCCCCCGGCTCGATCTCGCGCAGCGCCGACCATCCGGCGAGCTGCAGCGTCGTTCCCGTCTGCTTGACGGCGACCGCGTCGATCGCCGAAAGGTCTCCTGCGTAGAAGGCAAGCGCCGCGGCTGCCGCATCGGTGTCGCGCTCGCGCACCTCCGTCGGGCGGCCGAGGGGCGCGAGACGGGCGACGATCGTCGCCTGATCGGCCGTCCATCCTGAGGACAGCACTCGCTGGCGCTCGTCGGCGAGGATGGTGAAGGGTCCGTCCGGGGTCTCGATGGTCTGGATGATGGCGTTCATGGGGTCTCCTTCACAAAGGTGGGGGTCTGGGACGCGCGCGTCCGTCGCACAGGGCGCGCTGGTGCTGCTCGCCAGAGATGTGCGCTGAGATAGCTGCGCCACGGAGCAGTGCGCTCCGCCCACGCGACGAGCGTCCGCGGATCGCTCGGAAGTCCGGACGCTGCAGCCCCTGCGCGCAGTGCGACGTCGCCGGGGAGCAGCACGTCGGGGTCGCCGAGCACGCGCATACGCACGTAGTCGGCCGTCCAGGGACCGATGCCCGGCATCGCGAGCAGCGCGGCTCGCTGCTCGACGCCGTCGTCTCCGACCGTGAGCGGGAGCGAGCCGTCGGCGAGAGCTGCGGCGGCACCGACGATCGCCCTGATACGAGCCCCCGGCCCGCGCAGCACCTCGGCCCCTCGCTCGGCGATCGCCGACAGCGTGGGGAACAGAAGCCCCTGCTCCGTGCGCTCCCCCAACGCCTCGGTCAGAGCCGTGAGGGCGGTGCGGGCGGCGACGACCGTGATCTGCTGGCCGATCATCGCGCGGATCAGCATCTCATGCGGGTCCGCCGAACCGGGCACACGGATGCCGGGAGTGCGTGCGACGAGCGGAGCGAGCTCCGGATGCGCGCTCAGCGCCTGATCGACGGCGAGAGGGTCGGCGTCGAGATCGAAGATCCGTCGCACGGTCGACACGAGCGGAGCGAGGTCGCCGAGCTGCGCGACGCGGGCGCGCAGGTGCAGTCGCTCCGTCTCATCCTGACTCACCTCGAACCACGCCGCCCCGCCCGCCATGCGCAGATGACGCGAGAACGACGTGGCCGTGGCCTCTTCGACCCCCGACACCGCACGGGCCGCCATCCAGTGGAAGATGCCTGCCGCGTCGAAAGGACCGCGATACGGGAGAACGAGGTCGATCGCGCCGGGAGCGGCCGACGCCGGCATCTTCCGACGGGCCCTGAGCTCGCCCGGCGTCAGGCCGAACACCTCGCGGATCGTGTCGTTGCACTGCCGGATGCTCGCGAAGCCCGCCGAGAACGCGACGTCGGAGATCTGCATGTCCGTTCCGACGAGCAGCATCCGCGCCGTGTGAGCCCGATGCGCCCGCGCGAGGGCGAGGGGCCCCGCACCGAGTTCGGTCGAGAGCAGCCGTGTGAGGTGCCGCGTCGAGTATCCGAGACGCACGGCGAGCCCGGAGACCCCCTCGCGCTCGACCACGCCCGAGGCGATGAGACGCATCGCCCGAGCAGCGACGTCGCTGCGCAGATCCCACGCGGGTGAGCCTGGGGCCGCCTCAGGGAGGCAGCGCTTGCAGGCGCGGAAGCCTGCCTCGTGAGCCGCCGCGCTCGTCGGGTAGAAGGTGACGTTCTGCGGCTTGGGCGTGCGCGCGGGGCAGCTCGGCCGGCAATAGATGCCGGTGGAGCTCACGGCGGTCACGAACTGACCGTCGAAGCGCGTGTCGCGGGCGCTGATCGCGCGATATCGCTCGTCGAAGTCGGTCACAGGGAAGCTCATGGCTCCACTCTGTCATGCACCGCCGACACCGGCTGGCGGGAATCGGACATCACTGTGAACCTCGGTCCGCACCCCTGCAGACAGCGCGAGACCCCTCGCGCCGACGATGACGCGAGGGGTCTCGGAGGGTGCTGCGGCCCTGGGGCCGTCATCCTCAGTGGAAGAAGTGACGCTCTCCGGTGAAGAACATCGTGACGCCGGCCTTGCGCGCGGCATCCACGACCTCTTCATCGCGCACCGAGCCGCCGGGCTGCACGATCGCGGTGACGCCCGCGTCGATGAGCACCTGCGCGCCGTCGGCGAACGGGAAGAACGCGTCAGAGGCGGCGACCGATCCGGCTGCGCGGTCTCCCGCACGCTCGACCGCGAGGCGGCACGAGTCGACGCGGTTGACCTGGCCCATGCCGACGCCGACCGTGGCGTTGTCCTTCGCGAGCACGATCGCGTTCGACTTCACAGCGCGGCAGGCCTTCCACGCGAAGATGAGGTTCTCCATCTCCTCGTCGCTCGGACGCTCACCCGAGACGAGCTCCCAGTTCTTCGCGACCGAGACGATGTCGTCGGGGAACCGGTCGGCATCCTGCAGCAGCAGGCCACCGGAGACGAGGCGCACGTCCATGCGCTCCTGCTGCCAGTCCTCGGGCAGCTGCAGCAGACGCAGGTTCTTCTTCGCCTTGAAGACCTCGAGGGCTGCGGGCTCGAACGACGGCGCGACGATGACCTCGGTGAAGATGTCCTTGAGGTTCTCGGCCATCTTGAGCGTCACGGTGCCGTTCGCGGCGATGACCCCGCCGTACGCCGACACCGGGTCGCACTCGTGAGCGCGGATGTGCGCGCTCGCGATCGGGTCGAGGGCGTTCGGAGCGGTGGTCGCGATGCCGCACGGGTTCGCGTGCTTGATGATCGCGACGGCCGGCTTGACCATGTCGTAGGCGGCGCGCAGCGCGGCATCCGCGTCGACGTAGTTGTTGTACGACATCTCCTTGCCCTGCAGCTGGGTGGCCTGGGCGATGCCGTGCCCGCCGACGCGGGTGTAGATCGCACCGCGCTGGTGCGAGTTCTCGCCGTAGCGCAGCGTCGCCAGGCGCTCAGCCTGGATCGTGAGGTGCGTGGGCAGATCGTCGCCGTCACCCAGCGTGCCCTCGGCGAACCAGGCGGCGACAGCGGTGTCGTACGCGGCCGTGTGCGCGAACGCTCGGGCCGCCAGCTCGCGGCGCTGCGTGAGCGTGGTGCCGCCGCTCTCGATCGCGCTGATGATTCCCGGATACGACTGCGGCGAGACGACGATCGCGACGTTGGCGTGGTTCTTCGCCGAGGCACGGACCATGGCAGGGCCGCCGATGTCGATCTGCTCGACGACGTCGTCGCCCTCGGCGCCCGAGGCGACCGTCTCGACGAACGGGTAGAGGTTCACGACGACCAGCTCGAACGGCTCGATGTCGAGCTCGGCCAGCTGACGCTCGTGGTCCTCGAGGCGGAGGTCGGCGAGCAGGCCGCCGTGGATCTTCGGGTGCAGGGTCTTGACGCGTCCGTCGAGCATCTCGGCGACGCCGGTGACGGCCGCGACATCGGTGACCTCGAACCCGGCCTCGCGGATCGTCGAGGCCGTCGAGCCGGTCGAGACGATCTGCACTCCCGCGTCGGAGAGCGCCTTGGCGAGCACGAGCAGATCGGTCTTGTCGCTGACCGAGACGAGTGCGCGGCGCACCGGAACGGTGTCGCGATCGCGGTACAGCGAGTGGTCGTGGCGGGGGCCGGCCATGGAGGGCTCCTTCGTGCGAGGGTGGCGTGCGTGGATCAGATCAGGGTGTGGAGGACAGCGACAGCTCGCCCGTGGCGATGCGGCGCACCACGTCGATGAGCAGTCGACGTTCGACAGGTTTGATGCGCTCGTGCAGGCTGTGCTCGGTGTCGCCGTCGAGGACCGGCACGCGCTCCTGCGCGAGGATCGGCCCGGTGTCGACGCCGTCGTCGACGACGATCACACTGGCGCCGGTCTGGGAGACACCCGCGGCGAGCGCGTCGCGCACACCGTGCGCACCGGGGAATTCCGGCAGGTACGCGGGGTGCGTGTTGATCAGGCGCGGCGCGAGGTCGGCGACGAGCCCGGCAGGGAGCAGACGCATCAGTCCGCTGAGCACGACGAGGTCGGCGTTCCAGACGGCGAGCTGACGACCGAGTTCCTCGCCCCAGGCCTCGCGGGACTCGTGCTCATGCCACGGGACGGTGAAGCTCGGGATGCCGAACTCCTCGGCGTGGGCGAGACCGTCGGCTTCGCGATCGGCGCCGACGACCACCACCCGCGCGGGAAAATCGGGGTGACGAGCGGCCTCGAGGAGGGCGCGAAGGTTCGAGCCGGTGCCCGAGATGAGAACGGCGACCGTGAGCACGCGCCCAGTCTACCGGGGCGCGGGAGACGCCCCGACCCGCATGTCAGGCGCGGGGATCCTTCGTCTCAGTGCCGGGGAGGCGGTGGCCCGAGAGGTCTTCGAGAGGCGCGGTGTCGGATGCGTCGGCGTCGGCGTCGCGCGGGAACGCCCCGGGTGGGGTCGGCGTCGCGGAGACGAGCTCGGAGGCGGACATCTCGGCGAGCCATCGATCGGTGCGCTCCTCGGCGAGCTCGTCGCGGTTGCGAGGCGAGAGCAGCAGGATCGCGGCGCCCAGAAGAACCTCTCCTCCGAGCGCGAGTGCGAACGGCAGCGCGGACGGGCCGGCTTCCGCCAGGCGACCGGGACCGAGGGAGCCGCCCGCGAGC
>NZ_DALZXX010000115.1:0-9154 GCF_031988965.1 Microbacterium sp.
CGGCGGTGGCGACGGCCGTCGCCGAGCGCCCTGCGCCTGCCGCTGTCGACCCCGCGGCACCCGTCGCCGCGGACGAGACCGCAGAGGCGCACGCGGCGGAGCGGGCGTTCACCACGGTGTCGTCCGTGGCAGATCTTCTCCTGCTGGCACGCGACCGGCCCTTCACCCTGCTCACCGGCGGCACTCTCAGCGCGGGCGAGAAGCGGCAGCTCGGCGAGGCGGGGCTCGATGCCGACACGCTCGACGCACTCGTCGCCATCGCCACGACCGCAGGATTGATGACGGTCGATGACCGCCGTCTGCGCACGACCGTCAGCGCGGAGGCATGGCTGCGCTCCTCGGTCGCCGACAGGTGGAGCGCCCTGGTCTCGGGCCACCGCGATGCACTGCCCCGCGGCGTGCGCGATCACGGCAGCGGATGGATCCCGACCTCCGGCTGGACCCACGCGCACCCCTGGGACGCGTCCTGGCCCGAGCGCAGCGCGGCGCTGCTCGAACGCGCCCGGCTTCTCGGTCTCCGCGCCGACGACGACAGTGAGCCGTCCTGGGCGATGACGGTGCGCCACGGCGAGCCGATCGATCCGGGGCCGCTCACTCTGCTGCTGCCCAGCGAGGTCGACCGCGTCTTCCTCCAGAACGACCTGAGCGCGATCGCTCCGGGGCCCCTCGCGCCGGCGCTCGATGTGCGGCTGCGCACCATCGCCGCCCGCGAATCCGCCGCGCAGGCATCGTCGTACCGGTTCTCCCAGGAGTCCGTCGCGAGGGCGCTCGTCGCGGGCGAGACCGAGGAGTCGATCGTCGAGTTCCTCGAGGGCGTCTCGCTCACCGGCATCCCGCAGCCGCTCCGATATCTCGTGACCCAGACGGCGCAGCGCCACGGGCTCGTGCGGGTGTCGACGGATTCCGAGACCGGGCGCACACGCATCGAGAGTGCCGACAGCACCCTGCTCGACGCGATGTCGGTCGATCAGACACTGCGACCGCTCGGACTCTCCGCGCATGTCGGCTCGCTCACCACCCGCGTCGGCCGCGACACCGTCTACTGGGCGCTGGTGGATGCCCGGTACCCGGCGACACTCGTCGACGAACAGGGCACAGCACTGACCGGGGAGCGCAACCCGGCGGCAGACCCCGCTCCGCCGAGGCCCGTCGACTTCGCCCCGCTGATCGCCGCACTGCGGTCGCACCAGGGACCGGATGCCGACGCGGCCTGGCTCGATCGCGAACTCGAGGCGGCCGTGCGATCGCGCGCCACGCTTCGAGTGACGATCGGGATGCCCGACGGCTCGACGCGCGATCTGCTGCTCGAGGCGACCGGTCTCGGCGGCGGACGTCTCCGAGGCAGGGACCGCGCGGCCGACGTCGAGCGCACGTTGCCGGTGTCGAGCATCCGCGCCGCCACCGTGATCGAGCAGTAAACTGGACAGCTATGTCTGATGGCCCCCTGATCGTCCAGAGCGACCGCACCGTGCTGCTCGAGGTCGCGCACGCCGACGCCGAGAGCGCCCGCCACGAGCTGGCGATCTTCGCGGAACTCGAGCGCGCACCCGAGCACATCCACACCTACCGGATCACCCGCCTGGGACTCTGGAACGCCCGTGCCGCCGGCCACACGGCCGAGGACATGCTCGAGACCCTCGATCGCTGGTCGCGCTTCCCCGTGCCGCCGTCGGTCTCGGTCGATCTGCGCGAGACCGTCAACCGCTACGGGCGCCTCGTGATCGAGCGCGACGAAGAGGGAACCCTGATCCTGCGCTCGAGCGACCCGGCCGTGCTCACGCAGGTGGCGAACAACAAGCGCATCCAGCCTCTGCTCCTCGGGCACCCGACACCCGAGTCCTTCATCGTCGACGCCTGGGCGCGCGGCCAGATCAAGCAGGAGCTGCTGAAGATCGGCTGGCCGGCCGAGGACCTCGCCGGCTACACCCCCGGCACTCCTCACGAGATCGAGCTGGCTGAGGACGGCTGGCAGATCCGCCCGTACCAGCAGGATGCCGTGGATGCCTTCTCGAAGGACGGCTCCGGCGTCGTGGTGCTGCCCTGCGGCGCCGGCAAGACGATCGTCGGCGCCGGCGCGATGGCCGCGACCAAGACGACGACCCTGATCCTCGTGACGAACACCGTGTCCGCGCGCCAGTGGCGCGACGAGCTCCTGAAGCGCACGAGCCTGACGCCCGAGGAGATCGGCGAGTACTCGGGTCAGGCCAAGGAGGTCAAGCCGGTCACGATCGCGACCTACCAGATCCTCACGGCGAAGCGGAAGGGCGAGTACGCGCACCTGGCGCTGCTCGATGCGCTCGACTGGGGTCTGATCGTCTACGACGAGGTGCACCTGCTGCCCGCTCCCGTCTTCAAGCTCACCGCCGATCTGCAGGCCCGTCGTCGCATCGGACTCACCGCGACGCTCGTCCGCGAAGACGGCCGCGAAGGCGATGTCTTCAGCCTGATCGGCCCCAAGCGGTTCGACGCACCGTGGAAGCAGATCGAAGCGCAGGGGTTCATCTCCCCCGCCGTCTGCTACGAGGTGCGCGTCGACCTGCCGCCGAGCGACCGCCTCGAGTACGCCGCGGCGACCGACGACGAGCGCTACCGCCTCGCGGCGTCGGCCCCCGCCAAGATCCAGGCCGTGCGCGAACTCATCGCGAAGCACGAGGACGAGCGGATCCTCGTGATCGGCCAGTACCTCGACCAGCTCGACTCCCTGTCGCAGTCGCTGAACGCTCCGCAGATCACGGGAGCCACCCCGGTGGACGAACGCGAACAGCTGTACCAGGCGTTCCGCGAGGGTGAGATCCCGGTACTCGTGGTGTCGAAGGTGGCGAACTTCTCGATCGATCTGCCCGAGGCCTCCGTGGCCATCCAGGTGTCCGGCTCGTTCGGCTCCCGGCAGGAGGAGGCGCAACGGCTCGGACGCCTGCTGCGGCCCAAGAAGTCCGGGCACACGGCGAGCTTCTACACGCTGGTCGCGCGCGACACGATCGATCAGGACTACGCGCAGAACCGCCAGCGGTTCCTCGCCGAACAGGGGTACAGCTACACGATCATGGATGCCGACGCGATCGCGGCCTGACCGCCTCGCGCCGCCTCCACAGCGCCGTCGCACCCCGCGCTTCGCCCTCGGCGTACTCGCCGCTCCGACGGATCACCAGCATTCCCATCGACGGAGTCACCATAATGGGGTCATGACTGATGCGCGCATCCTGGTCGTCGACGACGAGCCGAACATCCGCGACCTGCTGTCCACGGGCCTGAGCTTCGCGGGCTTCCAGGTGAAGACGGTCGCCAACGGCGCGGCCACCATCTCCGCCGTGCTGGAGGAGGAGCCCGACCTCATCATCCTCGACGTCATGCTCCCCGACATGAACGGGTTCAGCGTGACCAAGCGTCTGCGCGGAGCGGGATTCACCGCTCCGATCCTGTTCCTCACCGCGAAGGACGGCACCGACGACAAGATCGAGGGACTCAACGCGGGTGGCGACGACTACGTCACCAAGCCGTTCAGCCTCGACGAGATCGTCGCACGCGCGCAGGCGATCCTGCGCCGCACGATGCAGGCCGACGAGGAGTCGATCATCCGCGCCGGCGAGCTGTCGATGGATCAGGACACTCACGACGTGCACGTCGGCAAGGAGCCGATCGAGCTCAGCCCGACCGAGTTCAAGCTGCTGCGCTACCTCATGCTCAACCCCAATCGCGTGCTGTCGAAGGCTCAGATCCTCGACCACGTGTGGGAGTACGACTTCAACGGCGACGCGGGCATCGTCGAGAGCTACATCTCGTATCTGCGCCGCAAGATCGATCCGCACACCGAGGAGTCGGTGATCCAGACCAAGCGCGGATTCGGGTACATGCTCAAGGTCGGCAAGTAACACCGACAACTCAGAACACCGACACCGCACAGCATCCGTCTCGAGGAGGACCGCATGGCGCGCAAGCCCGACGCGGTCACCCGCTGGTGGCGGGCGATCAGCCTGCGCGCCAAGGTCACCGGCGTGACGGTGGCCGTGCTCGCGCTCGGCCTGCTCGCGGCGGGAGTCGGAACCGTGCCGATCCTGCGCAACGCGCTCGTCAGCAACATCGAGTCGCAGCTGCCCGCGCTCGTCTCGGCCGACCTCGCTGACCGCTACTTCGACGTGGCGATGGTCGACGGCGAGACGCACTACACACCCAAGGAGTCACCGCGCGACTTCTTCGTCGCGATCTACGACGGCGAGGGCGTTCTGCAGACCACGACCGGCGCCTCGGCGAACGGCTCGCCGCTGTTCCCCTCGACGTTCACCCTGCTCGAGGCGCAGGCGAAGATCGACAGCACCTTCACTCTCGACGGGACGAAGGGCGCGAGCTTCCGCGCGGCGGTCGCGAGCCTGCCCGGTGAGGGCGGCGGCTCGCTGCGCATCCAGGTGGTCGCGATGCCCCTCGATTCCGCCGACCGGATCATCAGCCAGTACTTCGGCATCTACATCACGGTCGCGCTCGTCACGATCCTGCTGGCGGCGCTGCTCACTCGGGGGCTGGTGACACTCACCTTCCGACGACTCGGGCAGGTCGAATCGACGGCCATGTCGATCGCCGCCGGCGACTTCAGCCAACGGCTGACCGACCTCGAGCCGACGACCGAGGTCGGACGCCTCAACTACGCCATCAACACGATGCTCGACAGGGTCGACGGCTCGCTGGCACAGCGGGATCGCACCGTGCGGCACATGCGGCGGTTCATCGGCGACGCGAGCCATGAGCTGCGCACCCCGCTCGTGAGCGTGCGCGGATACGCCGAGCTCTACCGCATGGGCGCGATCAAGGGCGAGGAGGACACCGCCCGAGCGATGGAGCGCATCGAGAAGGAGGCGATCCGCATGGGCGTGCTCGTCGAGGACCTTCTCGCACTCGCCCGACTCGACGAGGAGCGCGAGCCCGAGATCGAGCCGCTCGACCTGCGCCCGATCGCGCGCGACGCCGCGCTCGATCTGCGTGCCGCCGCTCCGGCCCGTACTGTGTCGGTCGTCGACCGCACGGTCGAGGCCCCGCTGATCGACGTCACGACCCGCCCCACCCCCGTGGCGCCCGAGACACCGCAGCCTGCGCCGCGCGGCCTGTCACGCGGCACGCTGTCTCGGCTCCGGCGTCGCCCTCGCGGGGCTGAGAAGGTACCCGCGATCGACTTCACCGAGGCCACCGACATCCCGGTGCGGACTCCCCCGATCATCCTCGGCGAGGAGAACAAGGTCCGTCAGGTGGTGACGAACCTGTTGGGCAACTCACGGCGCTTCTCACCCGAAGAGAGCCCGATCGAGCTCGTCGTCGACGCCGACCGGGTGCGCGGCACGGGCAGCATCTCGATCGTCGACCACGGCGAGGGCATCCCCCCGCAGATCCGCGAGCAGATCTTCGAGCGCTTCTGGCGCGCTGACACGTCTCGCGCCCGCGAGACCGGCGGCTCGGGTCTGGGACTCGCGATCGTGGCGTCGATCGTGAAGGCTCTGCACGGCAGCGTCGAGGTCTCGGAGACGCCGGGTGGCGGGGCGACCTTCACCGTCACGTTCCCCCTGGCTCCTTCCCGTGCCACACCCGCCCACCTGCTCGAGGACACGCAGCCCCTCGAGCCGCTCGACCTCTGAGCCTCTCTCTGCACGGACCCGCACGGCCGCCTGTTGTGCACACCGGACGGTCGCCCGCCGTCGCACGGTGACCTCGCGCGCCGGGATTCTCGTACCGTCGGAACCCCATCGACAAAGGAGTTCTCATGTCCGTCTTCACCGTTGACACCGAAGCCGTCGGCGCCGCGCACGGCTCCGCTCTCGCCACCATGGAGCGCCTGCGCGCCGAGGCCGCGACCCTCATGGCCCAGCTCACACAGCTGCAGTCGACCTGGGTGGGCACCGCCTCGAACGCGTTCCAGTCCTGCGCAGAGCAGTGGCGAGGGGCGCAGATCCACGTCGAGCAGGCGCTCGAATCGATCGGCACGGGGCTGGGCAGCGCGGCCACGCAGTACGCCGACGCGGACCAGTACTCGGCGAGCCTGTTCCGCTGAGCTCCGAACCGCACCGCGCCGCTCCGCCGACCGCAGAGACACCGCGCGGACACGCAGAAACGCCCCGACCGAAGTCGGGGCGTTTCTGTGTCAGGACCGGAGTCCCTGATGCTGCAGAGGGATCAGAAGTCCATGCCGCCCGACGGGTCGCCCATCGGAGCTGCAGCCTTCTCGGGCTTGTCAGCCACGACGACCTCGGTGGTGAGGAAGAGAGCCGCGATCGAGGCTGCGTTCTGCAGCGCCGAGCGGGTCACCTTCGCCGGGTCGATGATTCCTGCGGCGAACATGTCGACGTACTCGCCCGATGCCGCGTTGAGGCCCTGGCCCGAGGGGAGCTCGGCGACCTTGTTCGCGACGACGCCCGGCTCGAGACCGGCGTTCAGAGCGATCTGCTTCAGCGGAGCCTCGATCGCGACGCGAACGATGTTCGCACCGGTCGCCTCGTCGCCCGAGAGCGACAGAGCGTCGAGAGCCTTGGTGCCCGACTGGATCAGCGCGACGCCACCACCGGGGACGATGCCCTCTTCGACGGCCGCCTTCGCGTTGCGAACGGCGTCCTCGATGCGGTGCTTGCGCTCCTTGAGCTCGACCTCGGTCGCTGCACCGGCCTTGATGACGGCGACGCCACCGGCGAGCTTGGCGAGACGCTCCTGCAGCTTCTCACGGTCGTAGTCGCTGTCGGTGTTCTCGATCTCGCGACGGATCTGCGTGACGCGACCCTCGATCTGGTCGGCCTCGCCGGCACCCTCGACGATCGTGGTCTCGTCCTTGGTGACGATGACCTTGCGTGCACGACCCAGCAGGTCGAGCGTGGCGTTCTCGAGCTTCAGGCCGACCTCTTCGGTGATGACCTGACCACCGGTGAGGATCGCGATGTCCTGCAGCTGCGCCTTGCGACGGTCGCCGAAGCCGGGAGCCTTGACGGCGACCGACTTGAAGATGCCCTTGAGCTTGTTGAGCACGAGAGTCGCGAGAGCCTCGCCCTCGACGTCCTCGGCGATGATGACGAGCTCCTTGCCGTCCTGGATCACCTTGTCGACGATCGGCAGGAGGTCCTTGATGTTGGAGACCTTCTGGTTCGCGATGAGGATGTACGGGTCTTCGAAGACCGCTTCCTGGCGCTCCGGGTCCGTCACGAAGTACGGGTTGAGGTAGCCCTTGTCGAAGCGCATGCCCTCGGTGAGCTCGAGCTCGGTGCCGAAGGTCTGCGACTCCTCGACGGTGACGACGCCTTCCTTGCCGACCTTGTCGATCGCCTCGGCGATGAGCTCGCCGATCGCGGGGTCAGCTGCGGAGATGGATGCCGTGGCGGCGATCTGCTCCTTGGAGTCGATCTCCTTGGCGCTGGCGAGCAGCTCCTCGGTGATCGCTGCGACGGCCTTCTCGATGCCGCGCTTGAGCGAGATGGGGTCAGCGCCGGCCGCGACGTTGCGCAGACCCTCGCGGACGAGTGCCTGAGCGAGCACGGTGGCGGTGGTGGTTCCGTCGCCGGCGACGTCGTCGGTCTTCTTGGCGACCTCCTTGACGAGCTCCGCGCCGATCTTCTCGTACGGGTCGTCCAGCTCGATCTCCTTGGCGATCGACACACCGTCGTTCGTGATCGTGGGAGCGCCCCACTTCTTCTCGAGCACGACGTTGCGACCGCGCGGGCCGAGCGTCACCTTGACGGCGTCGGCGAGGATGTTGAGGCCGCGCTCGAGGCCGCGGCGGGCCTCCTCATCGAAAGCGATGATCTTTGCCATGAGTTTTGTCGTCCCTCCTGGACGTAGACGTTGGGTTTAGCACTCAGAGTGAGAGAGTGCTAACGCCATTCTGGCACTCGACCCCATCGAGTGCAAGCTGCAGGAGGTACTACGGAGCGGGCGTCTCCTCGACGTCGGTCGCGGCGCCCGAGACCCGGTCGAGGCCGATCACGACGGTGAGCTGCTTCTGCCCCTCCTCGGTCTCGCCGAGGTAGAAGTCGCTCTGCTGCACATCGGCGCCGCCGATGAGTCCCGCCAGTCCGATCGCCGCGAGTTCGTCCTCGGCGGCGACGTAGTAGACCGTGGTGGTCGTGAAGTCCTCGCTCGTGCTGTCGCTGGCGAAGACGGTCTCGGCCGGCCATCCGTTGTTGATCAGCACCGCGCGCATGTCCTCGTCGAGGCCCTCGTCAGCGGTGGCGTTGAGGATCATCACCGAATAGGACGTGTCGATCACGCCCGTCTCCTCGGGGATCGGGGTGAGCGTGGGCGCCGCCTCGGGGAACGGCGTGATGCGTCCCATCACGATGAGAGAGCCGAAGATGCCTGCGACCACGAGCACCAGAGCGGCGACGAACGACCACAGCAGCACCACCCACCCGTTCATGCCGGGGGCTTCGGCGCGGTGCGCGCCCACACGTCCGGAAGAACGGGGCACGTCGTCGAATCGGTCTCGGATGGGCTTTGACACCCCTCGATGCTACTGGCACCGGCCTGGACATCCGCGCCACGCCCGACCGCGCGGCGCAGCCGATTCCCGCAGGTCGGTCAGCCGACGAAGCCCGGGGTCCGAGTCGACCGGCGCATCGCGCGCGCATCGCGGATGCGGCGGAGCCGGCCCACGAGCATGGGGTCGTACTCGAGCGCGACGTCCGACTCGATGAGGCGGCCGAGCAGCTGGTAGTAGCGGGCCGAGCTCATGCCGAGCTGCGCGCGGATGACCTCCTCCTTCGCGCCGCTGTGCCGCGGCCAGGCGGTCTCCAGCGCGAAGATGGCGCGATCGCGCTCGGTCATCTCTCCCAGCATGAGATCAGAGTAAATCGATCAGACGCCCGCGGCGGCGCGCCACTCCCACGATCGCCCTAGTGGATCGGCCGAGGCGCGCACGCGTCCGTCGAGCGCGACCACGAAATCGGGCCAGGTGTCGGCGTCGATCGCCGGCTCCCACACGTCGAGCAGCGCGGGCGGATCGATCGTGACCCAGCGCGCCGGCAGTCGACGGATGCGATCGACGAGCGCCTGACGAGTCTCGCGGGGGATGTGGACGAGCACTCCCGGCGTCGTGACGACGAGGGTCGCATCCTGCGGCGCACGCGCGGCGAGTGCCTCGAGGTGGTCGATCGCGTCTCCGGCGACGAGGTGAGGAGGGTCGGCCGCCGCGATGTCG
>NZ_DALZXX010000116.1:0-212 GCF_031988965.1 Microbacterium sp.
CGCCGCAGTCCACCGCTGACCGCGTTCACGACGAACGCCTGCACGAGCGTGCCGATCACCACTGCGATCGCCAGCGGCCAGGCGATCATGAGCAGGGTGACGCACGCCGCGAGCACGGCGGTCGCCGCCGCCGCCTGCTCGGCGATGACCACGGCCGGATCGGCTGCCAGCGGATGCGTGTCGATGGCCGTCACGAAAATCGAATTGGGCGT
>NZ_DALZXX010000116.1:222-9075 GCF_031988965.1 Microbacterium sp.
GAGATCGTCAGCACCTCTCCGGCGGGGCGGCGCGTGCGCCGACGCAGCGCGAGCCCGAGCACGCCCTGGCGCAGAGCGTGCTCGCCCTGCGCGTAGGCCTTCGTACCGGCCCGGTCACCGACCTGCCACGAGCAGATCAGCACCGCGAAGACGACGACGAGAAAGGCCAGCGCCCACCCCAGCGCCACCGGGTCTCCCGGTGCGATCGCCCGGTCGATCACGACGCCGACCGCCACGGGAACCATGACCTCGGCGAGCTGATGGCCGCAGAACCCGGCGATCGACAGTGCGGCGCGGGCTCGACGGCCCCTGCCCCAGACCCCCTCGCGGAAGGCCCGTGCGACGGTGGTCGCCGGTGCGCCGCCGACGTGAGGCTGTGCGTGTTCCGGGCGCGCGGACGGGGACATCAGGTACTCCAGGGGACGAGGCCGGGCCGACGCGATGGCGTCGAACCCTCCTGATTCACGCTAGGCGATCGCGATGTCGCGCAGCGGACAGCCGGTGCCTGTCGCCCGCCGGAGTCACCGGAATACTGCCAAGATGAGGCGCGGAGAGGGGTTTCCATGACAACGAGTGCGCCCGACGGCGAAGCTGTCCGTGCGACGAAGGTTCGCCGACCGTGGCACCGGACGAAGGTCGCACTGGGGCTGATCGTGGCCGTCACTGCCGTGATCGCGATCGTCGGTGCGCTCACGCCGTGGCCCTCCGCCATGCTGATCCGCTCGGTGTTCACGAAGGGCGGCGACGAGACCGCCGCCGAGATGGACAAGCACGTGCCCGACACGAAGCTCACCGAGCAGCGCGATGTGGCCTATGCCGACTCCGGCGCCGACACCGCGATGGACGTGTTCACACCGGCATCCGCCACCGGCCCTCTGCCGACGGTGGTCTGGATCCACGGCGGCGCCTGGATCTCAGGGGCGAAGGAGAACGTCGACCCGTACATGCGCATCCTCGCCGCCGAGGGGTACACGACCATCGCGGTGAACTACACGATCGGCCCCGAGGGCGTGTATCCGCTCGCCGTGCACCAGCTCAACGACGCGCTCGCGTACATCGACGCGCATGCCGACGAGCTCGGCGTCGACCCGAACCAGATCGTGCTCGCCGGCGATTCGGCCGGAGCGCAGCTCGCCAGTCAGATGGCGACGGTCATGACGAGCCCCGACTACGCGGACATCATGGGCATCACGCCCGCGCTGGCGAAGGACCAGGTGGTGGCGACCGTGCTCAACTGCGGCGTCTACGACCTCGCGGCCCTCGCCACCCTCGACGGTGTGGTCGGCTGGGGCCTCAAGACCTCGATGTGGGCCTACTCGGGCACCAAGACGTGGGCGGAGGACTCGACCGGAGCGACGATGTCGACGATCGACTGGGTGACGGCGGATTTCCCGACCACGTACATCTCGGGAGGCAACGGCGACGGACTCACCTGGTTGCAGTCGATCCCGATGGCCAAGAGGCTCGAGGAGCTCGGGGTGGACGTCACCACGCTCTTCTGGCCGGCACCGCACGAGCCCGCGCTGCCGCACGAGTACCAGTTCCACCTGGACATGCCCGACGCGCAGACCGCGTTGCAGGAGACGATCGACTTCCTGAACGCGCACACGACCCCCTGAGCCGCCCGCCCCGGCCCCTGTCCGCCCCTGTCCCTGCCCGGCCCCTGTCCCCGCCCCCTGCTCCGGTCCCGCCCGCCCCACCCCCGGGCCGCGGCCCCGATCTGCGGACTCGGTCCCGTTCTGCGGTCGAATCCCCGCCGATCGGACGCAGATCGGGACACCGTCCGCAGATCGGGACACCAAGGAACGGCGTGACCGGCCTACTTCATGGTGTCGAGGATGCCGACCAGGTCGTCGAAGGTCGTGAGCGGGTTGAGGATCGCGAATCGGGTGTTCGGGCGTCCGCGGTGCGAGCTCGGCACGACGAACGCGCGCTGGGAGTCGAGCAGCTCGTCGGACCAGCGGTCGTAGTCCTCGCGCTCCCAGCCCTCGCGCTCGAACACCACGACCGAGAGCTGCGGATCGCGCACGAGCGTCAGCTCCGGTCGAGACGCGATCTCGGCGGCGATCTGCCGGGTGAGCGCGAGCGTCGCGCTCACGGCCTCGCGGTAGGCGGTCACGCCGTAGGTCGCGAGCGAGAACCATAGCGGCAGGCCACGCGGGCGCCGGGTGAGCTGGATCGAGTAGTCCGACGGGCTGAAGTCACCCGCGTCGGTGAGGGTGTCGAGGTATTCGGCGTGCTGCGTGTGCGCGCGTCGGCCCGCGTCGGGGTCGCGGTAGATCAGAGCACAGCAGTCGAACGGCGCGAACAGCCACTTGTGGGGATCGACGATGACCGAGTCCGCGCGTTCGACGCCGGCGAAGACGCCGCGCGCCTCGGGAGCGAGCATCGCGGTGAGACCGTAGGCCCCGTCGATGTGCAGCCAGAAGTCGAACTCGTCCTTGAGCGCGGCGATGCCCGCGATGTCGTCGACGATTCCGAAGTTGGTCGAGCCGGCGGTGGCCACGACCGCGCAGATCTCGTCGCCGTGCTCGCGCAGCGCCTCGCGCACGGCATCCGCCCGCAGCACACCGTCGTCGCCCGCCGGAACGAGCAGCACGTCGGCATCCATGACCTTCGCCGCCGACTTGTTCGAGGAGTGCGCCTCGACGCTGCAGACGATCTTCCAGCGACGGGGCAGCTCCTCGCCGGCGTCGAGCAGCTTCGCCTTCGCCGCCTCACGAGCCGCGACCAGCGCCGACAGGTTGCCGATCGTGCCGCCCTGCACGAACACCCCGCCGGCGGAGTCGGGGAGGCCGAACTCCGAGGCGAGGAAAGACAGGACCTCGTTCTCGGCGTGCACGGCTCCGGCCCCTTCGAGCCAGCTTCCGCCATAGAGACCGGATGCCGACACCACGAGATCGAAAGCGATCGAGGCGATCGTCGGCGCCGTCGGAATGAACGACAGATAGGACGGGTGGCTCGTCGTCAGACATGCGGGCGCGAGGATGTGCTCGAAGACGCTCAGCGCCCGCTGCGAGCCGAGCCCGGCATCCGTGATCGTCGTGCCGACCAGCCGGTTGAGCTCGGCCGGCGACTGCGGCTTGTCGAGCGGCACGTCGGCGGCGAGCATCCGGCGTCGCGAGTAGTCGAGCACGGCGTCGACGATCGCCGTCGATTCGGCCGAGGCCGCGTGCATGCGTTCTGCTCCCATGAGCTGTCCTTACCTGTGGGTGTCTGCGAGCTGTGTCGGCGCGGCGGGCGATGCGGGGGTGGCCTGTGCCGGCGCGGCCGGAGCCTCGACCGGCACGTCGAGCACTGCGGAGAGGGTGCGGCGAGCGAGGTCTGCGCGGTCGCGCGGCGCCCAGTGCACGAGCGAGTGGGCGCTCATGCCGTCGACCATGGCGAGCAGCATCCAGGCCGAGGATCCGGCGTCCACCCGCAGCGCCGGGTCTTCGGCGATCGCCCGCGCGATGAGGTCTTCGAGCGCGCTGTGCCAGAGGTCCATCTCGGCACGCACCCTGGCGCCGAGCGCCTCGTTGCGCGCGCCGAGCGCCCATGACTGCACCCAGACCATCGCGACGTCGTCGCGGGAGTCGTCGAGCAGCGTCTCGATGAGGCGCAGCAGGTTCGTGCGCAGGTCGACCGTGTCGTCGTACGCGGCGATGACCTCATCACGCTCGGCGGCGACGATCGATGTGAACACCTCGGCGACGAACGTCTCCATCACCGGCCGGTAGTGCGCCACGAGTGCGGGTGTCACACCGACGCGGGCGGCGACGGCACGCACCGTGAGGGCTTCGAGACCGCTCTCGGTCGCCAGCGTCACGGCACCGCGAAGGATCGAGCGCTCTCGCTCTTCGGGTGGGAGGCGACGAGGCGTCGCGACTCTTGACGTGTTCTTCATCACGGGCTACCGTAGCACTCGTTGGACACGTGTTCAACAGCGATCACGGCCTCTCATCCGCGAGGCCGCGATCAGCAGCGAGGGAGATGATCATGGCCTGGCACATGCCCGCCGAGACCGCACCGCACGACCGCACCTGGATGGCCTTCCCGGCCGAGGGGCCGACGCTCGGCGAGACCGCCGCCGAGCGCGAAGAGGGCTACGCGACATGGACGTCGGTCGCTCACGCGGTCGCCGAGTTCGAGCCCGTCACGATGCTCGTCGATCCGGCGGAGATCTCCCGCGCGCGGCGGATGCTGGGCAGCGGCATCGACATCGTCGAGGCACCCGTCGACGAGTTCTGGATGCGCGACTCCGGCCCCACCTTCGTGATCGACGACGAGCGACCTGGCGTGCTCGGCGCGGTCGACTGGATCTTCAACGGCTGGGGAGCACCCGCCTGGGCGCAGTGGCAGAAGGCGGCGCAGCATGCGCGCATCATCGCCGGCGCGGTCGGTGCGGAGCTCGTCAGCTCGACGCTCGTCAACGAGGGGGGCGGCATCCACGTCGACGGCGACGGCACCGTGCTGCTCACCGAGACGGTGCAGCTCGACCCGCGGCGCAATCCCTTCGCCGACCGGCAGCGCGTCGAGGCCGAGATGGCCCGCACGATCGGTGCACGCAAAGCCGTCTGGCTTCCCCGCGGACTCACGCGCGACTACGACGACTTCGGCACGAACGGGCACGTCGACATCGTCGCGACGATCGTCTCCCCCGGCAGACTGCTGCTGCATGACCAGCAGAATCCCGAGCACCCCGACCACGCCGTGACACGCGAGCTGCGCGCGCACCTCGAGCAGCAGACGGATGCCGCCGGTCGCCGTTTCGAGATCATCGACCTGCCCGCACCCGCCGCACTGCGCGACGACGAGGGCTTCGTCGACTGGAGCTACGTCAACCACCTCGTCACGAACAACGGCGTGGTCGCGTGCGGCTTCGGGGACGAGCGGGCTGACGCGCGGGCCCGCGAGATCCTCGCCGACGTCTACCCCGGACGCCGGGTCGTCACGGTCGATGCGCGTCCGCTCTTCGACCGCGGCGGTGGAATCCACTGCATCACCCAGCAGCAGCCGAGCGTGGCGGTGCACTCATGATCGACGTCGTCGAGGCCTCCATCGCCGACCTGCGGCGAGCGCTCGAGAGTGGCGCCGCCACCGCCGTCGGACTCGTCGACGCCTACCTCGCCCGCATCGCCGCATATGACGGCGCCGAGACCGAGACGGCGTTGAACGCGGTCGTCGTGTCGAATCCGGACGCCCGCGCGGAGGCCGAGGCATCGGATGCCCGCCGCGCGCGGGGCGAGACGCTCGGGCCGCTCGACGGCATTCCGTACACGGCGAAGGACAGCTACCTGGTGCGCGGACTCACTGCCGCCGCCGGCAGCCCCGCGTTCGCCGAACTCATCGCACAGCGCGATGCGTTCACGATCGAGCGCCTGCGTGCCGGCGGGGCGATCTGCCTGGGCCTGACGAACATGCCCCCGATGGCGAACGGCGGCATGCAGCGCGGCGTCTACGGTCGAGCCGAGAGCCCGTACAACGCGGAGTTCCTCACGGCCCCCTTCGCATCGGGGTCGTCGAACGGCTCGGGCACGGCGACCGCCGCGAGCTTCGCCGCCTTCGGGCTGGGTGAGGAGACGTGGTCGAGCGGCCGCGGCCCCGCGACGAACAACGCCCTCTGTGCCTACACCCCCTCGCGCGGCGTGATCTCGACCCGTGGCAACTGGCCGCTCGTACCGACCATGGACGTCGTCGTGCCGCACGCTCGCACGATGGCCGACCTGCTCGAAGTGCTCGACGTGATCGTCGCCGACGACGCCGAGGTGCGCGGTGACTTCTGGCGCGCGCAGCCGTGGGTCACGCTGCCGTCGGCATCCGAAGTGCGCCCGGAGTCGTATCGGGAACTCGTCGACAGAGCAGGCTCGGCGCTGCGCGGGGCGCGCATCGGCATCCCGCGCATGTACATCAACGCGGATCCGGATGCCGGCACATCCGCCGCGCCGGGCATCGGCGGCCCGACAGGGCAGCGCATCGACACACGCGCCTCGGTGATCGAGCGGTGGAAGGCCGCCCGCCGCGACCTCGAGGCCGCCGGCGCGACGGTGGTCGAGGTCGACTTCCCGGTCGTGTCGAACTACGAGGGCGATCGCCCCGGTGCGCCCACGATCGCGACGCGCGGGCTGGTATCACCGGAATACCTTCACCGCGAGATCGTCGACCTGTCGGCGTGGGGCTGGGAGGACTTCCTGCAGGCGAACGGCGACACCGCGCTGCACACGCTCGCCGAGGTCGACGGGGCGGCGATCTTCCCGCATCCCGACGGGGCACTCCCCGACCGCTACACGGGCTTCGACGACGACATCGCCGAGTACCCGGGCTGGGTGCGCGAGAACCCGGGGGTCGGATTCGAGGACATGCCCGAACTGCCCGAGGGGCTGCGCGGGCTCGAGGAGACCCGACGGCTCGACCTCGAGGAGTGGATGGACGAGCACGAGCTCGATGCCGTCGTCTTCCCGGCCGTTGCCGATGTGGGGCTTGCCGATATGGACGTGAACGAGGCATCCGCCGACCTCGGCTGGCGCAACGGCACCTGGATAGCCAACGGCAACCTGACCGTGCGGCACCTCGGCATCCCGACCGTCACCGTGCCGATGGGGCTCATGGCCGACATCGGCATGCCGATCGGCCTCACGTTCGCCGGACGCGCCTACGACGACTCGGCACTGCTGCGTCTCGCGGCCGCATTCGAGGCGACCGGTGCGCCCGGCGAGCGACGCACCGTTCCCCCGCGCACACCGAGGCTGTGACACAGCGAGTCCCGGGTCTACCCTGAGCACATGGACACCGGGGCGTTTCTGCTCGTCTTGCTCCTGCCGTTCGGCCTGGGCCTCTTCGTCGCTGCGGTCGCGCTGCTGCATGGCGCCTCAGCGGGGATCAATGCTGTGCTCGTCAGCATGAAGGACCGCGTGAGCATCAGCTGTCGATCCCGAAGAGAGCGCGCCTTCGTGCGCAGGCATCAGCGCGACACCTCCCGCGCCGGCCGGTTCTGACCCATGGACACCGGGGCGATCCCCTTCCTGCTGTTCGTGGTTCCGTTCTGGGCGGGCGTCATCAGCGTGGGCATCATCCTCGTGCTCCTGATCCCGATCGGGATCAACGTCGCGATCCGGATCGTCATCGACGGCACCATCGCGGCCCGACGTCGAGGCCGTGGTGACACCGAGGCCCGGCAGTCGCACGACATTTCACTATTGTGACGCCCGGCACGATTGTTATATCTTTTTCCTGTCCCCCACAGCAGGAAGCGAACCATGAGCACCGAGAAGAACGAGCGCGAGCTCGAAGCCGGCATCGTCACCGATCTGGCCGGACGCATGACCTACGGGTCGTATCTGTCGCTCGACCAGCTGCTTACCGCGCAGAACCCGGTCAGCGTCCCTGAGCACCACGACGAGCTGCTGTTCATCATCCAGCACCAGACCACGGAGCTCTGGCTCAAGCAGCTGCTGCACGAGTTGTCATCCGCCCGCGAACTGCTCGCGAGCGACGACCTGCGAGAAGCCCTGAAGCGGGTCGCGCGCGTCAAGCGCATCCAGGACGTCATGACGCAGCAGTGGGCGATCCTGGCGACACTCACCCCCACCGAGTACGCGCAGTTCCGCGGCGCGCTCGGCAGCTCCTCGGGGTTCCAGTCGGTGCAGTACCGCGCTGTCGAGTTCGCCCTCGGCAACAAGAACGAGAAGATGCTCAGCGTCTTCAGCGACCACCCCGCGAACCTCGCGCTGCTCACCGCCGAATGGCACAAGCCCACCCTCTATGACGAGTTCCTGCGCTACGCCTCGCGGCGCGGACTCCCGATCCCCACCGAGATCCTCGACCGCGACGTGCGCCTCCCCTACCGCGAGACGCCCGAGCTCGTGCCCGCGATCCGCGAGATCTACCAGAGCCACCAGGAGCACTGGGATCTCTACGAGGCATGCGAGGACCTCGTCGACCTCGAGGACAACTTCCAGTTCTGGCGCTTCCGCCACCTGAAGACCGTGGCCCGCACCATCGGCATGAAGGTCGGCACTGGTGGCTCGAGCGGAGTCGGATTCCTGCAGCGTGCCCTCGACCTCACGTTCTTCCCCGAGTTGTACACCGTGCGCACCGAGATCGGCGGCTGATGCACGCGGCGACGTTCTTCGACGGAGACGGATGGCACGACGGCGTCGTCGAGCTGATCGAGGGACGAATCACGCTGCGCGATGAGGCTCCCTCCCCCGATCTGCCCCGTCTCGACGGGGTCGTCGTCGGCGGGTTCACCGACCACCACGTGCACCTGCAGCTCGTCGATCACGCTCTGCTGCACACCTCGACGATCGGCCGCGTGGTCGACCTCGGCGCGAGTCCGACGGTGATCGCGGAACTCGCCGCGACCATGAGCATGGTCAGGATGAGCGTGGCCGCAACATCCGAGGTCGAAAATTCGTCCACCGATCGTGGCGAGGTCGAAAACGCACCCGAATCGGCGCAGTCCGGTGCGTTCTTGACCCCGCACCCCGTCGCCGTCGACTTCGCGGGGGCGTTCCTCACCCCGGTCGGCGGGTACCCGAGCGACCGGGACTGGGCACCCGCAGGCTCGTTCCGCGAGATCGCGGACGTCGCAGCCGCCGAGCGCGCCGTCGCGGAGATGGCGGATGCCGGAGCATCCTGCATCAAGGTCGCGAACAACAGCACGGCGGGCCCGGTGTTCGACGACGACCTCCTCCGCGCGATCGTCGAGACCGCAGGCGCATACCGGCTTCCGGTCATCGCGCACGCGGAAGGACCCGGACAGGCCCAGCGCGCTGCTCGCCTCGGCGCCGCCGTGCTCGCACACGCCCCGTTCACCGAGCGGCTCGACGATGCCGAGATCGCCACCCAGGCGGCATCCGTGTCGTGGATCTC
>NZ_DALZXX010000117.1:0-3024 GCF_031988965.1 Microbacterium sp.
CGACGAGCTCATCCGCGCCTTCCGCGTCCGTGTGCCGGAGGCCGCGGCCTCGCCGTTCGTCGTCGGGCAGCTTCCCGCCGATCGGCTGCGCGCGTACCCCGACCACCGGGGTGTCGCGGATGCGCTGCGGCATCTGCCGACGCGTGTCGAGAACACCGGCTACGCGGAGTCGCCGAGCCTCGGCAGCGTCAACGACGAGACGACGCACCTGACCGCGGCGGCTCAGCGCATCTTCGGCGCGAGCTACGCGGCGGCCTACCGCGAGACGGTCAGCCGCTCCTCCTGAGCGCGAGCGCTCGTGAGTCCGAGCGTCGCGAGCTGCTCCGCGACGATCCCGGCCACGAGCGCTGCGCCGTCGGCAGACAGATGCGTGTCGTCGCTCTCACCCGCCGGGTAGGCCGGGAACTCGTCGGGCCGCACCCAGAGGAACGAGCGCGTGCTCTCGGTCTCGCCCTGTGCCTGCCAGAGCCGGTGAGTCGCGCGCGTGAGGTCGATGAGGGCGACGCCCTCGGTCCTCGCGAGCAGGCGGATGCTCTCGGGGTAGCCGCCATGCGTCGGCGCCGCCCGCCCTCCCTCGAAGAAGCGGCGTTCGATCGGCGTCAGGAGCACGGGCACGGCAGATCGCGTCCGCACCCCGATCAGGAAGCGGCGGAGGTTGCCGGGGAAGGCCGTGAAGACGTCGGCGTGACGCTCGTCGGGCTTCGGATCGTTGTGTCCGAAGCCGATCAGCACGATGTCGCCCGTGCGCACCTCGGCCAGGAGCGCATCGAGAGTCCCCTCGGCGATGTAGCTGGTCGTGCTCGCTCCGGACACGGCGAGGTTGACGACCTCGGCATCGACGACGTCTGAGAGCATCTGACCCCAGCCGGTGCGGGGAGCCCTGTCGGCCGGGTACTCCGAGGCCGTGGAATCGGAGGCGATGAAGATGCGCGTCGACGAGCCGCCGGCCGGCCCGTCGTCGGTCAGCCATGCGGCACGGTCGGGTTCGGTGTCGAGCTGCGGCCGGTCGGCACCGGCCGCGCCCGGTCCGGCGTTTGCGAACTCGGCGAACCGCGCGTCGCGCCAGCTGTATCCCCCCATGTCGTCCCACGGTTCCGCATCGACGTGGGGGCCGAGCGTGCAGTGCGCGAAGAGCGCCTGCCCGATCGCATCCGGCTTGCCACCGGGATGCCACGGGCGCCCGAGCTTGACCGACCCGGCCGGCAGATCGCCGACGATCTCGACGCCCCAGAAGAGGAAGCCGCGCGGGTTCTCCCGAGCCGTACTCGGAGCCGCGATGTACCCGCCCCCGATGCTGCGGATGAGCCCGCCCTCGATCAGCGCGGTCGCGCGCCCGTAGATGAAGTCGACGTCGCCGGTGATCTCGCAGTCGCGCAGGTGCACACGGCGCCGCGCCGCCCAGCTGGGGGCATCGAGCAGCACGGTGTCCTGATGCCCGAGCAGCCGGCACCGCTCGAGGAGGATGCGATCGCCGCGCGTGCGCAGAGCGAGGGCCTGGGAGTTGGGAAGGTGACCGAAGTTCGGCTTGTCGAAGGTGTTCTCGATCGTGATGTCGCGGATCGTGACGTCGTCGGCATCGATCGTCAGCGAGGCGCAGTCCTGCACGTACTCCATGCCCGTGCGGTCGCGGTCGCCCTGGCGCAGCCCGAACGACACGACGACGTCGGCCGCCGCTCCGGTCGCCCCGCGCACGAGGAGCGGCGCGCGTCGAGGCGCGATCACGACGTGCTCGACGTAGGCGCCGGGGTGCAGCACGATCTCGGTCGCCTCGGGGTCCTCGAGGGCGAGAGACAGTGAGGGGATCTGGTGGGCTTCTTTGCCGACGGTCACGATCTTGGACATGTCGACAGTCTAGTAACCGGTTTCCCGTAAAGTGGAATCATGATGACAGAGCATGTCGACGCAACGCCGCGCTACCGCAACCCGATCATCGATGCCGACTTCCCCGATCCTGACGCGATCCGCGTCGGGGATCGGTACTACATGATCTGCTCGAGCTTCAATCGTGCGCCAGGGCTGCCAGTGCTGGTCTCCGACGACCTCGTGAACTGGACGCATCTCACGCATGCGCTCCCCGCACTCCCCCCGTTCGAGTGGTACAGCCTGCCGCGCCACGGCTCCGGCGTGTGGGCCCCGTCGATCCGGTGGCATGAGGGCACGTTCCACATCGTCTACCCCGGGGTCGACCAGGGGGTCATGGTGATCTCGGCTCAGGACCCGGCCGGACCGTGGAGCGAACCCCGTACCCTGCTCGCCGGGCTCGGCATCATCGATCCCTGCCCGCTGTGGGATGACGACGGCAACACCTATCTCGTGCACGGCTGGGCAGCGAGTCGCTCGGGCCGCAAGAACGCCCTCACCGTGATCCCCGTGGAAGCGGACCTCACCCACGCTACGGGCCCCGGACGCACGGTGATCGACGGCGACACGCTGCCCGGCTACGTCACGCTCGAGGGACCCAAGTTCTACAAGCGCGACGGCTGGTACTGGATCTTCGCGCCTGCGGGCGGCGTGGCGACCGGGTGGCAGTCGGCCTTCCGCTCCCGGGACCCCTTCGGCCCGTATGAGGAGCGGATCGTGCTCGAGCAGGGATCGACCCCGGTGAACGGCCCGCATCAGGGCGCCTGGGTCGAGGCCGCGGACGGCACGGACTGGTTCCTGCACTTCCAGGATCGCGGCGTCTTCGGCAGGGTTCTGCACCTGCAGCCCATGGCGTGGGACGCCGACGGCTGGCCGCTCATGGGCGAGGCCGTGCAGGGTGGGCCCGCGCAGCCGGTGCTCGAGCATGCGACGCCGACCGGCTCGGTGCAGCGCGATCGCACCCGCAGCGCCTCCGACGACTTCTCCGAAGGACTGAGCCCGCAATGGGCATGGCAGGCCAATCCCGCGGAGGACTGGGCGCGCACCTCGGCGGGCGAGCTCGTGCTGCGCGGCGTCGCGGACGACATCGGCAATCTCCGCGCACTCCCCCACGTGCTCGGCCAGCCGCTCGCCGGCATCGCTTCGACGGCCACGACGAGCCTC
>NZ_DALZXX010000117.1:3166-8646 GCF_031988965.1 Microbacterium sp.
CCTGGTCGCCGCGACCAGGGCAGAGGGAGAGCTGCATGAGCGGATCCTCTTCGACGAGCCCGCGCCCGCCGGCGCGCTGCGTCTCGAGATCGACGTCGATTCCGCCGCCCGCGTCACCGTGCGCGCAGAGGGCCTGAGCGCACCGATCGTCGACGGGTGGCAGGCGGTGGTCGGCCATTGGATCGGTGCCGAGATCGGCCTGTTCGCGGCGGCACCGCACGGGGCGGACAGGGCCGAGGGGGCAGTCGAGGCCGAGGGCGTGTTCGGCCCGTTCGATATCGTCGTGCACGACCAGGAGGGCTGATCGGCATGGCGAAGAACGATGCAGTCCCCCGCGACGTCACCACGCTCACCGTGGCAGGCCGAGTGGTCGCCGAGTACGACGACGGCACCTCCATGCCCGCGCTGTCGTCTCCGCGGCCGAGCCTTCGGGCCTGGTCGCTGTCCGGCACGCCCGTCACGCAGTCGGCGCCGGACGACCACCCGCACCACAGGGATCTGAGCGTGGCGCTGCCGGACGTCAGCGGCACCACGTTCTGGGGCGGCCGCACGTACGTGCGCGACCTCGGGTCCACGCTGCTCGACAACCACGGCACCCAGCGGGTCCTCGAGCGACGGAGCACCTTCGACTCGGTCGAGGAGGAGCTCGAGTGGCTCGATCGGGTGGACGCGAGGCTGCTCACCGAGTCGCGTCGCATCACCGCGTCCGCCCTCTCCGACGGGTGGATGCTGCGCTGGACCTCTCGGCTGCGCGCGGTCGAACCGGGCGTGACTCTCGGCAGCCCCCAGACGAACGGGCGGCCCGGCGCGTTCTACGGCGGAGTGTTCTGGCGCGCGCCCTTCGAGACGGCCGACGTCGTCTGCGCCTCCGGGGCGGGCGTGGATGCCGCCCACGGCTCGCACTCGCCGTGGCTCGCGGTGCTGACCGACGACGTCTCGCTGGTCGCAGCGGCACCCGATGCGCCCTGGTTCATCCGCACGGAGGGCTACGTAGGATTCGGCCCGGCCACGGCGACCGAGAACCGTCGCGACGTGCCCGTCGACGGCACGCTCGACCTCGAGATCTCCGTCGCGGTGATCGACGGTCGTCTGAGCGCAGAACGGGCCGCCTCGCTCGGCGTCGAGCTGTCGCACGGGTGGGAGTCATGAGCGCCGTGCGCGACTGACTAGCGCCCGGGGGTGATCGGCGCAGGGCCCGAGCTGCGGCGCGCCTGCAGTCGCGGGGTGAAGTGCGTCTCGGCATGGGGCGCTGCCGCACCGCCCATCTCGGCCTGCAGCTGACGCCAGGCGGTCTCGCCCATCTCGACGTGATCGACGGCGACCGTCGTGAGCGGCGGGGCCGAGAACCGGCTGAACTGGATGTCGTCGAAGCCCACGACCGAGATGCCCTCGGGCACCGCGACGCCCTCTTCGCTGAGGCGCCCGAGCAGACCGAGCGCGACGACATCATTGAACGCGAGCACCGCAGTGACGCCGCTGTCGCGAACCGTCGGCCACGAGTCGTATCCGTCACTCATCGACGACCCGCATTCGAACAGCACCAGCTCCATCTCGGACCTGTCCGCGACGTACTCGACGAGACGCTCCTGCCGGTAGACGCTCGATGCGCTGTGCTCGGGTCCCTGCAGGTAGCCGATGCGCGTGTGGCCGAGCTCGCGCAGATGGTCGGCCAGGGCGCTGATGCCCGCCGCGTAGTCGATCGTCACCGCCGGCACGAGGCCGTCCTGGCTGCTGCGATTGATGACGAGCGCCGGCGGAACCTGACGCAGGAGTTCGACGAGCTCGGGTCCGTCGAGCCGTGGGGCCGCGAGCACGATCGCGTCCGAGCGTCGGCGAAGCTCACGCGCGAGCGGTGCCTCCTCCTCCAGACTCTCCTGGGAGTCCGCCACGATGATGCGGTAACCGTCGCGCGCCGCAGCGTTCGTGAGCCCCTGCAACAGCTTCTGGAACATCGGGTTGCCGAGGTCGGGCACGATCATGGCGACGGTGTGGGTGACTCCGAGGGACAGCGAGCGCGCCGTGCCGCTGGGTGTGTACTCGAGTTCTTCCATCACCGCGCGCACGCGGGCGACGAGCTCGGGGTCAACCGTGCCGAGACCGTTCACGACGCGAGACACCGTGGCTCGCGAGACGCCGGCCGCCGTGGCGACATCGCTGATGTTGGTGCGGCGAGACCGCGGGGCAGAGCGTCGAGGCATGACCGCCAGCGTACCGGAAACCGATTACTCAGGCGTGGGGGGATGGGGAGAGTCCATCTCTCCGTGCTCAGAGAGCGGCGACGACCTCCGTCGTCGTCCGCACTCTCCCGAGCGCCGGGATGACCCGGGTCAGCGAACGCTCGTGACCGGCGGGATCCGGGTCGGACACCGCATCGGAGACGACGACGACCGAGAAGCCCAGATCGGCGGCGGCACGAGCGGTCGACTCGACTCCGAAGGTCGTCGCGAGGCCCACGATCACGACGTCGGTGATCTGCCGCGCCATCAGGTCCTGGATGAGGGGCGTGCCCGCGAACGCGCTCCATCCGGCGCGCGGATGCACGGGTTCGTCGCCGCGATTCTCGATTCCGGGAGCGAGATCCGCGAACCCCTCGGGCCAGACCCGGCCACCGGGACCCTACTCGGTGACACCGGCAGCCGCGCCCGTCGAGACGACGAAGGCGATCGGCCGGTCTGACCTGCGGAACGCCTCGGCGAGTGTGCCGACGCGCGCCACCAGATCTTGGGCAGAGACGGCGTTCGCGTTCGCCAGAGTGCCCACCTGCAGGTCGACGACGATGAGCGCGGTCGAGGCCGGCAGTTCGATATCAGGCATCCGATTCCCTCCCTCTGTCGTCACGCGAACGTGACGACGACCTTCTCGGCCGCACCAGGGGTCGCCGCCAGGGCGAGAGCCTCCTGCACTCGATCGAACGGGATGCGGTCGCTGATGATGAGTTCGTACTTGCGCCAGTTCGCGATGATGTCGTCGGTGACCTCGAAGATCTCGGTCGGGTACCCCATCGAGAGTACGACGGTCAGCTCGGTCGTGAGCAGCGCGCCGAAGTCGATCTCGACCGGCCTCTTATGCACGGCGACGATTCCGAGGGTCGCACCCTGCTTGGCCGCCGACGTCGCGGTGGCGATCACCGCCGGTGCACCGGCGGCATCCAGATACACGTCCGAGTCCGGACGCTCCCCTCGCACGCCGATGACCTGCGGAGCTGCCCCGTGCAGCTCGACGAGGCGGGCGAAGACATCCTCCTCAGCCGAATTGATCACCGCGTCTGCGCCGATCAGCAGCGCCTTCTCGAGGCGATTGGGGACGATGTCGACCACGACGACGTGACCCGCTCCGCGCGCCTTGAATCCGAGCACCGCGCCGAGTCCGATCGGCCCCGCGCCGAAGACCACGATCTTGTCTCCGGGCTTCGATCCGGTGCGGTTGGTCGCGTGCCTCGCGACCGCCATCGGCTCGTTCAGCGCGGCCACCGCCCACGGGATCTCGTCGGGGATGACCCGGAACTGCACACCCGCCTGCGCGTCCTTCAGCACGATGACGTCGCTGAATCCGCCCTGCGCGCCACCGCTGCCCAGCAGCCCGTCGACCGTCGCCATGACGTTGATCACGACGTGATCGCCGACCTGCGCGCCGGTCACCTCGGACCCGACCTCGACGACCTCGCCCGCGGGCTCGTGCCCCAGCGGAGTGGCGCCCTGCCGCGGAGGGATGCCGCCGTACGTCGTGTACATGTGATCCGAGCCGCAGATGCCGCACGCCTTCACCTTCACCAGAACGTCGCGGGGTCCCGCCGTCGGCTGCTCGACCTCGAGCACCTCGGTGACTCCCGGGGCTGTGATCACCACTGATTTCATGTCGGTCTCTTTCATCCAGCCGTGTGACGCGTCGCGCCCGTCACTAAACAACATTAGTGACTCTAAGCTAGCCACATGGTGGGGAGTTCGCGCAAGGGGCCGACGATCCGGGACATCGCCCGGGTGAGCGGGGTCTCGGCGACCACGGTGAGCTTCGTCCTGAACGACACGGCAGGTCAGACGATCCCCACCGACACCCGCGAGCGCGTCCGCAGCGCGGCGCAGGAACTCGGCTATCCGACGACGCTCGCCCGCGCGTTCCGTGAGGGGGCCACCCGCACGGTGGTGGTCGCAGTCGGCGGACTGCCCCGCGGCACCGCCCTCGACTCCTTTCTCGATGGCCTCGAAGCAGAACTCTCGAGCCGCGACCACTCCGTCGCAGTGCTCCGAGCGACCGGCCCCGCCCTCACACGCACGATCGATGCGATCTCCCCTCGAGCCGTGATCGATCTCGGCGCGATCTACGCCGGCGCCGAGAGCGACGGCCTCGACGGCGGATGGATCGACGGCCTCGCCTCGCACACGCTCACCCAGGTGAGCCACCTGGCGAGCCTCGGTCACTCGCGCATCGCCTTCGCTCGACCCGCAGACCCGGGGAGAATCTCGGCGATGGTGGGGCTCCGGGAACGCCATCTCCGAGAATCCGCGCGGACGCTCGGCATCGACCCGCCCGCGATCGTCGCGCTGCCCGACGAGACAGAGGCCGGCGCAGACAGCCTGGCGGCAGCGATCTCCGGAGGCGTCACCGCCGTCGCGGGCTTCGACGACGATTCTGCGGCGCGGGTCCTGCACGCAGCACGCCGACTCGGTCTCCGCGTTCCGCACGATCTGTCGGTCGTCGGCTTCGACGACGCCGGATGGGGGCAGCACACCGCCCCCGCACTCACCACGGTGCGGATCGAGGCGGTCGACTACGGGCGTCGCGCCGCGTGCGGAATCCTCGGCATCACGGATCAGGATGCGTCCGCACCGCGCTCGCATGTGGTCGACCGCGGGTCGACCGGCACGGCGCCGCAGAGCACGACGTGAACTCCTATCGACCCGAGGAATGGGGCGCGAGCCCGGAGCAGCCCTCGACGATCCGACCGCCGTATCTGATGGGCACCGGCGTCGTGACCGGCGAGGACACCGACACCCGGCCACTCGCCCCGCCGCACTCGCACCCCGACGCGATGCTCGCCTGGTGCTACCGCGGCACGGTCTGGGTGCAGCTGCAGGAGTCGATGTGGCGCCTCGCCCCCGGGCAGGGGGTGTGGATCCCCGCGCACACCCCGCACACCGCACGCCACGAACGCGATTCGACCGGCTGCTACACCTACATCGGAGACTCGTCTCTGATCACCCCGATCGAGGACGTCACCCAGGTGCTGGTCCCCCGGGCCGTGCAGGAGATGCTGCTGCACCTCGGCATCAACGACATGCCGACCGACCTCCGCGTGCGCATCCAGTCGGTGCTCATCGAGATGCTGCAGCACCCGTCGGCCGAGGCCGCGGACGGGTGGGGCGAGGTGCCGCTGCCGGCCGACGAGCGCGTGCGCCCGCTGGTGCAGGCCGTGCTCGCCGATCCCGGCGACCACCGCAGCGCGAATGAGCTGTTCCTCGCCCACGGCCTGCACGAGCGCACGG
>NZ_DALZXX010000117.1:8818-9073 GCF_031988965.1 Microbacterium sp.
CGTCGACGGCACACCCATCGGCGCCGCCGCGCATCGCTGCGGGTACGCCACGACGAGCGCGTTCTCCGCGGCGTTCAAAGAGCGCTTCGGCCTCACCCCTCGACAGCACGTCGCACGCGTGCAGGCCGACTCCGCACACCAGCTCTACTGGCGATGACGCTCCCGGGATGAGGGCATCGTGTCGATTCTTCGACACAAGTCGTCCGCCTGACGACACTCCGAGGCGAGTCCGCGTTCTAGCATCGATCTGTTAGG
>NZ_DALZXX010000118.1:0-9043 GCF_031988965.1 Microbacterium sp.
GGTGGGGTTCGCGGGGTCGGAGACGTCGACGATCGCGGAGGCGATCGAGTGCGGCTGCTCGTCATCCGCGAGCTGCCAGAGGATGTAATTCCAGATCCCCCTGGTGGACTCGCCCAGGAGCGCGGCCGGTCCCGACACGATCAGGACCGACCCCGTGTCCTCGCGCTGTCGGAACGGCACGATGATGTCGTCACGCAGCGGCTGTTCAGCGCCGTCGGAGGTGTGCGCGCGCTCGACCGTCTGACCGGCGGAGGTCAGCGCCGCGGCGAGGTCGTCGGCGGCCACGCGGGAACGCTCGGCATCCGCTCCTGCGACGACGAGGAGTCGCCGACCGCGCGGGTACAGGTGCAGGAACTCGGAGGAGATGTCGGTCCAGACGTCGCTCATACGCCCAGGCTACGCCCGGCGCGACGGCGCAGGGCCGTGCGGGGCACGGCACGCACAGAAGAGCCCCTCGGAACCGGATCGCGGCTGCCGAGGGGCTCTCCCGTGGGGTCGTCAGGCCTCGTCGACGAGGAATCGACTGTAGGCGCCGAGCGTCAGGAACGCCGGGAACTCCTCGCGCAGGGCGACGTCGCGGAAGACCGATGCCGCGTCGTCGAAGCGGTCGCCGTCACGGCGCTCGACCTCGCCGAGCACCTCGCCGATGAGCCCTTCGACGTAGTCGGGCGTGATCGGCGTCCCGTCTTCCGTGGTGCGGTCCTGGTGGATCCACTGCCACACCTGCGAGCGGCTGATCTCGGCGGTGGCGGCGTCTTCCATCAGGTTGTCGATCGCGACGGCACCGAGGCCCCGCAGCCACGCCTCGAGGTAGCGGATCGCCACCGACACGTTGTCGCGCACGCCTCGTGCGGTGATCGGTCGTCCGATGTGCACGTCGAGCAGCTGCGCCGCGGTCACCGTGACCTCGGGCCGCTGACGGTCCACCTGGTTCGGGCGGTCGCCCAGCACGGCGTCGAACTCGGCCTGAGCCGTGGGGATCAGGTCGGGGTGCGCCACCCAGGTGCCGTCGAAGCCGTCGCCGGCCTCGCGCTTCTTGTCGGCCGACACCTTCTCGAATGCCCGCGCCGTGACCTCGGGGTCTCGACGGTTCGGGATGAAGGCGCTCATGCCGCCGATCGCGTACGCGCCCCGCTTGTGGCAGGTCTGCACGAGCAGCTCGGTGTACGCCCGCATGAACGGCACCGTCATCGTGACCTCGCTGCGGTCGGGGAGCACGAAGCGCGCGCCGCGGCCGCGGTAGTTCTTGATGATCGAGAAGATGTAGTCCCAGCGACCCGCATTGAGGCCGGCGCAGTGATCGCGCAGCTCGTAGAGGATCTCATCCATCTCGAACGCCGCAGGCAGCGTCTCGATGAGCACGGTCGCGCGGATCGTGCCGTGGGGGATGCCGATGTACTCCTCGCTGAAGGTGAACACGTCGTCCCACAGCTTCGCCTCTTCGCTCGACTCCAGCTTGGCGATGTAGAAGTAGGGCCCGCGACCGTTCGCGATGAGCTCGGTCGCGTTGTGCAGGAAGTAGAGCCCGAAGTCGACGAGCGAACCGGATGCCGCGGTGCGGCGCCCTGCGCGGTCGGTGAACTGCAGGTGCTTCTCGGGCAGGTGCCAGCCGCGTGGGCGCATCACGATCGTGGGTGTGCGCTCGGCGGTGACGCGGTACTCCTTGCCCGGACCCGACTCGGTCGAGGGCCCGGTGAACGACAGCTCGCCGCGGATCGCGTCGCGGAGCGACAGCTGCCCCTCGATGACGTTCTTCCAGGTGGGGCTCGTCGCGTCCTCCTGATCGGCGAGCCAGACGCGAGCGCCCGAGTTCAGCGCGTTGATCGTCATCTTGGGATCCGTCGGTCCGGTGATCTCGACACGGCGATCCTCGAGGCCAGGGCCGGCACCCGCCACGCGCCACTCGGCATCCTGTCGGATGTGTGCGGTGTCGTCGCGGAAGCGCGGGTCGTGACCGTTGCCGATCTCGAACCGCCGGCGCATGCGATCGGCGAGGCGGTCGTGCCGCCGGGAGGCGAAGCGGTGGTGCAGCTCGGTGAGGAACGCGATCGCCTCGGGGGTGAGGATCTCGTCGTACCGGTCGCGCAGCGGGCCGGTGACGGTGATGGCGGGGCCCTGCTGCGTCGTCTGGATCGGGGCGGTGGTCGGGGGAGCGGTGGGAGTGGTCATGATCGTGTGTCCTTCACAAGAGGTTCAGTGGAACTGCGCGGCTTCGGTGGAGCCGGCGAGGGCGAGGGTCGCGCTGTCGGGGTTGAGCGCGGTGGAGATGACGTCGAAGTAGCCGGTGCCCGCCTCGCGCTGGTGCTTGGTTGCGGTGTAGCCGTTCGCCTCGGCGGCGAACTCGGCCTCCTGCAGCTCGACGTACGCGCTCATGGCGCGCTCGGCGTACCCGCGGGCGAGGTCGAACATCGAGTGGTTCAGGGCGTGGAAGCCGGCGAGCGTGATGAACTGGAACTTGTAGCCCAGGTCAGCCAGCTCCTGCTGGAACGTCGCGATTTCGGCGTCCGACAGGTGGCGCTTCCAGTTGAAGCTCGGGGAGCAGTTGTAGGCGAGCAGCTTGCCCGGGAACTGCGCGTGGATCGCCGCGGCGAACTCGCGGGCCAGCTCGATGTCGGGTTCGCCCGTCTCGACCCACAGCAGGTCGGCGTACGGCGCGAAGGCGAGGCCTCGGCTGATGACCGATTCGATGCCGGGGCGGATGCGGTAGAAGCCCTCGGTCGTGCGCTCGCCGGTGGTGAACTGCTGATCGCGCTCGTCGACGTCGCTGGTGAGCAGGTCGGCGGCGAGAGCATCCGTCCGGGCGATGATGACCGTCGGCACACCTGCCACATCGGCCGCGAGGCGTGCCGCGTTGAGCGTGCGGATGTGCTGCTGCGTGGGCACGAGCACCTTGCCGCCCAGGTGGCCGCACTTCTTCTCGCTCGCGAGCTGGTCCTCCCAGTGGATCGCCGCGGCGCCCGCCTGGATCAGCGACTGCGCGAGCTCGTAGGCGTTCAGCGGCCCGCCGAAGCCTGCCTCGGCGTCGGCCACGATGGGCGCGAGCCAATCCTGGGTGACCTCGCCCTCGGCGTGCTCGAGCTGGTCCTGACGGATCAGGGCGTTGTTGATGCGGCGCACGACGGCCGGCACGGAGTTCGCGGGGTAGAGCGACTGGTCGGGGTAGGTCTGGCCCGCGAGGTTGCCGTCGGCCGCGACCTGCCATCCCGAGAGGTAGATCGCCTTGAGGCCCGCACGCACCTGCTGCACGGCCTGGCCGCCGGTGTAGGCGCCGAGAGCCCGCACGTAGTCCTCGGTGTGCAGCAGGTTCCAGAGGTTCTCGGCTCCGCGGTGGGCGAGGGTGGAGTCCTCACGGACCGACCCGCGGATGCGGATGACGTCTTCGGCCGAGTACGTGCGCTCGACGCCGTCCCAGCGAGGATCCGTCTCCCAGATCTCCCGGAGCTCGGCGGCCGTCTGAACCTGGTCGCCGGCGCGCAGACCGGCGGGGCGGGGTGTGGGGTTCTGAGCGGTGTTCGTCATGGTGTCTCCTCCGTTGGATGCCCGGACCGTGAAGCCGGGTGGCGTGGTTCCACTGTGGGTGAAGAACTGGCACTCGACCGACCGTTCCGTGCGTGAAGATCGGCGGAAATTCTGTTTCTGTGACAGAATCGGCCGCATGAGCACCTCAGCGGTCGAAGAAGACGCCGACGCCCTCACGATCGGACGCCGCATCCGTCAGCTGCGCACGGCGCGCGGGATGACCCTCGACGACCTCGCCGCGGCCGTCGATCGGGCTCCGAGTCAGATGTCGATGATCGAGACCGGCAAGCGCGAACCGAAGCTCACGCAGCTGCAGGCGATCGCACGGGCGCTCGGTGTGACGATCGATGCGCTGCTCGAGGGCGAGCCGCTCGACGAGCGCAGTGCGATCGAGATCGCCCTCGAACGGGCCATGAAGGGGCAGACGTTCCAGGCGCTCGGGATCGAGCCCTTCCGCATCGCCAAGAGCATGCCGACGGATGCTCTCAAGGCGCTGCTCGCCCTGCACGGCGAGATCGATCGACTCAAGGACGAGCGGGCGGCCACTCCGGAGGAGGCCCGACGTGCGAACGTCGAGCTTCGTCACCTCATGCGCCGGCAGGACAACCACTTCGCCGACCTCGAGGCGAAGGCCGCCGAGATCCTCGCGGCGGTCGGGCACCCGGGTGGTCCGCTCACCCAGCGGACGGCGTCCGAGATCGCCGCCTATCTCGGGTTCACCCTGCACTATGCCCCCGACCTTCCACAGACCACGCGCAGTGTCGCCGACCTCGCCCACGGGCGCCTGTACCTGTCGAGCAGCGTGCCGGCCAAGGGCGACGCGAGGACGGCCGTGCTGCAGGCGCTGTCGAGCCGCATCCTCGGGCACTCCGAGCCCCGCAGCTACGCGGAATTCCTGCGGCAGCGGGTCGAGACGAACTACCTCACGGGGGCGCTGCTGGTCCCGGAGTCCCACGTGGTGCCGGCGCTGAAGGATGCGAAGACGCGCAGGGCGATCTCGATCGAGGATCTGCGCGATGCCTACTCGGTCTCGTACGAGACGGCGGCGCACCGCTTCACGAACCTCGCCACCCGTCATCTCGACATCCCCGTGCACTTCCTCAAGGTGCACGAGTCCGGCACGATCACGAAGGCATACGAGAACGACGACGTGAACTTCCCGACCGATCGTCTCGGTGCCATCGAAGGGCAGATGTGCTGTCGTCGGTGGACCAGTCGCGTCGTGTTCGACGAGGATGACCGCTTCAATCCGTACTACCAGTACACCGACACGGGCAACGGCACCTACTGGTGCACCGCGCGGGTCGAGGCGTCGAGCGAGGGGCTGCACTCGGTGAGTGTGGGTGTGCGCTTCGACGACACCAAGTGGCTCGTCGGGCGGGACACCCCGCACCGCGGAGTGTCGAAGCACTCGGTCGAGGTCTGCTGTCGTCGTGCGCCCGCCGACCTCGAAGGGCGCTGGCGCGAGAACTCCTGGCCCAACGTGAGGACCCCGCGAACCCTGCTGGCGACCCTGCCCACCGGATCCTTCCCGGGTGTCGACACGACCGACGTGTACGAGTTCCTCGAGGCGCACGCGCCCCGCTGAGTGCGGAGGAGCGGATCAGACCTCGATGCCGCGCAGGACGATCTCGAGACCACGCTCGAACGCCTCGTCGACGTCGCCGCCCTGACGGAATCCGCCGTTCTGCTCCATCATGCAGAAGCCGTAGGCCCAGGCCGTGAGGGTGCGAGCGACGGGGAGAGGATCGGCCGTCGTCAGCGCGCTCACCGCGCCGAGCAGGGTCGTCATCAGCGGGGCGAGCGTCTCTTGCGAAGGCGTCGCCTCGGGGCTGGGCGAGTTGAAGAGCAGCGTGGTCACGCGGGGTGATCGGGTCGCGAAGGCGCGCAGGGAGCGGGCGACGCCGGCGAGGATCTCGCGAGCGTCGGTCGATCTCTCGACGACCTCCGCGATGGCGACGCCGAGTTCCATCGCGGCATCGTCCGCCGCGAGCCGCAGGAGGTCGTGTCGGTTCGCCGCGCGCTTGTAGAGGCTGGGCGCGCGCACCCCGACGGCTGACGCGACGGCGCTCATGGTGACGGCATCCACTCCGTCTCTTTCGGCGATCGTGCGGACGGCGGCGACGAGCGCGGAAGTGCTGACTCTCTGCGGTGCAGGCATGCTCCCAGCATAAAGCTATTGACTGTAGCCATCAAGGCTATGTAGTGTAGCCAACATGACAGCTCAGCTCCTCCGCATCGGCGACGACATCATCGCCATCCACGCGATCGTCACCGACGACGGCGTCACGCTCATCGATGCCGGCCTCTCGGGAGATCTCGGCATCCTCACCGCGGCGCTCGCCGGGGTCGGGCGTTCGCTCGACGACATCCGCGGTGTCGTGCTCACGCACGGAGACACCGATCACATCGGCATCGCCGAGGCTCTGCGTGCCGGGCACGGCGTCCCCGTGCACATTCTGGCGGCCGACGCCGAGCTGGCGACGGGGGTGGTTCCGCCGCGCGGTGTGAAGGCCGATGCGTGGCGGATCGGCCCGACACTGAGATTCCTCTGGACGGGGCTGCGCCGAGGAGCGCTGCGCACCCGGCGTCCGTCGAGCGTCGTGCCGATGTCCGACGGCGACGTGCTCGATCTGCCGGGTGCGCCCGAGATCATCGCGATCCCGGGTCACACGAACGGATCGGCTGCGATCAGGGTTCCCGCGGTCGACGCGCTCTTCCTCGGTGATGCGGTCACCACGCGGCACGTGCTCACCGGGGCTGGCGGTGCACGACTCGCGCCGTTCAGTGATGATGCTCCGCGAACGAGGGTCAGCCTCGAGAAGCTGAGGGGTCTGCCCGAGGCCAGGATCTTTCCCGGGCATGGGCCCGAGTTCGCCGGTACCGCGGTCGATCTGCTGGATGCGCTCGACTCGCGAGGCTGAGGTGCACCCCCTCCTGCGAGAGCGGAGGTGTCGCAGGAGGGGAGTGCGCGGCCGGATGCCGCTCAGCCGAGAGCGTCGGGCTTCTTGGGTACGAGTGACACCGCGACGGCCGCGAGCAGTGCCACCATCGCGAAGGCGACGAAGTTCCACTCCACCCCGACCGCCATCGCGGCCAGCCATCCGCCGACCATCGGCCCCATGATGGCGCCGATGCGAGCGAAGCTCAGCGCCCATCCGGCGGCGGTGGCGCGTACGGATGCCGGGTAGTAGTCGGTGATGTAGGCCGTCAGCACGAGCGAGGTCGAGATCGACCCGACGCCCGAGATCGCGACGAACACGAGGTTCAGGAACATCGAGTTCGGGAACATCATCAGCAGGCACGCGACGCCGCCGAGCGTGTAGAAGATGATGAGTACGGGCTTCGATCCGAAGCGATCCGCCAGGTGACCGAGGACGAGACCGCCCACGGCCGACGCGAGACTAAAGACCATGAGGAACGTCAGTGCAGGGCCGAGGTCGTAGCCGGCGGCGCGCATGATCGACGGCAGCCACGAGTTCAGGCCGTAGACCAGCAGCAGGCCGGCGAACAGCGAGATCCACAGGAACACGGTCGAGCGCAGGTATCGGCGCGAGAACAGCTGCTGCAGGATGCTGTGCCACGGCATCCGCTCGCCGGGCTTGACCTCGGGTCGCGGTGCGGGGACGTAGGGATCGATGCCGAGCCGCGTCGCCTGTGCCACGGCGCGATCGTGCAGACCGCGGTTCTCGAGCGACTCGAGCGATTCCGGCAGCACCTTCGCGATGATCGGCAGGAGCAGGATGGGGAATGCGCCGACCGCGATGACCCAGCGCCAGCCGAGATGGGGGAGCAGCCCCATCGCGACCAGGGCCGAGACGACGATTCCGAGCGAGTAGCCGGAGTACATGATGCCGTAGCTCAGTGCACGCCTCCTCGGGGCGGAGAACTCGATCGTGAGAGCCGCGGCGACCGGGATCACGCCGCCCATGCCGAGCCCGCCGAGGAAGCGGAAGAGTCCGAACAGCTCGGGCGTCGGCGCGAGGGCGGCACCGAGCTGCATGGTCGTGAAGATCGACATCGACACGAGCAGCATCCGCTTGCGGCCCACCCGGTCGCTCAGTGTTCCGATGAAGAGGGCGCCGATGAGCATGCCGACGAGTGCCCACGAGGCGAGTCCGCCGAGCTCGACGGGGCTGAGCGCCCAGGCGGAGTCCTCGGCGAGGGCGGGCAGCACGGCGCCGATGACGCCGATGTCGTAGCCGTCGGCGAGGATCGCGAGCCAGCAGCTGAACAGGACGATGCCGGTGACCCCGCGGGGTACGGGCCAGACGGTTTCGGGGGAGGTGGTCGGTGAAGTGGCAGACAACGTCGTCTCCTTCGCGGTGACGCGACAGTGCGTCGGGGTGGATCGGTCGATCAGACCGCTATTGCGAAAGTATGACGATAGTCACAGAAATGCAATATACGGATCGATCAGACGGCGTTCCAGCGCAGGCGAGGAGTGCTCGTGACTTCGGTCAGGACGGCGCCTGCATCGCCGACGGGGAACATCGTGATCAGCAGCGGAACAGTCGCGGAGGGCGCGGCGACCGCGTAGGCCAGAGCCGCGGGGCCGCGCTCGCGGGTGACCCCGACACGGGTGTGCCGACCCTCGATCGTCGATGTGTGCGATGAGGCGGCGGAGGCGAGGATCGCGGATGCGGCGTCGCCCGCCCTGTCGAGCAGTGTGGGACCCTCGTGCCACGGGAGGAACGCGTCGGGCGAGAGGCCGCACGCCGCGGCGAGTGCGGCTCCGATCCATCGCTCGCGCTTGAGGCCGTACGGCGTCTCGACGAGTGACAGCAGATACCCGTAGCAGTGCAGCAGACCCGCGTTCCCGACCGGCCACGAGGCCTCGACCTCGGCCCGGCGGTGCAGTTCATCGAAGAGCGCCCGAGGGATGACGGGTGCGCCGACGTTCTCGTCGATCACGGTCGACCGACCCCACGCGTCGAAGCGCCCGTGCGTGCGATCGTCGTCCAGCGAGGCACCGAGCCAGGGCAGGCTGTCGACCGCGGCGCGTGCGGCGTCCGTCGAGTCGGCCTGCGCTCGGATCGCAGCGGTCGTGAGGTCGTCGAGTGCGGACACGGCGTTCACGCTACAAGACTCGTGTGGACGGATTGTTCACACGGCGTTCACACGATCGGGACTTTCTGTCCACAATTACTGAGCATGCTGGACGGAGCGTCCGCGAGATCAGAGTGCGGATGCGGAAGGAACTCCGTGAACTCCATCCTCCTCTTCGACTTCGACGGCACGATCGCCCTCGGAGACGGGCCCGTCCTGGCGTATGCCACGCACGCGGCTGCCGCGCTCGACGACCCGCACGGCTTCGTCGACGGCATCCGCGCCACTCTCTCCACCGCCGACGGTGAGGCACTCGACGGGTATGACGCGGTGCGGCGCGCTGCGGTCGCCCGGGGGGCGGACGCCCGACTCCTCAGCGCCGCATACCTCGCGAGCCGCGAAGAGCTCGCGACGGACGCCGCGCCGATCATGGCTCCGGACGGTCTCGCCGAGTTCCTCGCCGACGCCGCGTCGG
>NZ_DALZXX010000119.1:0-8912 GCF_031988965.1 Microbacterium sp.
ATGCTGCCGCGGTGCGCGCTGACGATCGCGGCCACGATCGCCAGGCCCAGGCCGACCCCCACGTGATCGTCCTCGCCGCGCGTGCGCTCGGCGCCGCGCTGGAAGGGCTCTGCGAGCACGGCGACCCGGTCGGGCGGCAGCACGCTCCCGGTGTTCTCGACGACGAGTGCGATGGCCTCGGGCCGCACGTGGCTGCGCACGACCACGGAGCCGCCCTCGGGGCTGTTGTGCACGATCGCGTTGTGCACGAGGTTCGTGATCAGCTGCTGCAGAAGCGCCGACGACCCGAGCACCACGGCCGCGCTTCCGCCGACGTCGATCGTGACGCCCCGACGCTCGGCCAGGGGCAGCAGCGTCTCGGCGGACTCCTCTGCCAGCAGCGAGAGATCGACCGGCGACTTCGTGAAGGCCCGGCGGTCGGCACGACTGAGCATGAGCAGCGCCTCGGTCAGCTCGATCGCCCGCGCGTTGACCTCGTGCAGCCGGCCGATCAGCGCGTCGACGTCGCGATCGGGGTCGGTGCGGGCGACGTCGAGCATGGCCTGCGAGATCGCGAGAGGGGTGCGCAGCTCGTGCGAGGCGTTGGCGGCGAACCGCTGCTGCTCGGCGATGTGCGCCTCGAGCTGTTCGAGCATCGAGTCGAACACGTCGGCCAGGTCGCGGAACTCATCGCGCGGACCCGTGAGGGCCACGCGGTGCGACAGCGATCCCCGAGCCGCGAGCTGCGCGGCGCGGCCGATGCGGTCGAGCGGGGCCAGCATCCGTCCGGCGATGATCCATCCACCGGCCAGTCCGAGCGCGAGCAGCACGATCATCGCCACGACCGCGGCCGGGATGAACGCCCGGATGAGGTCCGACCGATTCGGCACGAACAGGCCGCTATCGGTGTGGATCTGCACATCGGGCACGTAGCGCAGCAGATAGAGGGCGACCGCGACGAGCAGCCCGACGCCGGTCACGACGACCACGGCGGCGTAGCTCAGCGTGAGCTTCCATCGGGCGCTCATGCCGCGTCGCCGGGGTGTGCGAATCGGGTCAGCCATCGGCATCCGCTTCGGCGTCGGCATCCGCTCCGCCATCGGCATCCGCATCCGCTCCGATCCGGTACCCGACACCGGGCACCGTGAGGATCAGCCACGGCTCGCCGAGCCGCTTGCGCAGCGACGAGACCGTGATGCGCACGGCGTTCGTGAAGGGGTCCGCGTTCTCGTCCCACGCGCGCTCGAGCAGCTGCTCGGCGCTCACGACACCGCCGTCCGCATCGACCAGAACCTCGAGCACCGCGAACTGCTTGCGGGTGAGTGCGACGTACCGGCCGTCCCGGTAGACCTCGCGGCGGAACGGATCGAGCCGCAGACCCGCCACCTCGAGCACCGGCGGGCGGGCGCGCTGTCGTCGGCGGTCGAGCGCTCGCAGGCGCAGCACCAGCTCTCGCAGCTCGAACGGCTTGGTGAGGTAGTCGTCGGCCCCGATCTCGAACCCGCTCGCCTTGTCGTCGAGCCGATCGGCGGCCGTGAGCATGAGGATCGGGATGCCGCTGCCCGACGCCACGATCGATCGCGCCACGTCATCGCCGGAGGGGCCGGGGATGTCGCGGTCGAGCACTGCCAGATCGTAGGAGTTGATGCTGAGCAGCTCGAGAGCCGTGTCGCCGTCGCCCGCGATGTCGGCCGCGATCGCCTCGAGCCGCAGTCCGTCTCGCACGGCCTCGGCGAGATACGGCTCGTCCTCGACGATCAGCACGCGCACGGCAGGACTCCCATGTGCTCAGAGCTTACGCATCCGCACATATCGGGAGCATATGCAAAAGCGCATACGCCGTCGCAACAGCCGCCCTCCTTGACTGAGGACATGAACTCACGCACTGCCTTCACTCGTCCCGGCGTCGTCGCGGCCGTCGCCGTCCTGATGCTCATGGGGCTCATCGTCGGATCCCTCGTGCTGCTCGGGCAGCAGGCGGATGCGGCGGCCTCGCCGCCCGTGACGCGCGAAGCGCTCGGCGGGGGCGACGGGATCATCCGCGCGGAAGGCGCCGTGTCGGTGTACGACGACGTGCCCGCGGTCTCGAACCTTGACTCCGATCTGCTGGCGGCCGTGCGCGCGGCCGCGGACGCCGCCGCGGAGGACGGCGTGCCGATGCACGTCAACAGCGGGTGGCGATCGGTGTCGTACCAGCAGGTTCTGCAGCAGGAGGCGGTGGAGCAGTACGGCTCCGCCGAGGAGGCCGCGCGCTGGGTCGCGACTCCGGAGAACTCCGAGCACGTCTCCGGCGATGCCGTCGACCTCGGGCCGCTGACGGCGCAGGACTGGCTCGCGCAGCGCGGCGCCGAATTCGGGCTCTGCCAGATCTACGCGAACGAGCGCTGGCACTTCGAACTGCGGCCGGCGGCCGCCGCGAACGGCTGCCCGGTCATGTACGACAACCCGACGACCGACCCGAGGACCCAGCGGTGAGGTCGGCTGCACGAGCCGAGCGCGACGGGGAGCAGCGCGTCAGAGCCGGTCGACGCCCGTCACGGTGACGACCGCCGCGCCCTCCTCGTCGGAGGCGGCGAGGTCGACCGTGGCCGAGATGCCCCAGTCGTGATCGCCGGCCGGATCGTCGAGGATCTGGCGGACGGTCCACTCTGTCGTCCCCTCGGTGAGGAGCAGCAGCTGAGAGCTGCGGGCGTTCGCCCCGGTGAGGATCTCGTCGTGATCGGCGAAGTAGCCGTCGAGCGCGTCCGACCAGGCATCCGCGCCGAAGGAGGGGTCGAGCTCGGCGAGGGACGCGACGTCCTCGCGCGCCGCGAGCTGCACCCGGCGGAACAGCTCGTTGCGCACGAGGGTGCGGAACGCCCGGACGTTCGAGGTCAGGCGCTTGGGCGCCGGCGGGACGATCGGCTCCTCGTCGGGATCCTGCAGCACCCCGTTCACGAGTTCCTCCCACTCGTCGAGCAGGCTCGAGTCGACCTGGCGCACGAGTTCGCCGAGCCATTCGATGAGGTCGCGCAGGTCTTCGTCCTTGAGCTCCTCGGGGATCGTCTGCGAGGCCGCTCGATACGCGTCCGACAGATAGCGGAGCACGACTCCTTCGGAGCGCGCGATCTTGTAGAAGGCGACATATTCCCCGAACGACATGGCCCGCTCGTACATGTCGCGCACGACGGACTTCGGATGCAGTTCGAAGTCGCGGATCCACGGCTGGGCCGCACTGAACGTCTCGAACGCGGCGCTCAGCAGCTCGTCGAGGGGCTTTGGGTACGTGACCTCTTCGAGCAGCTCCATGCGCTCGTCGTACTCGATGCCCTCGCGCTTCATGACGGCGACCGCCTCACCACGCGCCTGGAACTCCTGCTGTCCGAGGATCGCCCGCGGGTCGTCGAGCGTCGACTCCACGATCGAGATCATGTCGAGCGCGTACGATCCCGTGCCCGTGCCGGCCGAGGGATCCGGGTCGAGCAGTTCGAACGCCGCGAGGGCGAACGGCGACAGCGGCTGGTTCAGGGCGAAGTTCGGCTGCAGGTCGACCGTGAGACGGATCTCGCCGTCATCGGTCTGCTCGACGACGCCCGATTCGAGCAGCGTCCGGTAGATGCCGATGGCGCGCAGCGCGAGCTCTCGCTGTCTCTTCCGCGGCTCGTGGTTGTCGTATACCAGCGCGCGCATATTCCCGAAGACGTCGCCGCCGCGGCCGATCACGTTCAGCATCATGGCGCTCGTGATCTGCATGTGCGAGGTCAGGGTCTCGGGTTCGGCGTCGATCAGCTTGCGGAACGACGGCTCGCCCCACGACACGAAGCCGTCCGGCGCCTTCTTGCGGACGATCTTGCGCTTCTTCTTCGGATCGTCGCCGGCCTTCTTGATCGCGGCCACGTTCTCGCTCTCGTGCTCCGGCGCCTGAGCGACGACCGTTCCGGCGGTGTCGAAGCCGGCGCGTCCGGCTCGCCCGGCGATCTGGTGGAACTCGCGCGCGCTGAGCTGCCGCATCCGCGTGCCGTCGAACTTCGTCAGGGCCGTCAGCAGCACCGTGCGGATCGGCACGTTGATGCCGACACCGAGAGTGTCCGTGCCGCAGATCACGCGCAGCAGGCCGCGCTGCGCGAGCTGTTCGACGAGGCGGCGGTACTTCGGCAGCATCCCGGCGTGGTGGACGCCGATGCCCGCGCGCAGGAACCGCGAGAGGGTCTTGCCGAAGGCGGTGGTGAAGCGGAACCCGCCGATCAGCGCCGCGATCTCGTCACGCTGCTCACGCGTGGCGACCTTGGTGCTCGACAGGGCCTGTGCTCGCTCCATCGCCGCCGCCTGCGAGAAGTGCACGACGTAGACCGGCGACTGGCCGGTGGCGAGAAGGTCGTCGATCGTCTCGTGGATCGGCGTCGTCTCGTAGAAGTAGTGCAGCGGCACCGGGCGCTCGACGCCCGTGACGGATGCCGTGTCGCGGCCGGTCCTGCGGGTCAGGTCGCTCGACAGCTGTGACACGTCGCCGAGGGTCGCCGACATGAGGATGAACTGCGCCTGAGGAAGTTCGAGCAGCGGGACCTGCCATGCCCACCCGCGGTCGGGGTCGGCGTAGAAATGGAACTCGTCCATCACGACCTGGTGCACGGCGGCGTCCGTGCCCTGGCGCAGTGCGAGGTTGGCGAGGATCTCGGCCGTGCAGCAGATGATCGGCGCATCGGGGTTGACCGACGAGTCGCCGGTGATCATGCCGACGTTCGACGCTCCGAACACGTCGACGAGCGCGAAGAACTTCTCGCTCACCAGGGCCTTGATCGGGGCCGTGTAGTACGAGCGGCGCCCCTCGACGAGTGCGGCGAAGTGCGCGCCGACAGCGGCGAGCGATTTGCCGGTGCCGGTGGGCGTCGAGAGGATCAGGTTGTTGCCCGAGACGATCTCGATGACCGCCTCGTCCTGAGCGGGGTACAGGCTGATACCGGTCGACTCGGCCCACTCGACGAACGCCGTGTACACGGCATCCGCATCAGATCCGTCGGTCAGCGTGGTCGGGTCGAGGATCGCAGGCATGGTCTGTCGATCATCCCACCTCCACGCCACCGCATCCTGCGAAGGAGATCTCGCGTCGAGAAGGAGCCGATGCCGGCATCGGTCCTTCGCTGCGAGAGATGTCCTTCGCGCCGCGAGTGGGCAGTCGGCTGACGGCTCACACCGAGGTCGCGGCGCGCAGCGCGATGCGGATCATGTCGCCGAACGTCTGCTCACGCTCCTGCGCGGTGGTCTCCTCGCCCGTGACGATGTGATCCGACACGGTGCAGATGGCCAGCGCCCGGCGCTCGTAGTACGCGGCGAGGGTGTACAGGCCCGCTGCCTCCATCTCGACGCCGAGCACGCCGTGCTTCACGAAGGGCGCGGTGAGCTCGGGGCGAGTGCTGTAGAACTGGTCGCTCGAGAAGAGCAGCCCCACGTGCACGGCCGAGTCCAGGGGCTCCGCCTCGCTCGCTTCGACCGCCGCACGCAGCAGGCCGAAGTCCGCGACGGGCGCGTAGTCGAGACCGTGGAAGCGCACGCGGTTGATGCCGGAATCCGTGCAGGCCCCGTTGGCGATGATGATGTCGCGCACCTTCAGCTTCTCGGTCAGCGCACCGCACGATCCGACCCGCACGATGGTCTGCACGCCGTACTCCTCGAACAGCTCGTTCGCGTAGATCGCCATCGACGGCTGGCCCATGCCCGAGCCCTGCACCGAGACGCGGTGGCCCTCCCACGTGCCGGTGTAGCCCAGCATCCCGCGGGTCTCGGAGTACAGCTCGGCACCCTCGAGGAAGGTCTCGGCGATCCACTTCGCCCGCAGCGGATCGCCGGGGAACAGGACGATGGGGGCGATCTGGCCGGGCTCTGCGGCGATGTGCGTGCTCATGCCCTCAGCGTACGAGGCGAACCGATGAGCGAACCGATGAAGATGCTCAGCCCTCGCGCCGCCGCACGATCTCGCCGATCCACGCGGGCGCGAAGGGCGAGGTGCAGCCGGGCGCGGTCGGGTAGTCGGCCAGCACCTGCAGGCGCTCGCCGATCTCGAGCGCCCTGGCCCGCAGCTCGGGGTGGAAGATTCCGATGTTCGCGAGGGTCTCGTTCATCGACCACTGCAGGCGCTTCGGGGCATCCTTCAGATCGCATTCGATCAGGTCGAGCAGGTGATCGAGGTCGAGGCCGTCCGGGTCCTTCACCACTCGCACGGTCGTGAGCGACCATGCTGCGGCGGCGACCGTCGGGTCGGCGTCGTCGAACCAGCGCAGACGCAGTTCCTCGGCGAGCGGCGACTTCTTGGCGACGTAGTTCACGAACCAGTCGTTGACCTTCGGCGGTCGGGTCTCGCGCAGCATCGCATCGAGCTCGTCGGCGGTGAACTGCGTCGGCGTGCAGATCAGCAGGGCGAGCAGCCGAGCGCCGGTGTCGCCGGTCGCCCACAGCTCCTTCGCGAGGCGCTGGTCGGTCCTGATGCTCTTGGCCACCCCGCGCAGCCGGCTGAGGTTCATGCCGTGGTCGTCGCCGCGCTTCTCGTTCGCGGCGCGCATCTTCGGATCCTCGATCGCGGCGAGCTCGGCCAGCGCGTCGGCGACGGTCATGTCAGACATGTGACCAGGGTAGGCCTCGGCGGCTTGTCAAGGCCCGGGTTTGTTCGCGCGGACAGTCGTAACGTCGGGCCCCACGCAGTCCGAAGACCGACGAGAGGAACGCGCATGAGCACCGACAGCAACGACATCAGTACCGAGCAGTCGCCCGGACCCGACGAGAACGACAACCTCGGATCCGAGGACAACAAGGGCGAGCCGCCCACGGTCGTCCCCTCCGCGCCCGCCTCCGACGACGACGGTGACGTGCTCGCCGACTCCCCGGACGAAGGCTGACGCCGCGATCCGTTCGCAACTCAGCATGAAGGCACAGCAGCACCGTCGATCGGCCGCGCAGAGGGCCGACGTCGGTCACTGATGCTGAGTTGTGAACGCGCGGGTCGGGGGACCCTCGCTCAGTCCTCGTCGACGAGCTCGCCGCGGATGCGCCGCAGGTCTTCCATGAGCGATCCGATCAGGATCCAGTGCGTCGATGCCGGCGGCCTGATCACGAGCGGTGCCGTGAGCGCGGGGATCGCCGAGGTCAGGGTGTCGGGCTCGGGCGCCACGTCGGCGATCTGCACGGCCAGCCGCACGTCGTGTCCGGCGCGGCGCAGCTGCTCGGCGATGGCGGCGACCGCCGGCTCCTGGCCGATCGAATCGTCGTAGTGGTCGAAGTAGGCCCGGGTCATGCCGATCGTCTGCGTGACGATCGGCGAGAGGCGTTCGAGCAGCGCGCGCATCTCGACCAGCTCGTCGCGATGCGTCGACCGTCGCGGGTTCAGGGTGAGCGACTCCTCACCGGCCTCGATCGCCGCCTCGGCCGCATCCTTCATCGGCCGCAGCAGCCGCGCCTCGAGCATCATCTCCTGCAGCCTGGCCGGGGTCTGCGGTTCGGGCAGGGCATCGGCCAGCCGGTCGAGGCTCGCGGCGAGCTCCTTGCCGAGCAGGCCGAGGTCGCGGCGGGCCGGAGCGACGAGCACCGGCGGCACGATCAGTGCATTCACGACGATGCCGATCGCCACGCCGATCAGGGTCTCGACGATGCGGGCGAGCGCGTAGTCGGGCGTCGATCCGAGCGCGAGCACGAGCATCGCCGAGATCGCGACCTGGTTGCCGGTGCCGGGCGTCGCCCGGAGCGCCCAGGCGACGAGCATCGCGACGACGATCGCGAGCAGCACGATCCAGCTCGGCGATCCGAGCAGCAGACCGAGCAGGACGGCGATCACGACGCCGACGATCACGCCGATGCTGCGCTCGAGCGCCTTCGACAGCGACTGGTTGACGCTCGGCTGCACCACGAGCAGTGCGGCGATCGCGGCGAACACCGGCAGCTGTCCCGGCACGACCCAGCCCGCGAGCAGCCACGCGGCGATCGTGGCGGCGGCGGACTTCACCACCTGCAGCAGGGAGGAGCGCTTCGAGGAGCGGATCGCGGCGTGGATGCGCATGTCGTCAACGCTACTCGGGTGACGCTCCCCGGGAAGCGCCCCTGTTCGACCGAGAAGTCAACCCCGTCGCCAACGTTCTCGAGCGGGCGCTGAATGGGATGACACGAACGACGAGCAGTGAGGAGCATCCTATGGTGCAGATCATCGAGACCATCGACGTCCACGTTCCCATCGACGTCGCCTACAACCAGTGGACCCAGTTCGAGAGCTTCCCCCAGTTCCTCGACGAGGTCGAGTCGATCGTCCAGATCGACGACACGCACAACAGATGGACCGTGAAGGTCGGCGGCGCGACGCGCGAGTTCGACGCCGAGATCACCGAGCAGCACCCCGACGAGCGCATCGCCTGGAACAGCCTGGGCGGCGACACCGAGCACGCGGGAGTCGTGACCTTCCACAAGATCGAAGACCTCACGACCCGTGTGACCGTGCAGATCGACTGGGAGCCCGAGGGCCTGCTCGAGAAGGTCGGCGCACTCGTGGGGGCGGGATCGCACGCGGTCAAGAAGGATCTGAAGAACTTCAAGGAGTTCATCGAGAAGCACGGCGCCGAGACCGGTGCCTGGCGCGGTGACGTGAAGGCCTGACACTCGTCAGGCGAGAGGTCCGAACGGCGGTCGTCCCCGTCGCCGTTCGGGCCTCGTTCCGTGTGCGGGGCGAACGCGCGAATAGGGCGTCGGGCGCACGAAGATAGGGCATCCGCCCGATGTTCCTAGGGCACCTCAGAGCGGAGTGTGGAGACATCCCGACAGAGGAGATGTCATGTACGAACACCCCTACCTCGCCTACACGGTGAGCGAGCACGACCAGGAGCAGATCCGGCAGGCCGCCGATCGCCGGTTCTTCCTCGAGGAGCACGCCGATCAGATCGTCCCGCGGGCCGCGGGGCCGATCCGCCGGCTCGGACGGCGGA
>NZ_DALZXX010000120.1:0-8851 GCF_031988965.1 Microbacterium sp.
TCGGGCGCCCGCTCGCCGGGGGTGCGAACTACGCGGCGGTGAAGGCCGCGAGCGAGGCGTGGACCCGCGCTGTCGCTCAGGGCTTCGCCAAGGTCGCGCGGGATGCCGGTGAACCGCTCCGTGCGGCATCCGTCGTGTTCCGCGCGAAGGCGCTCGACCCGGACTCTCTCGCGCGTCGTGTGCTGGCGCTGTGGGACGTCGACGCCGCGGAACTGAACGACCAGATCATCACGCTCGACTGAGCCCGTCGGGCGAAGTCAGCGTCGCCCCTCAGGGATCTCCGGAGGGAGCCCACGCACCGGCGGCAGCGCATCGGGGTGAGTGACGTGCGTGGCATGGGTGACGTGGTCGGCACCGTCATCCTCTGCAGCGTCGTCAGTCTGTCCAGCGTCATCACCCTCTGCAGCGTCGTCACTCTCTGCGCTGAGGTCCTGCTCGGGCGCGCTCGCGTAGAGGACGGTGAGTTTGCGGTACGACTTCGTGAAGAACGCCAGGGTTCCCGCGACCACCATGATGAGGCCGGCGAACAGGCAGATCAACGCGATGCCCCGCGCATCGCCCTCGCCGAGCAGCCACCCCCACTGCTGCTGGCCTGCGTCGGTCCTCATATACGGGATGATCAGGAACTCGGCGATCGGGGCGATCAGGAACGCCGTGACCGGAGCCGCCGCGGCCTCCATCGCCGCGGCAACGCCGAACACCCGCCCCTGGCGGTCGTATCGCACGACCTTCTGGATGATCGTCTGCTCGGCCGCTTCGGCCGGCGGCACCAGAGCCATGTAGACCCACATGCCGATCACGTACAGCGGCCACCATTCCCGCAGCATGAACACCGAGCCGAGCAGCCCCATCGCGATCACCACGAGCAGCAGTGTGCGCATGGGTTTCGCGCCGAGACCGAACTTGGCGACGAGTCCGCCGCCGATCAGGAACCCGGTCGACGCGAACGCCAGCGCGAAGCCCCAGGTCTGCGCGTCGAACAGCGTCAGGCCGTACGGGTCCATGAGCGCCATGTAGACGCCGCCGACGAGGTTGTTGAAGGTCGAGAAGATGATCAGCGCGAACAGTCCCGGCGCCAGCCTGATGGCGGTCACGCTGCCGCGGAAGTCGAGTGCGCTCTTGGCATCCGGGTCGGGCGTGGGCGTGCCCTCGGGAATGCGGATGAAGAGCAGGTGCACGAACGTCAGCACCATCGCGCCGATCGCGATCGCCAGGGTCCACCCCATGCCGAGGAAGCCGATGGACAGGCCCGAGAACACGCTCGTCACGAGGAAGGCGAGGCCCTGCACCGTGCCGACGAGCCCGTTCGCGTTCGCGCGCCTCTCTTCGGGCACGAGCAGCGTGACCGTCGTCGACAGCGCGATGTTGCGCAGCTGCTCGATCACCCCGCCGAACAGGATGATGACCGAGAACAGCCAGAACCACGGGCCGCCGAGATCGAGCAGAGCCGATTCGGGCTGCCAGACGTAGAGCAGGCCCGCGATCAGGAAGGCGACGGCCGAGATCACGCTCGAGAGCAGCATCACCGTGTGCTTGCGGTTGCGATCGACGATCGTGCCGAAGATCATCGCGAAGAACGCGATGAACAGCATGTAGGCGCCGCCGATGATGCCCGTCGCGAGCACCGACTGCGTCTCGATGTACACCCAGAACGTGAGCGCGAACCACAGGAAGCTCGTCGTCACGTTCGCGATGAGCGTGTTGACGAGGACGTTGGCGAAGGCGGTCTTCGCAGCGGTGCGCTCCATGGGTTAGAGGGTAGGCGTGGCCTCCGACATTCGGAAGGGGTGTCCCGATCTGCGGACTCGGCCCCGATCTGCGTCCGAATCCGGCAGAACCGTCCGCAGAACGGGACCGGGTCCGCGGATCGGCACGGGCGGCTCAGGCGGGCGGACCTCAGGGAGACGGGCCGTAGGCTTGTGCGGTGAGCATTCAGCATGACCCCGCGATCCGGGGCTTCGCCAGTGACAACTATTCCGGCGTCCACCCCGAGGTCCTCGCGGCCATGGCGGCGGCCAACGGGGGCCACCAGGTCGCCTACGGCGAAGACGCCTACACCGCACGCCTGCAGGACGTCTTCCGCTCGCACTTCGGCGACGGCGTCGAGGCCTTCCCGGTCTTCAACGGCACCGGCGCGAACGTCACCGGCCTGCAGTCGATGCTGCCTCGCTGGGGCGCCGTGATCGCGGCATCCACCGCGCACATCAACGTCGACGAGGGCGGAGCACCCGAGAGGATCGGCGGCTTCAAGATCCTCGCCGTGCCCACCGAGAACGGCAAGCTCACCCCCGAGCTCGTCGACCGCGAGGCCTGGGGCTGGGGCGATGAGCACCGCGCGCAGCCGCTCGTCGTCTCGATCACCCAGTCGACCGAGCTCGGCACCCTGTACTCGGTCGACGAGATCCGTGCCCTCGCAGACCACGCGCACGAGCGCGGCATGACCCTGCACCTCGACGGCGCTCGCATCTCGAACGCGGCCGCCGCCCTCGACGTGCCGCTGCGCGCGTTCACCCGCGATGCCGGAGTCGACGTGCTGAGCTTCGGAGGCACCAAGAACGGCGCCATGCTCGGCGAGGCGATCGTCGTGCTGAACCCCGAGGCGTCGAACGGCCTGCAGTACTCGCGCAAGTTCAACATGCAGCTGTCGTCGAAGATGCGCTTCGTGTCGGCTCAGCTGATCGCCCTGCTCGATGGCGACCTGTGGCTGCGCAACGCTCAGCACGCGAACGCGATGGCTCAGCGGCTGCGCGGCTCGATCGAGGCCGGCATCGCGGCAGGCACGATCGACGGCGTCACGTTCACGCAGCCCACGCAGGCCAACGGCGTCTTCGCCCAGCTGCCCGACGGCATCGCCGATCAGCTGCGGGAGTCGTTCCGCTTCTACGACTGGGATGCCGCGCGCAACGAGGTGCGCTGGATGTGCGGCTTCGACACCGAGGAGTCCGACGTCGATGCCTTCGTCGCCGAGCTCGGTCGCCTCACCACGCGCTGACCCTCGGGCCGCGACATATGCAGAGACCCACCGTCACGAGTCGTGACGGTGGGTCTTCGCGTCTGCGCCAGACTGTGCGGCTGCGCCGGATCTGCCGCTACCGCAGCAGTCCGAGGTTCGCGAGCGCCTGTCGGATGAGCGTGCCTCGGCCACCCTCCATCTCGGCGGCGACCGCGTCGGAACCGGCGGCCTCCGGCGAGAACCAGGTGACCTCGAGCGCGTCCTGACGAGGCTCGCAGGTGCCCGTCACGGGCACCACGAAGGCCAGCGACACGGCGTGCTGCCGATCGTCGTGGTAGGCGCTGACGCCGGGGATCGGGAAGTACTCGGCCACCGTGAACGGCAGCGGCTGCGGCGGCAGCAGCGGGAACGCCATGGGGCCGAGGTCGTTCTCGACGTGGCGGAAGAGCGCGTCGCGGATCGTCTCGCCGAAGCGCACCCGACCCGACACGATGGTGCGGGTCATCTCCCCGAGAGGCGTAGAGCGCAGCAGGATGCCGATCTCGGTCACCTGGCCGGATCCGTCGGTGCGCACGGGAATCGCCTCGACGTAGAGCATCGGCAGCCGACGGCGTGCCTCTTCGAGCTCGAAGTCGCTGAGCCAGCCGGGGTTGCCGTCGCGAGACGGCGACTGCGCGTCGTCGAAGCCTCCGAGGCCGTCTTCGGGCTCGGGATCGGGATCAGGTGTGCGGACGGACATGTGTCCTTTCTACCAGCCGCACCTTCGGGCTGACACGGACTTGACACCGCTCACCGGCATACGACTCACCCGGCGGACGGCGCGAGTGTCCGTCCCCGCTGGCAGGATGGTGCGGGTGAGCGAAGAACTGACGATCGACGACACCCTCACGCGCTGGTCCGCCGCGGATCGCGCGGAGACGCCGCTGCTGGTGCTGCTGCACGGCTACGGCGCCGACGAGCACGACCTCTTCGGGCTGACGCCCTACCTGCCCGACGGGGTCGCCGTGGCGTCGGTCGCCGCTCCCCTGTCGCCCCCGTGGCCGATGCCCGGTCGCTCCTGGTATGCCATCGAGGGTCTCGACGGGCGCAGCTCCGACTCCGTCACCTCCGCCGCCGAGGCCTTCCTGCGCTGGCTCGACGATGCCGCGGCCGATGCTCCGGCCGTGGCGCTCCTCGGCTTCTCCCAGGGGGCGGCCGTCGCCCTCCAGGCCATGCGCCTCGCTCCCGAACGGGTCGACACAGTCGTGGCCCTCAGCGGATACGTCGCCGCGGGAGAGCTGCCGAACGACGAGACGCTGACCGCGCTGAAGCCTCACGTCTTCTGGGGCCGGGGCACGAACGACCAGGTGATCCCCGAGGCGCGCATCGTGCACACCGCCCAGTGGCTGCCTGCCCACTCCGAGCTGTCGGGTCGCGTCTACACCGGGCTCACGCACAGCATCTCGGAGGACGAGCTCGGCGACGTGCACGCCTTCCTCACGAAGTGGCTGAGTCGGATCTGACGAGCACGGTCACCTCGACTCCCCAGCCCAGCCGGACCACCTGCTCCCGCGCCCAGCCGGCGGTCGCCGCGAGCGCGACCAGCGAGTCGCTCGTGCGGAACGGCGCTCCGGTCATCGCGTAGCCGACGACCTGATGCTCATCGACATCCGGACTCAGCGCGTCGGGCGTGCTCGACTCGATCACGAGCGCTCGTCTCGTGCTCCCGGCGATCTCCGCGAGCAGCGCCGACGCCTCCTCGTCCGTGCGATGCGCCAGCGCGAGCGCCAGCACCGCGAGGTCCGAGGGGCGCAGCCCGCGATGCAGACGCTCGGGGCGCTCGACGGATGCCTGCAGAGCGTCGAGCACCCGACCGTGCTCGTACACCGCGACGTCGATGCCCGTGCGCCGCGCATCGTCGAGCGCGCCGATCACCGCGGGGGCACCGGGGCCGACGATCAGTGCGCTCGTCACCCCGTTCCACAGCGCGCTGGACGTCATCAGCCCGTCGAGCAGATAGGCCAGCCGACCGGCGTTCTCGATGAGCTCGTCGACGTGCGCGGCGTCGTCGCGCGCCTGGGCCGCGACAGGATCGCCTCCGCCTCGAGCCCGTCGAACTCCTCTCGATGGTGGTCGTCGAGGAGCTCCGCGCCCGCGTGCCCGAGCGAGAGCGCGTCCGCCTCCCCGACGACCACCCCGTGCGACGCGAGTACCGGCCGGAGGACCGCGATCGCCCCCTCGGCGACCCCGATCCGCGCTGCCAGCTCCCCCTGTGGCAGCGCTCCGTCGGCGAGCGCGTCGATCACGCCCAGCCGCACCGCTGCTCGGATGACGAGCCACGGCACCGGCGAGGCGGCCTCTGCCACCGGGGTCCGGTCTTCCGGCTGCGCGTCGTCGTTCGACGCGTCGGCATGCCAGTAGCCGGTGATGTTGATCCTGTCCTTGGCGAGTCCGCGCTCGCGCTGCAGGTAGCGGCGCACCGGCAGCAGCGCGCGGCTCTCGGCGGCGGCCCACGCATAGCCTTCACCCTGCTCCGGCAGCGTCATCGCCCGCACGGCCGCCTCCACGGCATCCGCGTCGCCGCCCTTCGCCACATGCCAGGTGACGACGTCGCCCTCCCGAGTGCGCAGGTCCTGACGCGCGGAGTCGTCCTCGACGAACAGCGCGATGTGAGCGGGAGCATCCACCGGCCGTTCGTCGAGGAACCGCCCGACGGCCGGGAGACCCGTCTCGTCGGCGACGAGCACGATCCAGTCGATGTGCTCGGGGAGCCGCAGCGAGGCCTTGGGCCCGACGAAGCACAGCGGATCGTCCACCGAGACGCTCTGCGCCCAGGCCGCGGCGGGCCCGTCGCCGTGCAGCACGAAGTCGAGGGCCATCTCGCCGGCATCGACGTCGACCCACCGAGGGGTGTAGTCGCGGGCCACGCGGTTGTCGGCAGCGGTCCACTCGATCCCGTGCGGCAGCTGCAGCGGAAGCGCCGACTCGAGATCGCCGTCCGACGCGAAGATCAGCTTCACGTGGTCGTCGAAGCCGGGAGCAGCGAACGCGCGATGCACGGTGCCGTCGACGACCGTCTCACCGAGTCCTGCTCCGCCGACCACGATGCGCCGCATGCGAGGAGTGACCTCCTCGATGCGGCGCACCGTCACACGGCGCACGACCAGCGGATGCGAGGTGAATGCGCGATGTGCCATATCAGCCGAACAGCTCCTCGATCTCGTCGAGCAGGGCGAGCGCCTCGTCGTAGTCGCCGCGCGCCATCCAGTACGGCAGGACATACGCACTGTCGTTCTGGAACGCCGGCAGCGCTGCCAGCACGGGGTTGGCCGACAGGGCCTCGATGTCGCCGATGTCGGTGTTGAATCCCGTGATGAACACCGTGGGCTGCGTGATGACCTGGCCCACCTGCTCGGTCGAGAGCTCGAACGAGTCTCCGCCGGGGGTGTACGGCTCGTAGTCACCCGACGCGAACAGCGGAGCCGCCTCGATGCCCACCGAGTCGAAGACGACGGGCAGCCCCATGTCCTCCCTGGCGACGTACACGCGCCCGTCGGGGAGGACCGACAGGAAGGCCGCGGGCGCGGGCGGCGGGGTGATCGCGGCCGCGACCTCGGCGACGCGGTCGTCGTAGGCGGCGAGCGCCTCGTCGTAGACGTCGCCCTTGCCGAACACGTCGTCGGCGAGGAACGAGTACTGGTCCTGCCAGGTGGCCTTGTCGCCGCTGACGATCACGGTGGGGGCGATGTCGCTGAGGTCGTCGTACGCCTCCGTGGCCAGCATGAGCGGGAACCCGACGCCTCCGCCGATGATCAGGTCGGGCTCGAGCGCGAGGATCGCCTCGAGGTCGAAGCCGTCGCCGCTCCAGGAGACGAACTCGGTGCCCTGCGCCTCGGCGTCGTCCGCCCAGAAGTCCGAGAAGGATGCCTCGTAGTCGAAGTCCTCCTGCGTGAGGCCCACCACCGGGACGTCGAGGTCGTAGAGGTAGCCGGCCAGCGCATAGTTGAGCACGACGACCTTCTCCGGGTCGCCGGGGACGGTGACATCGCCCTGGTCGGTCGTGACGACGCGGCTCTCCGCGCTGTCGCCCGCGGGGGCATCGCCCGATTCGGGAGCCGGTTCGGCGGCGCACGATGCCAGCGCGAGCACGGAGACGACGGAGAGCGCGGCGACGGCGCGGAGGGATCTGGACATGGAGACCTCGGGGATCGATGACGTGATGGATCCGAAGGCAGGCGGCGGACGGCACTGCTCGGGTAAGGTAAGGCTATTCTCACTAACCCGTCGAATCGTCACGGAGATGACATCGACGGTGACGGAAGCGACATGTCTCGGAGGGTGAGCAGCGTGCGATCCACCGCACTCGGGAGCAGCGTCCCCGAGAACTCGATCCGGTTCCTCGGCCACGACACCCATGAGCACGACGAACCCCATCTGATCTACGTCGTGACGGGCGCCGCGGTGGTGACGGTCGACGGCGTCGAGATCCCCCTGCGCACCCATGAGGCCGTGTGGCTGCAGCCGCACGTCCCGCATGCCGTCCGCATCCGCGAGGGCGGGATGGTCCTCGGCCCCATGCTCGAAGACGGGGTCGTCCCCGGTCCTCGCGTGCGCGTGCTCGGCGTCGTGCCCGCGCTCGTCGACGTGATGACGACGTCGCTGGTCGCATCGCCGACGACCAGCGAGCAGGTGCTGCCGTTCCGCCGCGCCATCGGGCGCGTGCTCGACAGCATCTCGCGTCCGCGCTTCCCTGTCGTGTACCCGGAGCACCCGGCCGCCCGACGCCTGGCCCGCGACGCGCTGCGCACCTCGCTCGCGCTCGACGAGCTCGCCCTCCGCCATCGCATGAGCGCACGCCAGGTGCAGCGCATCTTCGTCGCCGAGACCGGATGGCCCTTCTCCCGATGGCGCGTCAGGGCACGGCTGAACTCGGCGGTGTCGCATCTCGTCGGCGGCGGCGACGTGACGACGGCGGCTCGTCTGTCCGGGTTCGCGACGCGGGCCGGTCTCCTCAAGGCCCTCAGCCGCGAGACGGGTCTCGCCGCCGATGAGCTCGCCCGCGACGCCAGAAGCGTCCTCGTCACCGCCTGAACGGTCTCCATCGACGGCGTGCACCGGGCAGGAACCCCCGTTCGAAGCTGTTAGCGTTTCGGCGTTCGAAGGAGCCGCATGATCGCCGACACGACCTCCGCCCGCGCGGATGCCGGCCGTCGGCGACCCCGGATGCGCCGTCGCCTCATGGGACTCGCCGTGGCGGTGCTCCTGCTGGGTGCGCTCAGCGCGGCGAGCCTGTTCTGGGGGTCGGCGGCGCTGCCGGCCGACGTCGTCTGGCGCGCGCTGACCGATCCGGACGGGTCGGTGACATCCGTCACCGTCAACACGGCCAGGGTGGATCGCACACTGCTCGGGATCCTCGTCGGCGCCGCGCTCGGGGTCTCCGGAGCGCTCATCCAGGCGCTCACTCGCAACCCCCTCGCGGATCCGGGCATTCTCGGCGTGAACGCGGGTGCGGGCTTCGCTGTCACTCTCGCGGTGGCGTTCCTCGGCGTGGTCAGGATCGATCAGTACCTCCCGTTCGCCTTCGTCGGCGCGATCGCCGCGTCCGCGATCGTGTACCTCGCCGCGGGCGCGGGCCGAGGATCCGGCTCGCCCGTGCGTCTCACGCTGGTCGGAGTCGCCTTCGCCGCCGTGCTCACCGGGTTCTCGCACACTCTGTCGCTCGTCGATGCCGACACCTTCAACCGGATGCGCTTCTGGGGCGCGGGGACGCTCGCCGACCGTCCGACAGGCACCGTCGAGGCGATCGTGCCTGCGGTCGTCATCGGTCTCGCGATCGCGGCCCTCTGCGTCCGCCCGCTCAACGCGCTCGCCCTCGGCGAGGACACCGCGCGCGCCGTGGGCGTGCGCCTCGGCGCGGCG
>NZ_DALZXX010000121.1:0-6740 GCF_031988965.1 Microbacterium sp.
ACGAGCTCCGACCACGCCGGCGCGGGTCCCGGCATCGCGAGGTCCTGCGCGGCGGCGACGGCGTCGAGCGAGCGCACGGCCGTCCAGTCGCTCACCACGACCCCGTCGAAGCCCCACTCGCTGTTCAGCGGCGTCTCGAGCAGCTCGTTCTCGGTCATGGTGACCCCGTCGACCGCGTTGTACGCGCTCATGATCGACCACGCCCCGGCCTCGACCGCACGCTCGAACGGCGCCAGGTACAGCTCGCGCAGCACCCGCCGAGGGGGGAGCGATGCAGGTTGATCGTCGGTCCGAGCACGACGTCGACGCCCTTGCGTCGCGCCTCCGAGGCGGCGGCCGCGCCGTAGCGGTGGGCGAGCTGCACATCCCACGACGCGGCGAGGGCCGATCCGGAGGGGAGGTTCAGCGACGGCTCGCGCTCGTCCCACCGCGGGCCGCGCACTCCGGCGGGTCCGTCCGACAGGGTGAGCGCCCGCAGACCGATCTCGGGCAGCGGCACCGTGGTCCAGAAGTCGGCACCCTGCACGAGCGCGGCCTTCTGCTCGAGGGTGAGCCTGTCGAGCAGCGGTCGCAGATGCGCGGTCGATGCGGCGGACTCCCCGGACCCTGTGGCGGGGGCGACGATGTCTGAGGAGGTCATGCGGCGGATCCTTCGGAGGTCTGCGCGTCGATGAGAGCGCGCCGGTCGACGCGTCGCTGCTGCTGCGCGTCCGGGTCGGGGACGGGGGCGGCGAGGAACAGCCGCTGCGTGTAGGGATGCTCGGGACGTGCGGTGACCTGGTCGCCGTCGCCGGTCTCGACCAGCTCGCCCCGATACATCACCGCCACGCGGTGGCTGATGTGTCGGACGACCGCGAGGTCGTGCGAGATGAAGAGGTACGCGACCCCCGTGCGCTCCTGGATCTCGATGAAGAGGTCGAGCACGCGGGCCTGGGTCGACAGGTCGAGGGCCGAGACCGGCTCGTCGCAGACGATCAGTCGGGGGTCGAGCGCCAGCGCGCGCGCGATCGCGACGCGCTGGCGCTGCCCGCCCGAGAACTCGCGGGGCAGCCGGCGGGCAGCATCCGCCGGCAGCCCGACGCGATCGAGCAGGTCCGAGACCCGGGCGTTCGCCTCGCGTGCGGCGACACCTCGGGCGGTGAGCGGCTCGGCGAGGATCTGCGCGATCGTCATCGAGGGGTTCAGCGAGGAGTACGGGTCCTGGAAGACGACCTGGATCTCACTCGACAGCGTGCGCCGTTCGCGTCGGTTGAGGTGGCCGATCTCCCGACCGTCGTAGCGGATCGAGCCCTCGGTCACCGGGGCGAGTCCCAGCACCGCGCGTCCGAGCGTGGTCTTCCCCGACCCCGACTCGCCCACCAGGCCCACGGTCTCACCGGGGCGGATGTCGAGCGACACCCCCTTGAGGGCGTGGAACGGCTCGGCGCGGAATCCCTTGCCGGGGTAGGTGACGTGGAGGTCCTTGACCTCGAGCAGCGTGTTCACGACCGGCCTCCTTCGGCGGTTCCTGCGGAGATGAGCGGGCCACGGGCCGGACCCTCGTCGAGGATCGCGTCGAGCAGCGACTGCGTGTAGGCGTGCGAGGGAGCCCCGAGGATGGTGCGCACGGGCCCCTGCTCGACGAAGAGTCCCTGCTGCATCACCGTGACGCGGTCGCACAGATCGGCGACGACGCCGAAGTTGTGCGTGACGAGCAGCATCGCCATCTGCCGCTCCCGCTGCAGGTCGCGCAGCAGATCGAGCACCTCGGCCTGCACCGTGACGTCGAGCGCCGTGGTGGGCTCGTCGGCGATGATGAGGTCGGGGTCGGTCGACACCGCTCCGGCGATCAGCACGCGCTGCGCCATGCCGCCGGAGACCTCGAAGGGATACGCCTCGAAGGTGCGCTTCGGGTTCGGGATGCCGACGCGGTCGAGCAGCGCGAGCGACTTCTCGGTCGCCTCCTTCTTCGACAGGCCCAGGTTCTTGCGCAGCGGCTCGACGAGCTGGTACCCGATCGTGAAAGACGGGTCGAGATTGCTCATCGGCTCCTGCGGGATGTACCCGATGCGCCGACCGCGGATGCCGGCGTAGGCGCTCTCCGATGCGTCGGCGAGCTGGGTGCCCTCGTAGTCGATCGACCCCGCGGTCACCCGGCCGCCGCGCGGCAGCAGGCCGAGCACGGCGAACGCGGTCTGCGTCTTGCCCGAGCCCGATTCGCCGATGAGTCCGTGCACCTCTCCCTTGCGGATCTGCAGCGAGACACCGTGGACGACCTCGATGTCCTCGCCCTCGGACTGCTCGTACGCGACACGCAGATCGGAGACCGTGAGGATCGGCGTCGATCCGAGTGCGCTCGTCCTCGCGTCGTCGGGATGCACGATCGTGTCGCCCACGACGGGCAGGGGCGCCGAGTCGTCGAGCTCCGACGCGTCGCCGCCCGACAGGCTGAACGAGGTCGTCACCGCGGCGATCGACCCTGTCGCGGTCGTGACCGCGCGGCGGCGGCGCCGACGCACGACCGCCGTGCGCTCGAGCACGTCGCGCATGCCGTTCGCGAGAAGGGTGAGTGCGACGGCCGTGAGGCCGATGGCGAGCGAGGGCCACAGCATCAGCAGCGGCTGCTTGTAGATGTTCGCGAAGCCGTCGTTGAGCATCCCACCCCAGGTCGGGACGCTCATGTCGCCGAGGCCGAGGAACTCGAGCCCCGACTGGATGGCGATCGCGATGCCGGTGATGATCGCGGACTGGATGATGATCGGGGCGCGCACGACCGACAGGATGTGGCGGCCGATGATGCGCACGTCGGACAGGCCAGACACCTTCGCCGCGTCGACGTACAGCTCGCCCCTGACCCCGGTGACCGCGGCGTAGACCAGACGGTAGTAGGCCGGGGCGAGCAGGATGCCGAAGATGAACATCGCGAGCCACACGCTGGGGCCGAGCACGGCGCGGGCGGCGAGCAGCACGACGATGCCGGGGAGGGCCATGACCAGCGAGGTGACCCAGGAGGCCACGGCGTCGAACCACCCGCGGTAATACCCCGCGATGAGGCCGGAGACGACGCCGATCACGAGGGCGGTGACGACAGCGACGAGTGCCGCCGCGAGCGTGACCTGGGTCGCCGCCAGCAGCCGCGACAGCACGTCGCGGCCGGCACTGTCGGCACCGAGCAGGTGCTCGGAGCTCGGCGGCGCGAGCACCAGCTGCAGCGAGGCGAGGTTGGGGTCGAACGGGGCGATCCATCGGCCCGTGATCGCGATCACGGCGACCACGACGAGGAAGACCAGTGAGATCAGCGAGACGGGGCGTCGCACGAGTCGACGAAGCAGCGAGGTCTTCGCGTGCGGCGTGGGCACCGCGACGGGAACGTCGATAGCGGTCATGAGAGTCGCACCTTCGGGTTGAGCGCTGCCTGCGCGAGGTCGATCAGGAGGTTCACGATGAGGACGATCACCGCGAAGGCGATCACCACGCCCATGACGACGGGGATGTCGCCCTGCGTCGTGGCCGACACGGTGAGCTGACCCATGCCGGGGAGGGCGAACACCTGCTCGACGATGACGGCGCCGCCGAGCAGTCCGATGAACTGCACCGCGAGCACCGCGAGGGCGGGGCCGCCGGCATTGCGCAGCACGTGCTTGTAGACGACGCTGCCCGAGGAGAGCCCGCGGGAGCGGAGCGTGCGCACGTAGTCGCGGGACATGGCGTCGACCACCGAGCCGCGCACCTGCTGCGCCACGGCGGCGATCGCGCCGATCGACAGGGCGGCGATCGGCAGCGTGACCGAGGCGAGCCAGCCGCTGAACGACTGCGCGATCGGGATGTACCCGGTCGCCTTGAACCAGTGCAGGTTGATCGCGAAGATCAGCACGAGGTAGAGCGCGATGAGGAACCCGGGGATCGCGAAGCCGATCACCGAGATGAACTGGACGACGGTGTCGACCCAGCCGCCGCGACGGGCGGCGAGCACGCCGAGCACGATGGCGAGGACGGCGGAGATGAGGGTCGCGCCGATCACCAGCGACAGGCTGACGCTGAGACGACCGCTGAGACTCACGGACACGAGCTGACCGTTGAACCAGGAGCGACCGAGGTCGCCCGTCAGGGCCGAGGTCAGCCAGTCCCAGTACTGCACGGCGAGCGGGCGGTCCAGGCCCAGCTCGGCGGCCTTCTGCGCGACGAGCTCCTCGGTGGCGTTCTGGCCGAGGATGCGGCGGGCGATGTTGGCGCTGTCGAGGAAGAGGAGTCCGAAGGTCACCATCGAGATGACGGCGAGCAGGACGATGCCGGCGAGGATCCGGCGCACGATGAACATGAGCATGCTGCGCTCCTGTGGTGGGAGGGATCGGGGTCCGGTCCTCCCGCCGACGGGCGGGAGGACCGGAGGGTCCGCGTCAGGACTTCGGCGTGAAGTCGTAGATCGCGGGGTAGGCGTTCGTCGGGAGGACCTCGACGGCCGTGTTCGCATCCGTGGCGAAGCTGCCCTGCACGCGGTAGAACGGGGCGAACCAGGCCTGCTCGACGATGTACGCGTTCAGCTCCTTCGCCACCGATTCCTGCGTGGCCTCGTCGCCGAACTGGATCTGCTGGATGTACTCGTCGACCTTCGGGTCCTCATAGCCGAACGGGTTGAAGATCGCGGACGGGGCGATCATGAACTGGATCAGCTGCCAATCCGGGTTCTGCTCCAGGGCCATGAACGATGCCGGGAACTTCGGTGCGAGGAGGTCGGCGATGAAGTTGTTGCCCGGGTCGGTGTACTCCACGCCGATTCCCACGTCGGCGAGCTGCTGCTCGATGAGCGTGTAGGTGGTCGCGCCGAGAAGCGTGGACGACGGCATCGACAGCGTGAGGCCCGTCGCGTAGCCGGCCTCGGCCAGCAGCTCCTTCGCCTTCTCGGGGTCGTAGGTGTAGTACTCGTCGAGCGCGGGGTCGTAGGCCGCCGAGCTCTCGGGGAACACCTGCGTGGTGACGGTGCCGTTGCCGAGCTGCAGCGCCTCGAGCAGGCCCTCGCGGTCGAACGCGTAGTTGAGTGCCTGACGCACCCGCACGTCGGCGAGCGCGGGGTTCATGGTGCCGGCGCGGTCGAGGAGCAGCATGCCCTGGAAGTCGAGCTCGTTCGCGTTCACGGTCCAGCCCGCTCCCTCGACCTCGGCGAGGTTGTCGTTGCTGGCGAGCTTGACGCCGTTGGCCTCTCCGGCCTTGATCGCGTTCAGCGAGGCCGTGGCGTCGGCCAGGACGTTGATCACGAGGGTGTCGTAGTGCTGGACGTCGGGGTTCCAGTAGTCCGGGTTCTTCGTGTACGTGTAGCTCGTGCCGGTCACCGTGGCTCCGGTGTCGAGCACGTAGGGTCCCGAGCCGACCGGGTCGGTCGCGAGGTTGTCGTTGCCGAGCGACTCGCCGCTGGCCACGAGTCCGGGGTCGCGGGTGAGGTAGTTCAGGAGCGCCGGGTCGGGGGCGCCGAGCGTGATGACGACGGTGGTGTCGTCGGGAGCCTCGAAGCTCGTGATGCCCGCGAAGTAGTTGGCGTCGGGCGAGGTGCCGTCCTTGAAGCGCTGGAGGTTGTCGACGACGACCTGGCCGGTGAGGGCCGAGCCGTCGGAGAACGTGACGTCGTCGCGCAGTGTGAGGGTGAGGACGGTGTTGTCCTCGTTGTACGACCAGTCGGTCGCGAGCCAGGGCTCGATGGTGCCCTCGGGCGTGGCGAGGAGAAGAGTGTCGAAGACCGCCTGGTAGAACGGGGCGCGGTTGCCCCACTCCGAACCGGCGGGGTCGAACGTGGTGGGCGGAGTGATCGCCCCGAGTGTGAGCGTGCCGCCGCTCCCGTCCCCCGAGCCGCCGTCTTCGGTGCCTCCGGCGCAGCCGGTGAGCACGAGAGCAGCGATGGCGATGGTGGCTGCTGTGGCCTTCCAACGGAACATCCTTTGTCCCTTTCGTGGGTGGCGGTACCCCTGCGGACCGCCTCTGGAGGGAGAAGCTAGCAGCAAAAACTAGCGATCGCTAGGTTTTGAAAATAAAAAGCTAGCGAACGCTCGGATTTCGTTATAGAACGGTATCCGGAGGCTCGCGATCGGAGTGGATGGCGACCGCCGTGACGGGGGATACGGTGACAACGATGACGAACACCATGAACAAGGGACCGAAGGTCAGACGCGGTGTACGCGGTCAGTACGCCAAGACGCGCGAGCGCCGGAAGGCGATCCTCGACGCCGCGCTCGAGGTGTTCTCCGAGGGTGGGTACCGAGCCGGATCGCTCCGGGAGATCGCCCAGCGGGTCGGCATCAGCGAGGCCGGGCTGCTGCATCACTTCCCGAACAAGGGCGCGCTGCTCGAGGCGGTGCTCGACCACCGCGACGACCGCTCGCGCGAGATGGTGCCGCTCGAGTCCGGCGACGGCGCCGCGATGATGCGCGGCCTGATCAGGCTGGCCGAGTACAACGCCTCCGTGCCCGGCGTCGTCGAGCTCTATTGCACGCTGTCGGCCGAGGCGACCTCGAGCGACCACCCCGCACACGGCTACTTCGTGCGGCGCTACGTGTACACGCGCACCAACATCGAGCGCGGGTTCGCCAACCTCGCCGACCGGGGACTCCTCCGTCCCGGGGTGACCCCCTACCGCTGCGCGGTGGCGCTGATCGCCCTGATGGACGGCCTGCAGGTGCAGTGGCTGCTCGACCGCTCGGTGGTCGACATGGCGGATGAGCTGCGGGCGTGGGTCGACGGCGTCGCGGACATCGACTGGGCCACTACGGACGCCG
>NZ_DALZXX010000121.1:6750-8850 GCF_031988965.1 Microbacterium sp.
AGCGTCGGCCCGAAGCTCGGCGCCTTCGAGGCGCGCGACGACTCCACCGCCTCGGTGCCGGTGCACCTGCCGCACGACGCCCTGCGCGACCTGCCCCGCTCGGCCGATTCGGTGCAGGGCGTGCACAGCGGATACATCCCCGGCGGCGTGTTCGAGTACACGAAGACCTTCGAGGCCCCGGCGGAGTGGCGCGACAAGACGGTCCGCGTCGAGTTCGAGGGCGTCTACCGCGACGCGACCGTCTTCGTGAACGGCGACTTCGCCGCCCACGAGGCCAACGGATACGCGGCATTCGTGGTGGACCTCGATCCGTTCCTGCGTCTCGGCGAGGTCAACACGATCTCGGTGGAGGCCCGCGTGCATCGCGACAGCCGCTGGTACACCGGGGGCGGCATCTACCGCCCCGTGCACCTGCTCGTCGACGACCCGGTGCACCTCGCACTCGACGGCACGCTGGTCGTGAGCCGCGACATCGACGACGAACGCGCCATCCTCGAGATCTCCACGCGCGTCGAGAACCGCACGCGGTACACGGCGACCCGACGACTGAGCTGGACGGTCACCGACGACGACGGCGCGATCGCGGCGACGGGCGCATCGCCGGTCACGGTCCTGCCCGGTGCCGACGCCGTGGCGCGCGTGCGACTCGCGGTAGACTCCCCGCGGCTGTGGGGGCCCGATTCCCCGCACCGCTACCGGGTGCGCGCCGTGCTCGACGACGGCGGGACGCCGACCGACGAGACCACGACCGCCCACGGCATCCGCCGGCTGCAGCTCGACACGCGGCACGGGCTGCGCGTGAACGGCGTCTCCGTCGACCTGCGCGGCGCGTGCATCCATCACGACAACGGTCCGCTCGGCGCGGTCTCGATCGCGGATGCCGAGGACCGTCGGGTCCGGCTCCTCCGCGAGGCGGGGTTCAACGCCATCCGCAGCGCCCACAACCCGGCCAGCCGCGCCCTGCTCGAGGCCTGCGATGCGCACGGGATGCTCGTGATGGACGAGCTGACGGACGTCTGGACGAAGTCGAAGACGGCGTTCGACTCGTCGATCGGCTTCGACGAGAGGTGGCGGCGCGACGTGGCCGCCCTCGTCGCGAAGGACGCGAACCACCCGTCGGTGATCCTGTACTCGATCGGCAACGAGATCCTCGAGCTCGCCACCCCTCATGGGGCGACCTGGAGTCGGCGCATCGCCGAGGAGTTCCGCACCCTCGACCCGACGCGCTTCGTCACGAACGGCATCAACGGCATCATCGCGAACCTCGGGCGGATGGCCGACGCGATGGCCGAGGCCGCGGCATCCGACCCCAACACCATGATGGCGGGCATGGGCGAGCAGATGGCGCGCATGAACTCCTCGGCGCTCGTGACCGAGTCGACGGAGGAGTCCGCCGCGGTGCTCGACGTGGTCGGGTTCAACTACGCCGACTCGCGCTACGACCTCGATGCGGAGCTCTTCCCGAACCGCGTGATCGTGGGCTCCGAGACCTTCCCCGACCGCATCGCCTCGCTGTGGTCCGACGTGCGCCGGCTGCCGCATGTGATCGGCGACTTCACCTGGACCGGGTGGGACTACATCGGCGAGGCCGGCATCGGACGCGTGGACTACACGGATGCCGAGGGCTACACGCCCACCGGCACGGCCGGCCCCTTCCCGTACCTGCTCGCCCAGTGCGGCGACATCGACATCACGGGTCATCGCCTGCCGGCCTCGTACTACCGCGAGATCGCCTTCGGTCTGCGTTCCGAGCCCGTCATCGCGGTGCATCGGCCCGCGCATCACGGCCGTCCCGTCGCCAAGACACCGTGGTCGTGGGACGACGTCGTGTCGAGCTGGACGTGGGATGCTCCGGCGGGGTCGCCCGTCACGGTCGACGTCTACGCCGATGCCGACGAGGTCGAGCTGCTCCTCGACGGCGAGGTCGTCGGGCGCGTCACGGTAGGGGCGCCCCGTGCGCTCGTCGCCCGCTTCGAGACCGAATACCGCCCGGGCACCCTCACGGCGGTGGCCTCTGCGGGCGGAGCCGAGGTCGCGCGCACGTCGCTCGCGGCCGCCGGCCGTCCGCTGCTCTCGGCGAGGGCCGAGCGTGACGAGATC
>NZ_DALZXX010000122.1:0-929 GCF_031988965.1 Microbacterium sp.
GGGTCCTCGCGGTCACCCCGCTGCAGGCGATCGGAGGCTCGGTCGAGCGGACGCACGATGAGGTGTCGCGACCAGGCCGTCACATCGGCGCGTGGGTGCTGCTCGTGGCAGGCGCGCTGCTGCTCGCGGGCGGCGTGGTGCTCGGGCTGGTGCACCCGCTCGGCGTCGTCGTCGCGTTCTTCGGCGGCCTGCTGTCGTTCACGGGTCTGGCGGTCGGCGCCGTGCTCTTCATGCCGCCGGTGCTGCGGCTGGTCGGGCGTCTGTTCGGATCCAGCGCCACCGCCCGTCTGGCCGCGGAGAACGCTCTGCGTCACCCGGAGCGGTCGTCACGCATGGCGATCGGCGTCGTCATGGGGGTCACGCTCGTGACGATGTTCGCGGTGGCGCTGGAGTCGGTCAAGCAGATGCTGATCGGCCAGTCGGAGGGATCGATCCCCGACGAGTTCTTCGCGCCGTTCGACGCCTTCGCCGCGATCATGATGCTGCTCGTCGCCGTCTCGGCGGTGATCGCCGCGGTGGGGCTGGTCAATCTCCTCACGATCGGCGTCGTGCAGCGTCGCCGCGAGCTCGGTCTGCTGCGCTCGATCGGCCTCTCGAACCGGCAGGTCCGCCGCATGGTGCTGTTGGAGGCGACGCACATCACCGTCGCCGCGACGATCACCGGCCTGGTTCTCGGCATCGTGTACGGCTGGGTCGCGGCGCAGTCACTGCTCGGTTCGACGCCGACCCTGCCCGACTTCGAGCCGGCGGGGCTCGTCGCGCCGCACGTGCCCTGGCTGCCGATCGCGATCATCGTCGCCGCCACGGCTGTGCTGACGCTGGTCGCCGCCGCAGCACCCACCCGACTCGCCACCCGCGTGGCCCCCGTCGAGGCGCTCGCGGCGGAGTGACGAACGACCGAGCCCCGCCGACGTCATGTGTCGGCGGGG
>NZ_DALZXX010000122.1:1156-8717 GCF_031988965.1 Microbacterium sp.
GCGCTGCCGTGGCGGCGGCCGCGGCCGCCGTGGATGAGACGACGGTGCTGCTGGGCAGTCTTCGCAACGCCGGTGCCGTCGCCCGTGCCGTCGTGACCCTGCAGAACCGCCGTCAGGCGCGAACGTCGGTCGCCGTGATCGCAGCGGGCGAGGCCGACGCCGCGGGCGCGGGGCGCTTCGCCGTCGAAGACCAGCTCGGTGCCGGCGCCGTGATCGACGCCTTGACCGATCTCGGCATCGATCACACGGCTCCGGATGCCGCGGTCGCGGCCGAGGGGTTCCGGGCGCTCCGCAGGGCTCTGCGTCACATGGTGAGCGCGAGCGGGTCGGCGCGCGAGATCGCTGACGGTGTTCCGGCCACGGCACGGATGACCGATGCCGGCGTCCCCCCGACGTCGGCAGCCGCCGCGGCCGAGCTCGACGCCATCGACACGGTGCCGATCCTGCGCGACGGGGTGTTCGTCGCGTTCGACTAGTCGGATCGGCGCCCGTCCCTGACAGGCACCGACTGCCCACGACGGGGCAGTCGGCAACAGGCCGGGTGGCCGCCGCCGGATACGGGAGGCACGACGTAGGGTCGGTTCATGCGGTACGTCCCTGCTCTCCTCCTCGATGCGGTCTTCGTCCTCGTCTTCGCGGCCATCGGTCGCGCGTCTCATGACGAGAACCCGGCCGGATTCCTGATCACGGCGTGGCCGTTCCTCGTCGCCCTGGTGGTCGGACACCTGATCGCCGCGCTGCTGCCCGGTCGACCCCGCCGTCCGTGGGCGCTCGCCTGGGGCGCGGTCGTCTGGGTCGTGACGGTCGCGGGTGGCATGCTGCTGCGTATCGCCTCGGGTGACACCGCTCAGGTCGCGTTCATCATCGTCGCGACCATCACGCTCGGAGTGCTCCTGATCGGGTGGCGTGCTGCGGCGGCGTTGATGCGTCGTCGTCGTGCCGGGCGCGCGGCCGTGTCGGCCGACCCTGCAGCGGAACCGGATCCCGTCGCAGAGGGCGACCGCGGAATCGATGCTGACCGGGCACTCGACGATGAACACGCGACCGAGGCCGAGCACGAGCGCGGATCAGCGTCGGAGCCCGAACAGCGCTGAACTCCTCAGCGCGACATCTGCGCGGCCAGGCGGACGTCGGCCGTGATCTCTCGCCGGGACCAGGTGAACTGATACCGGGCGTCGAACGTGCGGGAGCATCGCGCGCAGGACGTCGGGCGCGACGGCCGTCGGTGCCGATACGTGACATGACCGGCGGAGCAGGTGCCGACCCACGGCGCGAGCTCGACGGCGGTCTCGCCGTGGTGGGTGGTGCCGCCGACGTAACCCAGATCGCGAGCCACGCGCTTCCAGGCAGGGCCGTGCGCAGCGGCATGCCCCGCCAAGGCATGTGCGACCTCGTGCAGCAGTACCTGGTGGATGTCGTCGTCATCGAAGCGAGCGGCCAGATAGCGCGACACGGTGATGCGCTTCTTCGTGTAGTCGCACTGGCCCGCACGACGCTTCGCATGATCGAAGCCGAAGGACCAGCTGTCGTCGAGGTGCAGTGCGATCAGTGCCTCGCCCCAGACCCGCACCCGGTCAAGTTCCGCCATGCGCTCAGGCTAAGCCATGCCGCCGACATCGCGGAGCATCCCGGCGTCAGCCGAGGGACAGGGCCGCGGGGCGGCGTCGTTCCACGGCCTCGATGGCCAGCAGGACGGTCTCGAGCTCGCTGTCGGCGGCACCGGCTTCACGGCGCAGGAACAGCGACTGCTTGAAGCTCTCCCGAGCGGTCTCGAGATCGCCGGCCTCGTAGGCGTTCTTGCCGTGGTGCTGGTACGCGAAGGCCGCGATCGACAGCCAGCGCTGGCCCTCGGCCTCCGACGCGCAGGTCGCGAGCTCCTGCTCGGCGGCGGCATGCGCTCCCCGGTACTGCAGGACGGTGGCGTGCAGCACGCGCGCACGCAGCACGTCTCGGCGGGTGCCGGCCATGCGCGCCTGACGCACTGTCGTGTCGGCGAGAGCGAGGGACTCGTCGAGACGACCGAGCACCTTGAGCAGCCACACGCGCTCGAGCAGAGCGGGAAGACTGCGCTGCTCCTCGATCTCCGCGAGTCGCGCCGCGCATTCATCGAGATCGACCAGTTCGCGAAGACTCTCCCGGTCGTATCCTCGGATGAAACTCATTGCTCTCCTTCCGCAGCGTCCCCTCGACCAGTCTGCCCCGAGAGTGCCCGGTCCCGGTGTCGGCACGCCCCTGTCGCCCGCATCCGCATCCGCATCCGTGCGGATCAGCGCAGGAAGAGCGAGGCGTCGGGGCGGGGGGATGCCACGGCATCCTGATCCGTGACCACGCGCGCTCCCTGCACGAACGCCGTGACCTCCGCTCCCCGGGCGATCTTCGCGGGATGCGGGCCTGCTGCGAGCATCCGGGGGAGCCACTCCGTGGGCAGGGGACCGGCGGAGGCGGCGATCACGAGGTTCCCGAACCGCCGTCCCTTGAGCACCTGGGTGTCGGCGAGGATCGCGACCTCGGGCAGCACCTCTGCGATCGTCGCCACCTGTCGTCGGGCGAACGCGAGCCCCGGTCCGTCCGCGACGTTGATGAGGAGCACTCCCGCGGGGCCGAGCAGCTCGGCGATCTCGCGATAGAACTCGATGCTGGTCAGATGCGCGGGGGTCTGGGCTCCGGAGAAGACGTCCGACACCACGAGGTCGCAGCTTCCGATGATCGCCGGGGGCAGCCGATGCACTCCCTCGCGCGCGTCGCCGATGCGCAGGCGGATGGCGGCACCGCGGGGGAGTGGCAGGGGCTCCCGCACCAGCGCGACGAGCGGCGCTTCGAGTTCGATGACCTGCTGGCGCGAACCCGGCCTCGTCGCCTCGATGTAGCGGGGGATGGTCAGCGCGCCCGCTCCGAGATGGACGGCCGTGAGCGCACCGGCGGGGAGCTGATCGATCACGGCGCCCATGCGCACGATGTATTCGAAGTGAAGGTGCGTAGGATCGTCGAGGTCGACATGCGACTGAGGGGTGCCGTCGACGACCAGTTCGAAGCCGCTCGTGAACTCCGACGGGATGACGCGGGCCTCTCCGCCGTGGTCGAGCCGTGCGTGCGGATGCTCGGCGTCGCGTGCTCGTGTCCGTCCCATTCCTCGAGACTACGCGGCTCGCGGGCGCCGGAGGGACGGCCCGGACACCGCCCGCAGAGGGCCCGAGACGGCCGATGTTACGGCCACGTGACGTTTCCGGGAATAACTTGCAGGGAATTAGTTAGTGATGAATACTTTTTCCTAACCGGGTGGGTTCCCGAAGCCACCAGGACGTTCAAAGAGGAGATCCCTGATGCATAAGCGCATTCTTCCGGTCGTGGCGCTCGGCGCCGTGGCCACCCTGGGCCTGGCGGCCTGCGCCGGTGGCGCGACCGACGGCGGCGGGTCTGCAGACGGAGAGGGCCAGGAGCTCACCGTCTGGATCATGAAGGGCACCAACCCCGACGCGAGCGCGTTCTACGACGAGGTGTCCGCGGCGTTCGAGGAGGAGACCGGTGCGACGGTCACGATCGAGGAGATCCAGTGGGCCGACGCTCACGATCGCTTCGTGACGTCGATCGCCGGTGGCACCACCCCCGACATCGCCGAGACAGGTACCACCTGGACCGCCGAGTTCGCAGACGCCGGCGCTCTCGAGCCGATCGACGAGTACGTCGACGCGGAGAAGGGCCTGCGCGACGACCTCGTCGAGGGCCTCGCGGTCGCGGGCACGTACGACGACGAGCTCTACGGCATGCCGTGGTATGCGGGTGTCCGCTCGATCGTCTACCGCACCGACGTGTTCGAGGAGCTCGGTCTCGAGGCCCCGAAGACGTGGGACGACATCGTCACCGCGGGCGAGGCCATCAAGGCCGCCAAGCCCGACATGCTGCCGTTCCCCGTCGCGGGCGACGCCGAGTTCCAGGTCTACCCCTGGGTGTGGGGTGCAGGTGGAGAGGTCGCGACGCTCGACGGCAAGACCTGGACCAGCGAGCTCGACAGCGAGGAGTCGCAGGCCGGAATCGAGTTCTACACCGGACTCGCGACCGAGCACGGCTTCTCGTCGGCCGGAGCGACGACCTGGAAGGAGACGGACCTCCGTGACTCGTTCACGCAGGGCAACGTCGCCATGATGCTCTCCGGCTCGTGGACCCCCAAGGCTCTGATCGAGGCGAACCCTGACCTCGAGGGCAAGATCGGCGCCGCAGTGATCCCCGGCGAAGACGGTGGCATCGCTCCGTCCGTGCTCGGCGGCTCGCACCTGTCCGTGTTCAACACCACGGAGAACCCCGAGCTCGCGTGGGAGTTCGTCAAGCTCATGACCACGGGCGAGTTCGCCGAGAAGTGGGCTGATGAGACCGGGTACTTCCCGGGCGTCCAGTCGGCGATGGAAGAGGCACTCGCCTCGACCGACCCGCTCGTCGCGCCCTTCGCACAGCAGATGGTCGAGGGCGGAGCATCCGTGCCGGTGACCCCCAACTTCGGCGCCGTGCAGGCGAAGAAGACGACCAACTCGATGATCCAGGCGATCCTCAGCGGACAGAAGGACGTCGCCACCGCGACGAAGGATGCCGCTGCTGAGATGACCGACCTGCTCAACCAGTAAGGCTGTATCCCTCCATGTCGATGGTGCAAGCGCCACTGCCGGCCACGAAGGCGGAGTCCACCTCCGCCTCCGTGGCCGGCGGCCGGCCGCAGAACAAGCGGGGACTCTCGCTGATCACGGCCCGGCCGTGGCTCCTCCTCGCTCCGGGCCTGGTCATCCTCGCGGTGCTCATGCTCTGGCCTCTCGTCCAGGTCGTCATCTATTCACTGCAGGACTACGGTCTGCGTGAGATCAACACCGGAGAGAGCAACTGGATCGGCGTCGACAACTACGTCGAGGCGCTCACCAATCCGACTCTCTGGACCGTCGTGCTGCCGAACACCGTCGGCTTCGCTGCCGTGGCCGTGTTCGTCACGGTCGCGGTCGGCACGCTCGTCGCCCTGCTGCTCGCGAAGCTGGGCACGGTCTGGCGCACCATCGTGTCGAGCTGCATCATGGTCGCCTGGGCGATGCCCGCGGTGACCGGCACCTACGTCTGGACCTTCATCTTCGATGCCGACCGCGGCATCTTCAACAGCGTCCTGGCCGACCTCGGTCTGATGGACGACCCGGTCAACTGGTTCACGAACCAGTGGTCCTTCTACGCGATCGTGCTGCTCAACGTCGTGCACCACGGCTTCCCGTTCGTGGCGATCACGGTGCTCGCAGGCCTGCTCGGCGTCTCGAAGGAGATGCTCGAGGCGGCCGCCCTCGACGGCGCGAACGCGTGGATGCGCTTCTGGAAGATCATCTTCCCGACCCTGAAGCCCGTCTTCTCGGTCGTGATCATCCTGTCGACGATCTGGGACTTCAAGGTCTTCGCACAGGTCTATCTGATGCCCGGCGGCGGTGGCGGCAACCGCTCGGTGCTCAACCTCGGCGTCTGGTCGTACGTCGAGTCCTTCGGCCAGAACCGCTACGGATTCGGCGCTGCGCTCGCCGTGCTGCTCACCCTCGTGCTGATCGGCATCACGATCGTGTACATCCGCTCCCTCATGAAGGAGGACGAGCTGTGAATCCCCGCCCGTCTGTCATGTCGCGTGTCGGCACCGGCGTCGCGATCGCCGCGGTCCTGATCTTCACGCTGTTCCCCGTGTACTGGATGGTCTCCAGCGCGTTCGATGCCAAGGCGTCCAGCGGCGGTCAGTCGCTGCTGCCGCAGGAGTTCACGTTCGACAACTTCGCGTACGTCCTCACCGACGGCGGCTTCGGCACCTACCTGCGCAACTCGGCCATCGTCGCTCTGGTGACGGTTCTGGTCAGCGCACTGGTCTGCCTGCTCGCCGCGGTCGCCGTCGCGCGCTTCAAGTTCAAGTTCCGCACGACGATCCTGATGATGATCCTGATCGTCCAGATGGTTCCGCTGGAAGCCCTCGTCATCCCGCTCTTCCTGCAGGTCAAGAGCCTCGGGCTGCTCAACAGCATCCTGGGTCTGATGGTCGTCTATGTGGCGCTCTCCCTCGCCTTCGGCATCTGGATGCTGCGCGGCTTCGTCGCTGCCGTCCCCGTGGAGCTCGAGGAGGCCGCGTACATCGACGGCGCCAGCTGGTGGCGCATGTTCCGGTCGATCCTGCTGCCGCTCGTGATGCCCGGTCTCGTCGCGACGAGCATCTTCAGCTTCATCACGGCGTGGAACGAGTTCATCTTCGCCATGACGATCCTCGGCAGCGCGACCGACCAGTACACGGTGTCGATCGGTCTGAAGTCCTTCTTCGGCCTGCACTCGAACGACTGGGGCAGCATCATGGCCGCCTCCACGATCATCACGATCCCGGTGATGATCTTCTTCGTGATCGTGCAGCGACGCCTGTCCGCAGGCATGGTCGCCGGAGCGGTGAAGGGATGACCGACGATCTCGAGCGTCTCGCGAACGGCGTTCTCTGGCCGGGCTTCTACGGCACGGAGGCGCCGGAGTGGTTGCTCGACGCGTTGCGCGACGGACTCGCCGGGGTCGTCTACTTCGGGCAGAACGTCGGTGACGGTCTGCAGGCGCTGAGCGAGCAGATCCGCACGGCCAACCCCGCAGCCCTCATCGGCATCGACGAGGAGGGCGGCAGCGTCACCCGTCTCGAGTCGGGCACGGGCTCGACGCTGCCCGGGGCTGCACAGCTGGGTCTGGTCGACGACGTCGCGGCGACCGAGGCGACCGGTGCCGAGCTCGCACGACGCGTCCGCGCGATCGGCGGCGACGTCGTGCTCGGTCCTGTCGCCGACGTGAACACCGACCCTCGAAACCCCGTGATCGGGGTCCGCTCCTTCGGGAGCGACGAGCATCTCGTGTCCCGGCACGTGGTCGCCGAGGTCACGGGGCTGCAGCGTGCGGGCGTCGCCGCCTGCGTGAAGCACTTCCCCGGGCACGGCGACACCCATGTGGACTCGCACCACGCGCTGCCGGAGATCTCCCTCGACGTCCACGAGCTCGAGCGCGTGCACCTCGAGCCCTTCCGCGCTGCGGTCGCGGCCGGCGTCGACACCATCATGACGGCGCACATCGTCGTCCCCGCGTGGGGCGCCGAACCCGCCACGCTGAACCCGCGCGTCCTCGGGATGCTGAGGGACTGGGGCTTCGAAGGCGTCATCATCACGGACGCGCTCGACATGGCGGCCATCCGCGAGACCGTCGGTATCGGCGCGGGTGCGGCCCGCGCGCTCGCCGCGGGTGCCGACCTGCTCTGCATCGGCAATCCCACGAATCCCGGGCGCGAGACCCACCCTGATCAGGATCTTCGCGACTTCCTCGCCGCACGCGACGGGATCGTGGCAGCGCTGCGCGACGGCTCTCTCCCGCGCGCGCGGGTCGAGGACGCGGTGCGACGCATCGCAGCACTGGCGCAGACGCTGCGCACGCGCTCCGAGGCGGCTGACGACGCCGCGTCTTCCGATGCCGCCTATGCGGGCGATGACATCGTGCGCCGAGCCGTTCGCGGTGCGCACGGCGACGCCGCGGAGCTCGCGGTGCTCGACGCCCG
>NZ_DALZXX010000123.1:0-8623 GCF_031988965.1 Microbacterium sp.
CGCTGAGCGAGGCCTTCGGAATCGGTGACGAGCACGGCCGACGCCTGCTCGTCGTGCTCGGCCTGGCTCACGAGATCCGCCGCGACGAGTCTCGCGTCGGCCGCGTCATCGGCGACCACGAGGATCTCGGTCGCACCCGCCTCGGAGTCCGTTCCGACGACGCCCGCGACTGCGCGCTTCGCCGAGGCGACGTAGTTGTTCCCCGGACCGGAGACGACGTCGACCGGGTCGAGTCCGATGCTCTCGACGCCGTGAGCGAAGGCGCCGATGGCGCCGGCACCGCCCATCGCGTAGACCTCGGTGACCCCGAGCAGCCCTGCGGCCGCCAGGATCGACGGGTGCACCCGTCCCCCCTGGTCTTCCTGCGGAGGCGAGGCGAGGGCGATCTGCTCGACGCCGGCCACCTGTGCGGGAACGACGTTCATCACCACGCTCGACGGGTAGACGGCCTTGCCGCCCGGGATGTAGACCCCCACCCGATGCACCGGCTGCCAGCGCTGAGTGATGACGGCGCCTGCACCGATCTCGGTCACCCGGGCATCCGGCACCTGCGCGGCGGACGCCAGACGCACGCGGCGGATCGCCTCTTCGAGCGCCTCACGGATCTCGGGCTGAAGCGCCTCGATCGCATCGGCGATGTGCTCGGCCGGCACGCGCAGGTCGTGCCCGCTGACGCGGTCGAACCGCTCGGCCTGCTCACGCAGCGCCGTCGCCCCGCGCTGCTGCACGTCGTCGACGATACGGGCAGCGGTGTCGAGCGCCTCGGCGCGTGCCTGGGTCGCGCGCGGCACGGCCGCGAGCATGTCAGCCGGCGAGAGCTCGCGCCCTCGCAGATCGATGGTTCGCACAGTCAGCCCTTCGTGATGTCTGCGATGTCGTGCAGGTAGCCGATGCGGCCGTCGTCGTGGCGGACGACATAGGCGCCGCCGCGGTCCTCGATCACCAGGACCCACGCGCTCGGCCCGATGCGGAAGAGGGCGTCGCCTCGTTCGTCATGCACGTCACGATCGGTGGGGGCGAGGATCCAGAACGGCTGCGCCGCCTCGGTCTCGCGCCATGCACCACGGTCGGACTCGGGATCGTCGAACGTCGGGATCACGGTCGTCTCCGCGGCCCCCGCATCGTGGTGATCGGGTGTGTCGTGGTGATCGAGGGTGTCGTGGTGATCGCTCGAGTCGTAGCCGGTGCTCTCCTCGGCGCGCGGGGCACCGAACTCCTGTGCGGTCGCGCCCATCAGCGACTCGATGCTGCCGGTGTCCGACACGATCTCCGGCTCCTGATTCCAGGACGACCGCCGAGAGTAGGTGGGCACGTACGCCTCATCCGACGTGGAGTCCTCGGTGCCCGTGTCGCCGCCCGAGGCGTGCGAGGCCAGGGGTACCTGCTCGGCGAGATCGAGACGGGCGACCTCATCGGTCGCCTGCTCCCCCGACAGCTCCGGATCGAATCGATCGGATCGCAGGGCTCCGGACGTCGATGGCTCGACGGCGGGGGTGGCCGCGAGGGCATCGGCGCCACTGGCGATCGACTCGTCGGCGGGAGCCGCGGACTCGTCGGCGGGAGCCGTCGACTCGCCGGCGGGATCCGTCGACTCGTCGCGGACGACAGGAATCGCGGTCGCATCGACTCCGTCGGTGTGGCCGTCAGCGACGACGGGAGTGACCGTCGCCGTGCCGGAGTCGTCGCCTCGCGCGGCGTCGGGCTCCACCACCGGGCGCGGGCGTGCGATGACGGGACGGACGGGGTTCGCGTTGCGGTGAGCGAGGGTCACGAGGCGCCCGTGGAAGTCCTCTTTGAGCCCGGGGACGAGCGGCGCGAACACCGTGAACACGACGAGCGCGAGCGCGCCGATCAGCTGCACGATGCCGTTCCAGCTGAGCACGACGGTGCCGAGGCCGATGCTGACCGCGATCGAGTTCCACAGCTCGGCGAGCCAGAAGACCGCAGACACCGAGAATGCCACCGAGGCGAACTGGTCGATACCCAGGGAGCCGACTCGGCGGATGCCGTCCGGCGAGAAGCGTCGAAGGACGACCAGGAAGACCGCGACGGTCGGAAGCCCGATGGGGAGGATCCAGTGCAGGCCCGATGCCCAGATGGAGGAATCTCCGAAGTAGGGGAAGAACGAGGCGATGAAAGCGACCAGCCACGCGCCGGTGATGAGGAGCTCGCGCAGAGTGAACCCGAGGATGCCGTACTCGGGGGTCACCTCGTCGTCGTACAGCACGCCGTCGTCGTCCGAGAAGCCGTCGTCGAGGGACGCGACCTCGACGTCGGCCGCGTCGTCGTACGAGTCGGAGGGATCGGTGTTCGAGAAGGGGGAATCCGCGCTCATGAGGGTGGTCCTTTCGTCACGGTGCGTCGCCTGGAGGGCCCTGCACCCAACGCGTCCTGATATTACCCGGGGAGTCCGAGCGACGGCTCCGAGGATCGTCACTCGTAGTCGGCACTCAGCCCAGGCAGTTCGGTCCGAGAAGGGATTTGAGATCCCCGAAGAGGTCGGCCGAGACCTTGACCGGCATGGGAACCTCGAAGACCTTCGCGGTTCCTCCGCGATGCACGCGCAGCATGACCTCGGTATCTCCCGCGTGACGGCGGAGCACGTCGGCGAGCTCGTGCATGACGCGCTCCGTGGCACGCTGCTCGGCGAGCACGAGCCCCAAGGGCCCTGCCGCGTCGAAGGATCCGACGTCCGGCACGAAGGCCGACTGCGCATGGAGGTTCAGCCCGTCGTCCCGGCGCGAGACACGTCCGCGAACCGCGAGGATCGAGTCCTGCTGCAGGATGTGCTGGAACTCGGTGTAGGTCTTGCCCATGAACATCACGGTCACCTCACCGTTGAAGTCCTCGACCGTGATCATGCCGTAGGGGTTGCCGCTCGCCTTCGCCACGCGGTGCTGCACACTCGTGACGAGACCGGCGACCGTCACCTGATCTCCGTCCTGCATGTCCTCCGAGTTGTTGAGGACGTGGATCGAGATGGACGCGTGCTTGGCCAGCGGCACCTCGAGTCCCGCGAGGGGATGGTCCGAGACGTAGAGACCGAGCATCTCGCGCTCGAACGCCAGCTTGTCCTTCTTGATCCATTCGGGCCGGGCGGGTACCTTGGCGGGCGCCGCCTCCTCCATGTCGTCGTACAGGCTGTCGAAGTCGAAGCCGATCGCACCCTGGGCTTCGTTCCGTTTGCGGTCGACAGCCGCTTCGACGGCATCCTCGTGGATCTCGACCAGCGCTCGACGCGTGTCGCCCATCGAGTCGAACGCGCCCGCCTTGATCAGCGACTCGACCGTGCGCTTGTTGGAGACGTGCAGCGGCACCTTGTCGAGGAAGTGGTGGAACGAGGTGAACCGCTCGTCCTTGCGCGCCGCGACGATCCCTTCGACCACGTTGCTTCCGACGTTGCGCACGGCGCCGAGTCCGAAGCGGATGTCATCGCCGACGGCGGCGAAGTAGTTGATGGACTCGGACACATCCGGCGGAAGGACCTTGATGCCCATGCGACGGCACTCGTTGAGATACAGGGCCATCTTGTCCTTCGAGTCGCCGACGCTCGTGAGGAGCGCGGCCATGTACTCGGCGGGGTAGTGCGCTTTGAGGTAGGCGGTCCAATAGGACACCAGTCCATAGGCTGCGGAGTGCGCCTTGTTGAAGGCGTAGTCGGAGAACGGGAGCAGGATCTCCCAGATCGCGTTCACGGCTCCGTCGGAGTATCCGTTCGCGTGCATCCCCGCCTGGAAGCCCTCGAACTGCTTGTCGAGCTCGGACTTCTTCTTCTTGCCCATGGCGCGGCGGAGGATGTCGGCCTGTCCGAGGGAGAACCCGGCCACGCGCTGCGCGATGGCCATGACCTGCTCCTGGTAGATGATCAGACCGTAGGACTCGTCGAGGATGTCGGCGAGCGACTCGGTGAACTCCGGATGGATCGGAGTGATCGGCTGCTGACCGTTCTTTCGCAGCGCGTAGTTCGTGTGCGAGTTCGCCCCCATGGGCCCCGGTCGGTACAGCGCGATGAGGGCCGAGATGTCGCCGAAGTTGTCGGGCCGCATCAGCCGCATCAGCGATCGCATCGGCCCGCCGTCGAGCTGGAAGACTCCGAGGGACTCGCCCTTGCCGAGGAGTTCGTAAGCCCCGCGATCATCGAGCGCGAGGTGCTCGAGGTCGAGCTCCTCCCCTCGGTTCGTGCGGATGTTGTCGAGGGCATCGGAGATGATCGTGAGGTTGCGCAACCCCAGGAAGTCCATCTTGATCAGGCCGAGCGACTCGCACGACGGGTAGTCGAACTGCGTGACGATCTGGCCGTCCTGCTCACGACGCATGATCGGGATGATGTCGAGGAGCGGCTCCGACGACATGATCACGCCGGCTGCGTGCACTCCCCACTGGCGCTTCAGCCCCTCGAGGCCGAGAGCACGATCGAAGACGGTCTTCGCCTCGGGGTCCGTCTCGATGAGAGCACGGAACTCGCTCGCCTCTTTGAATCGAGGGTGCGCGGAGTCGAACATGCCGTCGAGGGGCATGTCCTTGCCCATCACGGGCGGCGGCATCGCCTTGGTCAGACGCTCGCCCATGCTGAACGGGAAGCCGAGCACGCGCCCCGCATCCTTCAGCGCCTGCTTCGACTTGATCGTGCCGTACGTGACGATCTGCGCGACGCGCTCGGATCCGTACTTCTTCGTCACGTAGTCGATGACCTCGCCGCGGCGACGGTCATCGAAGTCGACGTCGAAGTCGGGCATCGAGACGCGGTCGGGGTTGAGGAACCGCTCGAAGATGAGACCGTGCTCGAGCGGGTCGAGGTCGGTGATCTTCATCGCGTAGGCGACCATCGATCCGGCACCGGAACCACGCCCGGGCCCCACTCGGATGCCGTTGTCCTTGGCCCAGTTGATGAAGTCGGCGACGACGAGGAAGTATCCCGGGAAGCCCATCTGCAGGATGATGCCGGTCTCGTACTCGGCCTGCTTGCGCACCTTGTCGGGGATGCCCGCCGGGTAGCGGTAGTGCAGACCCGCCTCGACCTCTTTGATGAGCCAGCTGTCCTCGGTCTCACCATCGGGTACGGGGAACCTCGGCATGAAGTTCGCCGCCGTGTTGAACTCGACCTCGCACCGCTCGGCGATGAGCAGCGTGTTGTCGCATGCTTCAGGGTGGTCGCGGAACATCTGCCGCATCTCGGCCGCGGTCTTGATGTAGTACCCGTCACCGTCGAACTTGAAGCGGTTCGGGTCGTCGAGCGTCGAACCGGACTGCACGCAGAGCAGAGCGGCATGCGCATCGGCCTCGTGCTGATGCGTGTAGTGGGAGTCGTTCGTCGCGACGAGCGGGATGCCGAGGTCTTTCGACAGCTTCAGCAGGTCGGTCATGACCCGTCGCTCGATCGAGAGGCCGTGATCCATGATCTCGGCGAAGTAGTTCTCCTTGCCGAAGATGTCCTGGAACTCCGCTGCCGCGGCGCGCGCGGCGTCGTACTGGCCGAGCCTGAGTCGCGTCTGCACCTCACCCGAGGGACAGCCTGTGGTCGCGATCAGCCCCTTGCCGTAGGTCTGGAGCAGCTCACGGTCCATTCGCGGCTTGAAGTAGTACCCCTCCATGCTCGACAGCGAGCTCAGCCGGAAGAGATTGTGCATCCCCTCGGTGCTCTGGCTCCACATCGTCATGTGCGTGTAGGCGCCGGATCCCGAGACATCGTCGCTCTTCTGATCGGGCGAACCCCACTGCACTCGCGACTTGTCGCTGCGATGCGTTCCGGGGGTGACGTACGCCTCGAGCCCGACGATGGGCTTGACCCCCGCAGCGTTCGCGGCCTTGTAGAACTCGAAGGCTGCGAACGTGTTGCCGTGATCGGTCACCGCGATGGCCGGCATGCCGTACTCGGCAGCGGCCTGCGTCATCGCGCTGATCTTCGCCGCGCCGTCCAGCATCGAGTATTCGCTGTGGACATGCAGGTGGACGAAGGAGTCTGATGCCATGGTTCGAGTCTACTTTCGACGTCGGACATCGGAGGTCCGCCGGCACTCATCCGCCGCGTCTCGGAGATGCTCTTTCACCGAAGGTCGAGGCGCATCAGCACCCTCGGAAACCCGTCGAGCACCGACCCCGTGTCCGCGGCCTTCACGAAGCCCGCCGCCTCGAAGAGCTTCCGCGTGCCGACGTACGCCATCGTCAGATTGACCTTCTCCCCCTCGTTGTCGACCGGATACGCCTCGACCGCCGGCGCCCCGCGCTTCCTCGCGTAGGCGACTGCTCCGTCGATCAGCGCATGGGCGATGCCCTGCCCGCGATACCCCGGTCGGACTCGGATGCACCACAGCGACCACACGTCGACGTCATCGATGTGCGGAATGAGCCTGTTGCGCGCGAAGCTCGTCTCGCGACGAGGATGCAGCGCGGCCCACCCCACGGGCTCGTCGTCGAGGTGCGCGATCACGCCGGGGGGTGGATCCTGCCGACACAGTTCCCGCATCCGCTCGGATCGCGCCGGCCCCGTGAGCGCGACGTTCTCCTTGTTGCCGATGCGATAGCTGAGACAGAAGCACACGTTGGAGGTCGGCTTCTTGGGACCGACCAGCGTCGCCACGTCATCGAAATCGATCGCGGGCCCGACGACGATCGCAGTCATGCCACCAGTGTGCCCGCGCGATCGGGGGAACGCCAGAGCTTCAGTCGCCGCGAAGCACGTCGAGGGCGTGCTGGAAATCGGCCGGGTACCCGGACTCGAACTGCACCCAGTCCCCCGTCGTCGGATGCGCGAAACCGAGCTGGTGGGCATGGAGCCACTGCCTCGTGAGACCGAGCCGCGCCGACATCGTCGGGTCTGCACCGTAGAGAGGATCTCCCACGCACGGGTGCCGATGCGCGGCCATGTGCACGCGGATCTGATGCGTGCGCCCCGTCTCGAGATGGATCTCGAGGAGCGACGCTCCCGGGAACGCCTCGAGGGTCTCGTAGTGGGTGACCGAGGGTTTGCCGTCCGGCGTCACCGCGAACTTCCACGAGTGGTTCGGATGGCGACCGATCGGGGCGTCGATCGTGCCCGCGAGCGGATCCGGGTGGCCCTGGACGACCGCATGGTAGATCTTCTCGACCGTCCGCTCCTTGAAGGCGTGCTTGAGCGCCGTGTACGCGGCCTCGCTCTTCGCCACCACCATCAGTCCACTGGTTCCGACGTCCAGCCGGTGCACGACGCCCTTGCGCTCGGGCGCACCACTGGTCGAGACGCGGAAGCCCGCGGCCGCGAGAGCACCGACCACGGTCGGTCCCTCCCAGCCCAGAGAAGGGTGGGCGGCGACTCCGGTCGGCTTGTCGACGACCACGATGTCGTCGTCGTCGTAGACGATGCCGAGCTCGGGAACCGCGATCGGCACGATCTTCGGCTCCTCTTTGGGTCTCCACTCCACGTCGAGCCATGCACCACCGCGTAGGCGATCGGATTTGTCGAGCACAGCACCGTCGAGGCGCACCCCGCCGGCGGCTGCGACCTCGGCGGCGAAGGTTCTCGAGAAGCCGAGCATCTTCGCGAGGGCGGCGTCGACGCGCGTGCCGTCGAGCCCGTCAGGGACGGGGAGCGAACGAGACTCCACGTTCAGCGCCCATCCGAGGCGGTCGCTCCCGCGGCGGCATCGGAGCCACCGGATTCGGCCGTCGTCGGATGCGTCGCCTCGGCGACCGCGGCGGCCTCGGCCTGCTCGTCGTTCTCGACGGGCGCATGGTCGCGTTCACGCGTTCCGTCGAAACGGAGTCCCACGACGACCAGGAGCGCCACGGAGATCATTCCGGTGACGATGAAGATGTCGGCCACGTTGAAGATCGCGGGCATCATCCACGGCATCGAGATCATGTCGACGACATGTCCCATCGGGAAGCCGGGCTCGCGGAAGAGCCGGTCGGTGAGATTGCCCAGCACCCCGCCGAGCAGGCATCCGAGTACGACGGCCCAGAGGCGCGACCGGAGACCGAATGCCTTCCACACGATCACCGCGGCGACGACAGCGAGCGCGATGGTGAAGATCCACGTGACGTCCGACCCGAGCGAGAACGCAGCACCGGGATTGCGCACGAAGTACAGCTGAAGGAACTCACCGAGAACCGGGACGGGCTCCTGCAGGGGCAGGTTCTCGACCGTGAGGTACTTCACGAACTGATCGGCGGCCAGCACGATCGCTGCGAGAATCGCAACGATCGCACCGGCCGCCGACCGACGAAGGGGAGATCGTCCTGGCAAAAGGACGACCTACAGTCCGATCGCGGAAACCGGAGTCGAGTCCGTCGACGTCGACTTCTCGTCGAGTTCGCGGAGCTGACCCTCGATGTACCCGCGCAGCTGCGAGCGGTAGTCGCGCTCGAAGTTGCGGAGTTCGGTGATGCGGGCCTCGAGCGTGTTGCGCTCGCGCTCGAGCCGTGCCGACTCCTCGCGCTGCTTGGCCTCTGCCTCGGTGCGGATGCGGTTGACCTCGCCCTCCGCATCGGCGATGAGCTGGGCGCGCTTGGCCTCACCCTCGGCGACGTGCTCGTCGTGCAGGCGCTGCGCCAGCTCGATGATGCCTGCGGTCGCCGTGGCGGAACCCGACGGCGCGGGCTCTGCCGGCGCGGCGGGGGCAGGAGCCGGAGCGGCTTCGGCTGCGGG
>NZ_DALZXX010000124.1:0-6005 GCF_031988965.1 Microbacterium sp.
GTCCGGCGACCTCGCGGGCGAGGGCGTGGTGCGCGTCGACATCGAGAGGGCCGGATGCCGCGGGGCGCGCCTGCGCCTTGCGGGTGAGGTCGATGAGACGGCTGACGACGGTGTCGAGGTCGGACTCGTCGAGGCTGCCGTTCTGCACGGCGGCGACGATCTCGGCATCCGTCCGTCCGCCCGACGAGGGCATCTCGAGGTCCATGCCGGCGACGAGGCCGGTGACGCGGTCGTTCACCGCGCCCCAGTCCGAGACCACGATCCCCTCGAAGCCCCACTCGTCGCGCAGCACCGTCGTGAGCAGCCACGGGTCCTCCGACGCGTAGACGCCGTTGATGCGGTTGTACGAGCACATGACGGTCCACGGCTGGGCGTCTTCGACGACCCGCTGGAAGCCGCGCAGGTAGATCTCGCGCAGCGTGCGGGGGTCGACGTCGCTCGAGACGCGCAGCCGGTCGGTCTCCTGGTTGTTCGCGGCGAAGTGCTTGAGCGATGAGCCGACGCCCTGCGACTGGATGCCGCGCACGAGGCCCGCGCCCATCGCTCCCGAGACGATCGGGTCTTCCGACATGTACTCGAAGTTGCGGCCGCACAGGGGGGAGCGCTTGATGTTGATGCCCGGGCCGAGGATCACCGCGACGTCTTCGATGGCCGACTCGACGCCGAGGGCCACGCCGACGCGCTCGGCGAGCTCGGGGTCGAAGGTCGCCGAGAGCCCGACGGCCGGCGGGAAGCAGGTGGCCGGGATGCTGCCGGCGAGGCCGAGGTGGTCGGTGGCGCCGCCCTGCTTGCGGAGCCCGTGGGGTCCGTCGGTGAGCATGAGCGAGGGGATGCCGACGCGGTCGACGCTCTTCGTCGTCCAGAAGTCGGCGCCGCTGGTGAGCGACGCCTTCTCGTCGAGGGTGAGGTCCTGGGCGCTCGCGCCGGTGGGCTCGGACATGTGATTCCTCTCGCCGTTGAGCCGGTTCCGGGCCGCATCGGATGGTGCAGCCGCCGCTCGAATGTGAAAACTTTATCTCCTTAGGTTTTGTGACACAAGCCGCCGCTGTCATCTGCGCAGAAACCTCTTGCACTGAAAACCTGAAAGGTCTAGGTTTTCAGCCACGGGAGCGAAATGCCGGCATTGCAGAGTGGCGATGCCTTCGGACTCCCACCGGCCGAAGGAGGCAGGTATGAGCGGGTCCGCAGCGGGTATGCCGTCGGGAATGACGACGGCGACGGCAGTCGCACGGGAGCATCACTGGTTCAAGGAACCCACCGAACCGGCGAAGAAGAGCTACGTCGCCTGGCTGCTCATCGCGCAGCTGGTGTTCTTCATCGCACTGCTGGGGCCGGCCATCGTCGGTATCGGCATCAAGATCCAGTCGCTGGTCGCGGCCGGGGTCATCCCCGAGAACGGTGCCACGGGTGCCGCGGCGATCCTCGGAGGCGTCGGAGCACTGTTCGCGACGATCGCGAACGTCGTGTTCGGTCGGGTGTCCGACCGCACGACGAGCAGGTGGGGCCGTCGACGCATCTGGGTCGTCCTCGGCACGGTCATCATGACGGTGGCGTTCCTGATCATGGCGCTCGCGCCGAGCCTTCTGGTCGCGACGGTCGGCTGGGCGCTCGCGCAGCTCGGTGCGAACATGACGCTCGCGCCGTTCATCGCCACGATCGCGGACCAGGTGCCGAAGTTCCAGCGGGGCACCATCACGGCGGCCCTCGGCATCGCGCAGAACGTCGGCATCCTGGGTGGCACGTACGTCGCGCAGTACTTCGTCAACGATCTCGTCATCATGTTCGTTGCTCCGTCGGTGCTCGCGATCGTCGTGATGGTGATCTTCGCGATCGTGCTGCCCGACCAGGTGCTGCCGACCAAGCCGCCGCGGGCGTCGTTCCGCGATTGGTGGGAGACCTTCTGGGTCAGCCCGGTGCAGCACCCGGACTATGCGCTCGCCTGGTGGTCACGGTTCCTCATCACCTTCGCGAGCTTCGGCTTCACCGCGTTCCGCTACTTCTACCTCCTCAATCACGTCGGAGTCTCGGAGCCCGACATCCCCGCGGTGATCTCGACGAGCGTTCTGATCTACACCGTCGCGCTGGTCGTGGTGAGCATCATCGCGGGCAAGCTCTCGGACAAGCTGGGGCGCCGAAAGGTCTTCGTCTGGACCTCGACGGTGATGTTCGCCGCAGGAACGGTCGGCCTGATCTTCGTGCAGGACATCACCGCGTTCTACATCCTCGAGGCGTTCCTCGGAATCGCCTACGGAATGTACGTGGGCGTCGACCTGGCGCTCGTGGTGGACGTTCTGCCCAATCCCGACGACTCGGGCAAGGACCTGGGCGTCTTCAACATCGCCAATGCTCTTCCGCAGACGTTCGCACCGCTCATCGGCGGCATCATCGTCTACATCGGCAGCGAGAACGGCAACAACTACGGCCTGTGGTTCTCGATATGCGGAGTGCTGGCGCTGATAGGCGCGATCGTGATCTTCCCGATCAAGAGCGTGAAATAGCGGGGAGGGGAGGCGGAGATCGGATGCGCAGGGGAGGCATCCGGTCTCCGCAGCCTCATCCCGGCCGTTCATCGGATTCTCCTAGACTGACGAGATGACTCGACGAGGACAGTACGCGAAGGGTGCGGCCAAGCGGGCCGAGATCCTCGCCGTCGCGCTCGATGTCGTCGCCGAGATGGGCACGCGCAAGTCCTCGAACAAGGAGATCGCCGCCCGCGTCGGGCTCACGCAGCCGGGGCTGATGCACTACTTCCGCACGAGAGAGGATCTCTTCGTCGAGGTGCTGCGGGCCCGGGATGCGCGCGATCACGAGCAGTTCTACTCGCCGCAGCATGGGTTCCAGGGATTCCTCGACGTGATCGCGCACAACGCCACCGTTCCGGGGCTGGTGCGGCTGTACGTCGAGTACTCGGCCGAGGCGACCATCGAGGGGCACCCGGCGCGGGTCTTCTTCGAGGAGCGCTTCGCGTGGGTGCGCACCCTCATGATCGACGCGGTCGAGCGCGAGCAGGCCGCCGAGAGGATGGGGCCTGAGGTCGACGTCGCGTACGTCGCCGACCTTCTCATCGCCGCCGCCGACGGGCTTCAGGTGCAGTGGCTGCTCGACCCGTCGATCGACATGGCGGATCGGCTGTCGAGGCTGTGGGAGGGCATCCGCGCGGCATCCTGGGCGCCGGTCGTGGCCTGACCCGTCCCCGGCCAGGCCTCTCGCCCCGGCCCCCCGTTTCCGGGCACGGCTTCGGAGGTGGCATCCGACTCGCCGGTCATCTGAGCGGCCGTGCGGTGTGTCGAGACGTCGACTCCGAAGCCGTGCCCGGCTACCCTGACCGCATGATCATCGACGATTTCCCGCGTGACCTGCTCATGACCGGTGCGATCTTCGGAATCGCGACGTTCGTCTGGGCAGGGTGGGCGCAGGAGCGGCCGCCGAAGCACTGGATCTGGCGGGTCATCCTCGGGGTGCTGAGCCTCGGCGGGGCCGCGCTGGCGGGAGTCAGCCTGCCGGCGGCGATCCGCAACTGGGAGCTGCCGACGGCGATCACCTGGGGTGGCACTGCATCGACCTGGTACGTCATCGTCTTCTGGATCGAGGTCGTCGCGATCATCGTCCTGGCGATCTGGGCGACCAGGCGCTCGCGCACCGATCTGATCGCGCCGCTCGTGCTCGCGGTCGTCGGCATCCACTTCATCCCGCTGGCCTGGGTGTTCCAGCAGCCGGCGTTCGTCTTCGCGGGCGTGCTGCTGACGGTGGCCGCGGCGGTCGCCGCGCTCGTTCCGGAGAAGGATGCGGCGCGCAGCTTCTGGTGCGGCATCGTCGCCGCTCCGATCCTCCTGATCGTCGGCGTGAGCTGCGCGATCATCGCCTTCGGAGCTCTGTGACGGCACTCTGCTGTCGCTCTGACGCGCGCTGACGCTGCTTCTTCGACCCTGATCAAAAGAGTCGGTTTTACGTAATTACGAAGTTTTGCTACGGTCGAAGCATGGAAGCCGCGGCGCAGGATGCGATCGAACGTCGTCTCGACGAGCTCGAGAAGGAGGTCGCGCGACTCTCGGCGCTCGCGGGTGCGGGGCCCGTGCGCCCCGCGACCGACGCGGACGCACCGGCCGGCGGCGAGCAGGATGCATCCGCCGACGACCCGCTGTGGTTCGTGAACGAGCTCGGTCGCCGCGCGCCCGGGGCGGTGATGATGGCCGGCGCCGTCGAGACGCCGGCGGGGCCGATCCGCTGGCAGTACGGGCTGTACGCCGAGAAGCTGCTGTCCGAGGACTGGAGCGACCTCGCCCGTCCGCTCGAGGCGCTCGGCCACCCGGCTCGCCTCGAACTCGTGCGTCAGGTGATGCGCGGTGCTCACACGACGGCCGAGCTGCTCGAACTCGAACACCTCGCGTCGTCGGGCCAGCTGTACCACCACCTGCGCCAGCTCGTGAATGCGGGATGGCTCGTCTCGCCCCGTCGCGGCTACTACGAGGTGCCCGGCGCCCGAGTCGTGCCGCTCCTCGTCCTGACCATGATCGCTTCGAGCTGAGGAGTCCCATGACCTCCCCGACCTCCCCGACCTCCGCCGAGGTCGACCCCACCTCCGCGCAGTCCGGCTCCTCCGGGCCGGATGCTCCGCGCCGCTCCACCCGAGCGATGCTCGCCGTCATCGGCGCGGCCGCCGTGATCGGCATCGGCCTCGGTGCGGCGATCGGCCCGCAGCACCAGACCGTGAGCGCATCCACCGCGGGTGATGCCGCGCTCGCCGACCGCATCCGCTCGCTGCCGGGCAGCTTCGACAGCTTCCGCGCGCTCTCGGTCGCCGAGGTCGGTCCCGACGGCACCGTCTTCGCCGGTCTGGGCGACGCCGACCCGTCGAACCCCGGTGCCCCCGAGGCCGACACGGTCTTCGAGCTCGGATCCATCACCAAGACCTTCACGGGCGCGCTGTTCGCCGAGGCGATCGAGCGGGGCGAGGTCGCGCCCGACGACGACCTCGCGCAGTATCTGACCGAGCTCGAGGGCACGCCCGCCGGCGCGGTGACTCTGGCCTCGCTGTCGCAGCACTCCTCGGGTCTGCCCGCGCTCGGGGCCACGGCAGAGCAGAGCTCGGTCGCGAGCGTGCTCTTCAACGAGAACGCCTACTCCTCCACGACGACCGCGCAGCTCATCGCCGATGCGGCGATCGCGCCCGTCGACCCCGACCAGGGGTCGGTGTACTCGAACTTCGCAGTGTCGCTGCTCGGCACCGCGTTGGTCGAGGCTGCCGGTGAAGAGGACTACGCCGCGCTGCTGCACGACCGCATCACCGAACCTCTGGGGATGGATGACACGGTGGTCGCCGCGACGGCGGATGAGGTTCCCGCCGACGCCGTGCCCGGATTCCTCACGAACGGCACTCCGGCGACCCGGTGGTGGGGCGAGGGGTACCTCCCGGCGGGGGCATCGACGTTCACGACCGCCGCAGACCTCGCCGCCTGGGCCCAGGCCAACCTCGACGGCACGGCTCCGGGCGCGGCCGCCCTCGAGCCGACCGGCACCATGGCCGAGGGCGTCGAGATCGGCTGGGGCTGGATCACGTCGGCCTCGTTCTCGGGCGAGGGCACGCAGACCTGGCACAACGGCGGGACGGCGGGCTTCCACACCATCCTCACTCTCGATCGGGATGCCGGCACGGCCTTCATCGCGCTGTCGAACACCTCCGCGCCGGCCGACTACATCGCGATGTCGTATGCCTCGGGTGCTCCGATCGCCGGCGTCGCGGAACTCTACGTCATCCTCGGCTGGGGGCTCGTCGGACTCTCGGTGCTGTTCGGAGTGATCGCCCTCATCCGTGCGCTGCGGGTCAGGTCGCTGCTGCCCTCGATCAGCGACCTCATCTGGGCGACCTGCGGCCTGCTGCTGCTCTGGAACGCCGGACCGTGGTTCGCGGTCGGCGGCTGGGTGTGGGGCATCGCTCTGGCCCCGGCTCTCGCCGCGATCGGCGTGCTGGCCCTGCGGGCATCCCGCACGCCGTTGCCCTTCCTTCC
>NZ_DALZXX010000124.1:6015-8514 GCF_031988965.1 Microbacterium sp.
GCCGCGCTCGGTCTCGTCTTCGCCGTGGTGACGATCTTCTTCTGGTGAGGGGGGAGGGCCGGGCAGAGGTTCGGATCCTGCATCCGACACGCCGGTCGTTCGAACGGCTGCGGGGCGTGTCGAGTCGTCAGCTCCGAAGCTGTGCCCGGGCCGATTCGGCGGGGAGGTGTCCGAACGAGGACTTCGGCCCTCAGTGGCCGAGCTTCTCGGCACACGCGACGCAGTGCGTGGCGAACGGGCGCACCTCGAGGCGAGCGGCGGGAATCGGTCGGCCGCAGTGCGCACAGACGCCGTAGGTGCCGGCATCCAGTCGGGCGATCGCGTCGTCGACCTGCTGCAGTTCGGATGCTGCCGCCTCGGCGAGCCCGGTCAGGCGTGACCACTCCGACGACAGCGTGACGCCCTCGGGGTCGTGCTCGTCGTCGTCGTTCGAGCCTTCGCGATCGTGGGTGAGCTCGGCGAGAGTCGCCGCGGTCGACGCGACGCGATCGCTCGCCTGCGCGCGCAGGCGCTCGAGGAGTGCACGAGCATCCGAGGTCATCCGCACACTCTAGGCCCGCCCACCGACATCCCGCCCGGTCCCCCGCCCCCGCTCCCCGGGCACGGCTTCGGATGCCGTCACCGACTCGCGGCCTCTGCCCCGGCATCCGTCGGCGTGTTCGACCTCGACTCCGAAGCCGTGCCCGGGGGCGAGTCGCAACGACGCACCCCGACCGCCGTCACCAGCCGTTCATCCAGCGTTCCGTTTCGAGTACGGCGGTCTCGTAATTGCCCGTCACCTTCGCGAGTTGGAATACTCCTGTTCTCGGAATTCGGGAACGTCACCTCCCGAAAGGTCATCATGCGCCGCTTCACCCTGCCCGCCGTCGGCCTCCTCGGCGTCGCCGCACTCGCCCTGACCGGCTGCCAGAGCCCGTCCGCCGAAGCGGCTCCTGCCGATCCGAACGCTCCGATCACGATCGCGACCCTTCCGGTCGGCGATGACCCCACGGCCGAGAACCCCGTCGAGGTCTTCGCCGAGCTCCTCGAAGAGGCGACGGGTCGTGACGTCGAGATCACCGACGTGCCCGACTACCTGAGCGTCGTCGAGGCCATCCGCGCCGACCACGTCGACATCGGCATCATGAGCGGCTTCCCCTCGGCGCTCGCCGTGAACACGGGCGAGGTCGACGCACTCGTCGCCTTCCAGGGCGACGGCAAGCCCGTCTCGACCTGCGTCGTGCTGAACGATTCGCCGATCCAGACCGTCGAGGACCTCGAGGGCAAGACCGTCGCGTTCGCCGACCAGGCCTCGAGCTCGGGCTACTTCATGCCGGTGTACATGCTGCACGAGGCGGGTCTCGAACAGGGCACCGACTACGAGGCGATCTTCGCGGGTGGACACGAGGGCAGCTTCGCGGCGCTCGAGCAGGGGCAGGTGGATGCCGCCTGCACCGCCGTCATGCTGACCGAGCTCGGTGCGCCGATGTTCCCGTTCGCCGACGGCGAGTGGCGCGCGGTGGGCGAGAGCCCGGCCATGGACATCCAGGGCGCGGTGCTCGGACGCCAGTCGCTGGATGCCGAGACGCGCACGATCATCCAGGACGGCATCGCCGAGGTCTTCTCGCCCGAGAACGCCGAGCGCCTCGGTGCCTACGGCGCCTTCGCCGCCGCCGAGCAGACCGCCGACCCCGAGTCCTCGTCGTTCGAGTCCTTCGCCGAGATCGCCGCGGTCGCCGGCGTCGAGCTCAAGGACCTGAAGTGACGAGTCACGCACCCACGAGGGCGGATGCCGCAGCATCCGCCCTCGTCGACTCGGCCATGCGAACCCCCACTGCCGAGATCCGTCAGTCCCTGCCGCTCGTGACCGTGCGCGACCTCAGCGTCGCGTACGACACGACGACGGTGCTCGACGGCGTCGACCTCGACCTGTTCCCGGGCGAGATGGTCGCGCTGCTCGGAGCCTCGGGGTCGGGCAAGTCCACCCTGATGCGCAGCCTCACCGGGTTCGCGCCGATCTCGGCGGGCTCGGTGCGGGTCGCCGGCCACGACGTCACGAACCTCGCGCGTGGCGAGCTGCGCACCCTGCGCTCGGACGTCGGGCAGGTGTTCCAGCAGTTCAACCTCATTCCGCGATTGAGTGTGCTGACCAACGTGCTCACCGGCGCCCTGCACGGGGCCGGACCGATCAACATGATCGGCGGCTTCTCGAGCGCGCACCGTCGTCGCGCGCTCGAGCTGCTCGACCGGGTCGGCATCGCCCACAAGGCCGGCGAGCCCGCCCGCTCGCTCTCGGGTGGACAGCAGCAGCGGGTCGCGATCGCCCGGGCGCTCATGCAGCGGCCCCAGGTGATCCTGGCCGATGAGCCCGTCGCCTCGCTCGATCCGAAGCTCGCCGACAGCGTGCTCGACCTGCTGCGCGAGATCGCCACCGAAGACGGCATCCCGGTGCTCGTCAGCCTGCACGTGCTGCCGCTCGCGCTCGCGCACAGCGACCGCATCATCGGCCTGCGGCACGGG
>NZ_DALZXX010000125.1:0-8025 GCF_031988965.1 Microbacterium sp.
AGCGCCCACGGGGGAGCCGACGGCACCGAGTGCGGCGCCGACGCCTCCGGCGGTCGACCCCAGTGCACCTCCGAGGGGCGCGCCGACCCCACTGCCGTCTCCGACTCCGACTCCGACTCCGACTCCGACTCCGACGCCATCCCCGACCCCGCCTCCCGCGGTCGAGCCGACCGAGCCGCCCGTGACGATCGCCTGGGTGATCCCGCAGCCGGCGACGGTTCCTCCCGACGTGACCGGCACGGGAACGCCCGGCAGCGATGTCGCGATCCTCGACGAGAGCGGCCTGGTCGTGGGCGCGACCGTGGTCGCGGACGACGGATCGTACGCCGTCGCGATCGACCCGGTCTCGCTCCACCAGGGCATGACGATCACGGCTCGGCATACGTCCCCGCACACCGGGAGGGAATCGCTGAGCGCTCCGCTCGGTCCGGTCGTGTTCGAGCTCCCCTCGGTGCTCGGAGCGGGCGGGGCCCGTCACGTGGAACGAATCGACGCCGACGCCGACGGGGCGAGTGACGACGTGGAGCTCTCGATCCACGGGATCGCCGAGGTATCCGTCGTGGTGACCGTCGACGGCTCGCCTCTGGCGACGGCCGTGCTCGAAGACGGCTGGTGGGCCGAGAGCATCCTCGATCTGCGGCCCGGCCTGCACCGGATCACGCTGCGCTACGTCGACCCGGCGACGGGTGCCCTGGGGCCGGAGGCGATCGAGCACATCGTCGTGCGTCCCTGAGAGGAGACCACAGGGCGAGGACGGCGTCGGAACGACGGCGAGCGCGACCCGGTCGGAGCCGTCGGATGAGAAGCTAGAAGGATGAGCACTCCGTCCCGAGCCGATGTCATCGCCGCGCCCAGCGGCCGTCCGCTGACGGAAGAAGAGGTCACGAGGCTCCGCGACGACTTCCCGATCCTCGCGACCGAGGTGCACGGGCATCCGCTCGCCTACCTCGACTCGGGGGCCACGTCGCAGCGGCCGTTCGCCGTACTCGACGCCGAGCGCGAGTTCGCGACCACCCTGAACGCGGCCGTGCATCGCGGTGCGCACACGCTCGCCGCAGAGGCCACGGAGGTGTTCGAAGACGCCCGCGCGACGGTGGCGCGCTTCATCGGCGCCGACGAGGGCGAGATCGTCTGGACCTCGAACGCGACCGAAGCCCTCAACCTGATCGCCTACTCGATCTCGAACGCATCTCTCGGCCGCGGCGGTGCGGCGGCCGAACGCTTCCGCCTGCGCGAGGGCGACGAGATCGTCACGACCGAGATGGAGCACCACGCGAATCTCATACCGTGGCAGGAACTCGCGGCCCGCACCGGAGCGACGCTCAGAGTGATCCCTCTCGACGATGACGGCGCGCTGCGGCTCGATGCCGTCGCGGAGATCATCGGCGAACGGACGAAGCTCGTCGCGTTCACCCATGTGTCGAACGTGCTCGGGGTCGTCAATCCCGTCGAGCAGCTCGTGGCGTCGGCCCGTGCGGTCGGGGCGCTGGTGGTGCTCGACGCGTGCCAGTCGGCGCCGCACCTGCCGCTCGACGTGCGCGCACTGGATGTCGACTTCGCGGTGATCTCCGGACACAAGATGCTCGGCCCCACGGGCATCGGCGCCCTCTATGGGCGCCGGGAGCTGCTCGAGGCGATGCCGCCCTTCCTCACCGGCGGGTCGATGATCACGACGGTCACCACGACCGAGGCCGAATACCTCCCGCCGCCGCAGCGCTTCGAAGCGGGCACTCAGCGTGTATCGCAGGCCGTCGCGCTCGCTGCCGCGATCGACTACCTCTCGGCGGTCGGCATGCCGCGCATCGCTGCTCATGAGGCCGAGCTCGGTCGTCGTCTCGTCGACGGGCTGACGGCGATCGACGGCGTCCGCGTGCTCGGTGCGGGCATCGCGCTGCCTCGGGTGGGCCTCGCGAGCTTCGACGTCGAGGGCATCCATTCGCACGACGTCGGCCAGTTCCTCGACGACCTCGGCATCGCGGTGCGGGTGGGACATCACTGCGCACAGCCGCTGCATCGGCGGCTCGGAGTGACCTCGTCGACGCGGGCGAGCACCTATCTCTACACGACCGGAGCCGAGGTGGACGCGGTGATCGACGGCGTCTCCGGAGCCATCGACTTCTTCCGGAGGGGCGCATGAGCGACCTGCAGGGCCTGTATCAGGAGCTGATCCTCGACCACTCGCGCACACCGCACGGCTACGGCCTGCGTGGGGAGATCGCCGCGCAGTCGCATCAGGTGAACCCCACCTGCGGCGATGAGGTGACTCTGCAGGTGCATCGCGCCGGCGACGGCTCCATCGAGGCGATCGCGTGGGAGGGCCACGGCTGTGCGATCTCGCAGGCCTCCGCGTCGCTCCTCGCCGAGCTCGCCGAAGGGCTCACGGTCGCCGACCTCGAGGTCAGGATCGCGGCGTTCCGCGAGGCGATGCGGTCGCGGGGCAAGATCGAACCCGACGAGGAGCTGCTCGGCGATGTCGCGGCACTCGGCGGCGTCTCGCGCTACGTCGCCCGCGTCAAGTGCGCCATGCTCGCCTGGGTCGCTGTCGAGGATGCACTGCACAAGTCCTGATCGCGCGGTGTCGGCATGCCGGTGACCGGGTGGAGGATGGGAGCATGCCGATTCAGCTGACACCGCTCGACGAACGCCACTTCGACGCGTGGCGGGAGGCGACGAGAGCACGCTTCATCGCACTGCGACAGGAGTCCGGGATGCTGCGGGGCGAAGACGCCGTCATCGACGCGGATGCCTTCCTCGATCAGCTGCTTCCCGTGGGGGTGGCCACTGAGGCCTCGAGCATCCTCTGCATCGTCGACGATGGGCGCGAGATCGGCACGCTGTGGTTGATCGCCACGGGCGGCATCCTGCACCTGGTCGATCTCGCCGTCGATGCCGTTCCCGATCGCGTCGTGCTGGACGGCCTGTTCGAGGCGATCACGACGACGGCCCGGCGCAATCACGTCGAGCGGGTGAGTGTCTCGCTCTATTCGACCGACGCCGGTGGGCGCGCCTTCGTCGACGGCCGAGGGTTCCGGTGCGCATCGATCCGGATGCTGCTCGAACCGCTGCCGGATCGAGAGGCGACATCGCCCGACGCGGTGTCGCGCGGATCCGACGGCCTTGTGAAGCTGCTCCTGATGACGGAACCCCGGTTCGAGACCTTCGCTGCCGAGTCCGAGGCGGCGTTCGCCGCCGATCTCGTGGCATCCGGCCGGTACTCCGAGCCCGACGCGCAGGTGGAATCGAAGCGCCAGATGGCGCTCGAGCTGCCGGACGGCCTCGACTCGGCCGGACAGGAGCTCTTCACGGCCCACGCCGAGGGCGCCGGTGGCGGCGCGGAGGTCGGGGTGCTCTGGATCGGGATGCGCGTGCGCGACGGGCATCCGCATGCATTCATCCTCGACATCGAGGTGGCGGAGGACCACCGGCGCAGAGGATTCGGGCGAGGCATCATGCTCGCGGCCGAGAGGGAGGCGCGCAGACTCGGTGCCGACTCGATCGGACTGCATGTCTTCGGATTCAACGACGGTGCGATCCGGCTCTACGAGGGGCTCGGCTATCGGCGCGTCGAAGAACGGTTCCTGCTCGACGTCGCAGACGATGACGCGGGGAGTGACGCGCGGGAATAGCCGCGCGCCCGCGGTGTTGGCCCCGACATGACCACTCTCGGAATCATCGGTGCAGGACACATCGGCAGCCAGGTCGCGCGCGTCGCGGTGGCGAACGGATACGACGTCGTGATCGCGAACTCTCGCGGTCCCGAGACCCTCGCAGACCTCGTCGCAGAGCTGGGGTCGCGAGCGAAGGCGGCGACGGCGGCCGAGGCCGCGGACGCCGGCGAGGTAGTTGTGGTCACGGTGCCCCTCGGCAGGATCGGCGAGCTGCCCGCAGAGCCGCTCGCCGGCAAGATCGTGCTCGACACCAACAACTACTACTTCGAGCGCGATGGTCACATCGAGGCTCTCGACAAGGGGGAGACGACGACGTCAGAGCTGCTGCAGCAGCAGCTGCCCACCTCGCGCATCGCCAAGGCGTTCAACCACATCTTCGCCGCGGACATCACGACCGACGGAACGCCCGCCGGCACGCCTGACCGTCGCGCGCTGGCCACCGCGGGGGATGACGCCGAGGCGGTCGCCTTCGTCACGCGGTTCTACGACGAGATCGGCTTCGACACCGTGAACGTCGGACCGCTGAGTGAGTCGTGGCGCGTCGAGCGCGATCGACCCGCGTACGTGGTGCGTCAGAACGCGCAGGAGCTGGAGGCGAACCTCGCGATCGCGAACCGTCTGCCCTGACCGCTGAAACGGGATACCAAACTTGTCCCGCTGATGCCGGAGTGAGAGAATTCCGGTATGGCGGACGTGGGGGCTGCCGGCGAACTCGAGTCGGTGCGGGTGACGCGCATTCTGCGCAACGACATCATCCTGGGGCGTCGTGCGCCCGGATCCCGCCTGGTGGAGCGAGACATCGCCGCCGAGCTCGATGTCTCACGTCTGCCCGTGCGCGAGGCGATTCGGGCGCTCGTCGGTGAGGGCGTCGTGATCTCGCGGCCCCGCACCTGGGCAGTCGTCCGGGAGTTCACCCCGAGAGACATCCAGGACTTCGGTGAGGTCCGCGAGGCCATCGAGACCCTGATCTTCGTATTCGCGGCGCAGCGTCACTCCGACGAGGGGATCGCGCGCCTGCGCTCCGCTTACGAGCGCGAGGTCGCCGCCGCGGAGGCTGGCGACGTCGACGCCGCGCGGATCGCCGCCGCCGAGTTTCACGAGATCGCGGCACGACTTGCCGGCAACGAGATGCTGAGCGAGCTGATCGGTGTCTTCGTCACCAGGCTCCGCTGGCTCTTCGGTCAGCACGACGATCTGCCGGCAATGGCCGATGAGCACCGGGTGATCCTCGAGGCGGTGACTGCTCGCGATGTCGATGCGCTCCGCGACCTGATCCCGCGTCACCTCGCCAGCGGACAGGCGGCGGCGGAGAGCCGGCTCGCCTCGCGCACGTCCTCCCGCTGACGACCTCCCGGTGCGGGAATACCCCGGGGAGGTGTACAGTTGTCATGCCTGAGGAGATACCCCCAGGGGGTATATTCCACCTGATCGAGAGGACTGGACATGACGATCACCACATTCGCCGTCACCGGGATGACCTGCGGGCACTGCGAGGGGTCGGTGCGCAGCGAGGTCGCGAAGCTCGCGGGCGTGACCGATATCGCGGTCAGCGCCGCATCCGGCGCGCTGGTCATCACCTCTGACGCCCCGGTCGACGACGCCGCCGTGCTGGCCGCCGTCGACGAGGCCGGCTACAGCGCCGCGCGAGTCTGAGTCCCGCCATGACCGACACCGCCGTGTCCTACGACCTCGAGATCAGCGGCATGACCTGTGCATCGTGCGCCGCGCGGATCGAGAAGCGGCTGAACCGCATGGACGGGGTCTCGGCGTCGGTCAACTACGCGACCGAGAAGGCCCATGTCGAAGCCGGGGCCGGCGTCGCGGTCGACGACGTGATCGCCGAGGTCGTCCGCACCGGGTACTCCGCCGCCGTTCCCCGGAACGACGCGCATGGCGCGGTCGACCCGGCGTACCGGCTGCTGCGTCTGCGCCTGGTCCTCGCCGCGGCTCTGGCCGTGCCCGTGATCGCGCTGTCGATGATCACGCCGCTGCAGTTCGCGGGATGGCAGTGGGTCTCCTTGGTTCTTGCGACGCCCGTGGTCACATGGGCTGCGTGGCCCTTCCACCGGGCTGCCGCCCTGAACGCGCGGCATCGCGCCGTCACCATGGACACGTTGATCTCCGTGGGCGTGACCGCCGCCTATCTCTGGTCGCTCTACGCCCTGTTCTTCGGCACCGCGGGGATGTGGGGCATGACCCACCTCTTCCGCTTCTCGATCGAACGCGGTGACGGCCTGGGCAGCATCTACCTCGAGGTGGCTGCCGGCGTCACGATGTTCCTGCTTCTCGGGCGCTTTCTCGAACAGCGATCCAAGCGCCGCGCCGGTGCCGCACTCCGCGCGCTCGGAGAACTGGGCGCGAAGGACGTCGCGGTGCTGCGCGACGGCGTGGAGGAGCGGGTGCCCCTGGATCGTCTGCTGGTCGGGGATGTGTTCGTCGTGCGACCGGGAGAGAAGATCGCCACCGACGGCATCGTCCGTGACGGCGCATCTGCTGTCGACGCCTCCATGCTCACGGGCGAGTCCGTGCCCGTCGAGGTGCGCCAGGGGGACTCCGTGGCGGGCGCCACTGTGAACGTCGGTGGGCGTCTCGTCGTGACAGCCACTCGAGTGGGGGCCGACACCCAGCTCGCGCGCATGGCGCGTCTCGTCGAGCAGGCGCAGTCGGGCAAGGCCGAGGCGCAGAGACTCGCCGATCGACTCGCGACCGTGTTCGTGCCCATCGTCTTCGTGATCGCGGCGTTGACCCTGGTGGTCTGGCTGGCGATCGGGGGAGGCGCGGCTGCCGCGTTCACCGCGGCCGTGGCCGTTCTCATCATCGCCTGCCCGTGCGCGCTCGGACTCGCGACGCCGATGGCGCTGCTGGTCGGCACGGGGCGCGGTGCACAGCTCGGGGTGCTCATCAAGGGACCGGAGGTGCTCGAATCGACCCGACGCGTCGACACGATCGTGCTCGACAAGACCGGGACCGTCACGACAGGACGGATGACGCTGCTCGAGGTGATCTCCACGGACGGTGAGGATCCCACCGAGGTGCTGCGAGCGGCCGCGGCCCTCGAGGATGCATCCGAGCATCCCATCGCGCAGGCGATCGTGCGCGGTGCGCTCGAGCGCACCGGTGGTCTCCCGACGGTCAGCGACTTCCGCGCGTTCGGCGGCCGCGGTGTCACCGGCATCGTCGAGGAGCGAGCGGTGGTCGTCGGGCGCCCCTCCTTCCTCGCCGATTGGGCATTGAGCCTCGACGACGAGCTCGCGGGGGCGTTCACCCGTGCCGAGGGTGACGCGCGCACGGCCGTCGCCGTCGCCTGGGACGGCCGTGCGCGCGGAGTCCTGGTGGTCGCAGACGAGGTGAGGCCCTCGAGCGCCGATGCGATTGCGTCGTTGCGTGGTCTCGGTCTCGACCCGGTGCTGCTCACCGGCGACAACGTCCGCGCTGCGGAGCTGGTCGCCGACGGCATCGGCATCACCGAGGTGCGCGCCGGGGTGCTGCCCGAGGGCAAGGTCGCCGAGATCGTGGCGCTGCAGCAGCGAGGGCGCGTCGTCGCGATGGTCGGCGACGGCGTCAACGACGCCGCAGCGCTCGCGCAGTCCGACCTCGGCATCGCCATGGGCACGGGCACCGACGCCGCGATCGAAGCATCCGACCTCACGCTCGTACGCGGAGATCTGTGGGGTGCCGTGGATGCCATCAGACTCGCGCGGCGAACCCTGGGCGTGATCCGCGGCAACCTGTTCTGGGCGCTCGCGTACAACGTGGCGGCGATCCCGCTCGCCGCACTCGGATTGCTCAACCCGATGCTGGCGGGCGCCGCCATGGCGTTCTCCAGCGTCTTCGTGGTGCTGAACAGTCTGCGCCTGCGGCGATTCCGCTCTGCGGCACCTGTCGGCGCGAGCTAGCAGGCATCCCGCTCCGGGGATATATTGACGGTACGGAATCGTTCCGGACGCACGTCTTGATCTGGGGAGCGATATGCGGGGTGTCGCTGTGGTCGTCGGGGGGCTGCTGGTGATCGGCGGAGCGGTGCTCGTGGTGGTCGCAGACCAGCAGCGTGTCGACGCTCTCGATGACGCCCGGGCCGCGGTCGTCGAGACGCGAGAGCAGCTCGAGGCGGCTCGTGAGGCGAACCTCGTGCTGGCCGAGAAGCTCACGGGTCTCCGCGCTCACATCTCGGAGCAGGATGCGCAGCTCGGTGACGACGCGGGGTTCCTGCGGTGAGGCGCGCCGCGTGATCCGAAGGATCGTGTCGGTCGCGGTCGTCGCAGCCGTGCTTCTCGCCGGTGGCGCCGTCGGCCGTGCGGCCGCGTTGGATGCCGAGCGCGCGCAGGTGATCGCCGAGCTGCAGTCGCTCAGTCAGGCC
>NZ_DALZXX010000125.1:8035-8444 GCF_031988965.1 Microbacterium sp.
GCGCTCGCGCGCACCGACCATCTCGAGGGGTCGATCGCGATCGCCGAGAAGGATTCGACTGAGCGGGCGGCGGTTCTCGAGGTGCGCCCTGCCTTCCTCGCCGAGATCATCGCCTTCGACGCGGCGATCGCACGCGCCGACGGCACGCTCGACACGGCCGCACACCGAGCTGCCGCGCTCTCGGCACAGCAGACGGTGCTCGCTGAGCGCCGCGACCCTGCCACGGTCGTGGCCGCGACCGCGACCGTGCATGCGCTGACCGACAGGGTCGGTGACGAGATCGCGACCTGGCAGGCGGCGCAGTCCGCGGCCCCGACCGGCCCTGCGTGGGCGTCGAGCGGGCCCGACGGCTATGCCCGGGTGCGGGCCGCTCTCGATCGTGTCGGCGGTCAGGGCGTCGGACTCTACG
>NZ_DALZXX010000126.1:0-8345 GCF_031988965.1 Microbacterium sp.
GCGGCGATCGCGATGTACACGCCGATCGTCCACGCGGCCTGGAACTGATTCATCAGCGATTCGGCGATCATCGGGGCGAAGGCCCCGCCGAGGATGGCGCCCAGCGCGTACCCGATCGAGACGCCCGAGTACCGCACGTTCGCAGGGAACATCTCCGCATACAGAGCCGCCTGCGGGCCGTACGACAGGCCGAGCGCGAAGGTCATCACGAACAGCGCCACGAAGTACCAGAAGATGTTCGCGGTGTCGATCAGGAACCACATCGGCACTGCCCAGAGGGCCAGGGCGATGTACCCGATCTGGAACGTGCGGACGCGCCCGAGACGATCCGACAGGTGCCCGCCCCAGAGCGTGAAGATCAGCCACCCGAACGAGGCGAGCGTCGTGGCCAGCAGCACGGGAGGCCGCTCCATGCCGAGAGCGGTGACGGCGTACGTGGCGAAGAAGGCGATGAGCAGGTAGCCGGCGGCGTTGTTGCCGATGAAGATGAGCGCGGTGAGCACGACCTGCTTGGTGTTCTTGCGGAACAGGCGGCCCAGCGGCGCCGAGGCCTCCTGTCGGCGACGGCGGAGATCCTCGAACACGGGGCTCTCGTCGACCGCGCGCCTGATCACATAGCCGACGGCGATCAGCACGATCGACAGCAGGAACGGGATCCGCCACCCCCACTCGAGGAACGCCTCGGGCGACATCGAGCTCGTCAGCACCCAGAGCGTGGCCGTCGCGAGGATCATGCCGATCGGGACGCCGATCTGCGGGAATGCGCCGAAGAGTCCCCGTCGGGTGGTCGGCGCGTGCTCGACGGCCATCAGCGCCGCTCCGCCCCACTCCCCGCCTGCCGAGAACCCCTGCAGGATGCGCAGGACGATGAGCAGGATGGGTGCGGCGACTCCGATCGCGGCGTATGTCGGGAGCAGTCCGATCAGCGAGGTCGACAGACCCATCATGACGAGAGTGAAGACCAGCATCTTCTTGCGCCCCAGCTTGTCGCCGAGGTGCCCGGCGATGATGGCTCCGAGTGGACGGAAGAGGAAGGAGATGCCGATGGTGGCGAAGGAGAGGACCTGTGCGAACCCCTTGTTCTCCTCGGCGATCGGCGCCAGGAAGAGCGGGGCGAGCACCAGGCCCGCGGCCTGTGCGTAGATGAAGAAGTCGTACCATTCGATCGAGGTGCCGACGAGTGTGCTGGCGAGGACGCGTCGCTCCTCGGCGGGCATTCGCCCTGTCGAGGTGCGAGCAGAGACTGCTGACGTCATGAGAACTCCGTTGTTCTGCGATGGGGGACGAGCGACGGCGGGTCGCGTCGCTGCACTTACCGAATGATCGGTCAGTAAAGGTCGAGCGTAGCGCATGAGGGACCTCTGCGCCCATATGCAGTCATCGGCATGCGGTAGCTCTCGGTCGGGTATCGATAGTTCGAAGAGCCTCGTGCAGCGCCGCGTGTCGCTCTATGCTCCCTCTGACGCGACTCGTCGTCGCCAGGGACGAACCGGAGATCATCATGGGACGAACAGGCGCGCGACGAATCGGGTTCGTGATCGGAATCGTCGGGATCGGAGCACTCGCCGCGCTCACCGCATGCGCGCCGTCTACCCCGACATCCCCGTCGCCCACGCCGTCGATGGCACCGACGACCTCTGCGCCCACCCCCTATGAGGGCCCCATCGTGTTCGTCGGCGATGAGCTCGACGCTTTCGCTCCTGCCTCGGCGGAGATCGTCGATTCGGTGCCGGACGCGACCGACGTCGGAGCGCTGTCGCCGACGCTCGCCCAGGTGTCGGACGGCGGTGGCGCGGTCTCGACCCCGGCGATCTGTGATGCGCTGTACGCGGAGCAATCGCTCGGTGCCGTCGGGGCGCGGACGGTCGAGTGGAAGGTGCCGACCGATCCGCGGTACGGGTTCGGCCGGCTGCTGGTCCTGCAGTTCGCGGACGAGGCGCAGGCGCAGACGCGGATGGATCAGCTGCTGCAGGCGGCCTCTCAGTGCGCCGACTTCACCAGAGAGGGGCCTGCGACTTTCGACGCGGTGGTCCCTGCCGAGTCCGAGGGCGTCAGTGCGTTCGCGGGAACCCTCACCGACGTCGGACTCGACTGGCAGTCGTTCGACGCCTTCGCGTCCACCGGCAACGTGATCGTGCACCTGTGGCAGCCGTTCACCGGAGACCGTTCCTTCGACGCCGAGGCGACAGCCCTTCTGCTGCAGTCCCGAGCCGTGCAGGCGAAGACAGCGCTCGTGGAGCGTCTCACCGCGGATCCGCCACAGGCCGAGGTAGACCCGTCGGGTGACCCAGGACCCGTCTGGAGCGAGTGGCAGATCGGCGTGGGCGGTGTCGGGCCGATCCGCCTCGGAGACGAGGTGGAACGGGCGCTCGCCGGTGCTGGAGCCGCTCAGACCGTCGACCCCGAGTACGACGGTGGGCCGTGGACCTTGATCGACGACGACGGAGCGGGGTCGATCCTCGTCCAACCGGCAGAGGGCGCCGACGCCGTGTGGTCGGTGACGGTGGGCAATGAACGGAGCCTCGATGAGTCGCCCCAGAACGGTGCGGCGTTGCCGGCTCGTGGTGACATCCGTGTGGGCGCACCCGTCGCTGACGCGATCGCGGCCTTCCCGGGCGGCACGACTGTCGACGTCGCCTCGTCGGGGGACGACTACTACGCGGTCACGACCCGAGATGGGCAGGTCTTCCGCTTCCAGTCGGATCGGGATGTCGCAGACGATGGCGCGATGGTTGTCGGGATCACGGTCGAGGATGCCACGGCGCGCATGGCGATCCGGTTCGACTGACCGTCTCGATGGCCGGTTCCCTCGCGGCGATCACACTCGCCCGAACGCGCGCAGCGGATGCTCGATCAGCTCGGTCACGCGCCGGAGGAAGCTCGCAGCGTACCCGCCGTCGCACACACGGTGATCGAACACCAGCGACAGCTGCGCGATGCGGCGAGCGACGACCTGACCGTCGGCGACCCACGGGCGCTCGATGATGCGGCCGATACCGAGGATGGCGACGTCGGGGTGATTGATGATCGCGGCCGAGCCGTCGACCCCGAGCCCGCCGTAGTTGTTCAGGGTGAAGGTCGAGCCGCGCAGGCGCTCGGGGGGCATGGCCCCCGAACGGGCGGTCGCAGTGAGGTCGCGCAACGCCGCGTCGAGTTGCTCGATGGAGAGTTCGTGCGCACGGGGGATGACGGGCACCAGGAGTCCGCGGTCGGTGTCGGCAGCGACGCCCAGGTTGACGCCGTCGAAGGAGATCAGCTCGGATGCGTCATCGCTCAGTCGGGAGGCGAGGACAGGATGCTCGTCGAGAGCGAGAAGGACGAAGCGCGCGATCAGAGCGGTGATGGAGGGCGCCCTGCGTCCTTCCGGCGCCATCTGCGACCGCAGTTCCCACAGCTCGGTCGCATCGACGTCGACCCAGACCGTCGCTTCGGGGATCTCGGAGCGACTGCGAGTCAGCCGGGCGCTGACTGCCCGGCGCAGCGGCGACAGGCGCTCACGGGAGGCGACGGACAGGCCATCGAGCGTGTCCGTGCCCGTGCCCGTGCCCGTGCCGGTGCTCATACGCGTGCTCATGCGCGCATCACGGTGCTGGGCGGTGGCTCCGACGACGGCGTCGTCGACAGCGGCAGCGAGGACATCGGCGCGCGTGATGGCGCCGTCATGTCCCGAGGGGACGATCGCGTGCACGTCGAGTCCCAGATCGCGTGCCAGGCGCCGGACGAGAGGGGAGCGGACCGCGACAGGGCCCTTCGCTCGAGCATCCTGCGCCCGATTCTCAGGCACGGGCGTCTCGCTGAGGGCCGTCTCGGGGGTCGTCTCCGTCCGTGAGGGCGAGGGCATCCTTCCGGAGGCCGCTCGCGGACGGCGGCGTCCTGACCGGCCCCGCGCTGTGGTGCCGTAGCCGATCAGGACGTTGCCGGAACCGGCACGTTCCTCTTCGCGGTAGGCGTCGTGCTCGACGGCGGTCGAGGGGTCCTTGCCGCTGGAAGGGGCGCTGTCCGCGACCTCGAGCACGGGTGCGCCGACGTCGATGGTGTCGCCGGGCGCACCGTGCAGCGCCGTCACGACTCCCGCGAACGGCGACGGCAGCTCGACGATGCTCTTGGCCGTCTCGACCTCGGCGATCGCCTGATCCGTGACGATGCTGTCGCCCACAGCGACGAGCCACTGCACGAGGCCCGCTTCGGTCAGTCCCTCACCGAGATCCGGCAGGCGGAAGACATGAGTCGTCAGCGCGGTCATGACGCACCTTCTTCGTGCTCGGCGTCCTCCCAGTGCAGCGAGTCGATCGCGTCGAGGACGCGGTCGACATCGGGCAGGTGCCAGTGCTCGAGCTTCGGCGGCGCGTACGGGATGTCGAACCCGGTGACTCGACGCACCGGCGCCTCGAGGTACTCGAAGCACCGCTCGAAGACACGGGCCTGGATCTCGGAGGCGACGCTCACATAGCCCGGCGCCTCGGCGATCACGACGGCTCGCCCCGTCGACCGCACCGCGTCGGTGACAGTCGCGTCGTCGAAGGGCGACAGCGAGCGGACATCGATGACCTGCACGCTGCGTCCTTCGGATGCGGCGACGTCGGCGGCCTCCAGCGCCAGAGGCACGGCCGCGCCGTAGGCGAGAAGTGTGACATCGGTGCCTTCGCGCGCGATGCGGGCGGTGCCGATGTCGGCGGCGACCGCCGTGTCGACCTCGCCCTTCGTCCAGTACAGCTTCTTGGGTTCGAGGAAGATCACGGGATCCGGGGAGGCGATGGCTGCGCGCAGCAGCGAATACGCGTCCTGCGGCGTCGACGGGCTGACGACCGTGAGTCCGGGGGTGTGTGCGTAATAGGCCTCGGACGAGTCGCAGTGGTGTTCGACACCGCCGATTCCGCCGCCGAAGGGGATGCGGATGACGATCGGCATCCGCACCGCGCCGCGCGTGCGGTTGCCGAGCTTCGCGACGTGGCTGACGATCTGCTCGAAGGCCGGCAGAGCGAACGCGTCGAACTGCAGCTCGACGACGGGACGCATGCCGTTCATCGCCATGCCCACCGCTGTGCCCACGATGCCCGACTCTGCGAGCGGGGTATCGAAGCAGCGGTCCTCTCCGAACCTCGCGGTGAGGGCGTCGGTGATCCGGAAGACCCCGCCGAGCGCTCCGACGTCTTCGCCGAAGACCACGACGTCGGGATCGGTCTCGATCGCGTCGGCGAGTGCGAGGTTCAGTGCGGCGGCCATGCTCATGGTCGACACCGTCGTCGGGTGCTCCTCCACGCGGACGTCGTCGTGTGCGATGGTCATCGGGTACCTCCTGGTGCAGCGTCGGCGGTCCGTTCGATCTCTCCACGCAGCATCTGCCACTGTTCCTCGAGCTGTGGCGACCGCGTCTCGGTCACGAAGCGGAAGAGATCTTCGGGGTCGATGTCGGCATCCGCATTGAGCGCCTCCCGCATCGCCGTCGCGGTATCCTCGGCGGCGGCCGCGTACTCCGCCTCGAGCTCGGGTGTGAGTGCGCCGGTGCCGGTGAGGTGAGCATGCAGGCGGGTGAGCGGGTCGCGCGCGACCCAGGACTGCACCTCGGCGCGCTCGCGGTAGCGGGTGTCGTCGTCGGCATTGGTGTGCGCCTGCATCCGATAGGTGTGTGCTTCGACCAGGCTCGGTCCGCCGCCCGATCGGGCGCGGTCGACGGCCTCGCCGAGCACGGCCAGGACCGCTGCGACGTCGTTGCCGTCGACGCGTTGGCCGAGCATGCCGTAGCCGATCGCCTTGTGGGCGAGTGACGGTGCCGCGGTCTGCCTGCTGAGGGGGACGGAGATCGCGAATCCGTTGTTCTGCACGAAGAAGACGACGGGCACGTGGAAGACCGCGGCGAAGTTCAGCGCCTCGTGGAAGTCGCCCTCGCTCGTGGCGCCGTCGCCGCAGAGGGCGAGGACGACGGTGTCTTCACCTCGCCGCTTCGCCGCGTAGGCGAAGCCCACGGCGTGCAGCAGCTGCGTCGCGAGGGGAGTGGCCTGAGGGGCGACATGGTGGGAGCGGACGTCATAGCCCGAGTGCCAGTCTCCCTTGAGGAGGACGAGGGCCTCAGCGGCCGGGACGCCGCGCTCGATGACGGCGACCGAGTCTCGGTAGGTGGGGAAGAGCCAGTCGTCGGCGGCGAGAGCGAGCGCTGCACCGACCTGACAGGCCTCCTGGCCGTGCGACGAGGGGTAGACGGCGAGGCGGCCCTGGCGCACCAGGGCGCTCGCCTGGTCGTTGATGCGTCGGCCCTCGACGAGCCCGCGATACGCGGCGAGAAGGGTGTCGGTGCTCGGCAGGACGAACTGGTCGTCAGCCGTCGCCGTGCCGGAGGCATCGATCAGCTGCACGGGTTCATCCCGCGGCAGGAACCGTACCTCACGTCGTTCGTCGCTCATCCGTTCGCCCTCCTTGCCGAACCCGATGACACGAGCATGCGCTCACGGCGGCAATCGTCCAAGGGCTGGCCGAGAATCCTGAACGACTGAGGTTCTGGTGGTGATCCTGCGTGCAAAGTGTCAGAATTCTGGCACCGGACGAAGGGGTTCCAGAATCATGCTCGATGACACCGATCACGCCATCCTGCGCGAATTGCAGCGCGATGCCCGAGCGTCCATGACGGCGATCGCCGAGGCGGTGCACGTCTCTCGAGCGGGAGCTCACGCGCGCATCAAACGGCTCACCGATGCCGGGGTGATCACCGGCTACACCGTGCGCACCGACCCGGTGCGGCTCGGCCACCACGCGAGTGCGTATGTGACTCTCGCGATCGAGCAGGCGACGTGGCAGGAGGTGAGTGCGCGGTTGCGGGCGATCCCCGAGATCGAGCACATGGCCCTGGTCGGCGGGGACTTCGACGTCATCCTGCTCGTTCGGGCCAGCGATGCGCGCGATCTCCGTCGCATCGTGCTCGAGGACATTCAGGCGATTCCGTCGATCCGCTCCACGAGGACCACGCTCATCTTCGAGGACTTCGCGCTGATCTGATCTGACCTGACCTGACCTGACCTGACCTGACCTGACCTGACCTGACCTGACCTGACCTGAGCTGGGCTGCCCTGCCGTCGTGGCTCGGCGCCATGAGGGCATCGGAGGAGATCGCCGTTTCAGAAGGGCGGTGGATGGTCGTCGGGATAGGAGGTCGTGTTCTGAGGTGGTGGGGTGTCGAGGTAGGTGCGGCCGGTGGGACTCGTCCAGGCATAGGTGCCGTGGCCGAGGTGCTCGACCTGCCAGGGTGTGTGGTGTTTGAGCGTGTGGTGTCGACGGCAGAGGTCGCTGAGGTTCTCGAGGGTGGTGGGTCCACCGAGGGCGTGGTCTCGGGTGTGATCGAGATCGCAATCGCGGGCGGGGTGTCCACAGGTCGGGAATCGGCAGTGCTGATCGCGGCTTCGGAGGTGGCGCGTGAGCGCTGCGGTGGGGCGGTACGTGTCGGTGGCGAGCAGCGCACCGGTGTGCGGGTGAGTGAGGATGCGGATCCACGCGGCCGCGGAGCCTGCGAGCAGGCGTGCGGTGGCCGCGTCGACGGGGATGCATCCGTCGAGCTCGGCAGGAGTCGTGTCTACGCCGAGGAGAGTGGTCACCGGGACGGTGATCGCGACGGTCGGGGCGATACTCGCGAGCATCCTGTCGGGGGTGTCGTGTCCGACAGGGGTACCGGTCAGGAGCAGGTCGAGGGCGATATCGCATCGCCGTTGATTCAGGGAGCGCGCATCCTGCACATCCGCGGTACCGGCACCCGTGGCACTCTCCGCAGCGCGGTTTGCGGCCGCGGCGGTGTGCGCCATGGCGGTGATGCGAGCGAGCGCACCATGTACGAGGGCCGCGGGACCCAGGATCACGAACTCCGCCATCCCGTCGGGACGGTCACGCACCCACGCCCTGCGGTCGCGGCGGGCATCCGTGTGTCGTTCGTCGATCGAGCGGGGCTGGAATCGTTCTGCGATCCGTCGGGCCAGACGCGTCGTACGACCCGTCGTCGCGGTCTGGGCGAACTCGATCATCTGCTCCGCATACGCGTCACGATCGGCCGGGTCGTCGAGGTGCGCTCCCGCATCGAGGATCCCGCGCACGTGCCAGGCGCTGAGGACGCCAGCTCCCTGCGCACGCCACAGGCGCGGGAACCGCGACACGAGATCTTCTGCCGCGATCATGCGCCGTTGCACCGTGCGGTCGCTGACCCGCAGTGCGGCGGCGAACTCCGCCGACACCGTTCGCGCCGCCAGCTCACCCGCCTCGCGAGCTGCTCGATCCGCGTCCCGGCCGCCGGCGTCTCCAGCCGACGCAGCCGTACTCTCCGCCATCTCGGTGGCGATCTGCGCCCCGAATGCCAATAGCCCATCCCGCAC
>NZ_DALZXX010000127.1:0-8316 GCF_031988965.1 Microbacterium sp.
TGGCCCTCGTTCTCGGTGGAACCGTGTTCGCCTTCATGAACATGGGAGATCCCGACGCCGACGCGACGACCCCGCCGCCGACGACACAGTCGCAGACCCCCACTCCCTCGCAGGAGCCGACCCCCACCGCGACGCCGATCAACGTCGACGCACTGGGACTCATCGGTCTCCCCTGCCAGGAGGCCCTTGCCGCCGCGACCGAAGCGGGCCTCGTGCCGCAGTGCCGCGTGGGCACCACTCCGGCTCCGTCCGACGACCTCGTCGACGTCGTGGAATCGGTCGAGCCGCGCGGACTCCTCGAAGAGGGCGACTCGATCACCCTGACCGCGTATGCCCCCCGCGTGGACATCGGCGCCCCGGCATCCGCTCCGAGCCTCTCGGGAACGCCGGTCGCCGGTGAGCCCGTCACCCTGAACTGGACCGCGTTCTCGTGCCCCTCGGGCGCCGACGCGCTCAGCTCCTACGAGGTCACGATCACGAACGCGACCTTCAGCGACGGCAAGACCACGCGGAGCTTCCAGGGCCAGCTGAACGCCCAGATCACTCCGGCCAACGATCCTGCGCTGCAGGTCACGGCCATCTACCGCGCATTCTGCGGCGACCGCCCCTCGGGCAACTCGCCCCAGATGGCCGAGCAGATCACCGCGGCCGATGATGACGACGCGGCAGCAGGAACGGCAGCCGCGAACGGCGGAACGGGTTCGTCGAACGGCGGCACCGGAACCGCCACCACGGGCTCCGACGGCACGGGCACCGCCACAGCCGACTAGCAACTTCGCGTCGTAGTCTGTGAGAGCATTCATCAGGTCGTAACCAGGGGGTCAGTACGTGTCGACAGAGCCACGCGTCATCGCGGGACGCTACCGCGTCGATGAGCTCATCGGGCATGGCGGCATGGCCAAGGTGTACCGCGGTTACGACCTGACCCTGGGCCGCCAGGTGGCCATCAAGATCCTCGACCCCGAGCTGGCGCGCGACACGGCGTTCCGCACGCGCTTCCGCCTCGAAGCGCAGTCCGCGTCGCGCATGTCGCACCCGTCGATCGTGCGGGTGTACGACGCGGGCGACCCGTCGACCGGCTCAGGATCCGGCTCGGACGAGCCGCCCTACATCGTCATGGAGCTCATCAGCGGCACGCTGCTGAAGGACATCATCGCCCGGGGGCCCGTGCCCGTCGAAGACGCCGTGCGCTACGTCGACGGCATCCTCGAGGCGCTCGACTACTCCCACCGCGCCGGTGTGGTGCACCGCGACATCAAGCCAGGCAACGTGATGGTCACCGACAAGGGCCAGGTCAAGGTCATGGACTTCGGCATCGCCCGAGCCGTGTCCGACTCGTCGTCGACGGTCGCCGAGACGACGCAGATCATCGGCACCGCCGCGTACTTCTCTCCCGAGCAGGCCAAGGGCGAGCCCGTCGACGCCCGAGCCGACCTCTACTCCACCGGCGTCGTGCTCTACGAGCTGCTCACGGGTCGACAGCCGTTCCGGGGCGAGTCCCCTGTGGCCGTCGCCTACCAGCACGTCAGCGAGACCCCGGTTCCTCCCACCGAGGTCAACGAAGATGCCCCCGGCGCCCTCGACCCGATCGTGCTCCGCGCTCTCGCGAAGGACCCGTACCAGCGCTACCCGGATGCCGCGCACTTCCGCGCCGCCCTGGACTCCGCCGTGGCCGGCCGCGCGCCGAGCCGCAAGGAGCTCGGCGCCCTGACGAGCGAACTGTACGGTCCGAGCCCGCGCCAGGCTCAGGAGACCGCGCGGTCGCTGCGTCAGCTCAGCACCGACAGCACGATGGCGCGCACCCAGTCCGGTCCCCCGGTCGCGTGGATCTGGGCCGGAGTGGCGCTGCTGGCCGTGCTCCTGGCGTCCGTCCTGTTCTGGGTGTGGACGATCAGCATGCGCCCGAGCGACGTCCCGACCAGTTCGCGCACGGTCCCCGACCTCGTGAACGTGTCGTCGGAGCGCGCGCAACAGGACCTCGGCGAGCTGGATCTCACGGCGAAGCTCGTGCTCGAGTCGAGCACCGATATCGCCGAGGGCAACGTCACCCGCACGGATCCGACCTCGGGAACCGCGGTGAGCGAGGGCGACTCCGTGACCGTCTACGTCTCGTCGGGCAAGGAGACCGTCGTCGTGCCGACGCTCACGGGTCTGTCGCTGACGGCCGCGAAGGATGCTCTGGCGCAGGCCGGCCTGCAACTCGGCACGGTCACTCCCCGGAATGACAAGGGCCTCGCGGCCGACACCGTCATGGAGGCGAGCGAGGATCCCGACACCGAGGTCGCTCCCAAGACGGTCGTGAACCTCGTGGTCGCCAGCGGGCGCGTCACCATCCGCGACATGTCGGGGTGGACCGTCGACGCCGCGAGCGAGGAACTCGAGACTCTCGGACTCGTCGCGCAGCCCGTCGAGCTCGCCGACTGCACCCCCGTCACCCCGCCGACCGTGTCGTCGATGTCAGCCGCCCCCGGAGACGTGCCGATCGGATCGACGGTCGAGCTGCGCTTCTGCGGCGCTCCCGGAGACTGACGGCCACCGAGGTCGGCGCTGCCGGCGAGGTCAGCGCTGCAGCGGATGCAGCTCCGCAGCCCGCGCCACGGCATCGGCATCGCCGCACAGTGCGAGCCAGTTCGCGATGAGACGGTAGCCGCCCTCGGTGAGGACGCTCTCGGGGTGGAACTGCACTCCGACGATCGGCAGTTCCGCGTGCGCGAGCGCCATGACGGTGCCGCTGGCGGTGCGCGCCGACACGTGCAGCTCCGCGGGCAGGTCGCTCTCGGTGAGCGCGAGCGAGTGATAACGGCCGACGTCGAACGGCGAGGGGATGCCCTCGAACAGCGCAGATCCGTCGTGCACGACGCTCGACATCATCCCGTGCATGAGCTCAGGCGCCTCGGCCACGGGAGCGCCGAACGCCTCACCGATGGCCTGATGTCCGAGGCAGACGCCGAGCAGCGGCATCCCGAGCCCGGCGACGAGGCGCACGGCATCCACCGTGATGCCCGCCTCGCGGGGGGTTCCCGGACCCGGCGAGATCATCACGCCGTCGAAACCGGGAAGCAGTGCGCTGAACGCCGCCGTGTCGACGGCATCCGACTCGATCATCGTGACCTCGGCGCCGAGTTCGCGCAGGTAGCCGACGAGCGTGTGCACGAAGCTGTCGTGGTTGTCCACGACGAGCACGCGGATCATTCGAGGTCGACCTCGCCCGGTGTGATCAGCGGGCTCACCCAGGGGAAGACGAACCAGAAGAGCGCGTAGAGCACGGCGGCGACCAGCGCGAGCACGATGAAGAGTCGCAGCCACCAGGGGCCGGGCAGGATGCGCCAGATCGCGGCGTACATATGTCGTCGTTCCCTTCGGTCAGATCGACGGTGCGGCCGGAGGCGGCGGCGGGTCGGTGAGCGCGGCAGGTGGACCTTCGGCGCGGGGCTGGAAGCTCTCGAACACGCCGTATGCCACGATGCGCTCGGCGAGCGAGTACAGGGGCGAGCAGGCCGTCAATGTGATGTACCGCTCCCCGGTCTCGACCCCCGGCATCTGCGGCACGTCGAGAAGCACCTCGGTCTGCGTGGGCTTCACGTACTCCAGCGTGCGGAATCGGTAGGTGAACCATCCGTCCGGCGTCTCCACGACGATCGCATCGCCCAGCTGCAGCTTGTCGACCTGGTTGAACGGCTTGCCCCAGGTCGTGCGGTGCCCCGCCATCGCGAAGTTCCCGACCTCTCCGGGCATTTTCGAGTCGGTGTAGACGCCGATACCGAGATCGTCGAGCGTGCGAGCGCGGCTCGTGCCGCCGTAGATGCCCACGTTGTACTCCGAGCCGAAGCGCGGGATGTGCATCTGTGCCATCCACTGCGCGTCCGCGGGGGGCGCGGGGATCACCGGCTCGTAGTACGTCGTTCCGTCCTCGGCTTCGACGAGTGGTGGAGGTTCGGGGGCGGGCGCCTCAGCGAGCTGCTGCGACACCTGGGCGCCCTCGTCGTTCTTCTGCGCGCTGATGATGATGTCGCCGATCCACATCTGCCACGCGACGAACAGCAGCACGACCACGCCCGCGGTGAGCAGCAGCTCGCCGAGGACGCTCGTGAACGTGGCGCGCGATCGAGGGCGACGGTGCCGTACTCGTCGCTCCCCCGAGACGACGGATGCAGTCATGCGCCGATATTATCCCGACCGCCTGAACGAACGCCCCTGAGACCCGGTCCCATCTTCGAAAGAACTCATGGGTACAATGTCGGAATGGCACGTGACCGCAAGATCGAAGAGCCCGAAGCACCCCGCAGCGAGGGCGACACCACCCCCAATGCCGTGTGGTTCAAGCCGGTGATGGTCGGCTTCATGCTGCTCGGTCTCGCGTGGATCCTCGTGTTCTACATCTCCGGCATGCAGTTCCCGATCCCGGGTCTCGACAACTGGAACCTCGCGATCGGACTCGGAATCGCCCTGATCGGCTTCCTGATGACCACTCGCTGGCGCTGACGCCGGCCGCTCACGTACTGAAGGCCCCTCTCGCTCCGGCGAGAGGGGCCTTCTTCGGTTCTCCACCGAAGTTATCCACAGGTTATCCCCAATATGGGGAGAATTACACAGATGTTATTCACACCCGCTAACAACCCTGTTAACAACTCCCGATCAGGAGTAAACCGTGGTGATGAGCAGCGGAGGCACGAAGGCGACGATCACCAGCAGCGCCACGACGACCGCTGCGAGCAGCACGATCTGCAGGGTTCGCTGATTTCGGCGACGGGTGCGCGTGAGGATGAACGCGACCAGCGCGCCGACGAGCGCGCCACCGAGGTGGGCCTGCCACGCGATGCCGCCGATGAAGAACCCGATGACGAAGTTGATGCCGAGGATCACGAGGATCCCCGTGACGTTCGCCCCGAGGTGCCGACCGACGATGAGCAGCGCGGCCATGAGTCCGAAGATCGCACCTGAGGCGCCGACCGTGGCCGTGCCGGGGGCGATGAGCGCGACGGCCACGGAACCGCCGATGCCGCTGATCAGATAGAGAGCGAGGTATCGGACGCGACCGAGCATGGGCTCGAGGTTCTGCCCGAGCATCCAGAGCGCCAGCATGTTGAGTGCGAGATGGATGAACCCGCCGTGCACGAAGACGGCGGTGAGAAGTCGCCAGGGCTCGAACGGGTAGAGCGAGAGATCGGGGTAGAGGTACGCGGCAGCGAAGAGCAGCTGCTGCGTGATGGCGCCGCCCATTCCCGGCACCATCTGCAGCAGGCCGATGATCGAGGTGATCAGCAGCAGCGTGTAGGTGACGACCGGCTTGCCGCCGCGCGCCGTGGCCATCGCGGGCCGACTGCGCCAGCGGCGTTCGGCGCGCTTCTGCGCCGGGGTGCGGTTCTTGCGCTCGGCCTGCATGCACTCGGGGCAGATGACCCCGACCGCCGCCTGGGTCTGACACTCGGGGCAGATGGTGCGCAGGCACCGTTGGCAGAGCACGAAGCTCTGCCGATCCGGATGCCGGTAGCAGAAGTTGTCGCGGTTGTCCGCGAACTCAGGCGTGGTCATCCGGATCGGCCAGCGTCGGCGTCAGGCCGCGACGATGTCGATCGACTGCAGCACGACCGGCTCGATCGGGCGGTCGCCCGCAGCGGTCGGCACAGCGGCGATCTTGTCGACGACGGCCTTGGAGGCGTCGTCGGCGACCTCGCCGAAGATCGTGTGCTTGCCCTGCAGCCACGGCGTCGGATCGGTCGTGATGAAGAACTGCGAGCCGTTGGTGCCCTCGGCCTTGCCCGTGATGGCGTTGCGACGCAGGCCCGCGTTGGCCATGGCGAGGATGTAGGGCTCGTTGAAGTTGAGCTCCATGTTGATCTCGTCGTCGAAGTTGTAGCCGGGGCCGCCGACGCCCTGTCCGAGCGGGTCGCCGCCCTGGATCATGAAGTTCGGGATGATGCGGTGGAAGATGACGTCCTTGTACAGGGCACCCTCGCCCGGCTTACCCGTGGCCGGGTGAGTCCAGTCCTGGGTGCCGTCGGCGAGACCGACGAAGTTCTTGACCGTCTTCGGGGCGTGGTCGCCGAAGAGGTTGATGACGATGTCACCGTGGTTGGTGTGCAGGGTTGCGACATGAGAAGCGTGAGCCATGCCCTCATTCTCGCAGAGCTTCCCATGTGTGCGGCCTGAACTAGCGCGGTTCACTGCTCAGCGCAAGGGTTCGGCGATTCCCTCCCCCCATCCGGCCTCCCGTGGCAAGATGGGGAACCCGTACTCCAATCGACAGGAGAGCATCGTGAGCATCAGCCGCAAGCGGAAGAAGGAGCTGCGTCGTCTTCAGGCCGACGCCAACCAGCTCTGGGAGAACCAGCAGGTCCTGGTCGGCCACGCCGCCGACGTCGCCCGCGAGGCCGGACGCCAGCTCGGCCACTTCGGCCGCGAGCAGGTCGGTCCTGTCGTGCAGGACACCTACAACCGTCGTGTTCAGCCGGTCGTCGACCGCGGTGTGCGTTTCGGCCACCACGTCGTCGATGACAAGGTCGTCCCGATCGTCGGCGGGGTCGTCGGCACCGCGCTCACCGCGTGGGACGTCGCGAACGCCAAGCGCGAGGGCGTCGTCAAGAAGGTCAGGAAGGCCACCAAGCCCGAGCCCAAGGGCCCGGGCCTCGGATCGGTCATCGCCATCATCCTCGGTGCGGCCGCAGCCGTCGGCGTTCTCTACGCCGCCTGGCAGGCTCTGCGCGCCGACGACGAGCTCTGGGTCGCCGACGACCCGCTCTCCGCACCTGACGCGTGACCTCGACATCGGATTCCCCGGCCGCTGAGCCGGGGAATCTCCATGCCCGGGTGAAGGATGCCGCGGTGTCACGCGGTCTCGACATCGAGATCCGCGAGCGGCCCGAGGCCCGCAGCCTCTTCGAGGCCGCGGAGCTGCTCGGCATCCTGCCCTCCGGCATCGTCAAGACGCTCGTCGTCAAGCGGTCCGACGACACCTACCTGTTCGCGCTGGTGCCGGGAGGCCGGTCGATCTCGTGGCCCAAGCTGCGTGCGGTCGTCGGTGTCAACAAGCTGCGTCTTCCCGAGCCCGACCTCGCGCTCGCGGCGACGGGCTATGAGCGTGGGACCATCGTCCCCATCGGCAGCACCACCGACTGGCCGATCTACGCCGACGAGTCGATCGTCGGACAGCGCATCGCGATGGGTGCCGGCGTGCACGGCTACAGCCTGTTCGTCGACGCCGATGATCTCATCGCCGCGTACGGCGCGACCGTCGCCGACATCTCGGTGCCCGAAGAGCCTCGAGGCTGAGTCCGAGCGCCGCCTCGGTCAGAGGATGCCGGCCATCCGCAGAGCGATGTCGACGAGTTTCACCCGCTGCAGGTCCGACACCGACGGCAGAGTGAACCACTCGGCCCTGTCGGTGGATCCTTCGGTCTCGAAGCGGAGTCTTCCCCCGCTCACTGTCGCCCGGTAGACGATCCGGAGCGTGTGCAACGGCTGATCGGACGTGTTCACCCGCTGGCTCGCCGGGATGACCCGTGAGTGGATGCCGAGCAGTTCACCGACCTTGACGGTGTACCCGGTCTCTTCGCGGAGCTCACGGCGGACCGCATCCTCCGGAGACTCACCCGGCTCGAGACCGCCGCCCGGCATGGTCCAGGCCACTCGGCGTCCCTCGATCCAGCGCGCCAGAAGTATGCGTCCGTCGTCATCGGTGACGACCGCGTATGCCGCGACCCGCATGTCCATGACCTCACCATAGTCGCCGCGGGCGGCTCCCCCGCGCCCTATGTCATGCGACGCTGGCGTACATACCGCCCGGTCGGTATAATCCTCGAGAGACTGCCAGACAGTCCACGACGAGGAGGTCGGATGCGCATTCGCGGCGCAGTACTGGAACGCTCCGGAGACGAGCCGCCCTTCGCGCGCTCGCGCCCGTTCCGAATCGGTGAGCTCGATCTCGATCCGCCCGGCCCGGGAGAGCTGCTCGTCCGCATCGAGATCGCCGGCATCTGCCACTCCGACCTCAGCGTCGTCGACGGCAACCGTCCTCGTCCGCTGCCGATGCTGCTCGGCCATGAGGCCGCGGGGATCGTGGAGCAGCGCGGGGCCGATGTGACCGACATCGCCGTGGGCACGCGGGTGGTGATGACGTTCCTGCCCCGCTGCGGTGAATGCGACGGATGCCGCACCGACGGGCGTCTTCCCTGCAGCGTCGGTTCCGCAGCGAACGGAGCCGGTACCCTCGTCGGCGGCGGCATCCGGCTGCACGGCTCCGCGCAGCAGCCGGTGCATCATCATCTGGGCGTGAGCGCCTTCGCGACGCACGCCGTCGTCAATCGCACCTCGGTGGTC
>NZ_DALZXX010000128.1:0-6577 GCF_031988965.1 Microbacterium sp.
CGAGAAGGCGACCGCGCCGAAGGTCAGCGACGTCGACGACGCGCTGGTGCGCCTGCGCAGCGTGCTCATCGACTACCGCCGGGCGCTCACCGCCCCCGTCGCAGGCACCGGATCCTCGGTGCTCGACGCCACGCGCCACCTCACCCGGCTCGCGTCGCTCCCGACTCCGCCGTCGACCTCCGCCCGACTGTCGATCGACACCCTGCGCCGTCTGGCGAACGACCGCTCGGCGGCGGCCGAGACGCTCTCGCATGCGGCTCGACTGGGGGAGTTCCGGTTCGGCCCCGACGACTCGCCCTGGTACGGCGTCACCTTCACGACCACCGAGGCCGCCCGCTCGGCGCATCAGCTCGCCGGCCGTCTGCATGCCGACAGCGTGCCGGCGCTGCTCGAGCGCGGCTATGCGCTGATCGCGCAGACGCACATGCGGCCGTTCGCCACGATCGACGAGCTCGGCGAGTACCTGCGGTTGCTCCAGGGCATCCGCGATTCGCTCGACCGCTTCAGCCCCACCGTGTTCGAGCGTCCCCTGGGCGAGCTCATCCAGGCTCACGGGTCGCGCCGGGACTCGCCGGGCATGTCGAGCGCCAACCGCCGCCGACTGCGCCGGCTGGCCAAGGAGTATGTGCGACCCGGCGTGCACGTCACCGAGATGCACGACTCGCTCCTGCGCATCCAGACGCAGCGCACCCAGTGGCAGCGCTGCGTCGACGCGGGTGTCGCACCGGAGATCCCGCTGGGTCTCGCCGACGTCTACACCGCGTGGCAGCGGGTCGTGGCAGAGCTGTCCGAGCTCGACGCGGCGCTCGGTCGCCGCGAACCGCTCTCGTCTCTTCCCGTCGCACGACTCGTGCGCATCCTCGCCGGGCTCGCCGCGAAGTCCGATGTCTTCGACAACCTCGTCGAGCGCGCCGAACTGCGTGACCGGCTCGCCGATCTCGGACTCGAGCCCCTGCTCACCGAGCTGTCGGTGCGCCACGTCTCCGAGGCGCAGGTCGGCGAGGAGCTCGAGTTCGCCTGGTGGCAGTCTCTGCTCGAGCGCGCTCTGCAGGACGATCGGGCGCTGCTCGGTGCGAACACCGCGGTCGTCGACCGGCTTGAACGCGACTTCCGCCTCGTCGACGAGGCCCATGCGGCGATGGCCGGGCCTCTGCTCGCATGGCAGCTGGCGAACCAGTGGAAGATCGCGATCGTCGACGAGCCCCAGGAATCGCAGCACCTGCGCAAGGCTCTCACGCAGAAGACCACGACGACCGCTGAGATCGTGAGCGCGGCTCCGACCCTCGTCGGCGTGCTGGCGCCGGTATGGATCTCGTCGCCGTATCTCGTGCCCGAGATCCCCGACTCGGTGGAGTTCGACACCGTGCTGCTGGTGGATTCTGCCGCGATCAACCTGGCCGAGGCGACGCCGGCGATCCGCCGTGCCCGCCAGATCGTGGCGTTCGGCGATCCGGTCACGCAGCGGCCGACGGCCTTCGATCTCGCCGTGGGCACCGACCCCGAGTGGGAGCCCGAGGTGCCGTTCGACGAGGTGTCGGTGTTCGAGCGGCTCTCCGAGCTGCTGCCGGTGATGACGCTCACGCGCAGCTACCGTGCGGGCGGCGAGGATCTCGCCGAGCTGATCAACGACGCCTTCTACGGCGGAGAGATCGTCTCGCTCCCGTGGGCGGGCTCGTATCTCGGCCGGGGCAGCCTGACCGTCGACTACGTCGAGGGAGGCACCGGTGCTCCCGATCCGATCTCCGGAGCGGTCGAGAGTCCGGATGCCGAGGTGGCCCGTGTCGTGACGCTCGTCGTCGAGCACGCGGTGCACCGGCCGAGCGAGTCCCTCATGGTGGTCACCGCCAGTCGTCGTCATGCCGAGCGCGTGCGCGCGGCCGTGACCTCGGCCTTCGCAGGGCGGTCGGACGTGGCCGACTTCGTCGGCCGCGACACCGCAGAGCCGCTCGCGGTGCTGACCCTCGAGGAATCGGTCGCCGAGAGCCGGGATCGCGTGATCTTCTCGCTCGGCTACGGGCTCACGAAGCACGGTCGCGTGCTCAGCGACTTCGGTGACCTCTCCTCCTCCGACGGAGAGCGCCTGCTCACCGTCGGCATGACCCGCGCGCGCCGCTCGATGGTCATGGTCTCGTCGATCAGGCCCTCGTCGTTCGACGACGGACGGCTCGAGTTCGGTGCCGCCACGCTGATGTCGATCCTCGGCGGTCTGGCCGCTCGCGGTCGCGAGGCGCGGCTCGAAGACCTGGCCGACCCGCTGACGCTGGCCCTGGCCCGCGAACTGCGTCGCCTCGGCGCAGCGGTCGACGTCGACTACCGCGGACTCCTGCCGCTCGTCGCCCAGCACGCGGGCAAGGCGGTCGTGATCGAGTCGGACCCCGAGTCCCGGGGAGATTCGCTGCGCGAGACGCTGCGTCTACGGCCGAACGTGCTCCGCCGTCTGGGCTGGCACTACGTGCGGGTGCACGCGTTCGACCTGTACAGCGACCCCGCGACCGTCGCCTCGCGCATCGCGGAAGTGCTCGGCATCTCGCCATCCACGGTGCGGGCCGACAACGATACCGAGCCGCTCGACCTCAGCGATCCTCAGGATGACTGACGACACCGAACCTTCGGCGCCGCGCCAGGAAGTGGTGCGGGTGGCGGGTTCTCGCCGCGCGCGCCTGACGCCGGTTCAGGGCACCGACCCCTCGCCCGAGCATGCCGCCGGTAAGAAGCCTGCGGCATCGGGTCCGCGCGGGGCGAAAGGTCCCAACGACGACCGGCTCATGCAGGACGTGCCGCCGCACTACTGATGGGCGACGGCCGCTCGAATCGGCCGGAAAACGCAGAACCGCCCGAGTCCCCCAGAATCCCCGGGGGGATTCGATGCGGATCTCGAGCGGTCGACCGGATCTCAGCGGATGCCGGATGCCGGCGTGACGACTCCGTGTCAGTCGCGCGGCGTCTGCTGCCTGGCGAGCAGGTCGCGGATCTCGATGAGCAGCTCGGTCTCGGTGGCTGCGGCCGGCTCTTCGGCGGGTTCTTCGGCCGCGGTGCCCTTGCGTGCTTCGACGTGCGCCTTGAAGGTGTTCATCGGCAGGACGAAGACGAAGTAGACCACGGCGGCCACGGCGAGGAAGCTGATGATCGCCGAGATGAGGTCGCCGAGGGGGAACGTCACCTCGTTGCCGTAGATGTTCGTGACGGTGGGGCCGAAGTTGCCGGCAGCATCCGCCTCGAAGAAGAGGGAGACGAGCGGGTTGATGAGGCTGTTCACGACTGCGGTGACGATGGCCGTGAACGCGGTACCGATGACGACCGCGACAGCCAGGTCGATGACATTGCCGCGGAGGAGGAATTCCTTGAAACCTTTGAACATGTGATTCTCCGTGTTGTTCGGTGCGTCAGGAAGAAGCGGAGGTCGCAGCGGGCGCGGGCTTCGCGCTCGTCGTCGACTCTGACTTCGATGATGCCGGGGTCGAGGACGAACCCGCGGAGCCTGCCCGCGAGTCGGTGCGATAGAAACCGGAGCCGTTGAAGGTGACGCCGATCGAGCCGTACTGCTTGCGCAGCTCGCCGCCGCACTCGGGGCAGACGGTCAACGCGTCGTCGGCGAAACTCTGCACGGCGTCGAAGGCGTGGCCGCAGGCGCGGCAGGCGTAGGCATAGGTGGGCATTGCGATCCTCGTGGGGTCAGCGCCGGGTCGGCGACAGGAGAAGGGTCTGCGTGGGGGTCACGACGCCGGTCACCGGCTGATCGTGCACTTCCCTCGGCAGGAGGTCGAGTACCTCGGAATCATAGATGACCGCATACACCGGCGGGCACTTCTCCATCGATCCGATGGTCTTGTCGAAGTAGCCGCGGCCCCAGCCCATGCGCATTCCGCCGCGATCGACGGCGGCAGCAGGGATGATCATGAGGTCGACGTCGTTCACGGCGATCGGTCCGAGCAGCTCGCCGGTCGGCTCGGGAAGGCCGAAGAGGCCCTCGGCGATCTCGTCGTCGGTCGCGACGGCCCAGTCGAGCAGCCCGTCCGGGCGGGTGACCGGAAGCAGCACGCGGATGCCGCGGCGCACCGCCGCGCGCACGAAGTCCCGCGTGCCCGGCTCCGTGGTCGTCGACAGGAAGCACGAGATCGATCGCGCGCCGAGGGAGTGGACGAGTTCGTCGAGTCGAACGGTGAGAGCGCTGTCGAGGGCGTCGCGCTGCGATTCGCTCAGCAGCTGCCGTCTCTCGCGGAGTTCGGCGCGCAGTGCGCGCTTCTCGTGCTCGACGTCGTTCGCCATGCCTCCGAGTCTACGGCGGCTCCACGGGTAGGCTGTCGGAATGGGTCATCAGAAGATCAAAGCCGTCATTCCTGCCGCAGGACTGGGAACGCGGTTCCTGCCTGCGACGAAGGCGATGCCGAAAGAGATGCTGCCTGTCGTCGACAAGCCGGCCATCCAGTACGTCGTCGAAGAGGCGGCGGATGCCGGCATCGATGACATCCTCGTCATCATCGGGCGCAACAAGAACGCCATCTCGAACCACTTCGACTCGGTGCCCGAACTCGAGGTCAAGCTCACCGAGAAGGGCGACATGGGTCGCCTCGAGCACGTCATGAAGTCGAGCGACCTCGCCGACATCCACTTCGTCCGTCAGGGAGAGCCCAAGGGGCTCGGACACGCGGTGCTGCGTGCCCGCACCCACGTGGGCGACAGCTCCTTCGCCGTGCTTCTCGGTGACGACCTCATCGATGCGCGCGACCCGCTGCTCACCGAGATGATCGCCGAGCACGAGCGCACGGGCGCGGCCGTGATCGCGCTCATGGAGGTCGACCCCGCCAGCATCCACATGTACGGCGCCGCAGCTGTCGAGGCGATCGACGGCTCGGATGCCGTCACGGTCACCGGCCTCGTCGAGAAGCCCCCGGTCGAAGACGCTCCGTCGAACCTCGCCGTGATCGGCCGCTATGTGCTTCCCGCCTCGATCTTCGAGGTGCTCGAGCACACCGAGCCGGGCAAGGGCGGCGAGATCCAGCTGACCGACGCGCTGCAGGTCCTCGCGACCGACCCCGAGGGTCCCGGCGTCGTGGGCGTGGTGTTCCGCGGGCGCCGCTACGACACGGGTGACCGTGTCGACTACATCAAGGCGATCGTGCAGCTGGCCTCGGACCGCGACGACCTCGGTCCTGAGCTGCGTCCGTGGCTCAAGGAGTTCGCAGAACGCCTCTAGGCGTCTCGGCTGCGGGAGCGCGCAGGATGGAACTGGCGACGGGGATGCGGCACGGACCGATCGAGCTTCGTCTCGTGCGCCCGCGCGACGCGAGGGCGCTGCAGCACGAGCTGCTGTCGAACAGGTCATGGCTGCAACCGTGGGAGGCGACCGTCCCGTATGGAGCGGTGTCCTTCGACATGCGCCTCAGCATCCGACGACTGCTGCAGCAGTATCGCGACGGTGCGGGATATCCGTTCGTCATGGAGTACGAGGGCGAGATCGCCGGGCAGCTCAATGTGTGGGGGGTCGCGCGCGGCTCGCTGTGCTCGGCGACGATCGGCTACTGGGTGAGCGAGCGGTTCGCGGGCAAGGGGATCACCCCGACCGCGGTCGCGCTCGCCACGGACGCCTGCTTCACCGAATATGCGCTGCACCGCATGGAGATCTGCATCCGCCCGGAGAACGCGGCGAGCCTGCGCATCGTGCAGAAGCTCGGCTTCCGCTACGAAGGGCTGAGGCGCCGCTACATCCACATCGACGGCGACTGGCGCGACCACTATGCATTCGCGCTGACGCGTGAGGATGTGCCGCAGGGTGTGCTGGCTCGATGGGTGAGCGGCCAGGTGCCCCCGGATGCAGCGACCATCCCCCCTGCGGATCGCATGATCATCTGATCGCCGTCGCGCGCAGAACTCATCGCGACACGCGCTCGCGCAGAGCATCGTCGTCGCCGCTGTTCCCGTACCGTGGGGAGCATGGACGGGCCGGTGCTGAGCGGGGGAGTGATCGTGCTCGTCGCTGTGCTCCTGTGGATGCTCTATCTGCTGCCCTCGTGGCGCGGACGCTTTCAGTACGACGCCGCCGAACGCAACGCCGTGCGCCTCAATCAGGCGCTCCGGGTGCTCGCCGAGACGAGCGAGACGCCCGATGAGGTGCGCCTCGAACTGAATGCGCGCACGGCGCTCGCGCAGCAGAAGCTCGCGAAGCGCGTGCAGTCGGAGCGGGAGTCCGCCGAGCTCGAGAAGCTCCGTCAGGAACTCGCCGCGACACGGGCCGATCCGGTGATCCGCCAGGCCCGTGCGCGCCGACGCGTGCGGGTGGCGGCGACCTCGCTTCTGCTGGTCGGCCTCGCCGTCGCCGGGCTCGGTGTGTGGCAGCTGATCGCCGCGCAGACGCAACTTCTGATCTGGCTCGGTGGCGCGCTCGCGCTCGGTGCGACCGTGGTGCTGCAGCGCATGGCTTCGGTCGCCTCGCGCGCCGCGCGACGACCCGCTCAGGTCGTCGCGGCACCTGCTCCGCGTGTGGCGCCTGCGCTGCACGATCAGGGTCCCGCGACCTGGACTCCTCGTCCGCTTCCCGAGCCGTTGGTGTCGGTCGCCGGTTCACGGGCGCAGGCCGCCC
>NZ_DALZXX010000128.1:6608-8262 GCF_031988965.1 Microbacterium sp.
GAGATCGAGGCCCAAGAGGAGCGCCGCAAGGCCGCTCGTCTCGCCGCGCTCCGCGAGCGCGCCGAGCAGATGGCTCCCGCCGCACCCGTGCAGCTTCCCGCAGCCTCGTCGCCGTACGCCCGTGTGGGGTTCGTCGACGATGCCGAGATCGAAGCGCACGTGCGCGACCTGCTCGCCAAGCGGGCCGCCGGGTGACGCAGACACCTCGTCGACCGTGATAACGTAGACGAGGTTCACGGGCCTATGGCGCAGTTGGTAGCGCGCCTCGTTCGCATCGAGGAGGTCAGGGGTTCGAATCCCCTTAGGTCCACACCGTGAAGAAGGCCCCGGGCTCACGCCCGGGGCCTTTCTCATTCCGTTCCGCCGCCTAGAGAACGGCGGGGATGAAGATCTCGACGCGGCGGTTCAGCTGGCGGCCGGCCGGGTTGTCGACCCCGTCGATCTCGTTCGCCGCGACCGGACGGCTCTCTCCGAAGCCCTCGGCGGTGAGGGCGGCCGTCACGCCGCGCTCCTGAAGCCCGTCCACCACGGACTCGGCTCGCTGCTCGGACAGCACCTGATTCTCGGCGTCCGATCCGACGGCGTCGGTGTGGCCGCTGACCTGCGCCTCGGCGACGTCGAGGGTCGTGAAGACCTCGGCCACCGCATCGAGCGTGGCGGCGGCATCGGGGCGGATGTCGCTGCGATCGAAGTCGAACAGCACGCCGTCCTCGAAAGTGAGAGTCGTGCCGCACGAGGCCACCGGGGCGAGTGTGCCGAGAGGCGGGAAGACACCGAGCTCGGGCACGGGAGGCAGAGGATCGGCGTCGATCATCTCATCGTCGACGAGCGCGGTGCCGTCGCCGAAGTTCTGGATGGTGATGGTGTCGCTCGTGTAGTTGCCGGATCCGTCGCCGAAGTTCTGGATCGTGACATCGCCGTCGGTGTAGTTGCCGGATCCGTCGCCGAAGTTCTGGATCGTCACCGTGCCCGCCGTGTAGTTGCCGGATCCGTCCCCGAAGATCTGCACGGTGCGGGATGCATCCGTGTAGTTGCCCGATCCGTCGCCGAAGTTCTGTATCGTCACCGTGCCGTCGCTGTAGTTGCCGGACCCGTCGCCGAAGTTCTGGATGGTGACTCCGTTGATCGTTGAGTTGCCCGATCCGTCGCCGAAGTTCTGCACAGACCCGTCGGGCCCCGTGAACGTGCCCGATCCGTCGCCGTACAGGTACGCGGTGCCGTTGCCGGAGATCACGCCGCCGTCCGCGTCGCAGTGCGCGGGGGAGGCGGTGACGCCGGGGATGTCGGACAGCGCGTCGTTGACCTCGATCGTGAAGGCCGAGGCCGAGGTGTCGAGCAGTGCGAGATCGGGGAGCACGAAGAGCGGTACCGGAGGGAACTGTCCCGCGTCGTACCCCGCCACCGTGGCAGCCGAGGGAGTCGGTGTGGGTGTCGCGGACGGGGTCGGGACCGCTGTGTCGGCAGCGGGCGTGGGCGGTTCCGGCGCGCAGCCGGCGAGTGCGGAAGTGAGAAGGATGCCGAGCGCTGTTCCGGCGGCAAGGGAGCGGCGACTGCCGCGCGATGTCACGATCTGGGGCGAGTGCATGCTCACAGAGTAGCGAGCGGTCAGCGCGCCACTCGCGACTCGAGGACGGCGGCGGTCTCGCGCACCGCG
>NZ_DALZXX010000129.1:0-8245 GCF_031988965.1 Microbacterium sp.
GCGACATCGGCCGTCGTCGCCACCGCCGCCGAGGCGGTGCCGTCGAGGGAGGCGCGAACCAGATCTCCCGAGCCGTCACGGTTGACACGCAGCACGTGCTCGGCCGCCTCGACCGCGGCGCGAACCCACTCTGGTTCGGCGAACGCGGCCCCCGCACGCGCGAGCGCGGCGATCGCGAGCCCGTTCCAGCCGGTGATGACCTTGCCGTCGACGGCCGGCGGTTCGAGCTCACCGCGCTCGGCCACGGGCCGCAGGTAGTAGCCGCCCTCGCTGCGCTGCCCGTCGATCCACGACTCCGAATCCTGCGCCGCACCGAATCCCCCACCGTCACTGCGCAGTGTCCGCAACAGGAAGGCAGCGATCCCCCGCGCGGTCGACTCGTCGCCCGCATCCAGTGCCACCTCGAGCAGCTGTGCGTTGTCGGTCAGCATCCGCTCGTAATGCGGCACGGTCCAGTCGCGCTGGGTGGCGTAGCGGAAGAATCCGCCGTCCTCATCGCGCAGAGCCGATGCTCTCATCGCCCCGAGTGCCCGCTCGGCAGATGCCGCGGCATCCGGTGCCTCCCTGCGCACGAGCGGCGTCTGCAGAAAGCGGAGCGTCGTGGCGACCGGGAACTTCGGCGCACCCCCGAAGCCGCCGAACTGCGGATCCTCGCGCTCCGCGATCGACACGGCGGCCGTCGCGATCGCCTCGGCATCGGGCAGGTCCGACGGCATGGACGCAGCCGCCTGGGCGAGCGCCGCGGTCACGGCATCCGCCGACTCCTCGGCCTGCGCGCGCCTCACGGTCCACGCCTCGTGCACGGCGGCGAGCACATCACGGAACCCGGGCAGCGGCTGTCTCGCGACCGGCGGCCAGTAGGTGCCCGCGTAGAAGGTGCGACCGCGCGGCGTCGTGAAGACGGTGAGCGGCCAGCCCAGATTCTGAGTGAACGCGGAGGCGGCGGCCATGTAGGCGCCGTCGACGTCAGGATGCTCTTCGCGGTCGACCTTGACCGCCACGAAGTTCTCGTTGATCGCCGCCGCCGTCTCGGCGTCGGCGAACGACTCCCGCGCCATCACGTGGCACCAGTGGCAGGTCGAGTAGCCGATCGAGATGAGGATCGGCACCCCGCGGCGCTCGGCCTCGGCGAAGGCCTCCGGTCCCCACGGGTACCAGTCGACGGGATTGTCGGCGTGGGCGCGCAGGTAGGGGCTGAGCGTGTCGGCGAGCCGGTTCGTCATACCTTCACGCTACGCGCGTGCAGGGCCCGTCGGGCCGGTCAGGAGACGAGCAGCGGTTCGACGGGGCGCGATGCGGCGTACCCGACCAGGGGCAGAGCGCGCTCGGCGGCGAGCGTGATCCGCGCTTGCAGCACATCGGAGCTGATCACGTAGCCGTCGAAGTCGGTGTTGCTCGCGTAGACCCCGACCGGAAGCGTCAGCGCCTGGAAGAACGCGAACAGCGGGCGCAGCTGGTGCTCGATGATCAGAGCATGGCGCTCGCCGCCGCCGGTCGCCGCGAGCAGCACCGGCTTGCCGACGAGGTCGTACTGGCCGACGAAGTCGAACAGGTGCTTGAAGAGTCCGGTGAACGAGGCCCGGTAGACGGGGCTGCCCACGATCAGCAGGTCTGCCTGCTCGATCGCGACGAGCTTCTCCTCGACACGCTCCGGCAGCTGGTCCCTGCGCAGCGCACCCGCGAGCGACGGCCCGATGTCGGTGAGCTCGATGACCTCGATCTCGACCTCGGCACGCTCGGCGACAGCACCGGCGATCGCACGGATGAGAGCCGTGGTCTTGCTGGGCTCGTGCAGGGAGCCGGACACGGCGACGACACGGTAGGGAGCTGTCATGCGGTCGACGCTACTCACGACGACGCCCCGTGTCGCGGTCGGCGACACGGGGCGTCATCTGTCGAAACGGAACGCCTCAGTTGACGTCGTTCGGGTGCGAGCCCACACGGCCCGAGCCGTCGAGGGGGTCGAGCGCGTCGATCGCCGCGATCTCGGCATCGGTCAGCTCGAAGCCGAACACATCGAGGTTCTCGCGCAGGCGCTCGGCGCGCACCGACTTCGGGAAGACGATGAAGCCCTTCTGCAGGTGCCAGCGCAGCACCGCCTGAGCCGGGGTGACGTCGTGTGCGGCGGCCGCGTCGGCGATCGCCGGGGTGCCGAACAGGTCGTACTTGCCCTGACCGAGAGGGCCCCACGACTCGATGCGGATGCCGTGCGCGGTCGCCCAGTCGACGATGTCGCGCTGCTGGTAGGCCGGGTGCAGCTCGATCTGGTTGACCGCGGGGGTCACGCCGGTCTCGGCGACGACGCGCTCGAGGTGCGGCACGAGGAAGTTCGAGACGCCGATGCTGCGCGTCAGCCCCGCCTCGCGAAGCTCGACGAGCTTCGCGAACGCGTGCACGTAGTCGTCCTTCGCAGGGGTCGGCCAGTGCACCAGGTACAGGTCGACCGCGTCGAGACCGAGCTTCTCGAGGCTCTCGGCGATCGCCGCATTCGGCTCGTCGTCGTGGTGGCGGTCGTTCCACAGCTTCGTCGTGATGAAGAGCTCGTCGCGAGCGATGCCGGAGGCCGCGATCGCCGCGCCCACGCCCTCTTCGTTGCCGTAGATCGCCGCGGTGTCGATGTGACGGTAGCCGATCTCGAGCGCTTCGCTCACGGCACGCTCGGTCTCGTCGGCGGGCACCTTGAAGACGCCGTAGCCGAGCTGGGGGATGGAGTTGCCGTCGTTCAGTTCGAGTGCAGGAATCGTCATGCATCCAGCCTAGGAGCACTCGTGGCGGGCGGGGCCGCCGGAGCGGTCGCCATGGCGGTCGCCGCCCTGCCGACGAGTCGTTCGAGCGGACCGCGTCCCACGAGGATCGACCACAGCGACGTGGCCAGCAGCAGCATGATCGCGGTCGCCGCCCAGAACTCGTTGCTCGTGAAGAAGCCGCCGGGACCGCCGATCAGCGCGGTCGAGAGCACATGCGCGCTGTACGCCGTCAGCGGCATCGAGCCCAGGGCGCCGAGCGGCAGCAGCACCCAGCGCAGGGGCCTGCTGAGCAGCAGACAGAGCGCGATCACGACGAGCGCGAATCCGCCGGACCCCAGGATCTCGGCGGTGCCGCCCGAATGCGCGTCGACGCCGAATACACCGGCGAGCACCGCGCCGACCGGGTCGCCGTCGGCCACGGCCGCCGGATAGGTGCTCCAGCCCGTGCTGATCGCCGCGCCGGACCCCGAGGCGCCGTCTGCACCGCCCAGACCGGCGAGCGCACCGACGAGGCCGAGTCCGTAGCCCACGACCATCAGGGCGAGTCCGACCGCGAGAGCTCCCGCCGCCGTCTCGAGTCTCTCGACGTGCAGCCGCCCCAGTGCCATGCCGCCGAAGACGAAGGCGAGCCAGACCGTGATGGGGTACGACCCGTAGAACACCAGTCCGATGCCGGGGCCCGACGGATGCAGCGCGAGCACTGCCACGAGTGCGAGCAGCGCGGGTCCGGCGAGGGCGAGGACGGCCGCCGTGAGCAGCAGCTTCCATGGCGCCCAGCGCAGAAAGGGGATGACGGCGACGTACAGCAGACCGTAGAGGGTGAGGATCACGGCGATCGGGGTGTTCAGGAGCTCGAGCGCCAGGCCGATCAGGAAGATCACGGCACCGCGTCCCACCAGCTGCAGGCGGATGCTCGGCAATCGTGCCGGATCGGGGCCCGCGCTGCGACCCGTCATGAGCGCGATCGACACCCCGGCGAGCACGGCGAAGAGGATCGAGGAGCGCCCGTTGACGAGGTCGCCCCACGTCGACGGCTCGAACGGATCGAAGGGAGCGGACACTCCGATGTGCGCCCCCGCCATGCCGAGGATCGCCAGGCCGCGCGCGACGTCGAGTCCGAGGATGCGCGGGGGACGACCGAAGTCGTGGAACCACTGTGTCGGATTCGACCTCGGTGTCGGATCCGACCACGGTGTGGGGGTGTGCGCGACGGTCATTCGACGATCGTAAGGGTCGATCCCGTCATACGATGGAGGGCTATGTCCTCCCCCGTGATCATCTATCCTCCCGAGCTGCCCGTCAGCGCCGCCCGGGAGGAGATCGCCGACGCCATCCGCGACCACCAGGTCGTGATCGTCGCGGGCGCCACCGGGTCGGGCAAGACCACGCAGCTGCCGAAGATCTGCCTCGAGCTCGGGCGCGAGCGCATCGCGCACACCCAGCCCCGACGCCTCGCCGCGCGCACGATCGCCGAGCGCGTCGCCGACGAGCTGCAGGTCGAGCTCGGCACCCTCGTCGGCTACAAGGTGCGCTTCACCGACAAGGTGTCGGACGACACCCGCATCGCGCTGATGACCGACGGCATCCTGCTCAACGAGATCAACCGCGACCGGTTGCTGCGCCGCTACGACACGATCATCATCGACGAGGCGCACGAACGCTCACTCAACGTCGACTTCCTGCTCGGCTACCTGGCGCGACTGCTGCCGGAACGGCCTGACCTCAAGGTCATCATCACCTCGGCGACCATCGACCCCGAGAGCTTCGCGAAGCACTTCGCCGCGGCGGACGGCACCCCCGCCCCGATCATCGAGGTCTCGGGCCGCACGTATCCGGTCGAGATCCGGTATCGGGGTCGTGACGAGGAGACGGCCGAGGGCGGCGAAGAGGGTGACGAGGTCACCGCGATCGTCGCGGCCCTGCGCGAACTCGACCGCGAGGCCCCCGGTGACGTGCTCGTGTTCCTCCCCGGCGAAGCCGAGATCCGCGACGCGGCGGATGCCGTGCGCGGCGCGTACTCCAAGGACCGATCCCCCACCGAGGTCCTGCCGCTGTACGGTCGCCTCTCGGCGGCCGAGCAGCACCGGGTGTTCGAGAAGAGCCGCGTCGCCGGCGTCCGCCGCCGCGTCGTGCTCGCCACCAACGTCGCCGAGACGAGCCTCACAGTTCCCGGCATCCGCTACGTGATCGACACCGGCACCGCCCGCATCTCGCGGTACAGCAACCGCTCGAAGGTGCAGCGACTGCCGATCGAAGCCATCTCGCAGGCATCCGCGAACCAGCGCTCCGGCCGCGCCGGGCGCACCAGCGACGGCATCGCGATCCGTCTCTACAGCGAAGAGGACTTCGAGAAGCGGCCGGAGTTCACCGAGCCCGAGATCCTGCGCACCTCGCTCGCCTCGGTCATCCTGCAGATGCTGTCGCTCGGCTTCGGCGACATCACGGCGTTCCCGTTCCTCACGCCTCCCGATTCGCGGGGTGTGAAGGCGGCGTTCGATCTGCTCACGGAGCTCGGCGCGGTACGCCCGTCGGCGGGTTCGGATCCCCAGACGCTGACGCGCATCGGTCGCGACATCTCGCGCATCCCGATCGATCCGCGGTTCGCCCGCATGCTGATCGAGGCGGGGCGTCCTGGCGGCACCGACGTCACGCGGGATGTGCTCGCGATCGTGGCCGGCATGTCGATCCAGGACGTGCGCGAGCGCCCGTCGCAGGAGGCACCGCAGAGCGTGCGCGACGACGCGGACCGCATGCACGCCCGCTTCGCCGACCCCACGAGCGACTTCCTCTCGATCCTGAACCTGTGGAACCACCTGCGAGAGCAGCAGCGCGAGCTGGGCTCGAGCGCCTTCCGCCGGCTGTGCCGCTCGGAGCACCTGAACTACGTCCGTGTGCGCGAGTGGTTCGACGTGCATCGCCAGCTGCGATCGCTGATCAAGACCAAGGACTCATCCGGTTCGGGGACGGCGGATCCGGATGCGATCCATCGGGCGCTCCTCTCGGGACTCCTGTCGCAGATCGGCATCCTCGATGAGCGCCAGACGGGCAAGGGCGTCGATCCGAAGAAGAAGCGGATGGCCGAGTATCGCGGTGCCCGCGGCATCCGCTTCTCGATCTTCCCCGGTTCGGCCCTGCGTAAGAAGAGCCCGCAGGCCGTCATGGCCGCCGAGATCGTCGAGACCTCGCGCACCTATGCGCGCACGGTCGCCGCGATCGACCCCGCCTGGGCGGAGGCGATCGCGGGCGACCTCGCCAAGCGGCAGGTCACCGAGCCGCACTGGTCGAAGGATGCCGGGGCCGCCGTCGCCTACGAGAAGGTGACGCTGTTCGGGGTCGAGATCATCCCGCGGCGTCGGGTGCAGTTCGCCCGGATCGACCGCCCCGCCTCGCGCGAGCTGTTCGTTCGCCACGCGCTCGTCGAGGGCGAGTGGGATCCGACGCGCATCGACAAGCGCGTGAGCGCGTTCTGGCGCAGCAACGCCGAACTGCGCAAGAGACTCGAGAAGCTCGAGGAACGGGAACGCCGTCGTGACATCCTCGCGGGTGACGAGGCCGTCTTCCGCTTCTACGACGAGCGCATCCCGTCCGACGTCTTCGATGTGCGCTCGTTCGAGAAGTGGTGGCGCGAGCAGCTCGCCTCGACGCCGAAGCTGCTCGTGATGCGCGAGGCCGACCTGCTCGACGACGACAGCCGTGCCGATCAGAACGAGTTCCCGACGCGGTGGACGCAGGGCGATCAGGTGCTCGGGCTCGCGTACCGGTTCGAGCCCGGCGCCGCCGACGACGGCGTGAGCGTCGTGATTCCGCTCCCCCTGCTCGCGCAGATCGAGGACCGCGGCTTCGACTGGCAGGTGCCTGGCCTGCGGGCGGAACTGGTCACGGGTCTGCTGCGTGCGCTGCCGAAGGCGATCCGTCGTCACGTGGTTCCCGCGGCGGACTGGGCCGACAAGTTCGGCGCCGAGCTCACCGGAGAGGGCCCCGAGTCGCACGGTGGACTTCCGAACCGCACGCTCAAGGAGGCTCTCGCCCGCCTGATCCAGCCGCTCGCGAACCAGTTGGTCTCCGCGGCGGACTTCGAGGACGACCGGGTGCCCGCGCACCTGCGCATGAACTTCCGCGCCGTCGACGAGCGCGGTCGCGTCGTGGGATCGGACCGCGACCTCAGCGCGCTGCAGACGCAGCTCGCCGACCGTGCGCGCAGCAGCGTCGCCCGGTCGATCGCGGCACCTCCCCGTCGCCCCGGCCCCTCGAAGGGGCCGCAGCCCACTGCCGTCGCCACCTCGATCGAGAAGGACGGCCTCACCACCTGGACGTTCGGCGACCTGCCCGAGGTGCTCGACACGCGCGTCGCCGGCGGGGTCGTGCGCGGCTATCCGGCGATCGTCGATCAGGGCAAGACCGTCTCGGTGCGGGTGGAGTCCACGGCGGATGCGGCGGCCGCGGCCACCCGCACAGGTGTGCTTCGCCTCGTGCTGCTCGGCGTGCCCTCGCCCTCCTCGTACGTGCAGCAGCACCTCACGAGCCAGGAGAAGCTCGCACTCGCCGCGTCGCCCTACCAGTCGGCCGCCGCGCTGATCGAGGACTGCCGCGCCGCCGTCGTGCAGAGTGCGATCGACCGCGCGGCTCCCGGCGGCATCATCCGCACCGAGGCCGAGTTCGTGCGTGTGCGCGACGCCGTCTCGGCGTCGCTCGTCGACGACCTCTTCGCCTGCGTGTCGCTCGTCGCGCGTATCCTCACCAAGACGCGTGACGTCGAGCGCGGCATCAAGTCGCAGAACTCGCTCTCGCTGCTCGGGCCCCTGAACGACATCCGCACCCAGCTCTCGGGACTGCTGCATCCCGGGTTCGTCTCGGCGGCGGGCGTCGAGCGCCTCGCGCACTTCCCGCGCTACCTCGACGGGATGCTCGAGCGGCTGAAGACGCTGGCGAACGAGCCGGGCAAGGATCGCACGCGTATGACGGAGTTCGAGCGCATGGCGAAGGTCTACGAAGATGCCGGGGGCACGATCCCGCTCGCGGCCGATGCACCTGCGGCGCTCGTCGAGACGCGCTGGCTGCTCGAGGAGTATCGCGTCAGCGTGTTCGCGCAGCGCCTCGGCACCGCTCAGCCCGTCTCTCCTCAGCGGATCATGAAAGTGCTGGCGTCGCGGGGGTAGCCTGAGGTCATGGCTCGCGCGATCGTCTACACGGAGTTCGGTTCCCCTGATGTGCTGCACCTGATCGAGGTGCCCGATCCGATCGCGCTGAACGGCGAGGCGGTGGTGCGCATCGAGGCCGCCGGGGTCAACCCGATCGATGCCAAGCTGCGCAGCGCCAAGCGCCCTTCACCGCCCATCACCGAACCGCGTGGCGTGGGCTTCGACGGCGCCGGGGTGATCGAGTCACTCGGCGACGACGTGGAGGCCTTCGCCGTCGGCGACCGCGTGGCGATCCGCGACACCGTCGGCACCTACGCGAGCCTGCTCGCCGTGCCGGTCGAGATGCTCGTCGCCCTTCCC
>NZ_DALZXX010000130.1:0-4946 GCF_031988965.1 Microbacterium sp.
CAGGCCGGCACCGGGGGATGGGTTCGACCGCAGGGCGGCTACCGCAGCGCCGGCTATGGCTCGCGTCCGCGTCCGTGCCCGGCCTGCTCGGCGTTCCACTACGGAGTCGACCTCGCCAACGGCTGCGGCGCCGCGATCTTCGCCGCACAGTCGGGAACCGTCGATTACGCGGGCCCCAACGGCAACTACGGCAACTACATCCGCATCCAGCACGGCGGCGGCGTCGCGACCGGCTACGCGCACATCAAGCCCGGCGGATTCAACGTGCGCAGCGGGCAGTGGGTCGGCGCGGGTCAGGTCATCGCCTACGCCGGCAACACCGGTGCATCCGTCGGCTGCCACCTGCACTTCGAGGTCTACATCAACGGCGCGTACACCAACCCCATCGACTTCCTCGCGGGTCGCGGCATCTCGGTCTGAGAACCCCGCCTGCATGCACGAGACCCCCGGCCGCTGAGCGGAACCGGGGGTCTCGTGCGTCGGGCTCTATGGCCCGGCGGATGCTGTGTCAGTGGCCCTGCTCGCCGAAGCGGACGATCGCCTCGTCGAGGATGCGCTGCGCCTCAGCGGCGTCGCCCCACTCGTCGACCTTGACCCACTTGTTGGGCTCGAGGTCCTTGTAGTGCTCGAAGAAGTGCGCGATCTCCTTCTTCGTGTACTCGGCGATGTCTCCGATGTCCTGGATGTGGGCCCAGCGCGGGTCCTTCGAGAGCACGGCGACGAGCTTGTCGTCTCCGCCGGCCTCGTCGCTCATCTTGAGCACGGCGACGGGGCGCACCTCGACGACGACGCCCGGGTAGATGGCGTGGTCGAGCAGCACGAGCACGTCGAGCGGGTCGCCGTCCTCGCCGAGGGTGTTGTCGAAGTAGCCGTAGTCGGCCGGGTACCCGAAGGTCGTGTAGAGCACGCGGTCGAGGTGCACTCGTCCGGTCTCGTGGTCGACCTCGTACTTCACGCGGCTGCCGCGCGGGATCTCGATGACGGCGTCGTGTGCGCCCATGCGTGTGCTCCTCAGAATGACGGTTGGATGCCGCGCACTAGCCTAGCCGGGCCGGCGGACGACCCCGGATGCGCGGTTCAGGAGCTTGGTCACGACCCCGGTGAGAAGCAGGATCAGCAGTCCCGCGTATCCGACCGGGGTGACGCAGACCGAGAGCGCCATCGCGATCAGGAAGAGGATGACCGCGGCCAGGTCGCCGGTGATCCCACGGCGCACGACGGCGGCCGGCGTCGTGGTCAGTTCGGGGCGGCGCAGCAGGTAGACCCAGCCGGCGAGAGTGGTGAGCTGTGTGAGGATCAGCGTGCCGATATAGACGACCGGCTGCAGAGCGTCCGTGTCCATCTGGCCGATCATCGCGGTCGGCACCGGAAGCCAGACGATGGTCGCCATCCATGCGATGTTGATCCACAGCAGCGGCGTCGTGATCCACTCCACGTCGCGGTACTGGCGGTGGTGCCCCATCCAGAACGTCGCGATGAGCACGAAGCTGAGGCCGAAGCTCAGCAGCTGCCCGGAGTGCTCGACGAAGAACTCTCCCGTGCTGAGCTTGTCCGTCGCCGCGTCTGACACCGACTCCATGAGCGGCAGGATCAGCAGCGTCATCGCGATCGCCACGACCGCGTCGACGAAAGCTTTGAAGCGCTCGGTCCTGAATCGCCCGTTCCCGACTTCCTGGTCGGCTTGATCTTCCACGTCGTCAGGTTAGAGCTGTGCGGGCTGCCGGCGCGACCGCTTGGTGCAGATCTCGCCCGGTGATCTACCGTGGAGCTGTGCCCTCGCTCTCACCCGTCATCGCCGAGATCCGCCTCGCCGTGCGCACCGCGCTCACCGATCTTCCCCAGGGATCGACGGTGATCGTCGCCCTCTCCGGGGGAGCCGACTCTCTCGCGCTCGCCGCCGCGACCGCGTTCGAGGCGCCGAAGCTCGGTCTGCGTGCAGGCTCGCTGACGGTCGACCACGGGCTGCAGGACGACTCGGATGCCGTCGCCGCGCGCGCCGCGAAGACGGCTGCAGGACTCGGACTCGATGCCCTCATCGTCCGGGTCGACGTCGGGGTCGACGGCGGACCGGAGGCGGCCGCTCGGGACGCGCGGTATCGAGTCCTGAAGGACGCCGCGGCGGATGCGGGCGCAGCGGCCGTGCTTCTCGGCCACACGCTCGACGACCAGGCCGAGACCGTGCTTCTCGGCCTCGCCCGCGGATCCGGAGCTGCCAGCCTGCAGGGCATGGCTCCGGTGCGCGAGGACGACGACGGAGTGCGCTGGATCCGGCCGCTGCTCGGCGTGCGGCGCGAGACGACGCGCGCGTTCTGCGCGGCATCCGATCTCGACGTCTGGGACGATCCCCACAACTCGGAGGAGCGTTTCGCGCGCGTCCGAGTGCGCGACCGTGTGCTGCCGGTGCTCGAGTCCGAGCTCGGGCCGGGCATCGCCGAGGCGCTCGCGCGCACGGCTGAGCAGCTTCGGGAGGATGCCGAGGCATTCGACGAGATGATCCACGAGACCATCGAAGACATCGTCGAGCACGCCGAGGCCGGCATCTCTGTCAGTGTCGCGGCCCTCGCCGCCAATCCGGCCGCACTGCGCAACCGGATCATCCGGCTCGTCGTCGACAGCGAGTTCGGCGTGAGCCTGACGCGACTGCAGACCCTCGAGGTCGCACGCCTCGTGACGGACTGGTCGGGGCAGGGGCCGATCGACCTGCCCGCGTGCGCCGCCGTGCGACAGGGCGGACGCATCGTCTTCACGGCGCGCTGAGTCGCGACGTTCGTCTCGCTTCCCTCGCTCGACGACCGGGTCGGGTGGTGCTGGTCGTTGAGCGAGCGCGGCGGAGCCGAGCGAGACGAAACGTGCCCTTCGGCGAACGTGCTCCGTTCGCGGTTACTTCTTGCCGCCGCCGAGGAGGCCGCCGAGCAGGTCGCCGATTCCGCCCCCGCCCGACGACTTGCCGCCGCCGAGCAATCCGCCGAGCAGGTCACCGATTCCGCCGCCGCCCGACGAGTTGCCGCCGCCGAGCAGCCCGCCGATCACGTCGCCGATACCGCCGCCGCCGGACTGCGTCTCTGCGGTCTCGGTCTTCGTGCTCTTGTCTTTGGTCGCGTTCGCGATGAGGCCCATCACGATCGGCGCGAGGATCGGCAGGAGCTTGCCGAAGTCGATGCCGGCGGTCTCCTTCGATTCGGTGAGCTTCTCGGTCACCTTCTTCTCGTCGGCGCCGAGGATGTGCGAGACGATCTTGCCGCCGTCGGCCTGATCGATCTCGTCGACCTTCGAGGCACCGGCCTTGCCCTCGTGACGCTTCAGCGCGTTCTCGATCGCGGACGAGCCCTCCGACGTGGAGGCGTTCTTCGCGAGGCCGCCGAGCAGCACCGCACCGCCCTGCTCGACTCCGGCCTTCGCGACCTCGGGGGAGACGCCGAGCTTCGCGGCGATGTCGTCGATCGGCACCTGCTTCAGGATGTCGTCAAGAGCCATGGAGATTCCTTCCGTCAGGGGCATCCGCCCGTCTCACGGCTCAGAGTAGTGCGGATGCCGGAGGCGCACCCGGAATTCTGGTTGCCGATCTGCGGATCCTGTGTGGGAGCATGGGCGCGCGTCACCTAAAATCGATCCATGCGCGCCGCGGAAATCCAGGACGACCTTGCCCAGATCCTCGTCACCGAGGAGGAGATCATCGCGAAGCTCGACGAGCTGGCAGCGCAGGTCGCCGTCGACTACGAGGGCAAGGAGCTCATCCTCGTCGGCGTGCTGAAGGGCGCGGTCATGGTCATGGCCGACTTCGCTCGCGCGCTGCCCTTCCACGCGCCGATGGACTGGATGGCGGTGTCGAGCTACGGAGCGAGCACCAAGTCGAGCGGTGTGGTGCAGATCCGCAAGGACCTCGACACCGACCTCAACGGCAAGCACGTGCTGATCGTCGAAGACATCATCGACTCGGGCCTGACCCTCAGCTGGCTGCTCGAGAACTTCGAGTCCCGTGGCGCAGAATCGATCGAGGTGCTCGCGCTGCTGCGCAAGCCCGAGGCCGCCAAGGTCGTCATCGACTGCAAGTACGTGGGCTTCGACATCCCCACCGACTTCGTGGTCGGGTACGGCCTCGACTACGACGAGCGCTACCGCAACCTGCGCGACGTCGCGGTGCTGGCGCCGCACGTCTACAGCTGACTCGGGCCGGCGTGCCGATACGCCGTGGGTGAACGCACAGCAGGCACCTAGCGCCCGCGCGATACGCTGATCCGACCATGGATGTCAAGAAGCTCACGCGGAACCCGCTGATCTACGTCGCTCTGATCGGTCTGCTGCTGTTCGGCGGCTTCCTGCTGATCTCGAACCTCGGCGCGCCGAAGCAGATCACGACGCAGGAGGGCCTCGAGCTGCTCTCCGGCGAGACGGTCACCGAGGTCGTCACGACCGACGGCGACCAGCGTGTCGACATGACGCTGTCGAAGGCGTTCGAGGGCTCAGAGAACGTGCAGTTCTACTACGTCGAGGCCCGCGCGGACGAGGTCGTGAAGGCGATCAACACCGCCGACCCGAAGGACGGCTTCAACGACGCCGTGCCGCGGGCGACCTGGTTCGACGGCATCCTCTCCCTTCTTCTTCCGCTCGTGCTGCTCGGCCTGCTGTTCTGGTGGCTGCTGTCGTCGATGCAGGGCGGTGGCGGCAAGGTCATGCAGTTCGGCAAGTCCAAGGCCAAGCTCGTCAACAAGGAGACCCCGACGGTCACCTTCGCCGACGTCGCCGGCGCCGACGAGGCGATCGAGGAGCTCCACGAGATCAAGGAGTTCCTGCAGGACCCCGCCAAGTTCCAGGCCATCGGCGCCCGCATCCCGAAGGGCGTGCTGCTGTACGGCCCTCCCGGAACCGGAAAGACCCTGCTGGCCCGCGCCGTCGCCGGTGAGGCGGGCGCGCCCTTCTACTCCATCTCGGGGTCGGACTTCGTCGAG
>NZ_DALZXX010000130.1:4956-8159 GCF_031988965.1 Microbacterium sp.
GCGGCGAACTCATCGTCATGCCCACCGACACCGTCTACGGTGCCTCCCGCGTGCGCGACCTGTTCAACGTGGCCAAGGAGAACTCGCCGGCGATCATCTTCATCGACGAGATCGACGCGGTCGGCCGTCACCGTGGCGCCGGCATGGGCGGCGGAAACGATGAGCGCGAGCAGACGCTGAACCAGATGCTCGTCGAGATGGACGGCTTCGACCCGAACGCGAACGTCATCGTCATCGCGGCGACGAACCGCCCCGACATCCTCGACCCTGCCCTTCTGCGCCCCGGCCGATTCGACCGCCAGATCGGTGTCGACGCCCCCGACCTCAAGGGCCGCCAGAAGATCCTCGAGGTGCACAGCAAGGGCAAGCCGCTCGCGAAGAGCGTCGACCTCGAGATCGTCGCCCGGAAGACCCCCGGATTCACGGGCGCCGACCTTGCGAACGTGCTCAACGAGGCTGCCCTGCTGACCGCGCGCTCGAACGCGCAGCTGGTCGACAACCGCGCGCTCGATGAGGCCATCGACCGTGTGATCGCCGGTCCGCAGCGCCGCACGCGTGTGATGAAGGACAAGGAGAAGCTCATCACGGCGTACCACGAGGGTGGTCACGCACTCGCTGCGGCGGCGATGAACTACACCGACCCGGTGACGAAGATCACGATCCTGCCTCGCGGCAAGGCTCTGGGCTACACGATGGTGCTGCCGCTCGACGACAAGTACTCCGTCACACGCAACGAGCTGCAGGATCAGCTCACCTACGCGATGGGCGGTCGCGTCGCCGAGGAGCTCGTCTTCCACGACCCGACCACCGGCGCCTCGAACGACATCGAGAAGGCGACCTCGATCGCACGCAAGATGGTCATCGAGTACGGCATGACCACGCAGGTCGGTCCCGTCAAGCTCGGCAGCGAGGGTGGCGACATGTTCGTGGCCCGCGACATGGGTCGCGGCCGCGAGTACTCCGAGAAGGTCGCCGAGCGGGTGGATGCCGAGGTTCGTGCACTCATCGAGCAGGCCCACAACGAGGCCTACGAGGTGCTGAGCGCCAACCGCGACATCCTCGACAAGCTCGCCCTGGCGCTGCTCGAGGAGGAGACCCTCGACCACAACCAGATCGCCGAGATCTTCACCGAGGTGCGCAAGCTCCCCGAGCGCCCGCTCTGGCTCTCGAGCGAGGCACGTCCGGTCTCGGAGCTTCCCCCGATCGAGGTGCCAAAGAAGGACATGCCGCTCGCGGCATCCGTCGAGGCGCCCGCCGCCGCTCCGCGCACGCAGCCGGGATCGGCCGGTGCCGGTCAGGCGCGACCCGCGACGGCCTGACCCGTGTCCGTCGACCGCGCACGCGTCGAGCGGATCACACGTGAGCTGCTCGAGGCGATCGGCGAGGATCCCGACCGACCGGGGCTGAGGCAGACGCCTTCGCGGATGGCCGACCTGTACTCGGAGTTCTTCGCCGGAGTGGGGGAGGACCCTGCAGCACCGCTGGCGCACACGATCAGCGTGACTAGGGGCCCCGCCCCGGACACGCTGCCCTCGGGAGCCGTGCTGCTGCGAGACATCCGCTTCCGGTCGGTGTGCGAGCACCATCTGCTGCCTTTCGCCGGCCGCGCGCACATCGCGTACCTGCCGGGCGAGCAGGTCGTCGGACTCGGCGCGCTCGTGCGCGTCGTCGAGATCCTCGCGACCCGCCCGCAGGTGCAGGAGCGACTGGGTGAGCAGATCGCCGACACGATCGCCGAGAACCTCGACACCCGCGGCGTGCTGGTGGTGCTCGACGCCAGCCACGGCTGCGTCACGATGCGCGGAGGGCGACAGCCCGAGGCGTCGACGCTGACGATCGCGGCCCGCGGCGAGTACACGGATGCCGTGTCGCGCGCCGAGCTCATCGCGCTGATCGGCGCCTCCGGCGCAGGATCGATGCACGGATGACCGGCATCTGGGGCATCGTCAACGTCACCCCCGACTCGTTCAGCGACGGCGGACGCTATCTCGACGTCGACCGGGCCGTCGCTCACGGCCTGCGCCTGCGCGCCGAGGGGGCCACCGTGCTCGACATCGGCGGCGAATCCACCCGTCCGGGCGCCGAGCGCGTCGGCCCCGATGTCGAGCAGGAGCGGGTGCTGCCCGTCATCGAGCATCTCGTCGCCGCAGGCGCTCCCGTGAGCATCGACACGTTCAACGCCGCGACCGCCGCCGCCGCCGTGCGGGCCGGAGCGCGCATCGTGAACGACGTCTCGGGAGGACTCGCGGATCCCGACATGCTCGCGGCGGTGGCGGAGACCGGAGCCGACTACGCGATCGGGCACTGGCGCGGATTCTCGTCCGACATGTATGCGCAGGCCGAATACCGACGGATCGCGCGGGAGGTCGCGGGAGAGCTGAAGGAGCGCATGGGGGAGGCCGCGGCAGCGGGAATCGCCCCCTCGCGGATCATCGTCGATCCCGGCATCGGGTTCGCGAAGGCCGGTGCGCAGAACTGGGAGCTCCTCCGCGGTCTCGACGAGATCGTCGCCCTGGGACCCCGCGTTCTGATCGGCACCTCACGCAAGCGGTTCCTCGCGGAGACGCTTCAGCACGCGGCTCCGGAGGAAGAGACGTCCGAGCCGCGTCGCGACCTCGCGACGGCCGTGACCAGTGCACTCGCAGCGCGTGCAGGAGTCTGGGCGGTACGGGTGCACGACGTCGCTGCGACGCGGGATGCTCTCGCGATCGCCCACGCGTGGGAGGGTTGACGCATGGATTTCCTCGACGAGATCGTCCTGACCGGACTCACGGTCTTCGGGCGCCACGGCGTCTACGACCACGAGCGCGAGGACGGCCAGGAGTTCACGATCGATCTGACGCTGCGGATGCCGCTGCGCGAGGCCGCGGCATCCGATGACGTCGTCGACACCGTGCACTACGGCGAGCTCGCCGAGAACGTCGCCGCGGTGGTCTCGGGCGAACCCGTGGACCTCATCGAGACGCTCGCCGAGCGCATCGCCGACGTCGCGCTCGCCGACGAGCGAGTGCACTCGGTCTCGGTCACCGTGCACAAGCCGCACGCGCCCATCTCGCTGACGTTCGCCGACGTCGCCGTCACGGTGCACCGCGCGCAGCCGCCTCGGGCCGTCGGGTTCTCGCGATGAGCCGCAACCTGACGACGCCGCTCGGCCAGCCCGTTCCCCGCAGAGGACGCCCTGAGGCGACCGCGGTCGTGGCGTT
>NZ_DALZXX010000131.1:0-245 GCF_031988965.1 Microbacterium sp.
CCCGTGTAGAGCGGTTGCCCGTCGGAGGGCGTCCGCTGTGCGGCGATCGTGAGGCGCGGACCGAGCAGGCCCTGCGCGGGTGAATCGGTGGTCGGGTCCGCGGCCGGGTCCGGGTTCGTGGCCACGACGGTGGCGGCGAGAGCATCCGCCCTGACCGTCAGGTCGTCGACGTCGCCGACCGCGCAGTACACGACCGGACCGCGGCGCACGGCCACGGTTCCGCGCACCGCGTCGATGCGCGGATG
>NZ_DALZXX010000131.1:255-8017 GCF_031988965.1 Microbacterium sp.
TGCCGTCGACGAGCGCCTCGTCGAGGCTGAGCCACCCGGACTCGACGGCCGGTTCGACGGGCGAGCCGTCGCGGAGCACGGTGATCGCGCGTCCCGACACCCACTCCGGTACGCGGAGGGCCAGTCGTCGGCATCCGTCCGTCGCGTCGCCCTGCACGCTGATGCGGATGCTGCCCTCGGCGGGGTATGCGGTGTCGATTGTGACCGATGCGCCGTGCGCGTGCAGCGTCGCCGAGGCGTAGAGCACGATGTCGAGGCCGTCGGCGCGCTCCGCGGCGAGGTGATGCTCGAGCGTCGCGAACGTGCGCATCAGGTTCGGCGGGCAGCACGCACAGCTGAACCAGCGCCGCCGTCCGGCGGGTGCCTCGCCGCCGTACGGACGCTCGTCGCGCACCTGCAGCGGGTTCACATAGGTGAACGCGTCGCCGTGGGTCGAGATGCCTGCGGCGACGACGTTGAAGAGGGCGGTCTCGGCGACATCCATGCACGAGGCCTCGCCGGTCGCGAGGTACATCCGCCAGGCCCAGCCGAACAGGGCGACGCCTGCGCACGTCTCGGCGTACGCGCGATCGGGCGGCAGCTCGAAGGCCTCGCCGAACGCCTCGTCCTCGTGGCGCGCGCCGGTGCCGCCGGTGAGGTACATGCGGTGGGCGACGAGGTCGTCCCACTGCGTGCGCATCACGTCGAGCATCGTGCTGTCGCCGGTCTCCAGGTACAGGTCGGTGATGCCCTGGTTCAGATACAGCGCGCGCACCGCGTGCCCGCGCACGCGGGTGGCCTGCAGGGCGGGCTGCTCGTCCTGGTAGTACTCGGCGCCGAAGATCACACCGCCGAGGAAGCCGGATCCGCGTCGGCGCACGAAGGCGGCGGCCAGGTCGAGAGGGGCTGCGGCGCCCGTCGTGCGATACAGCTCGACAAGTGCCGCCTCGATCAGCGGATGCCCGCAGTACTCCACCGCATCGTCCCCGCCCAGGCGTGCGACAGCGTGGTCCACGAACCGTTCGGCGACCCGCAGCAGCCGGTCGTCGCCGATCGCGCGGTGCGCGCCCACGGCCGCCTGCACCAGGTGGCCGAGGCAGTACAGCTCGTGGCCCTGGGCGAAGTCGCTCCACGGAGCGCGGTCGTCGCGGCGCAGATAGGCCGAATCGAGGTAGCCGTCGTCCTGCTGCGCCCGCTCGATGAGGTCGACGGTGCGGTCGAAGAACGATCGGATGTCGGCATCCTCGCCGCGACCGAGCTCCCAGGCTGCGGCTTCGAGCGTCTTGTAGATGTCGGAATCCGCGAAGAGCATCCCACGGAACTCGGCATCCGATTCGCCGGTGAGCCGCCGTACGTTGTCGAGAGTGCCGTACTCCTCGAGCATCGCCATGCCGTGGGGCAGCGTGACCTCGCGATTGCGGGCGTGCCAGTCGTGAAGCAGCCCACTCTCGACGAGGGGAGAGGACGTCAACGGACGACGTTCACCGTGCGCCGTCGGTCCGACGGGAGCGTGCGCGGTGACTCGGGATTCCGGCATGACCTGCTCATCTCCGAGGTGCGCCCGTGACACCTCTCTCGAGAGTGCAATTGTACTTGTACTGGAGAGAACGCGAAAGAGGTTCCGTGAGATGAGACCCGCGCTCGGGGCGGGAAAGGCCTACTCGAACCCGCCCGTCAGCCGTCCCCGCATCCGCTGACTGCTCTCGTTCATCCCGACGATCTCGACCGTCTTCCCGAGCGCCGCGTACTTCGTCTCGATCGCGTCCAGTGCGGCGACCGTCGACGCGTCCCAGATGTGCGATCCGGTCAGGTCGATGACGATGCGATCCGGGTCCTCCGAATACGAGAACAGGGTCGTCATATCGTTGCTCGACGCGAAGAACAGCTCGCCGGTCACGGTATAGGTGACAGCATCACCGGCAACAGTGCGCGACACCGACACGAAGTGCGCCACCCGCCGCACGAACAGCACCGACGCGACGAGCACCCCGCCGACGACGCCCACCGCGAGGTTGTGCGTGAGCAGCACGAGCACGACGGTCGCGATCATCACGAACGTCTCGCTCTTCGGCATCCGCTTGAGGGTCGACGGCTTGATGCTGTGCCAGTCGAAGGCCCCGATCGCGACCATGATCATGACGGCGACGAGGGCCGCCATCGGGATAGTGCCGACGAAGTCGCCGAACACGACGACCAGCAGGAACAGGAAGATGCCGGCGAAGAACGTCGAGATGCGGGTGCGGGCGCCCGAGGCCTTGACGTTGATCATGGTCTGGCCGATCACCGCGCATCCGCCCATGCCGCCGAAGAAGCCCGACAGCATGTTCGCGATGCCCTGCGCCCACGATTCGCGGCTCTTGTTCGAGTGGGTGTCGGTGATCTCGTCGACGAGCTTCGCGGTGAGCAGCGACTCCATGAGCCCGACGAGTGCGACCCCGAGCGCGAACGGAGCGATGATGCCGAATGTCTCCCACGTCCACGGGATGTCGGGCAGGAACAGCGAGGGCAGGCTCTGCGGCAGCTCTCCCTGGTCGCCGACGGTCGGCACGGTCAGGCCCATCGTCAGCACCACGGCTGTCACGATGATCACCGACACGAGCGGTGCGGGCACGATCCTCGTGATCTTCGGCATCACGATCATGACGACGATTCCCAGCGCGACCAGCGGATACACCAGCCACGGCACATCGATGAGCTGCGGGAACTGCGAGCTGAACACGAAGATCGCCAGCGCGTTCACGAAGCCGACCATGACGCTGCGGGGGATGAACCGCATCAGCTTCGCGACGCCCAGCACGCCGAGGATCACCTGGAAGACACCCGCGAGGATCACGGTCGCGATGAAGTAGTCGAGGCCGTACGTCGGCGCGACCGGCGCGATCACGAGCGCGACGGCTCCGGTCGCCGCGGTCACCATCGCCGGACGTCCGCCGAGGAACGCGATCGACACCGCCATGATGAACGACGAGAACAGGCCGACCTTCGGGTCGACGCCCGCGATCACCGAGAACGCGATCGCCTCGGGGATCAGTGCGAGTCCCACGACGAGACCCGCGAGCACCTCGCGCGTCAGCATCCGGGGACTCTTCAGCGCGTCGAGCACAGACGGTTTCGCCCGATAGCGGGCACGATCATCGATCGCGGATGCTGACATGGGGATGCTCCAGAGAACGCGGCCTGGGGGTGAGGCCGAACAGTTAAGGGTAGAGCGGATGCGGGACTGCTGCGTCCGCCCGGTCGTTGCCCGAGGTGACGCATCCGCCCGGTCGTTGAGCGAAGACGACGAGGCGACGCATCCACCCGGTCGTTGAGCGAAGACGACGAGGTGACGCTTCCGCCCGGTCGTTGAGCGAAGACGTCCGAGGTGACGCATCCACCCGGTCGTTGAGCGAAGACGACGAAGTCGACTGAGACGAAACGCGCTGACGACTCATGGACCTGCACCGCCCCTGTCGGGTGTCGGCAGCCGTGGATAGAGTGCGGTCATGGAACCCGTACCGACCGACTTCTGGGGCGTGGTGGTGCCCTCGTGGTTGGGTGCGGTGGCCTCCATCGCGGCGTCGACCGTGGCCGTGATCGCGTTCATCAACAGTCTGTCGGCGAAGGGTGGTGTGCGGGAGATCGGAGAGGCGCTCAACCGCGAGCCGACGGTGCAGCCAGAAGCTGTCGGGAAACCCAGCATCACGAGGTCCGGCACGGCCCCCGTGGCGCCCGAGCCGTGGAGCTTCGACAGCGACGGTCGTGTCGGAGCCTTCCGCAACACGAGCGGGGAGACGCTCACGGTGTCGCAGATCACGGCGACCGCGGGGATCGAGGCGATTCTGCGCGATCAGCTGCCGCTCGAGGTTCCGCCGACGGCGTCGTTCCCCGTGCGCGTGCACCAGACCCTCGGAGGTCCGGCCGTGCGGGGAATCACGCTCGAGTGGTTCCGCGAAGACGGCGCCCGGCTCTCGCGCACGTATTACCTGTGACCCAGGCAGTCGGCGCGTGTACTCCGTGGCCTGTTGCCCGGCCCGTGCTGCTCTGACTGGACGAGGTAGCGGAGCACTTCGCCAATAGAGGCGCCCCAAAGATGCTCTTTATGTGCGGCTCAAGTATGTCTGAGTTGCGCACTTCGCTCTCAGATTTTGCACGCACCCCGTCTCAGGCGGATACTCATCCCATCCGCGCCGCTCGTCTCGGCCGGAGAATCGACATGCACAGCACCTCTTCTCTCAGCCCTGGAACGACCATCGCCATCGTCGGCGCCGGCCGTCTCGGCGGCGTACTCGCACCGGCATTGCGCGCAGTCGGTTTCGTCGTCCTGGGGCCGCTTCGTCGCGACGACCGGGTTCCGGATGCCGACGTCGCGCTGCTCTGCGTTCCCGATGCGGCGATCCCGGCTGTGGCGTTCGCCGTCAGACCTCATGTTCAGCTCGTCGGCCATGTCTCGGGGGCGACGCCGCTCACCGATGTCGACTTCAGCATCCATCCGCTGCAGACGTTCACCGGTCGTGAGACGCCGGAGGTCTTCCGGGGCATCGGTGCCGCCGTCGACGGACGCACCCCCGAGGCGCTCTCGGTCGCTGAGAAGCTCGCGACGGCGCTGGGCGCGCACCCGTTCCGTGTCGACGACGGCCACCGTGCGGAGTATCACGCCGCCGCATCGTTCGCCTCGAACTTCGTTCTCACCGTGCTCGACGCGGCAGAGCGACTCGCGGCACCGGCCGGGGTGCAGCGCGCGCATCTGGCTCCGCTCGTGCGGCAGACGGTCGAGAACTGGACCGCATCCGGGGCAGCGGCTGCACTCACCGGACCCATCGTCCGGGGCGATGACGAGACCGTGGCACGGCAGCGCGCAGCATCCGCAGCCTTCGCCGACCTGTTCGACGCGCTCGCCGCAGCGACTCGCGACATCGCCCACCCGGGTACTTCCTCCGAGGAGAGACGCGCATGAAGATACTGCGAACGATCGCCGAGGTGCGCGCGGCGGTTCGCGCAGCCCGCGCCGAGGGTGAGACCGTCGGACTCGTGCCGACCATGGGTGCCTTCCACGAGGGACACCTGTCGTTGATGCGCGCGGCGCGAGAGCAGCACGACCTCGTCGTCGTCTCGCTGTTCGTGAACCCGACCCAGTTCGCCGCGAACGAAGACCTCAGCACCTACCCGCGCGACGAGGGCCGTGATTCCGCGCTCGCCGAGGGCGAGGGCGTCGACATCCTGTTCGCGCCGACGCCGAGCGAGATCTACCCCGACGGCTTCGCCACGACCATCCACGTCGCGGGAATCACCGAGGTGCTCGACGGCGCCAGCCGCGGCGCCCACCACTTCGACGGCGTCGCCACGGTCGTCACCAAGCTGTTCGGCATCGTGACTCCCGACGTCGCGTACTTCGGCCAGAAGGATGCCCAGCAGGTGCTCGTCGTGCGTCGGGTCGTGCGCGACCTCGACCTCGACGTGCGCATCGAGGCGTGCCCGATCGTGCGCGAGCTCGACGGCCTGGCCATGAGCTCACGCAACGTCTACCTCGACGCGGATGCTCGCGTGCAGGCATCCGCGCTGAATCGGTCTCTCGACGCGGCGGAGGCAGTCTTCGCCTCCGGAAAGAGCGATGGCGAGAGCATCCGCGCTGCTGCCGACCGGGTGCTTGCGGATGCGTCGATCGATGTCGAGTACCTGGAACTCCGGGATGCCGAGACGTTGCAGCCCGTGGACGCGGTGGAGCGTGATGCACTTCTGCTGGTGGCCGCCCGTGTCGGCGCCGCCCGTCTGATCGACAACCATCTGCTGAGAGGGGTCGCCTCATGAGCGCCCACGCCGCACCGACCGCCCGCCTGACGCTCGGCGACATCGCGAAGAAGAAGGCGTCCGGCGAACCGATCGTCATGGTCACGGCGTACGACTACCCCAGCGCGCAGATCGCCGATGAGGCCGGTGTCGACATGGTGCTCGTCGGCGATTCGGGCGCGATGACCGTGCTCGGCTACGACAGCACCGTCCCAGTCACGACCGACGAGATGCTCATGCTCACCCGGGCGGCGCGCCGCGGGCTCACGCGGGCTCTGCTGGTCGGCGACCTGCCGTTCGGGTCGTACGAGGCCTCCGACGAACTGGCCATCGCGACCGCGCAGCGCTTCGTCAAAGAGGCGGGGGTCGACCTCGTCAAGATCGAGCGCGGGGGGACGACCGTCGAGCGTGCCCGCGCACTGGTGAACGCCGGCATCCCGGTGGTGGGTCACGTCGGCCTGACGCCGCAGACCGCCACCGCACTCGGCGGATACCGCGCCCAGGGCCGCACCGCCGAGGCGGCGCTCGCCGTGATCGACGACGCCCTCGCCCTGCAGGAAGCCGGAGTCTCGCTGATCGTGGTCGAAGCGGTGCCCTCGCAGGTCATGGCGGCGCTCGCCCCGCTGCTGCGCATTCCGACCATCGGCATCGGAGCGGGTCCGGATGCCGACGGACAGGTGCTCGTCTTCCACGACCTTCTGGGGATCTACGACGGCCCCGCCGCGAAGTTCGTCAAGCGCTATGCCGATGTGCGAGGCGTGTCTGTCGACGGTGTCTCGGCCTACGCGTCGGAGGTGCGCTCGAGGGCGTACCCGGCACCCGAGCACGGGTACGGCATGCCTGAGGACGAGGCTGCACGGCTGCGGGAGATGCTCGCAGCGCGCTGACTTCCGTGCCGTCGGGCGCGGGGTGCCCGGGGTCCCGGTTGCGGTCGGCACCGTCCGGGGCTGGGCGCCCCGCAGGCATCCGCTGCGGCATCCGCACGCATCGACGGCGGCATCCGCACGAGCCCGCAAGGCATTCCGAGATACCGCACGGTGGGGCTGCGGGCCTCGATATCGTCCGCCGTGAGGCCCCGCGACCGCAGGGCGGAAGGCGAGTCCTGAAGTGGCCGATATCTTCACCGAGATCACGATCCAGAGCGTCTCGGCATTCATCGGAGGCGGCGCCGTCGCCGCGATTCCGCCGATCGTGCAGCTGGTCCGTCGACGTCGCCGGCGTCCCGAAACGGATGCGGACGATGGGGGTGTGCCTGTCTTCATCGGGTCGTCGCTCGAGGGCGTGACGATCGACAACAGCCGCCGCGTCGACAACAGCGACCACAGGATCGACAATCGCAGCATCGTCATCAACCACATCCGAGAGTCCGGAGGGATGAAGGATGCTGCGCGCGGCGGTGTACCCGACGACAGCATCTGGCTGATCGTCGTCGCGCTGATCGCCGCAGCCGCGCTGTTCGCCAACTACTACCCGATCGTGAGCTGGTTCTCGCTCGGGGTGGGGGTGGGGTTCGCCGTGACCGCGGTGCTCGGTGTCGTGCGCGCAGTGCGATGGAAGCTGTGGGGACGCGGAGCAGCCATCGTCCTGATCGAGGCGGTCCTGGCCATCATCGCCGTGGCCTGGACGTGGGTCGCGGTGTTCTCCTCCGAGCACAAGGGAGCGACGCTCGAGACGCTGCGTGCGCAGATGGCCGTCGAGGTCGCGCGGTCACCGATCACGCCGGGGCCGCTCGAATGGGTGCAGCGCCACATCCTCGCCCCGGTCGGAGCGTTCGTGGAGATCGCCTTCTCGACCGGGCAGATGATCTTCCTGATCTCGCTGTTCGGTGCCTTCGTCGTCTCCTTCATGGTGATGCTGCTCGTGTGGGCGCGCCTCTACGACTGGTATCTCTACCTGGGGTTCCTGTTCGGCGCGGGCAGCCGATGGACGGCGAAGCGAGCGGAACAGCACAGGCATCTCACGGTCGCGGATCTGTGGATGATCCTGCTCATCGTGGCCATCGCCATCTTCTTCGCGA
>NZ_DALZXX010000132.1:0-7991 GCF_031988965.1 Microbacterium sp.
CGCGACCGGATAGTGCACGCCGGCACGCTCCGGGGCCCCGGCGGCCGCAGCCCAGGTGCGAGGGAACGGCGCGAGCGAATAGTCGACCGAGACCACGACGATGCCCCGGTCGGCGAAGCTCCGTGCGACCCAGTCGGCCTCGGGCATGTCGATCTCGCCTGCGGCGAACCCTCCGCCGTGCGCCCAGACGAGACCGGGGCCTGCAGGAGTCTCCGGCACGTACACGCGCACGCGCAGCGGGCCGTGCGGCCCGTCGAGCACCTCGTCGCTCACAGCATCCGTCCTTCTGTCGATGGGGCGTCGGGATGCGGGGATCGGCTCCCGCATCCAGACGGGTCTCGTGGTGTCAGGCAGGGAGGGCTCAGGCGCCCCAGCCGGCCTGCACGCCGCCGACGCGCTCGGCGGCGATCTTCTGCTGGTAGCCCGACTCGGCGTAGGCCGCCATCGGGTCGGCGGCGAGACCGCGCGACTCGCGCCACTCGGCGAGGGCCGGACGCACGTCGGTGTAGAACGCGTCCATGAAGACCGCGTTCGCGGCGAGCACGTCGCCCGACTTCTGCGCGGCGGTCAGTGCCTCGCGGTCGACGATCAGCGCACGCGCCGTCATCTCCTGCACGTTGAGCACCGAGCGGATCTGGCCGGGGATCTTGTCTTCGACGTTGTGGCACTGGTCGAGCATGAAGGCCACGTCGGGGTTGTTCAGCCCGCCGCCGCGCACGACCTCGAACAGGATCCGGAACAGCTGGAACGGGTCGGCCGCACCGACGATCAGGTCGTCGTCGGCGTAGAACCGCGAGTTGAAGTCGAACGAGCCGAGCTTGCCGAGGCGCAGCAGCTGCATGACGATGAACTCGATGTTCGTGCCGGGGGCGTGGTGGCCCGTGTCGAGGCAGACCATCGCCTTGTCGCCGAGCGATGCGACCTGAGCGTACGACGTACCCCAGTCCGGAACGTCGGTGTGGTAGAACGCCGGCTCGAAGAACTTGTACTCCAGCACCAGACGCTGGTCGTCGCCGAGGCGCGCGTAGATCTGCTGCAGCGACTCCTGCAGACGGTCCTGACGGCCGCGCAGATCGGCCTGACCCGGGTAGTTCGAGCCCTCTGCGAGCCAGATCTTCAGGTCGCGGCTGCCCGTGGCGTCCATGACGTCGATGCAGGCGAGGTGGTGGTCGATCGCCTTCTGGCGGATCGCCGCGTCCTCATGCGTGAGGGCTCCGAACTTGTAGTCGTCGTCCTGGAAGGTGTTCGAGTTGATCGTGCCCAGCGTCACGCCGAGGTCCTCGGCATGCTTGCGCAGGTCGGAGTACGAGTCGACGAGGTCCCACGGGATGTGCAGGGCGACCGAGGGCGCGAGCGCGGTGTACTTGTTGACCTGCGCGGCATCCGCGATCTTCTCCCACGGGTCGCGCGGAGTGCCCGGCGTGCCGAACACCTTGAAGCGGGTGCCGGAGTTGCCGAACGCCCAGCTGGGGAGCTCGATGCCCTGCTGCTCGAGAGCGGCGAGGTTGTCGGACGAGAGGATGCTCATGAGGCGCTGCCTTCGGTGTCGTTGCGGTTGTCTGTGTCGGATGCTGCGGACTCGCCGGCCTCGGCGAGCTGGTCTTCGAGGTTGAACACCTCGGTGAGCGTGGTGGCCGCCTGATCGGGGCGCCCGTCGAGGCCGAGGAAGAAGCGGCCCATCTCGGCCTCCCAGCGGGCGGCCACGGGGGATGCGGCGAGATACGCCTGGGCGGCCGCGTCGTCGTCGACCTCGTAGTAGCCGATCAGCGTGCCGCCGTCGGCGAGGAAGAGCGAGTAGTTGCGGCGACCGGCGGCGGCGATCTCCGCCAGCATCTCGGGCCAGACCGGGGAATGGCGGTCGAGGTACTCGTCGAGCAGCTCGGGCCGCACCTGCAGCCGGAAGCACACGCGTGTGGGTGTTGTCATCGTCGACGACTCCTGGGTTGGTTTGTGAATCGTTTCAAGTGTACGGATGCGGCGGGGATCGCGCAAGCTCGGCGCGAGGGCTTGTATCGTTTCATCGACGACGGTCGTCGACGACGCGAAGGAGCGGGCGTGGAGCATCAGGAACGGGCGTTGGACGCCTATGTCGCACAGGTCTCGACGGACGACGACGTCGTGGGGGTCGTGCTCGTCGGTTCTGTCGCGCACGGGACCGAGCGTGAGGGATCCGACGTCGACGTGTACCTGGTCGTGACCGACGAGGCCTTCGCCCGCGCGGCCGCCGACGATCGGTGGGCGTGGATCGATCGGGTGGGCGTCGACTACCCCGGGTCGTACATCGACGTCAAGCTCGCGGACCTCGACTATCTGCGCACGGCGGCCGCGCGCGGCGACGATCCGACCAGGGCGTCGTTCGTCGATGCGCGGGTGGCGTTCAGCCGCACCGAGGAGCTCGCGGGGCTCGTCGCCGCGATCAGCGCTCTCGGCGACGAGGTGTGGGCGGAGCGCGTCCGCTCGCACATCGCACAGGCCCATCTCTATGGCGGCTACTTCCTGCGCCAGGCCGAGGAGCGGGGCGACCCGTTCCTGCTGCAGCACGCCACCACCCACCTCACTCTCGCGGCGGCGCGCGCCGCGCTCGCGGCATCGCGGCGGCTGATGCCCGGCCCCAAGTACATCCACGCCCTGGTGCGCGAGGTGCCGACGCCTGCGGGCTTCGTCGAGGCCTGGGACCGTGCGCTGACCGAGCAGTGCACCGCCGCGGGCGATGCGCTGATCGGCCAGCTCGATCAGTGGCTGGGCGCGGGGCAGACGCGCGACGAGTCGCTCTCGGTCTTCATCCGCGACAACGAGCTCGCCTGGCTCCGCGGGACGATCCCCGCCGAGTTCTTCTGACGCCACTCAGCCCTTCACCGCCCCGCTCGTCATTCCCGCGACGATCTGCCGGTTGAAGAAGATGTACATCACCAGCGGGGGGATCGTGATGAGCAGGATGTTCATGAACAGCAGGTTCCACTGATTGAGCGACTGGCTCTGGAAGTTGTAGAGAGTCAGCTGCACCGTCGCGTTCGCGTCGCCGGGGAGGAAGTACAGGGGGCCGGTGAAGTCGTTGAACACGGCCACGGACTGCACCACGATGACCGTCACGGCCACCGGCTTCAGCAGCGGCATCACGACCTGGAAGAACAGCCGGATCGGCCCGGCCCCGTCGATGACCGCCGCCTCGTCGAGCTCGCGGGGGATGGTCGAGATGAACGCGCGGAAGAGCAGGATGCAGAAGCTCAGCCCGAACGTCGCCTCGATGAGGATCATGCCGGGCATGGTCTTGAAGAGTCCGATCCCCTGGAGCACCCAGATGGTCGGCACGACGGCCGGCGGCACGATGAGCCCTGCCAGGACGAACACGTTGATCACGTGGTTCCAGCGCGACCTGCGCCGCTGCAGGATGTAGCCGACCATCGCGGCGAAGACGACCATGATCGCGACGCTCGCGACCGTGAGCACCGTCGAGTTGATGAACGCCGTCACCAGCATCCAGTCCCTCGTCTGCAGCACGGTGACGATGTTCTCCCAGAGGAACCAGCCCTGGGCCGGGAGCGAGAACTCGAAGAGCGCCGCCTCCTGCGGGTTCTTCACGGCGGTCAGGAAGATGAAGGCGAACGGCACGATGAAGACGATGACCGACGCGAGGATCGCGACGATGCCGACCAGGTAGCGCGTGACGAACAGCCGGGGTGTGAGCGGACGGCGGTCCGCCCGCCTGATCGTCGCCTTCGACGACCCCGCCGTCGTGATGGTGCGCGTGAGCGTCATTGCTCCACCTGCCTCTTGTTCAGGATGTACTGGATGGGCACGACGATCGCGGTCACCACGAGGAAGAGCACGACGTTGCCTGCGGTCGAGAGGCCGTAGAACCCGGCCTGGTACTGCTTGTAGATCACCGAGGCGATCACGTCGCTGGTGAACCCGGGCCCGCCCTTCGTCATGGCCCAGATCAGCTCGAACGAGCGCAGGCCGCCGATCAGCGAGAGCAGGATCACCGTGGCCGTGGCGGGCTGCACCAGCGGGAGGGTGATGTTCCGGAACCGCTGCCAGGCACTCGCGCCGTCGACCTTGGCTGCCTCGAAGTACTCCTGCGGGATCGCGACGAGGCCGGCGATGAAGATCAGGGTCGCGATGCCCACGCCCTTCCAGACGTCGACGAGGGCGACCGACAGCAGCGCCCATGCGGGGTCGGTGAGCCACCCGGGGCCGGTGATGCCGACGGAGGCGAGCGTCTGGTTGATGAGGCCGTCGAACGGGTCCATCAGCACCTTGAACGTGATGCCGATGCCGACGGTCGAGACGAGCACGGGGAAGAAGATCGTCGAGCGCAGGTACCCGCGGCCGAGGATGGATCCCGTCAGCAGCAGCGCGAGCGCCAGGCCGAGCACGACCTTGAGCGCCGATGTCACGAAACCGTAGACGAACGTGTTGACGAAGCCCTGCACGAGCATCGGCTCGGTGAAGAACTGCGTGTAGTTCTCGAACCCGATGAACTCGATGTCGAAGAGCGACCAGCGGGTGAGGCTGAAGTAGAACGAGGCGAAGGTCGGTATCGCGAACAGGACGATGTACAGCACGGCCGACGGGATGTAGAACCAGGTCGGGTACGAGCTGCTGAGGCCGCGGCGTCCGCGTGCTCTCTTGGCGGGGGATGCGGCGGGTGCCGTGGCGGGTGGGGTGGCGAGTGCGGTCATGGTGTCTCCGTCGAGTCGGGATTCCGGGATGCGGGCGCGCGGGGCGCCCGCATCCCGGAGATCAGCGCGTGGTCACCAGCCGTCGAGGCCGAGCTGCTGAGCCTGCTTCTTGACGTCCTCGTCGTAGAGGGCCGCCGCGTCGTCCGCACCGCGGATGCCGCTGCCCACCTCGACGGTGATGTTCTCGAGGTTCGGGCCCTTGATGGGGGAGAGGAACTCCAGTGCGGGGTTCGTCCGGTCCTCGTCGAAGTACACCTGCATGTCGGTCAGCAGGCCGGGCACGTCGGCCGGCAGCTCGCAGGTGCTGATCGCATAGGGGCCGGAGGGCACCATCGCCGTGTTCTGCACGTCGCAGCCGGCGGGGGAGTTGATGAACGCGACGAACGACTTCGCCGCCGCGAGCTGGTCGCCCTCGGTCGTCTTCGGGATGTACACGCCGTTCGGCAGCCACACCGTCAGCTTGGTGTCGTCGGCGTTCGCCGCCGGAAGCGCGAACACGCCGATGTTGTCGAGGTCGTCCGGGAAGTTCTGCTGGAAGGTCGACACGATGCCGGTCAGGATCGGGTAGTGCGCGCCCTCGCCCGTCGCCACCATGCGCGCTCCGTCGTCGTAGAGCGCCGAGGCGAAGTCCTCGTTCCACCAGCCCTTCTCGAAGCCCTCCTGCTGGTTCGCGAAGCCGGCCAGCGCGGGCTCGTCGACGTACTTGCGGTCGCCGGACGTGTAGCCCTCGGCCCAGTCGGCGTCCTGGGCGAGCACGTTCCCGAAGTCGCCGAGGATGAACAGCTGGCTCGTCCAGGTGTCGCCGTACGTCTGGATGACGGGGGCGATGCCCGCGGCCTTGATGGTCTCGTTGTTCGCGGCGAACTCGGCCCAGGTGGTCGGGACCGTGAGGCCCAGATCGGCGTAGATCTTCTTGTTGTAGACGACGGCGCCGGCCTGCGTCGCGCCGAAGGGGGCGCCGTACACGCCGTTCTCGGTGGAGACGACCGCGGCCATGTTGTCCTGCATGTCGCCCACCCAGTCCTGATCGTCCAGGGCGACGAGGTTCTGGTCGGGGTTCAGCGCCTGGAAGAGCGAGCCGGAGTTGTACCAGAACACGTCGGCCATCTCGCCGGTCGCGAGCTTGGTCTTCATCAGGTTGTCGCCCTCGGTGCCTGCGGGCTGAGACTCGATCTTGACGGTGATGTCGGGGTTCTCGTCTTCGAACGCCGCGATCATCGCCTCGGCCGATTCGACGTTCGTGCCCGAGTTGGGGACGAGGAACGTGATCTCGGTCGTGCCGTCGCCGCCGCCACCGCCGGTGCTGCATGCGGCGAGCGGGAGTGCGAGAGCCGCGACGCCTGCTGCGGCGACAAGGGCTCTCCGAGTACGGGTGCTGTTCATCCTTTACCTCTCTGTAAAAGCTGGACTCCGGACGCATCCTCATCGTCGAGGGCCGGTGCGGTCGAACGGCATTGAATCCATTCAACTCTCGGTAAGATACGACGATCTCCAGCCTGCGTCAATGATTCGATCGGAACTCGTCTCTCTCCTTGACATCGGAGATTGAATGCATTCAATATGGCTGTGCGCGGTAACACGCAGCCCGCGATGCGATGACGCACCCACCCGGAAGGAACCATGCCATGGCGGCAGCCCCCGATCCCTCGCTGACCGACGCCTCCACTCGGGTGGTGTCCCTGCGCTCTCAGCACGGCGCGGATCTCCTCGGAGTCCCGGGCGCCCGAGTGCGGCTCACCTGGCGGTGGGAGAGCGATGACGAGGGGGCCGAGCAGCGCGGCTATCAGATCGCCGCAGGAGGCGACGGCGCGGCTCCGACGCCCGGCGACGTGGTGCACTCGGGTGACTCCGTCGCGATCCCCGCGGGCGACCTCGCCTCGGGAGAGCGGCGCACCTTCTCCGTGCGCATCGCGACGGCGCACGGATGGACCGACTGGAGCGCCCCGCTCGTCGTGGAAGCCGGGCTCGAGTCCGCCGATCTCCGGGCGCGGGTGATCGGCATCCCCAGCGAGGTCGAGGGCCCCGTGGCCCTGCTCCGCACAGAGTTCGCCGTCGACACCCTGCCCGAGCGTGCACGGCTTCGCCTGAGTGCGCTCGGTCTGGTGGACGCCTGGATCAACGGTCGGCGTGCCGGCGACGCGCGCCTCACCCCGGGGTGGACCTCGTACCAGGAACGGGTGCTGCTCGACACGATCGACGTGACCGGCCTGCTGCACGAGGGCACGAACGTCATCGTGCTCGAGGTGGGCGACGGCTGGTATCGCGGGCGGATGGGCTTCGCGCTGCGTACCGAGATCTACGGCGACCGCTCGGGGGCTCTTGCGCAGATCGACACCGAGCACGGGGTGCTCGTCGCGACCGACACCTCGTGGCGCGGCGGCTTCGGCGCCGTGCGATCGGCGAGCATCTACGACGGCACCGCGATCGACCTGAACCACGCGCCGGCGGGTCTGCACACGCCCGGTTTCGACGACGCGCAGTGGACCGCCGCCGAGGTGATCGACTCCGACCTCGGCCGGTTCGAGCCCCGGTCGGCGCCCCCGGTGCGGGTCGTCTCCGAGCTCGACATGGCCCGCACGGCCCATGAGAGCGGAGCGCAGTTCGACGCGGGACAGAACATCACCGGCTGGGTGCGGCTGATCGTGCGCGGCACCGCCGGCGACCGCGTCACCATCCGCCACGCCGAGATCCTGGAACCGTCGGGCGAGCTCCACACCGCGGCGCTCCGGACCGCCGCGGCGACCGATCACTACATCCTCGATCGCGACGGCGAGCACGTGCTCGAGCCGCAGTTCACCTTCCACGGCTTCCAATACGCCCAGATCAGCGGCGACGTCGAGGTGCTGTCGGCGACGGCGGTCGCGATCTCCAGCGATCTGCCGCAGCGGTCGAGCTTCCGTTCCGCATCGGCCGCGCTGGACCGCTTCCACTCCAACGTCCTCTGGTCGCAGCGCGACAACTTCGTGTCGGTGCCCACCGACTGTCCGCAGCGCGACGAGCGCCTCGGCTGGACGGGCGACGCACAGGCGTTCGCGGCGACCGCGAGCACCCTGATGGATGCCGAGGCGTTCTGGCGCAGCTGGCTCCGCGACCTCGAGATCGATCAGACAGACGAGGGCGGCGTCGCCTCGGTCGTGCCCGACATCATCCGCTTCGAGGACATGCGCATGGGGTCGGCATACGTCGACAACATGGGGCGGGCCGGATGGGCGGATGCCGCCACGATCGTGCCCTGGGCGGTCTACGAGGCCGGCGGCAGCGACGAGGTGCTGCGGCAGCAGCTGCGGAGCATGCGCCGCTGGGTCGAGC
>NZ_DALZXX010000133.1:0-3652 GCF_031988965.1 Microbacterium sp.
GGTCATCATCGGCGTGCACACGTCGTGGCGCCCCTGCACGATGACGGCGGGGATGTGGCGGATGCTCTCGACGCCGGCGATCAGCTGCCCCTCGGTCCACCAGCCGCGGTGCACGAAGAAATGGTTCTCGATGCGCGCGAACGCGGTGGCCGTGCGCGGGTCGGACATCGACTCGATCTGCGCGGCATCCGGTCGCAGCGTCACGGTCGACGCCTCCCAGCGCGACCACGCGACGGCGGCCGGCTCGTGCACGGCGGGGTCGGGATCGAAGAGACGGCGGTGGTACGCATCGATCATGTGAGAGCGCTCGAGCACCGGGATCGGAGCGAGGAACTCCTCCCACAGATCGGGGAAGAGCGCTGCCGCACCGCCCTCGTAGAACCACTCGAGCTCTTCGCGACGCAGCGTGAAGACGCCCCGGAGCACGAGCTCGCTGACGGCCTCCGGATGCGCCTGCGCGTAGGCGAGAGCGAGGGCGCTGCCCCACGACCCGCCGAAGACCTGCCACGCCTCGATGCCGAGATTCCGGCGCAGCAGCTCGATGTCGGCGATCAGGTGCGCCGTCGTGATGAAACGCAGGTCCCCGTCGGGAGCACTCGCGTGCGGGGTGCTGCGACCGCATCCGCGCTGATCGAAGAGCACGATCCGGTACCGCTCCGGATCGAAGAACCGGCGCTGCCAGGCCGACGTGCCGCTCCCCGGGCCTCCGTGCAGGAACACCACGGGCTTGCCCTCGGGGTTGCCGCTCACCTCCCAGTAGACGCGGTGACCGTCGCCGACGAGCAGCTCCCCCGTGTCGTGGGGTTCGATCGGCGGATACAGCGCGTCGAGGTTCATGCCTCCAGCCTCACAGGTCACCGGCCGAGGCGGTGAGAGGCTCGGCGCACGTGTCGAGACCGTACTTGTAGCCGGTCGCGAACCATGCCTGACGCTGGGCGCTCGTGCCGTGCGTGAAGCTCTCGGGATTCACGAAGCCGGACTGCTCCTGGATGTGATCGTCGCCCACGGTGTACGCCGCATTGACGGCATCCTGCAGTTCCGCCTCGGTCGGCGTCTGGAGGTACGGGACGCCGTTCTTGTCGGTCTCCTGCGTCATCTGACCGATCCACGCTCCGGCGTAGCAGTCGGCCTGCAGCTCGATGCGCACGCCGTTGCTGTCGGGACCGGTGCCGTTGTTCGGATACCGCTCCATGTCGCCGGTGATGTACTGGATGTGGTGACCCCACTCATGGCCGACGATGTACAGCTGGGCGAGGTTGCCGGCGGATGCGCCGAACTGCTGCTGCATCAGCTGGAAGAACGACGGATCGATGTAGACGGTCTCATCCGGCGGGCAGTAGAACGGACCGACCGCGTTCGACGCCGTACCGCACCCTGTCGCCGTCGCCCCGTCGACGATGATGAACCCCGGGGCCCGGTAGCCGTCGACGTGGTCTTCCCAGAAGCCGTCGAGCGCCAGTTGTGAGCTCGCCACCCGGCAGTCGACGTTCTCGTTCGCGTCCTCGCCGGTCAGACAGTTCTCGATCACACTGCCCTCCGACGGCTCCGCTCCGCCGCCGGTGCCGCCTCCCCCGCCGAGCAGACCCGTCAGGTCGATGCCGAGCAGGGGACCCGCGATCAGGGCGATGATGCCGAGCAGCCCGACGCCACCCGCCCCGGCGACCACGGCACCGCGTCCGCGGCGACGGGCGGTGTTTCCGGAGACATCGGCGTCGGGATTGAAGGTCATGCCATGAGGGTACTCTGCACATCGTCACCCCGGAGCGCGCGGTTCTTCGCGGGTCGCCCTCATCTCCGGTCACACCGGCATCCTGGCGACGTAGGCTCGTGTCATGACGACCACGATCACCATCACCGGCGCAGGCGGACAGATCGGGTACGCGCTGCTCTTCCGCATCGCCGCAGGAGACCTGCTCGGCCCGCGCGAGAGGGTGCGGCTGCGGCTGCTGGAGATCCCTCAGGGGATCGGTGCCGCCGAGGGCGCGGCTCTCGAGCTGCAGGACGGCGCCTTCGGTCTGCTCGAGCACGTCGAGGTCACCGACGACCCCGCCGTCGGCTTCGACGGCTGCGATCTGGCCCTTCTCGTCGGCGCACGTCCGCGCGGACCCGGAATGGAGCGCGGCGACCTGCTGGCCGCGAACGCCGGCATCTTCGGGCCGCAGGGCGCGGCGATCGCCGCACACGCCTCGTCGGACGTGCGGGTGACCGTCGTCGGGAATCCCGCGAACACCAACGCTCTCATCGCCTCCGCCTCGGCCGACGGCGTGCCCGCCGAGCGTTTCACCGCGCTGACGCGACTCGATGAGAACCGCGCAAGGGCCCAGCTCGCGCAGACTCTCGCGGCGCCCGTCGACACGATCAGGCGTGTGCCGATCTGGGGCAACCACTCGGCGACGCAGTTCCCCGACGTCTCGCACGCGACCGTGGCCGGACGCCCCGTGACCGAGGCGCTCGAGGCGATCGTCGGCGATGTGCCGGCCTGGCTCGCCGACACCTACATCCCGCGGGTCGCCAAGCGCGGGGCGGAGATCATCCAGGTGCGCGGCTCATCGTCTGTCGCCTCCGCCGCGAACGCCGCCCTCGACCACGTGCGCGACTGGGTGCACGGCACCGAGGACTGGACCTCGGCGGGTGTCGTCTCGCACGGCGAGTACGGTGTGCCCGCCGGACTCATCTCGTCGTTCCCGGTGCGGGCCGTCGACGGCGAGTGGCAGATCGTCGAGGGCCTCGAGGTGAGCGAGTGGGCACAGGCGCGCATCGACGCGTCGGTCGCCGAGCTGATCGAGGAGCGCGACGCGGTCAGGTCTCTCGGGCTCCTGTGAGCAGTCCCCGTTCCGGCCGCTGACAGGGCAGAATGGATGCCGGAGGTGCGCGATGAGCGAGACGATCGATCCACTGAAGACCGCGGCATCCGTCGATGAGGCGCTGACCAGCCCGCTGCATCTGCCGCACGCCGCAGCGGAATGCCCGAAGTGCTTCACCGAGCTGCAGCAGAACCGCGATTTCTGGTCTGCCCGCCCCGACGGCTCTCGACTCGTGGGACTCGTCGTCTCACGCGAGGGCATGCCGTCGGTCGTCGAGCAGCGCGACGACCTGACCCGGTTCGGAGTCCCCATCGAGGGCTTCCGTCACCCGGCCCCCGACATCCTCGAGAGCTGGAGCGACCGACTGTCGCGCCTCATCGCGACGCTGAACAAGGGCGACGTGCTCGTCGTGGCGAACATCAACGCCCTGGGACGCGACGCCGACGAGGGCGTGCGCGCCGCCGCCGAGCTGCGCCGCCACGGCATCATCGTCAAGGTGCTGAGCCACGACGCGCGGCACCTCGCCGACGCGGTGCGCTGAGCTGAGCTGACACGCGAAGGGCCCGCCGACATCGTCGGCGGGCCCTTCTGCGTTCATGGCTGGTCGATCACTGGTACTTCGGCGGCACCCACAGGAGCTGAGCGGACACGAGCCCACGATCGCGGCTGACGATCTGCGCACGACCGGGGATCGCGGGAATCGCCTTGACCTTGCCGATCAGCTGGCCCTCCTCCGGGCTGCCTGAGAGCAGGATGCCGGTCGCGCCGAGGTCGGTCATGCGCTGGATGATCGGGTCGTAGGCGGCGCGGCTCGCTCCACCGGTGCGACGCGTGAGGATCACGTGAAG
>NZ_DALZXX010000133.1:3662-5032 GCF_031988965.1 Microbacterium sp.
CGCCAGCAGCGGAGCGAGCACGGCGATCGGGTTGCCCTGCGACGTCGACACGAGGTCGTAGTCGTCGATGAGCACGAAGCCCTCGGCGCCCGTCCACCACGACCGCGTGCGCAGCTGCTCGGGAGTGACGTCGGCACCGGGGATGCGACTCCGGAAGAACTGGGCGAGCTCGCTCATTCCACCCTCGGTCATCTCGTGCGAGGTCAGGTACGCGCCGAGGTACTCCTGGGGGATCTCGCCGAGCAGAGCGCGCCGGTAGTCGACCACGAAGATCTTCGCCTCGTTCGGCCCGTACAGACGGGTGATCTCGTGCACGACTCCGCGCAGCATCGAGGACTTGCCGGAGTCGGCGTCGCCGTAGAGGTAGAGCAGCGGCTCGGCGATCGGGTCGATCGAGAACGGAGCGAGATTCGCCTCGTCGATGCCGAGCAGGATCTCGCGCGGCTCGGATCCGTCGGACGATGCGGCCGCGGCGACGGCACGCAGGTCGGCATGCCCGATCTGCGAGGGCAGCAGACGCAGCTTCGGTCCTGCGGGGCCGTGCCAGGCCGCCGCGACCCTGCCCGCGAGGTCGTCGATGCCGTCGGAGAGCGACGACGCGTCGTCGACGCCGTCGATGCGGGGCAGCGCGGTCAGCATCTGCAGACCGTTGTCGTTGAGGCCGCGACCCGGGAGCGATGTGACGTTCTCGGCCGCCTTGCGGTTGACCTCGGAGTCCGACGGGTCTCCGAGGCGCAGCTCGATGCGCGTGCCGATGAGGTCCTTGAGGTTCGCGCGCACCTCCATCCACCGCGACGCCGTGATCACGACGTGCACTCCGTACGTGAGACCTCGCGCCGCGATCGCCTGGATCTGCGGCTCGAGCATGTCGAACTCGGCACGCAGGGTGCCCCAGCCGTCGACCACGAGGAAGATGTCGCCGTAACCGTCGTCGGCCATGCCCTGCGCGCGCCGCTGCCGGTACGTGTCGATCGAGTCGATGCCGTTCTGACGGAAATACACCTCACGCGCGTTGAGCAGGCTCGTGACCTCGGCCACGGTGCGGCGCACGATGTCGGGCTCCGACCGGGTCGCGACACCGCTCACATGAGTGAATCGCTGCAGGCCGGCGAAGCTGCCGCCGCCGAAGTCGATGACGAAGAACTGCACCTCCTGCGGAGTGTGCGTGAGCGCCAGGGCGACGAGCGCGGTGCGAGCGAGGGTGCTCTTTCCGCTGAGCGGTGCACCGACGATCGCCATGTGACCCGCGGCGCCGCCCAGTGACACCGCGAGGGTCTCGCGGCGCTGCTCGAGCGGCACGTCGACGATGCCGAGAGGAACCGTGAGCGCCGCCGCACCTCGCCACCGCGGCGAGATCAGCCCGAGCGCGG
>NZ_DALZXX010000133.1:5042-7955 GCF_031988965.1 Microbacterium sp.
GCGTGCGCGTCGCGGTCATCGGCGCCTCCCCCAACGAGCTGTACGCGACCACCACCGGCGCGGGCCTGAAGGGCAACGAGGTCCTCGACGAGGTCGCCGAACAGCTGGTCGAGCGTCGCCGGAGTCTCGAGCGGGGGCAGCCAGACCTGATGCGCGGACGGCCCGCGACCGCTCATCATCTCGACCGCGATCTCGAAGGTGTTGCGCTTCTCTTCGGGCTCGGCGTCGACGACGACCTCGGGCTCGTCGACCGGCGCCTCGGCGCGCCACACCGGCGCGGCCGTGAAGAGCTCGACCGCCGTGGAGCCGGTGCTCTGCGTCGATCCGGACGATGCCCGGCGCCGGCGTCGGGGCGGCGGTCCCGACACGTACGAGGCCCGGAACTGGGTCATGGTCTCGGTGTCGGACTTCAGGATGCCGGCACCCGGCTGCGTGGGCAGGTGGTAGGCGTCGGGCACCCCGAGAACGGTGCGGGATTCGGCGGCCGAGAAGGTGCGCAGACCGATGCGGTACGACAGGTGCGTGTCGAGTCCGCGGAGCTTGCCCTCTTCCAGACGCTGCGACGAGAGCAGCAGGTGCACCTGCAGGGATCGTCCGAGACGGCCGATGTTGACGAAGGTGTCCACGAACTCGGGCTTGGCCGAGAGAAGCTCGGAGAACTCGTCGGCCACGATCAGCAGCGCGGGCAGGGGTGCGAGGTCGGTGCGTCCGCCGCGACGGGCCTTCTCGTAGTCCGCGACGTTGGCGAACGGCCCCGTCGCACGCAGGAGTTCCTGGCGTCGGACCATCTCACCCTGCAGTGCGTCCTGCATGCGGTCGACGAGCGAGATCTCCTCGCCGAGGTTCGTGATGATCGCCGACACGTGCGGCATGTCCGCCATGCCGGCGAAGGTCGCACCACCCTTGAAGTCGACGAGCACGAAGTTGAGCTGCTCGGGCGAGTGGGTCATCGCGAGGGCCAGCACCAGCGTGCGGAGCACCTCGGACTTACCCGAACCGGTCGCACCGATGATGAGACCGTGCGGCCCCATACCCTGCTGAGCCGATTCCTTGATGTCGAGGATCAGCGGGCTGCCGTCCTCGGTCTGACCGATCGGCACCCGCAGGCGATCGCGCTCCAGGCGCGGCGACCAGGCCGCATCCAGGTCGATGTCGCGGACATCCGGGAGCCCGAGGAGCTCGACGAGCTCGGCCTGATCGGTCGAGCTCTTCTTCTTCGCGATCGCGGTGCCGCCGGAGTACAGGGGCATGAGACGACGCGCAGTGGCCTCGGCTTCGACGATGCTGATCCCGTCGGCCTCGAAGGGGCGGGTCGACACCTGCAGGCTGACGAGCTCGGCACGCGAGCCCTTCGTCGCGGGGTCGAAGGCGATGCGGAGCGCGTGCGGATCGTCGAGGTCGGCCCACCGCGACGGCAGATCGATGACCGTGACGCCCTGGACTCCGTCGCCGCTCACGAGCACGTCGTTGAACGAGGTGCTCGCGCCGTCGGTCAGGATGACGATGTGCGGGGCTTTGGGAGTCGAGCCGTCTCTCGCGTATCGCGGGCGCTCGCGCACCTCTGCAGGCAGCATGTCCTCGAGCTCCGACAGCTGCGAACCGATCATGCGGGCAGCGCCGAGTCCGTCGCGGACCGTGCGCGAGTGCGTGTGCGGGAGCCACTTCGCCCACTCCCACTGCGGCAGCACCGCGGCATCCGCGGCGACGACGATCTGCACCGTGTCGGGGTCGTGCATGGTCGCGGCGTGCAGCAGCATCGCGCGGGCGAGCGCCCGCGACTCGTTCTCGTCACCGGTGATCTCGATCCGCGCGTAGTCGCGCAGCGTGATGCCGACGGGAAGGTTCTTCTGCATCTCGTGCGTGAGCATGAAACGGTGTGCTGCCGATGCGGCCACCGGGTCGAGCTGCGCGAGCGGAGGGAGTTCGGGCGCCTCGAGCGTGATGCAGAGCGGCTGATCGCTCGTACCGACGCGGACCGAGAGGAAGTCGGGGTCGTTGAGGCTGCGCTCCCACACCCGGGTGCATTCCTCGGCGATGTAGGGCAGAGCCGAGGGCGCCGGCAGATGCCAGTTCGCGGCACGACGCTGCTGACGCGCTGCGACACGGACCGTCTGTCGCAGCTCGGTGAGATACGCGAGGTACTCGCGACGCGCACCGAGGGTCGCCGCCTGACGCTGCGAGCGCTGCCGCCAGCCGTTGACCGCCACGAACCCGAGCGACGACAGCAGGAACATGCCGCCGGTGAGAAGACCGGTCGCCGACTGGTTCGACATCGTCACCATGACGATCGCGCCGACGCTGCCGAGCATCGGCAGCAGAGACCCCAGAACGCCCATGCCGCCGTCGTTCGGCTGCAGCTCGGGCGGAGCCTGGACGGGGACCTTGCCCGAGGGGACGCGGGGCGGTGCGAGACGGGGTCCTGTCATGCTCTCTCTCCGGCGCTGCTGTCGGTGCCCAGCAGGAGGCTGATGGTGAAGCTGCGGTTCCCGATGCGCACGCGGTCGGCGTCGTCGAGGAGCATCCGCTCACCCGCGACGAGTTCGGTCGTCTGCCCGTCGTCGGAGCGGACATCCGACCCGTTCGTCGAGCCGAAGTCGGTGACCCAGGTACGGCCGCGGGAGTGCTCGATGCGCAGGTGCGTCTTCGACACCGAGGAATCGGGATCGGTCACGATCACGAGGCGGTCGTCGTGCGCGCTGGCGACAGGGCCGCGGCCGAGGTTGGCCGCGAGCGGGAGGGGCAGCTGCACACGCTGACCGGTGTCGAAGATGAGCAGCAGCGCTCCCGTGTCGGAGGCCGACCGGGATTCGGCGGTCGGCTGCTGCCCCGTCTGCGGCGCGACGCTGAACAGCGGCTTCTCGGCGCTGGGCCCGGCGTCGTTCTGAGGCTCGGCGCGGTGCGATGCGGCTCGCG
>NZ_DALZXX010000134.1:0-7906 GCF_031988965.1 Microbacterium sp.
GCGGGCGATCGCCGGGGCGGCCGTCTCGTCGCCGGCCAGCACGACCGAGGCCGCGGACCCGGGCTCGTACTCGGCGCCGTGGTGATCGGCGGCCGACACTCCGCGACGCGGTCCGACGATGAACAGCTCCTGCCCCACGGCTGCCGCATCGGCCCAGCGCGACGCCGGTCCGGTGAGGCCGGGCGCCAGGTGCAGCACGAAGTCGACATCGAGCTCGGTGCCCGCATCGGTGACGCGCAGGTCGCGCACCGAGTACGTGCGCATCGAGCCGCGCTCGGCCTCGGGCACGGCGAGGTACGACCCCCACCAGTCGTCGGTCTCACGGTCGAGGTCGGGCAGGATGCCGGATGCCGGCGGGAACACGATCTTGATGCGCGAGTCGTAGGTGTCACCCGGGGTGCCGAACTCGTCGAGCTCGGTGCCGCCGAACGTCACCCGCACGAAGTTCGGCGACACCCGGGCAACTCCGCGCACCTCGGCGCGGGCCAGCACGTAGGTGGGGCGTTCGGTGGTGGTCTCAGCGGACATGATGCCTTCCGATCGGGGTGACCATCGGCTTGCCGGAGACCGGGTCGACGGTGATCTGGTTCGCGAGGCCGAAGACCTCTTCGACGTGCTGCGCGGTGACGACCTCGTGCGGCGCCCCGGCCACGTGCACGCGGCCGTCCTTCATCGCGACGAGTTCGTCGGAGTACCGCGCGGCGAGGTTCAGGTCGTGCAGCACCATGACGATCGTGGTGCCGCGCGAGACGCTCAGGTCGGTGAGCAGGTCGAGCACCTCGACCTGGTGTGCGACGTCGAGGAACGTCGTCGGCTCGTCGAGCAGCAGGATGTCGGTCTCCTGCGCGAGCGCCATCGCGATCCACACGCGCTGGCGCTGGCCGCCCGACAGCTCGTCGACGCTGCGGTCGGCGAGCTCGGTGGTGCCGGTCGCCGCGAGAGCATCCGCCACGACCTCGTAGTCGTGCGCGCTCCAGCGGGAGAGGATCTTCTGATGCGGATGCCGTCCGCGACCCACCAGGTCGGCGACGGCGATTCCCTCGGGAGCGATCGGCGACTGCGGGAGCAGGCCGAGCACACGCGCGACCTCCTTCGTCGGGCGCGCGTGCACCGACTTGCCGTCGAGCACGATCTGCCCCTCGGTGGGCGACAGCAGACGCGCGAGCGAGCGCAGCAGCGTCGACTTGCCGCATCCGTTCGCGCCGACGATCGTCGTGATCCTGCCCGGGGCGATCTCGAGGTCGAGGTTCTCGATGATGGTGCGGTCGCCGTAGGCGAGGGTCACCGAGTCAGCGGTCAGGGTGTGCGCCTCGGTCACAGGGAGCCTCCCGAGCGGTTGGTGCGGATGAGCAGATAGATCAGGTACGGGGCGCCGAGCACACCCGTGATGACGCCGACCGGGTAGCGCTCGCCGAGCGCGAACTGACCGATCAGGTCGCTCGCCAGCACGAGCACCGCGCCGACGAAGGCACTGGGCACCAGCAGACTGGCGCCCGGACCGGTGATGCGCGCGGCGACGGGCCCGGCCATGAACGCGACGAACGCGATCGGACCGGTCGCGGCGGTCGCGAAGGCGAGCAGGGCGACCGCTCCGAGGATGAACAGCACGCGTGTGAGGTTCACCCGCACGCCGAGACCGGATGCCGAGTCGTCGCCGAGCTGCATCGCGCCGAGCGCACGCCCCTGCGAGAGCATGAGCGGAACGATGATCGCGGCGGCGATCGCGAGCGGAGCGACCCTCTCCCACGAGGCGTTGTTGAGGCTGCCGGTCAGCCACTGCATCGCGGTCTGGATGTCCCAGCTCGCGGCGCGCGACAGGATGTACGAGGTCACGCTCTGCAGCATCGCCGCGACGCCGATCCCGATGAGGATGAGTCGGGTGCCGGCGAAGCCGTTCTTGATCGACAGCAGGTAGATCACGGCCGCGGTGAGCAGCGCGCCTCCGAGCGCGAAGAGCGACACGACCGGGCCGTTGAGGGACAGCACGACGATGCCGATGACGGCTGCGGCGCCGGCGCCGTTCGAGAGGCCGATGATGTCGGGCGATGCCAGCGGATTGCGCAGCAGCGTCTGGAACGTGACGCCCGCCATGCCGAACGCGAGGCCGGTGAGGATCGCGAGCACCGCGCGCGGCAGACGGAGCTCGCCGACCGTGAACGAGGCGCCGGGCACGGTCTCGCCGAGGATCACGCGGATCACCTCGTCGATCGAGTAGAACGTGTTGCCGATCATGAGCGCCACCGTGAACAGCGCGAGCAGGAGCACGCCGAGCACGATCGTCGCGACCGCGTGTCTGCGGTGGCGGGCGCGACGCCCCGCGATGACGGCGGCGACCTGTGCGCTGCCCGATGGCGGCGGCGTCATCTGCGAACGTGCGGGACGGTTCATGGTGCTCACAGTTCACGCACCTTCGTACGACGCACGATCCAGATGAAGAACGGTGCGCCGATGATCGCGGTGATGATGCCCACCTGGATCTCCTCCGACGAGGGCGCGATGACACGGCCCACGATGTCGCTCGCGAGCAGCAGCGCGGCCCCCGCCAGGGCCGAGAACGGCAGAAGCCAGCGGTGATCCGTGCCGATGAGCATCCGGCAGACATGCGGGATGACGAGGCCGACGAAGCCGATAGGACCGGCGATGGCGGTCGCGGCGCCGGCGAGGATCACGGCGCCGAGGGCCGACATCAGTCGCGTGCGGAAGACGTGCTCGCCGAGCCCCTTGGCCATGTCGTCGCCCAGCGCGAGGGAGTTCATGCCGCGGGCGCTCGCGATGCAGATCAGGGCACCGAGGGCGAGCACGGGTGCCGTGATCGCGATGCGCGGCCACTCGGCGCCGCCGACGCCACCGATCTGCCACGACTGGAAGGCCTGCAGCAGGTCGACGCGAGGCAGCATGATGGCGCTGATGAGGGAGGCGAAGGCGGCGGATGTCGCGGCTCCGGCCAGGGCGAGCTTGAGCGGCGTCGCACCGCCACGGCCGAGGGAGCCGACGGTGTAGACGAAGGTCGCGGCGACGGCGGCGCCGGCGATCGCGAGGGCCATCTGCCCATAGGGGTTCGTCAGGCCGACGAAGGCGAGGCCGAGCACGACGGCGAGCGAGGCGCCGTTCGAGACGCCGAGGATGCCGGGGTCGGCGATCGGGTTGCGCGTGACGGCTTGCATCGTCGCGCCGGAGAGCGCGAGAGCCGCTCCGACCAGGAGCGCGAGCACGGTGCGCGGGAGGCGCTTGATGATGGCGGCCTGGGCCAGCGTGTCATCCTGGCCCGCGAGGGCCGCGAAGATGTCGTCGATGCTCACGGCGCGCACGCCGAAGGAGACCGAGAGGATGCAGAGCACGAGCAGCACCCCGGCTCCGACGAGGAGCCAGAGGGTGCGCGCCCACGCCGGGCGCCGCAGGTCTGCGGTGCCCGGCGTGGGGACGGTGACAGCGGTCACGAGCGGGTCAGATCAGGCGGTGACGCCTGGGATCACTGCGCGAGAGGTGCTGCCAGAAGGGCGAGGTAGTCGCTGAGACCCCACGGGATCGACAGCGGCGACGGGTTCGCCGAGGCCGCGATCGGGGTGGCGTCGGGAAGGATCGCGATGCGACCCTCGGCGATGGCCGGGATCTTCGACAGCAGCGGGTCGGCCTGCAGGGTCGCGATGAGCGACTCGTCGCCGTAGGTCACGAACAGGTCGACGTCAGCGAACTTGTCGGCCTGCTCGGAGCTGACGGAGAGGTAGAACTCCTCGCTGTCCGCGTTCTCCTCGACGATCTCCGGGAGCGGGAGCCCCAGGTTGTCGTGCAGGTAGCCGGGGCGCGTGTCCGCAGCCGTGTAGTAGCCGATCTGGCTCAGGTCGGTCGGGTCGATGTAGGCGAACAGGACCTTCTTGTCCTTCAGGACGCTGTTCTCCTCGAGTGCGGCCTCGCCGTCGGCCTGCAGCTCTTCGATCAGAGCGTCGCCCTCGGCCTCGAGACCCAGAGCCTTGGAGTTCATCTCGATCATCTCGTCGACGGTCGTTCCCCACGCAACCTCGGGGTACGCGACGACGGGAGCGATCTTCGACAGCTGGTCGTACTGCTCCTGCGTCAGACCCGAGTACGAGGCGAGGATGACGTCGGGCGCGGTGTCGGCCACGGCCTCGTAGTCGATGCTGTCGCCGTCGTCGAAGAGCACGGGCTCGTCGCCGCCGAGCTCGTCGAGCTTCTCCTCGACCCAGGGCAGGATGCCGTTGTCGTCGTCATCGCCCCACGTGGCCTTGCTCATGCCGACCGGCACGATGCCGAGGGCGAGCGGAACCTCGTGGTTGGCCCACGCGAGCGTCGCGACGCGCTCGGGCTTGGACTCGATCGTGGTCTCGCCGTAGACGTGCTCGATCGTGACGGGGAAGGCGCTGTCGTCGGCCGGGTTGCCCGCGGCGGAGTCGGAGCCGGTGTCGGCAGCGGGCGTGGCGCAGGCTGCGAGGCTCAGAGCGAGCGCGGCGGCCGTGCCGACGGCGGCGAGAAGACGGGAAGTGCGCACAGGCGGTCCCTTCGGGTTCGGGTGGGGGGTTGCGGCGCAGAGGAGCACCAGGCTTTGGTAAGCCTGGCCTAATCTAACAGAAAGTTAGGCAAGCCTCATCTTCAGCGATGCTCGACCACGGATGCCGACCGCGTCACACTCCGCTCGGCGGGTCGTGCGGGGCGACACGTGCCTGGCCCAGTCGGGCGGGGTCGATGATGCACCGGAGACCGTCGATTCCGGGGCGTTTTCGACCCCGGGAGCAGCGCAGAGGCGTTTTCGACCCCGGGAGCAGCGCAGGGGCGTTGTCGCCCCGGGTACGCAGAAAGCCGGCCGGATCCGTGAGGATCCGGCCGGCTTCAGGAAGTCAGCGCGCGCTCAGAGAGCGCGGATGTTCGCCGCCTGCATGCCCTTGGGGCCACGCTCAGCGTCGAATTCGACCTTCTGGTTCTCGCGGAGCTCCTTGAAACCGGAGCCGGCGATTGCCGAGTAGTGGGCGAAAAGGTCGTCCGTGCCGTCATCGGGAGCGATGAAGCCGAAGCCCTTTTCCGCGTTGAACCATTTCACAGTGCCAGTGGCCATGTGTTTTCTACTTTCTGTTTTCAAACGGCCGCTTGCGCGGCCCACGCCGTGTCGGAACGTCCGACATACGCGCTCGCTCAACGTACCACGGCAGGCTGACCGCTGGCCATGAACTCCGACTTCTTTTGGATCACGGCCGCTTCTGTGCGCGTGCTGACACCGAGTTTGCGCAGAACGGCAGACACATGAACGCTCACCGTCTTCGTGCTGATGAAGAGCCGCTCGCCGATCTGCCGGTTGCTCAGGCCCTCGGCGATCAGCGCGAGGACCTGCCGCTCACGTGCGGTGAGCGGGTCGGAATCGGCGACGGAGGGCTCGGCGGCGGATGCCGGAGCAAGACCGGATGCCGCGGAGAACGCCCCCACGATCCGCATCAGCGGCACGTGTCCGAGGCGTTCGGCCTCGTGCAGCGCCGCCGTGAGCACGGGGGCGGCAGCCGCGCGATCTCCGGCGTCGACGAGCAGCCGCGCGAGCGCGAGACGCGTGGTCACACGAAAGGTCACGGGCACGTCGTCGTGGTCGGCGATGGCGACGGCTGCCCGCAGGCCCGGGATCGACGGCGCGAGGAAGGCCTCGAGGATCGACCCCCAGGCGTCGTCGAGCAGCGGGGTGGGCTGTCCGAGCCAGGCACCGCGCACCTCGCCGATCGCATCGCCGACGTCGGACCCCGAGGCCCGGAGTTCGGCGATCATCCACGCCGCCTCGAGCAGCAGGCGCCGCTGGTGCAGGAACACCGGTCCGTCATCGGCGAGCATCCGTCTCACCTCGTCGAGCGCATGCGCCAGGTCGCCACGCCCCTCGGCGACCGCCACGCGCATCATGACCTCGTCGTACCAGATCTGCCGCTCGACCCGACCGGTCTCCTCGAACGACGGACGCCATTCGCGCAGGATCTCGGCGGCCTCTTCATGACGGCCCCGCCAGGCGAGCACCCGCACGCGCGTCATCGTCGAGTACATGTGCGAGATGCGCAGGGTGCGCTGCGCGAGCTCGCGTGCCAGGATCTCCTCGACCTGCTCGACCTCTCCCCGCTCGAGCAGCGGCACCGCCATGTTCTGCGTCATCAGTGCGCCGGTCGTGCGTTCGACGCCGAAGGCCCGGGCCGGAGCCAGGCCGTCTTCGGCGACGCGGATCGCATCGTCGTAGCGCCCCAGCAGCCCGAGCAGGTCGGAGTAGTTGACCCGATACCGCATCTCGGCGTTCGTGCCCTTCGCCAGGCGCAGCGCCAGCGCGTACTCCCGGTGTCCTGCCTCGAGATCGCCGAGGTGGGCCAGGGCACCGCCGCGCACGTTCGCGGCGATCGACTGCTCGTCGTCGGAGCCTGCACGCGCGGCGCGCTCCCCCGCCTCCGTGGCCAGCGCGATCGCCGCTTCCAGGCGTCCCGCGATCATGTGCCTGCTGGCCAGCTGGTTGAGGATCGACGCCCGCAGACGATCGTCGTCGACCCGCCCGTCGAGAGTGGCCAGCGCCTGCTCGAGCAGCGGGATGGATCCGGCGCGGCCGAGATTCATCAGGTAATAGGCCCTGTCGCGCAGCAGCCGCGCGTGCATGCGAGGGTCGGCCGTCTCGGGGTCGACCTCGCCGAGCGCGAGGGTGACCACGGCGAGCGCCCGCTCTCCGTCGCCGGCGTTGCGCAGCACCGAACCGAGGGTGCGCAGCAGCTCGAACCGCTCGACGCCGACGATGCTCGCCGCGTCGGGCACCTGGATCCACAGGTCGAGCGCGAGCTCGCCGAAGCGCGCCGCGCTCGCGAAGGCGAAGCGCGACTTGGCGTCGAGCATCGCGGTGACGGCGGCGGCGAGCGCCCGCCGGGCGTCCTGCGCGAGCTGCCAGTGGTACGCGAGCGCAGCCGGGTCCGCGCCGTGGTGGTCGTTCGCCTCGAGAGCCTCGGCGTAGGCGCGATGCAGGCGCGCTCTCGCACCGGGGCGCAGGTCGTCGTGCACCGCTTCGCGCAGCAGCGCGTGGCGGAAGCGATAGTCGTCATCGACCACCACGAGGATGCCGCTGAGCGTCGCCTCGCGGATGGCCTCGTCGAGCTGGTCCTCGGGCAGCCCTGCGAGCTGCGTGACGAGGGGGTGCGACAGTGGGCGCTCGGCGCCCGACATCACCTGCACCACGCGTCTCGCGTCGTCGGAGAGACGGTCGAACCGAGCCAGCAGCAGGTCCCGCAGGGACCCGGGCAGCGGTCCTGCCGAGCATCCGGCCAGCTCCTCGACGAAGAACGGCACTCCCTCTGCCCGTTCATGGATGCGGTCGAGCGCGGCATCGCTGAGCAGCTCACCCGTGATCGACTCGGCGAGCTCTCGCACGGCCGACGCCTCGAGCCGCTCGACCGCGACCCGTTCGAGCAGACGGCCGCGGGTGGATTCGCCGATGAAGCGGCTCACGGCGTCGCCGCGGCGCACATCGTCGCTGCGGCAGGTGAGGACGAGGAGGATGCGACCGTGGGCCAGCGCGCGCAGAAGAAAAGAGAGGAGCGCGAGGGTCGATTCGTCGGCCCAGTGCAGATCTTCGACGACGAGCACCTGCGGCGCGTGCTCGGCGGCGGCCTCGATGAGGGCGGCGATCGCGTCGCGCAGCCGGTCGGGGCTGGTCTGGGAGCGCTCGGTCGGGTTGAGCTCCGGAAGGAGCATGCCCAGCGCCTCGACCCCGACACCCAGCTCGTCGCGCACGCGGTCGGCGCCCAGGCGCGCCACGATCGAACGCAGGATGCCGGTGAGCGGCCCGAAGGGCGTGCGCGATGCTCCGAGGTCGAGGCACCACCCGACGTGGACGTCGGCGCGGGCGGCGATCTCGTCGCCGAACTCGCGCAGCAGCCGGGACTTGCCGATGCCGGCCTCA